>JBGAOU010000046.1:0-19085 GCA_044221625.1 Pyrinomonadaceae bacterium | reverse complement strand
TTTTTGGCTTTAGTTTCGCCGCCGGCCGTTTCTGACGGCTCTGTCGCTTTCTCGCTGCCCGCGGCACCGGCCTTTGGTGCGGTGTCCTTTTTCATCCCGACTTCGGCCATCATGTCGCCGATCTTCTCAAAGACCTTGAACGGCGAATCGAGAACGAACGAGATGGTCTCGCTCAGGGCGACGGCCTCCATCTTGACCAGCTTTGCAAGCTTTTCCTCGAGCGGCAGTTCCGCAAACTCATCAACTATCCGGTCCTCGGCCGCCGGAGCTTTCTTCGTTTTTTCTTTTTCCGCAGTCATAATCGTTATTTCTCCCGGTTTTGCGACTATTGCCTGACAGGCCAGCCGCTCACCTGCTCTACGCTTATGCTTACTGAAATGTTCCTCTTCGACAGTACCCGCGGGCGATAATACCGCCTCGCCGTTTGTTACGGTTACCAGACAGTGGTGTTCGCCAAGTTCGACGTCGCATTCGCTTGTCTGCCTAATTCCGAAGCGGCGCATTACGCTCAAAAGCGTCGAACCGACCGGCGAAATGCCTTCGATCCCCTCGCGCGAAAATTTGATCTCAACCTCGCTCATCCAAACTGATTTATTTGTCGATCGCGGATCTCACACGCACCCTTGGTTGGGCTCCGGACGGTACGGAAACGTTTGACTCGGCCGAACGCTGGCAATCGCTGCATAAACCCCACATTCTGAGGCTGTGATGCGTCGGCAGGAAGCCGAATTCCTTCGCCATTTCGTCCTGTAGATTTTCGATCGCTTCCGAAAAGAACTCGAGCACGCGGCCGCACGCCGTACAGATCATATGATCGTGATGGTCGTGGTCATGATGATGTTCAAAGTAAGTCTTGTTGTCGCCGAACCGCACTTCGCGGGCCAGGCCGGCCTCGGTGAGCAGCTTTAATGTTCGATAGACGGTCGTATGGCCGATCGTCGGGTCGCGCCGCTGGACCAGCCGATGGAGATCCTCGATCGTCAAATGTTCTTCGGTACTGAGAAAGGTCTCCATTATCAGGTCGCGCTGTGATGTTTTACGAAGCCCGGCCCGCTGAATATGCTCGAGAAAGATCGACCTCTCAGTTTCAAATCTATATTTCGTTTTCGGCATTTATCGATGACGTCTGTATGAAAAATACTATCATTCGGACATTTGTTTTGCCAGAAAAATTTGGCGGCGTATCTCGGCAGCCTTTTCGGGGTCAGCTCCGTTTTCAAGCGCAAGTTCGAGCGACCGCAGCCCGAGGTCGAGGTAGATTTCGACGGCATTTCGGTCGCCGACGCGTCGAAGGGCTTCGAGGTGCGATCCGAAGGTAACGATGTCCGTCCGCGCAAAGGTTCCGGTCAGCGCCTCAGACGCCGATTGTTCACGAAGGTTCGCCAGGGTGCTGTCGACCAGCGGAAGCAGGATGGAGACGGCTTTTTCACGATCACCGGCCGCTTTGGCCATAAGCTCGGCCGCGGTATCAAAGAGGGCGACAAAATGGCCGCAGGCCATGACGGCCGACGCGTGATAGAGCGGCTTATTTGCGGTATCGATGTCAATAGGTACGCCGCCGACACCTTTGACGATGTTCTCGGCAGCGGCGACGGCCGCAGCGTCACCCTCAACGCAAAAGTATGCACCCGACATACGCTCCGGGCCCAATTCAGGGTTGCTGATCGAGACCAACGGATGGACCGATCCGATACTCGATCCTGACTCTTTTAAGGGGACGAGCACGTCTGATGTCAATGCTCCGCTTGTATGCAAGGCGACCGTAGGCGTGCCGATGTTGCGGCTGATCTGCCCGGCCACCTCAGCGATCGAACTGTCCGGGACGGTGATCAGAATGATGTCCGACGTTATTTCCCCGGCTTTTGATATTTCGACAAACGGAGTCGCGGGGAAAGATTCGCACAGGACGGCCGGCATCGTACCGCCGTCGGTTCCGACAAACCGCTCGATCGAATATTGGTCCCGCGGAAGGGCGAGGGCCAATGCTCCGCCTACGCGTCCGGGCCCGATGATCGATACGGTCAACATAAACCTAACTATAGTGAATTTATCCCGGCGAATGAAATCCCGGCGACGGACGTGAGGTGATTATTGCGGCATCGACTCTAGCATTGCGTTCAATTCATCGACGGCGTCGGCAAAATCGGGCAATTCTGCCGAGTTGACCAAATACTGATCTGTATCCGGTGCCGGACGGCCGGACGGTGCCGCAGTTTCCTTTCCGTTCATCTGGGCGAAGGCCCGGCGGATAAGCTGGATCTCGGGGTCCGAGAGGCGCCGAAAGTCCTTTTCGGTCGCGAGATACGCGAGCAGATCGGTAAACGCCTGCTTCGACATCCCCGAACGCTCTGCTTTGACGTGCGGTTCCAGGATCGACCTGATCGTTCCCTCGTTGGCACGGAGCGTCTCGCGATAGGACGACAGTCCCTGATTTACGACGCGCCAGAGAGCCTCGGGCAATGCCTCGACGTCACCGGCATCTCGGAGCGTGTATGGACAGCCGCAGAAAGGCTGTTTGGCAAATAGTTTTGACGTGTCGTAGCGGCAGTCGAGCCGACGGATCTTGCCGAGTATCTGCTTGGTCGATCGGCGATAGCTGCCGTCAAATCCATCGATGTCCGAAAGGTTCTCAAACTCCCACCAAAGGTCGGTCTTCATTATTTCCGCCAATTTCTCGCGCAGATAAGGCGAAACGACCGTCATATCGTGACGATCGATGAAATATTCGGAATACATCTTTCGAAACCGGGTCCACTTATTATTCAACTCGACGATCGACCCCGGTGTCGCATTATTGAGGCCGGTGTCAAAGGCCCGGTAAAGTTCCAGCCGCGTTTGATCGATCGTTTGATCGCCGGTCACCTCACACATCGAGATCCACGAGATCGCCTCAGTGCGTAACGCGACGCCCTCGATGAACTGAACAAGTGCCTCGAGGTCCTGGGCGTGCCTGGCATACTCGGTCTCGGAGTCGGAAAACGCCTCGGCGATAAGCTGGAGACAGGTTTCGACTTTGATCGCACCGATGCCGACCGCACCGATCGCGTCGGCGACCGACTTGAATGCCCTCGTCGACATTGACGCCAACCGCCAGTTTCTAGTATTCAACTGGTCATCGCGAAGGGCGTCAAAGCGGGCCGCGACGTCCTTTGCCTTCCACTCGTCGGCCCACATTGTCAGGGCCTCCATGATCGCCAACCGGTCTTCGGTCGTTTTAAGCGATGTGAATGACGAGCCTGTCAGCAGCGAGCCCCAGAAAAGCAGGCGTTCATTCGAGTAAACCGACTCGGTCGGCGGCGAAACGCCGATAATGTCGTCCCAGATCAGCTTAAGGTCGAGCGACCGGTAACTGATTCGGTCACCGTTTGACGTAACAAATTCGAGGAGACGAGCGGCGACCATTGCCGAGAGCAGAAGGTACGCGGCCTCGCGGACCAACCCGTAAGGCGGTGCTCCAAGACGGCCGAAGATGCGTTCGAGCGGCGTCACCTCACCGCGGGCCGCGTCGATCGATTCGAACGCCAGTTGGACGAGTTCATTTGCCCGCAATTCGTCCGCGTCGGCCGGTATATACACGCCGTCAGCGTTAGAGACTGTGCCGATCGGCTGGCAGTAAAGCCCGGCCAGTGTCTGCACCTCGTCGGTCCGCGGGCGTGCTCCGCCAAAGAATTCGGTGACGAGTGCGGTCACGTCCTTGAACTTGATGACCGACGCAAAGTAAGGATGCAGCGGGAACTTCCCTTCGAAAAGGGATTCCAGCATTATCGTGAATATCTGTGCGAGGCTCTGAGCGTTTCGCGCTTCTTCGGTGAAGTTGTATTCGAAACCCTCGATCAGCAGAGTGCCGTCATTCAGGAAAACCCGTTGAAATATCTTCTCGACCGCAAAAGCATGGACCTGGGCCGCCGCGGAAAGGTGATCCTGAAACTCGGCACGAAACTGCGTGTCTGACTGCAAAACGTGGAACCGCCGAAGCGTGTCCGACTCGCCGTCCGTAAGATCGGCCGGCTTCCAAACGACCATCGACGTGTCGGCCGGAGACGGCATCGCCCGATCTTCGGCTCCGATCCGGATGACTGCCGTCCAGTCGATCGCGTCCGCCGCGTTCGGGCTGAACGAAACTTCTCCCGAATCCCATACGATCTGGCCGCGACGAAGTCCGCCTCTCCACGTGATCGCACATTGCGAGGCCCATCGTCCGGGAAAGCCTGCCGTTTCGGCCAGCGAACAATCGGTAAATCGCTCGTCGATCGTGCGCTTAAATATCTCAGACGCGACGGCCGGCGGCACGAGAGACGCAAGTCGGGCAAGCTCCTGGTTAAAATCGTCCTTACCGTCGAGTTTTAGGCTAAATCGCGGCCCGACAGGCGATTCCTGCACGCGAACCTGGTCCGGAAACGCCGTGTGGAATGACGTCAGGACCGATTCGATCTGCCGGACGTTCCCGGTCGGGTCATTCTCGTCGTAGATCAGCATCGACGCGCCGATCTCGGACGCGGACGCTCCCTCGTCATTCAGCGAAAATAGAAACAGGCCCTTGAGGATGAGCTTGGCCTGAAGGCGTTTGACGACCGGGATCTGCGCCACCACCTCGGTGTTGATCCGGTCAAAGGTCTCGAATGCACCTTTTAGCGCCTCGACATCACGCAGAGGCTTTTCGACCTTGTCAAAAACCTCGTCAGGCGCGATCAGCGAATTGGCGGGACGCCCGAGTATCCGCGACCCGGCTTCGGACGCAAAACTCAGCAGGGCAAAATCCTGCATATAGAGCCGCACGAACGGAGCGATCTCCATGATCGACGGGTGCAGCGGGTAAAGCGAAGAAAACCGCTCTTCGCTCCAGCGAAAGCTCGGCACCGCTCGGCGGTAATGATCGTAGATATCGTGCAGGACCGAATGCATGCGGTTCTGCTTGGGGAAAATGTGCGTGTCGACGATCTTGTAAAGGTGTTCCTGATCGAGATAGTCGATCGAATATGAACCGGAGATCGCCGAATTTGGGCCGTCGGCACCCGATATATCATCATCCAGAGCGATGCCGACAAATATCCCGAGCGTTTTGGCCGCCTCGGCAATATCTGACAAAACGACACCGTCGTCCCGAGATACGCGTGCCGACCTCTCAAGTGCGGTATCGATCAGCAATATTAGCGGATCGTCGCCGGTGCTCTGCCGGGCCCGCATCAAAAGGTCGCTCAGCGATTCGCTTAACGATTCGGGGTCACAGCCGATGATCGGCGCCAGTGCGTCCTTCAATTCGAGGAAAAGTGATCTCTGCAGGCCGCGGCGGACATACGCGACGGGAAAACTCTTCCGAGCGACCGAATGTGCAGTCGACGAGACCAGCGGGTCCGATACCCTTGAACGCAGTTCCGGGTGCGAAAGTATCGTGCCGAAAGCGGCAAGGAAATGGCTCTTGCCGACGCCGCGAAAGCCTGCCAGTGCTAGCGAAACACCGTGACTGGAGCTAACCGCCAGCACACGCGTGAGCCACTTGCTCATCAGGTCGGCCGTAACGTCGGTAAAATGGTAGCCGGAAAGAGTCCGCAGCGGGTCAGCCGCGAAATTAGTGAGGCCGACATGAGTGCGTACCTCAACAATATCCTTTACCTTTTCCGGAATTCGGTTCATTTCACAATTGTAGCGGTGTCGATCGGATGAAATCGGATCAAGTGCGGTGGACACCGGACGACGCGGCCGCCCAATGTATTTTAACAAGTTTAATCATTAAATAGAACCACTATTTATCATTATCTGCGAGTTATCTAAAATTGTTTGTTCAGCAGAAACTTGCGCAACCATTTCGCCTCGTCGGGCATCAAAAAGCTGTTGAACAACAAGTGGCGAACGTCTACAATCATTGCTATTGGTAATCATTAGTCGGAGGCAGTCTATGGCGATCGGTTTTGTCAGGAAAGTTAGCGTATATCTATTGCTAGGCAGCGTGTGGTTTAGCGGTGTCCTTTTCGTGCCGTCGGGCGTCAGGGCCCAGACGAGTTCCGACACGGACAAAGCCGCGGCGAAATCCTCGAAAAAGGAAAAACAATCGTCCAAGGCAACGCCCGCACCGACGCCGGGCCCGGGAGCATTGCCGACGAAGGACGACCCCAGCCAGATCGGAAAGCGTAATATCAACAGCGGTTCGGACAAGCTGTTTGGCTGGCTCGGCGGCTCACAGGAAAAGGAAATGCAGATCGGCCGCCAGCTCGCCATGGAAGTCGAGCAACAGGCGAAAATGGTCGATGACCCGATCATTACGGAGTACGTTAACCGCGTCGGCCAAAATATCGTCCTCCACTCAGACGCTAAGATCCCGTTCACGATCAAGGTGATCGACAGCGACGAGGTCAACGCGTTCGCACTGCCCGGCGGATTCTTCTTTGTTAACAAGGGCTTGATCCTGGCCGCCGACAACGAGGCCGAGTTGGCCGGTGTGATGGCGCACGAGATCGCCCACGTCGCGGCACGTCACGCAATGGAAAATCAGGGCAAGGGCCAACTGCTGCAGTATGGAATGCTGGCCGGCATGATCCTCACCGGCGGTGTCGCGGGCAGCGTTCTGCAGAACACGGCGGGCATCGCTCAGGCCTTGGCGTTCTTCAAATTCAGCCGCGGCGCCGAGGTCGAGGCCGATAAGCTCGGTGTCCAGTACCTTTACGCTTCGGGCTACGACCCGACGGGCATGTCGACGATGTTTGAGAAACTGGCTTCGAAAAACAAGAAAAAGCCCGGAACGATCTCAAAACTCTTCTCGTCGCATCCGCCTTCAATGGAGCGTCGCGATGACAGCCTCGAATTGGTAGCACGGTTTCCGGAAAAGGAAGAGTACGTGATCAGCACCTCGGAATTTCAGCGAGTCAAGGCTCATCTGATGAAGATCACAAATGCGAAAGCCGGAATTTTGTCTGACGTTGATGAGGGCGGCGATTCGAAACCGACCTTGAAGAAGAGACAGCCGGACGCTGCCGATGACTCGGCCCCTGACAGCACCTCAGTGCCGTCCGACGGGCCGCCGAAGTTGAAGAAACGCAACGAACCTACCTCGGATCCGGCTCCAACGCCGACACCGCAGAGCTAAAGTTAAAAAGGCCGTAAATTACGGCCTTTTTTCATTTCAGTTTTTCGTTTAGCCGTTTGATATCTTCAGCCGAACCGGTATTGGCAAGTGCGGCCTGCCAGTATCGCCGGGCTTCGGCAATCTCGCCCTTCTTTGCAAGCACATCGCCGAGATGTTCGTTTGCAGCGGCCGATGAACTGTCGTAACGGAGTGCCTGGCGCAATTCACGCTCGGCCTCGGCGATCTTGCCCGAGCGAAAGAGTGCCCAGCCCAGACTGTCAAGATATGACGGATTGGTCGGGTCTATCGCCAATGCCCGCCTGATCAGATCGACCGCCTCGTCAAGCCGCTCGTTCCTTTCAGCCAAAAAGTACCCGAGGTTATTCAGTGCGATCGGATTGCCGGGTGTTTGCACCAGCAGAGCCCTGAGAATCTCCTCCGCCGCTTTATGATCACCCGACCGCTGAAGCGCCGAGGCGATCGATAGCTGAGCGATCTGCCGCCGATCAGGATCCGAGGCTTTCGTCAGCGCATTTTGGGCGGCAGCGACGGCAACCGCGGGCCGGCCGTGCCGAGATGCAAGGTCGGAAATGTAGAGCAGATCCGAAAACTCGTCAAATGCACTGACGGCAGGCGATGCGGCCGCCCAGCGGCTCTCCATCAGCTTTACGGCCTCATCGATCCGCCCTAATTCGGCCAAAACGGTCGCCTCCAGCCGGCGAAGTCCCTCATCCGCGGTGAAACGCTTGCGCAGAGCTCGAATCGCCGCTAAAGCCTCGACACGCTTGCCCGTCGATCGATAATGGTCGATCATCAGGCGGTCGCCGAACTGCGAATCAGCACCGAGAAATATCCGGGCCCGGGCGGCGATATTTACGATCCCAGATGGCGTTCGGCGTGAGTCATCGACCTGGGCCAGTTTTCCGAAGGCGGCCCTGGCGATCTCGCCGATCTCAGACGCAGAGGCGTCCTTCAGGTTCCTAACGCGTTCCAATGCCCTTTCGTATGCCTCGGCCGCGGCGTCATACTTACGGTCACGCCTGTACAGATCGCCGAGTTCGATCAGCAAGCGGGCATTGGTCATCGGGTCGCCCTTGGCCGTCAATTCGGCCGAACGCTGCAGCAATGAAACGGCCTCGCCGGTCGCACCGCTGCGTTCGAATATCTGCAAAAGCAGCTCGATCAGGCGCAAATTTGAAGGTTCGGAATAGGCAGCCTGCCGAAGGTTGTCGGTAGCGGACCTGACCGCCGCATCGCCGGCCTGTGAGAGAGCGTCGCCCAAAAGGTCGATCGCGGCGGCATTCGACGGATCGTCGGCGACGAGATTGCCAAGCACGGCGAGAGCATCATCGGGCTTGCCGGCACCGATCAGAGCCTTGCCGAGACGGAGCGAGGCCGTCTCGACGGTCAGAGAGTCCGTCCTTCCCAATGCCGCACGATAAAACTGAGTCTCGATGGCGGGCGCGGACGAGACCCATTTTCGGAGGGCGTCTATCTCCTCGTTCTTGCGGCCTGCCGCCTCGTAAAGCGTGGCGAGGAACGCCCATGCCTCGGCATTACGCGGGTCGAGCTTTGTCACCTCAAGCCAATTGGCGACTGCCATCGCCGAGGTTTGCGGATCGAACTTGCCGTCGGCCCCGCGTGCCCTGATCGTATAAAGCCGGGCAAGCAAACGGCGTCCGCCGAAATTACGTCCGTCGACGCGAACGGCGGCAAGGGCATACTTGATCGCTTCACCTATGTCGTTCGGCGGCGTCGAGACTGCTATTTCGGCAAGTGCGGTGTATGCCTCGGCCAGTGAAGGGTCGAGTTCGACCGCCTTGAGAAATGATTCGCGGGCACGCCCGGTCGTCGAGATCACGGCGGCCTCAGAGCGAAGGTTATAGCTCGCAAGCAGAAACCGCTGCCCCTCAAGCAGCTTTTCCATCGCTTCGCGGCGGCGTTCGATACTTACCGCCGGCAAGTCGCCGGGCGTCGGTGACGGTGTTTGTCCGCACACTGCCCCGACGATGCCGATCGTCAGGCCGATCGCCCGTAACATTCCGGCTTTAAGCATAATTGTGATCTCTAAACGTCTTTAAGATTTGAAACGATCGTGTTCCACGCCGAACGCCGCGGAAAATTGAGGAAAAAGACCACGCCGGCGATGATGACCGCCCGGACCAGATCGCCGCGGTCGCCCGAAACAAATGATGAGATAATGCCCGCGATCACGATCATTTCCGAGATCGCGGCAAGGATAACCGTATTTGCCTGCAGGGCCCCGAGCAGCCCATCGATACCGCGGAGCAGTTTAATGTCACGCAGGCGTTCCCAACGTACAAGAAATCGCCTTGCGACGATCGCCGCCACCGCTAAAAAGAAGACCAGCACCCAGATAGGCATCACGGCCTGGGCCGCTGTCGAAGGCTGGCCAGACGGCAGGACAAAAAAGCCCACCGCCGCCATCATCAACGCTGATGACGCGACGGCGCCATAGACGATCATCGAGCGCGAATAACGCTCATCAATTTTTTTCTGGAGTTCAGGTTCGATCACAACAGCCATCTATTGTTGACGCGGCGGAGCGGTCGGCGTCGGCACCGGCTGAGCGACCGGCTGCCGCTGCGAGATAACAGTCGTTAGAGCCTTCGGGATCTGATTGACCAGGATATCGCCCTGATTTTCAATGATCTGATCGATCATCTCAAATTTTTCCTTTTCAAAATCCTTGGTCATCAAGACGCCGTTCTTATCGATCGTCATCGGATAGATACCAAAGAGCTGATTGCGAAAATTCTGAAAGAACGACACATCCTCGGGCGGGAGAGCGTTGGCCCTCTCAGGATTTGGCGTCGGGATCGGCGCACCGATCAGCGTCAATTGCTCCTTGGCCTTTTCGACATACTCGCTGTTCGGATAGTCGGCAACGATACGCTGAAAGTATCGGGCCGCCTGATCAGTCTCTTCTTCGATCTGGTATGTGACAGCGGTCTTGAACAAAACCTCGTCCATGAACTTAAAGTTCGGATATTTGTCGAGTATCTCGCGATAACGAGATTGTGCCCCCTTGAGGCCGCCCTTTTTCTGATCGACCGAGAGAATGTAGTAGTAATTGGCAATGAACAAATTGTGAAGGCCGAGATTGTCCTGCACCTCGTTCAAACGGGTCTGAGCCTCGGCACGCAGGATCGAGTTCGGATACTGCTGCAATAGAGCCTTGAGCCGCGTTTCGGCACGCTTCGCACGCGTTGCGTCACGATCCGGAAGCCCGATCTGACGCATTTCGGCCTCGGCGATCTTCAAAACCACGCGGTCGGCAAGCGGATGCGTCGGGAAGAACGTCAGCCAGTCCTGATATGCGGCAATGGCCTGGATCAGGGCACTTGTAGATCCCTCAAGGAAGAACGAATCGGCGACCGCCAGTTTGGACATCGGCAGATAAGGCGAGTCGGGATAGGTCGTGATGATCGTCTGGAATAGAAGGCGTCCGACGTCGTAGTTACGCTTGCGGACCTCGCGGGTCGCGACGATGAAAAGTTCCCTGTCGCGTCCCGGGATAACGGCACCCATCAATTCGTCATACTCGTCATTGCCGCTGCCGCCGCCGAAGATGCCGAGAAATTTCTTCTTCTTTTTGATCTCGCGGGCCTGGCCGACACGCGATTCGGGGTTGGCACGGGCCGCAGCCGTGTCGGACTGGACCTTTTCGACACGCGCCTGCAGTTCGCTGACGGACTGTTCGAGGTTATCGACGTCGGTCTTTTCGCGTTTTTCACCGCGATCGATCTTTCCCTTGAGGTTATTGACGTCAGAGAGCAGCTTGGATGCTTCCTTTTCAAGGCCGAGCAGGCGGCCGAGCGGCGAATCAAGATTTTCTTTATCGTTCTTCTTGGTCTTGTCGCCCTTGTTCTCGTCCTTAAGGCCGGAGGCCGCGGCCGAAAGCGACCGTTTCATACGGTCAAGCTTGTCACGCATCACGTCCAAACGCTGCGTTTCACTGCCGTCGAGCGGCCGCGACTGCGCCGCCGCCGACACCGTGAACAAAGCCGCCGCAAAAAGCGAAAGAACAATAAACTTAAAACTGATTCTTACCATAATTCCTCAACGTATCCGCTCCGAGATGTCGGGCATCAGACCCAACGAGTTCCCTTTTCGATCAGTTCCCTGACGGCCGCGGCCGGATCTGCCGTACCGTAAACCGCCGAGCCGGCAACCAATATTTCTGCCCCTGCCTTGGATATCTCAGCCACATTTCCGGCGTCCACACCGCCGTCGATCTCAATATTTACCGACAGCCCGCGGTCGTCGATCATCCGCCGCAGGCGGCGCAATTTGTCCAAAACCGACGGAATGAACCGCTGCCCGCCAAAACCCGGATTGACCGACATTATTAAAACGAAGTCCGAATGCTGAACCGCTTCTTCGATCGCGGAAAGCGGCGTCGCCGGATTGATCGCGATCCCCGCTCTGGCGCCGGCATCACGAATTGATGACAGCGTGCGGTGCAGATGCGGATCAGCCTCGACGTGGACCGACACCATAGTTGCCCCTGCTTTTGCAAACTCAGCCGCGTAACGCCCGGGCTGTTCAATCATTAAATGGGTGTCGATCGTAAGTCCCGTCATCGCCCGTATCGACCTGACGACCGGAAGGCCGATGGTGATATTCGGGACAAAATGCCCGTCCATCACGTCAACGTGCAGGATGCTGGCACCGCCGTCCGCCACCTCGCGGATCTGTTCGCCAAGCCGCGTAAAGTCGGCCGATAATAAAGATGGTGCGATCTCAAACATTCAATCTGATCGAGTAAGAAAACTTAGCTTAGGGCCGGTTCGGGTTCTTCGGACGCGAATCCGATGCCGGCCGGCCGGTGTTAGAACCGGAACCGGGCCGTCCGGACGGTGCCGACGTGTTCTTATTGTTCTTATCGCCGGGCGAAGTCGTTCCGCCTTCTTTTTTGTTCGAATTGCCGTCCGACGTGTCCGAGTTCGAATTTGAAGCCGCTACGTTTCCGGCTACGTCACGAGTGGTCTCGGCCTTTTTCCGGTTCGTATTGGAGTTGGCCTTCGGCTTTTTGGGCTTATCGGTGATCATCTCCTCGATCTTATCGGTATCGTCCTCATCTGATTTCTTCAGTGACTGCGGCACCTCATCGCCCTCGCCGGCCGCCTTGCTCGTGACGACCAGGATCCACTGGCCCGTCTTGACGGTCTCGCCGGGTTTCGGCAGTTGTTCGATAACGGTATTCGGCGGTTCGGTGCTTACACGGTCAGCACGTTTCTTGATCTTGAGCCCGAGCGACGCGAGTTCGTGTTCGCTTTCGGTAAAGTTCTTACCCGTCAGTTCGGGCACCTTGATCTCGACGCCCTGCAGCGAATAGTAGATCACGCCGGCCATTCCGCCGAAGA
The DNA here is from genome assembly GCA_044221625.1 of Pyrinomonadaceae bacterium. Lineage (GTDB taxonomy): Bacteria > Acidobacteriota > Blastocatellia > Pyrinomonadales > Pyrinomonadaceae > OLB17. The sequence continues at coordinate 6,638 of JBGAOU010000046.1, read as the reverse complement.
ATACACATACCAACACCGCAAGTGCGATTAGTTTTCCGATCGCTGAGATTCCGCGCATATTAGATCGAATTGGCCAGCCAAAAAATCAATCCCAAATTGTAGCATTTTTGGGCCAAACAACGAACCGCACAACACAATGCCGGCACTATGCCGTTCGCGATAATTGTGCGATAAAGAACCCGTCCATATCATCGCGATCAGGAAACGTAAGGGCAAAACCCTCATCGGTGATGAACCGTTCGTTAACATCGGGCCGGGTAACCGCGAGATCGGACCGCTCCATAAGAAGGCCTCGGATCACGTCTTCATTTTCGTCCCGCTCGATCGAACAGGTTGAATAGATCATTCGCCCGCCTTTTTTCAACGTTTTTGATGCGTTAAGTGCTATCTTGAGTTGTTTCGAAGAATGTCTGACGACATCGTCAATTGCCAGATTGTAACGGATCTCAGGATTGTGCCGTATCGTACCGGTGCCGCTGCACGGAGCATCGACGATGACCATATCGAACGCGGCCTCGGCGAATGGCAGATCGGCCGAGGCGTCGTATTGGCACAGTTCAACCCCGGATACGCCCTGCCTTTCAAGATTGGCACGCAGCGTCGCAAGCCTCGCACGAGTGACATCGCCCGCGATGATCGTAGCCCGGCCCGATAGCGCCAACATTCCCGTTTTGCTGCCGGGAGCCGCGCAAACGTCCAGGACATATTCGCCGGCGTTCGCCGTAGCCGCCGAGGCGACAAGCTGCGACGATTCGTCCTGAAAATAGATCACGCCCTCGCGTTCGAGTTCGATCAGCCGCCGTGTGTCGCCGGAACCGAGCCGGCAACCCGCAACGTACTTTGACGGACGGCCTATTGCGTCGATATCCACGTCGGAAGGACGGGCTGTGCGGCGAAAAGCGAGCGGCGGTTCGGCATTGTTGGCCATTGCGATCTCAAACGCACGTTCGCTGCCAAATTCACCGATCCAGCGTTCGATCAACCACCGCGGATGCGATGTCTCGACAGATATCCGATCGACTTCGTCGCTGAATGTCAGATCGAGGCCCTCGCGGGTGATCCGCCGGAGGATCGCGTTGACAAAACCCGTCGCCGACGCCTTTTTTGCCTTGCGAACGAGTTCGACGCTTTCATTGATGGCTGAGAACGCCGGTATGCGGTCAAGAAACAGCAATTGATAGATGCCGATGCGCAGAGCGACCCTGACGGCACGGTCGAGTTTCTTTTCGCCGACAAATTTGTGGATCAGACGATCGAGATAGATCTGACGCCGGAGCGAGCCCAAAACGATCTCGTGACACAATCCGCGGTCCCTTTCGCTAAGCGAGGATTCAGCCGCGGCGAGCGCGTCCGCCGAAAATGCCGTCCTGGCGTCGATCGCCGAAAGGCACTCGAAGGCCGCTGTTCTGGATGGTGAAATTGCCATTTAAGGATCGACAAAAGAGCCTAGCCGCGTTGATCGGGCGGGATTTGTGACATATCGGGACCGGTACCCTTCTCGAGGTTTTCATCGACGGTCCGACGATCATCGAATACGAAACACTCGCCTTCCCAAAGACTCTCGTCCGGATCGACGGACTCGATATACTTGAGGATACCGCCTTCGAGTTGAAAGATGTTCTCGTAACCGAGTTGTTTCATATAGGGAGCAAATTTCTCGCACCGGATACCGCCGGTGCAAAACATCGCTATATTTCGCTGCTTATCGGCCGCGAGGTGGCGGTCGATAAAGTCCGGCAATTCACTGAATTTCTCGGTATGCGGATTTATCGCCCCGCGAAAGGTGCCGTTACGAAACTCATAATCGTTTCGGGTATCGAGCACCAGCGTGTCGGGATCGGCAATGATCTCGTTCCATTTTTCGGGCGAAACGTGGGTTCCGGCACCGAGGCTGATGTCGACCGGACGCTTAAGCGTCACAATTTCGGGCTTGATCTTGACGTCTATCTTTCGGAACGGCACCTTATCGTGGAACGAGGATTTTACCGACAGTTTTGTGTCCAGGATCGAGTTTGCCCGTTCGATAAATTCGGCTATCGACGCCGGCCGTCCGCAGACAGTCGAGTTAAAACCCTCTTCGGCGATAATTATCGTCCCAAAAATTCCTAGTTCCGCCATCGTCTCGCGCAGCTTTTCCCGGATGGCCGCGAGTTCCCCAACCTCCCGCAGGCGTTTGAATTCGTAAAACGTGATTATTTGATACTTCTGATCCATAAAACTACCTAGCAGAGGCGGTCGCCGACACTGAGCTTCGAACCATTCAAAAAATCCCTTGCGGTGACCGGGCGTTTGCCTTCGAGTTGTATTTCACGCAACGCGAGGGCCGTTTCACCGCCGCAGCCGATGACGAGCAAGTCGCCGGCCGCGGTCAGCACTTCACCTGACGTACCGCTAAAGCCCGAAACGGCCTCGGCTCGTCGGACGGTCAACTTCATTCCGCCCAACGATGTGAAAGTGCCCGGAAACGGCTGAAATCCGCGGACGCGTGCCACGATATCGTCAGCCGACATCACCCAATCTATCAGCCCGTCGGATTTTCGCATGATCGGTGCAACCGTTGCCAGCCTGTCATCCTGCGGCACCGGCACGATCGCATCTATCTGCCGAAGCGTGTCGATCAGAACCTCGGCGCCGATTTCCGCCAGCCTCGACATCAATTCAACGGACGTTTCGTGCTCGCCGATCGGGGTCGAACGCTGCAGAAGTATCGCTCCGGTGTCGAGCCCGGCATCCATCTGCATCGACGTTACGCCGGTCTCCGTTTCACGGTTGACGATCGCCCAATTGACCGGTGCGGCACCGCGATATTTCGGGAGCAGCGAAAAATGCACATTGATCGCCCCGTGCGGAAACGCCGACAGAAAAGCCTCGGGCAGGATCCGGCCGTAAGCCACGACGACGGCGACATCGGCCGCAAAAGCCCGGAACTCCTCAATCGCCTCGGGCGTTCGGATCTTAGTCGGCTGCAACACATTCAGACCGTGTTCAAGGGCATAGTCCTTGACCGGCGGAGACGTTATTTTATTTCCCCGTCCCGACGGACGGTCAGGCTGCGTGTAAACCGCCGCGATCTCGTGGCCGTCATCGATAAGTGCCGCGAGCGACGTGACGGCCGCAGGCGGCGTGCCCATAAAGACGATCCTCATTTTCGACCGAGCCTCATCGCATCCGCCATTACGTAAAATATCCAGTTCTCTTCCATTGACCCGCGGATCAGATGAGCGTTGACGCCGGCAGCAAAGATCGCCACATCTTCCCCGCCGTGGGTCTCGGACGAAAACGGGATGTTCGACTCCTGCAAATAGTTCGGATCCCGAACCTTATCTTCGGTCAAGTTCGGCCTTTCGGCCCGTCTGGCGCCGGGGCCATTGGCATAACCGAGCGTCGTATACGGCTTTTTGTCGCGGTCGAGCTTATAATTGGCCTCCGGCTCGCCGTCGTTGCCGATCTCGCGGACGAGCCCGACGATATCATTACCGCGTGCGGGATAACCCTGGATAAACAGCGTGTGACTGTGATCGGCAGTGACGATTATCAGCGTTTCGCTAAGATCGACCTTGCTGGCGGCCTTTCGCACCGCATCGGACAACGCTACGGTGTCTCTCAGCGCCCGATAGGCGTTACCGTCGTGATGAGCATGATCGATACGGCCGCCCTCGACCATCAGAAAATATCCTTTCTTATTATTCGACAGTATATCTATCGCCTTCGAGGTCATATCGGCGAGCGACGGTTCCTCGCCGGGGTTTTTGAGCCGGTCGTATTCATATTTCATATGCGACGGCTCAAACAGGCCCAACAGGTGCTTCGTCCGCTTGGTATCGATCGCGTCGAACTGCGTCTTGTTCCAAACAAAGGCTGCATCCTTGTACTTGCCGGTCCATTCACGCGAGAGATCACGGGAATCGGACCGTTCGCCCGTCTTGGCGGGATATTCCGGGTCAACCGTCTCTTTGGGCAGAAACTTTGAGCGGCCGCCGCCGAGGGCGACCTCCAAACCGTCACCGTACGGAAACTCGATCAACTGTCTGGCGATGTCCGGAAACTTTGCCTCATGGGCGTCCTTGCGGCGGGTGAATATATCGGTATCCGACTCCCAATCACGCGAGGCCGTGTGGGCATAGCACGCTCCCGGAGTTGCGTGGGTGATCCTCGCGGTCGATACAACGCCGGTCGAGCGGCCCGACTCTTCTGCGTATTCGAGAAGGGTCTTGGCCTCGTTGCCCTTAACGGTCTTGTAATTATTGAACTGGACCCGCTGATCGACCGAGAGTATGCCCTCATCGGTCTTAACGCCGGTTATGATCGCGCTCATCGTCGGTGCCGAGTCTGACGTCTGCTGATTGGCGCTGTAAGTCTTGGAGAGTGCCGAGTACGGGAAATCTTCGAAACTTAGGCGATTCTCCTCGCCGCTCTCGCCGCGCATCTGGCCCTCGAATATCCGTGCGGCGGTCAGCGTCGCGACGCCCATTCCATCGCCGATAAAGAGAATGACGTTCTTTGCCTTACCGTTCCTTTGCTTGACGCGCTTCGCGTTTTCGATGGCGTTCCAGCCGTCGCGGCGCCATTGCTCGGCCGACTCGGCCCGCTTGACCGGAAATCCGCTGTTCGGTGTCTGAGCGAACGAAATAGTCAGCAAACTCAACACGGCCGCTGCCGTCAGTATTCTTTGGGCGATCAATTTCATATCGATGCAAAAAAGGCAAAAAAAAGATGTTAAGTCCAAAGTATGAACTTAACATCTGAAGGTGAAAAAATGAAGTATGTGCTTCAGCGGAAACGCTTAGTAGCCGCAGTGATAGTTTGAAAACTCGTAAACGTTGGTCCATTTACCGCCGCTGCGTTTATAGGCGGTAAATCCGGCTCCCTCAAATGACTCGACATACGTGAAGATCTCGGCCACGCCGTCGCCGTTGTAATCAAAAACGTCGAGCAGAACCTCGTGATAGACGCCGTCGTCAACGTTCTTGATGTCGCCGCTCATCGTTTCCTTTTGCGATATCGAACGATAGTCGCTGTGGCCGATGACGTACTTTCCGTTCGCGCCTTTCTCGGCGATCATAAACACGAGGGCACGCGTCAGTTTATCGACATCGATCCAGTACGAACCGACGAGTTCGGCCTTGCCGTCGTTATTGACGTCAAGAGCGGTCAGATTCTGAGATTTCAGGATCTTGGCGGTCAGTTTGTTCTTGATGTAAACGGACCTGACCAGTGCTTCAAACTCCGAACGCTCGGCGGGTGTCGGTTTGCGGCGGAAGCTTGCCGCCTTGTTGGCGATCGGGGCGTTGGTCCCGAGTGCCATTACCATACCGCCGAGCTTTGCCGTGGTCGATGACGAGGTGACCGTCGCCATGTTCTGGGCACAGTCAGCGGCGGCATTTGACGATTTGATCGTGACCGTACCGGCATTGGCTCCGCCAAAGATCATCCGGTAAACCGCGCCCGGCTTGTAGTACGTCTTGTTAAAGGCCGCGATTATCCCGGCCTCGTCGCCGCCGCTGACGGGCGTTTCGAGTTTGCCGCGATTGACGTACGCGATCGGCTCGGCCGCCTTGCCGTCATTGAGCACGGCAAAGATCAGCGGCTTGGCGGTCTTGGCCGCAGGTTTCCCGTTCTGGGCGTTCACGGCGGCGGCCATACCAACCACGATGGCCGTCACCGCCAAAATCAACATTGATCGATTTGTTTTCATAGTGAATCCAATTGGCATCCAGATATTGCTGGTCAGATCTTACGAGCGATCGATTTTCCCTGCATGAACTGCAGCAGATACTCGCGTCCGCCCGCCTTTGAGTCGGTCCCGCTCATGTTAAAACCGCCGAACGGGTGAACGCCGACGAGCGCTCCCGTGCATTTGCGGTTGAGGTAAAGGTTGCCGACGTGGAAATCGCGCTTTGCCCGTTCGAGCCTTTCTTCCGAGGCGGTATAGACCGCACCGGTCAGGCCAAACTCGGTGTCGTTGGCGATCTCGATCGCGTGATCGTAATCGCGGGCCTTGATGACGGCGAGCACGGGTGCAAAGATCTCTTCCTGCTCGATCGTGGCTCCGGGCAGAACGTCGGCGACGATCGTCGGCTCGATAAAGAAGCCGTTCGAGTCGTCTCCGCTGCCGCCGGCAACGATACGGCCTCCGTCCTCGACGCCGCGGCGGATGTAACCCATCGTGCCGTCAAACGAGCGTTTATTGATGACGGCGCCGAGGTTCGTGTCGCCCTCGGTCGGCTGTCCGACCTTGAGTTTTGCGGTCAGGGCGACGACCTTTTCGAGCAGTTCGTCAGGGATCTTTTCGTCAACGATCAGACGCGAACACGCCGAGCACTTCTGCCCCTGGAATCCGAATGCGGATGAAACGACCCCGGCGGCGACCGCATCGAGGTCAGCGGCGTCATCGGCCACGACGATCGCGTCCTTGCCGCCCATCTCGGCGACCACACGCTTGATCCAGATCTGTCCGGGCCGCGTCTTGGCGGCCTCTTCGTTAATGTGCAGGCCGACGCCTTTCGATCCGGTGAACGAGATGAACCTGGTCTTGGGATGCGTCACCATCGCCTCGCCCGTCTTGGCACTGCCGCTGATAAAGTTGACGACGCCGTTCGGCAGGCCGACCTCCTCGAGGATCTCGATGAACTTCGCGG
>JBGAOU010000045.1:0-20001 GCA_044221625.1 Pyrinomonadaceae bacterium | reverse complement strand
CCCAAAACTCCTTACATCGTATTGTCCGTCCGAGCTTCGTGATATATACCAGGTTCCACCCCGATACACTGCAAGATCGGTCTTCTGGTCGCCGTCATAATCCGCCGAGACCGGCAGGTCGCCGGCTAAACCAAACTGGGCGGCGTGTACCGAACGATCGGAACTCCATATCGCAAACCATGTTCCATCCCTAAACACCGCGATATCGGACTTTCCATCTCCGTCATAGTCAGACGAAACCGGTGTATCACTGGATATTCCAAAAGGTACGGCGTACATCCCTCCGACCGAAAACCATTGTCCAGCCGAAGACCTATAAACGGCGTAATCAGCGATTTCATCACCATCAAAATCGCTCACATTCGGCTGCGAAGGAACGAGGGATGTTTCGAATATCACAAGTTTCCCATTGCCTGTTCTATATGCAAGACCCCGGCGACCCCAGCGAGTCAATCGTGCTCCGTTCGAGGTTGAGTCAGCCAACGTAATATTACCGGTCGGTTGGAAATTCATCGAGTTAAACCCTTTCACGATGTTTCCCATGATGAAGAAGACACGACGACTATTTGGATCTGCTGCCACACTATTGGCAAACCCACCTGTTTGGAATGTGCCGGCCAAAATGTTCGTGACCGGATTCAAGATCACACCATTAGTTGAATAAATAAAACCGTTCGAGTATTGAATGTCGACGTTGAAACCTTGGATTGCATTTTGCAAGTTCGATGCTACGGTGACACCGTTAGGGTCAACTGTCATCCGACGAAACCCGAAGTCAGTTGTCTCATTATTATAGCCGTATAGATTCCCTGTTGACGTGTCGGATTCTATTGCGTTGCTGCCTGTATGGCCAGGTGTGGTGATGGACCTCATAACGCCGTTGTCGTAGATCGCAACGCCCTCGTGACGCGGACTACAGCACGAATTTCGGCGTGACACCGCAATTGAGTTAGGTTGATTGGGCAGAACGGCGATGTCCTCCGCAAAAAAAAGACCGTTCGAATTACTCCCAAGTCCAATTGTCAGATCGGCTGAAAAACTATCGAGCACGACCTTTCTAACTGACGCCGCTCCATCGAGTCCGACATAGAGAACACTTTCATCACCTGATAAGACGAGCCTGTTAGGTTCGCTTCCAACAAAAACTGAGTCGACAATTTGTTTGGAGAAAGGATTAATTGCGATAATAAAGTTACCAAATTCTCCACCAGAACTCGGAATACTGGCATATAACATTCGCCTAGAAGCTGAGTAGACTAGATCATTTACCGGCTGGTTGAGCGTCGTGTAGTTGTAGACAACAGGAGTTTGTGCGAACGAAATTGTCGCAACTGCGAAAGCAATAATAAGCGTGGAAAACAGTTGCTTAGTGATATTCATAGATTTACCTATCCGGAAATTGCAGGAGATCAAAGGAGATTCGGCCCTTTACGATAATAGCAAATGATGTAACGTTAAACAAGCTTTATCATTCTACATACGCGTTTTGCGCCTGACGTTTAGACCTAATCACAAAAATGAATCGACATATAAAATCGCCGACCGGAACCGAACTTTCCTGCAAAAACTGGCTGATCGAGGCCGCTTACCGAATGATCCAGAACAATCTGGATCCGGATGTGGCATTCGACCCCGACAATTTGATCGTTTACGGCGGACGCGGACGGGCGGCGCGCAATTGGGAGTGTTACGACGCGATCCTCAAGAGCCTGCGTGAGCTTAACGAAGACGAAACGCTGCTCGTGCAATCGGGCAAGCCGGTCGGCGTGTTTCGCTCGCACAAGGACGCCCCGCGTGTATTGCTCGCTAATTCAAACATCGTCCCGCACTGGGCCACGCAGGAGCAATTTGACCAGTACGAACGCGACGGGCTGATGATGTACGGCCAGATGACCGCCGGTTCGTGGATATATATCGGCACGCAGGGCATCCTGCAGGGCACGTATGAGACGTTTGGCTCGCTGGCGAGGCAGCATGGCTGGGGCACGCTCGCCGGCAAGCTCGTGTTAACGGCGGGCCTCGGCGAAATGGGCGGTGCACAGGCACAGGCGATCACCTTCAACGGCGGCGTCGGTATCCTTGTCGATGTCGATCCGTGGCGGATCGAGCGCCGCTTGCAGCTCAGGCAGGTCGATGTCGCCGCCGCCGACCTCGACGACGCGATCCGGATGGCGAACGAGGCGGTCGCGAACAAAGAGGCGAGATCGATCGCGCTTTGCGGCAACGCCGCCGAGGTACATTGGCAGCTGCTCGAACGCGGGATCATCCCGGACGTTGTGACCGATCAAACATCGTCCCACGACGTGCTGTACGGCTATATTCCGGCCGGCCTGTCGCTTGACCAGGCCGCGGCGCTTCGAAAGAGCGACCAGGCCGCTTACGAAGAACGGGCGATGGCGTCGATGGCACGCCACGTCGAAGCGATGCTCGAGTTTCAGCATCGCGGGTCGATCGTCTTCGATTACGGCAACAACCTTCGCCAGCGGGCTAAGGATCACGGTGTCGCCAACGCGTTTGATTATCCCGGATTCGTGCCGGCGTACATCCGGCCGCTTTTCTGCGAGGGCAAAGGGCCGTTTCGCTGGGTGGCCCTGTCGGGAGATAAAGAGGACATCTACAGAACGGACGAGGCGATAATGAACCTTTTCCCCGAGGACGACCACCTCGCCCGCTGGCTGACGATGGCACAGGAACAGGTCGAATTTCAGGGCCTACCGGCTCGCATCTGTTGGCTCGGGTACGGCGAGCGGGCAAAGGCCGGACTCAAGCTCAACGAAATGGTCGCGTCGGGCGAGTTGAAAGCTCCGATCGTCATCGGCCGCGACCATCTCGACTGCGGCAGCGTCGCCTCGCCTAATCGTGAGACCGAGTCAATGAAGGACGGCTCGGACGCCATCGCCGACTGGGTCTATCTCAACGCGATGATAAATGTCGCCGGCGGAGCGACGTGGGTTTCGCTGCACCACGGCGGCGGCGTCGGCATCGGTTATTCGCTGCACGCCGGACAGGTCATCGTCGCCGACGGCACGCCCGAAGCCGCAAAACGCATCGAACGCGTCCTGACCACCGACCCGGGAATGGGCGTGATCCGCCACGCCGACGCCGGCTATGACGAAGCGATCGACTTTGCGGAAAATAACGGCGTGAAAGTGCCGATGCACCGTTAAGGTCCGAGCGAAAAGCGTTCCCGAAAATAAGATCTGTCACAAAGTCCCGGTCGGCGGTGTTTTATTATGAAACACGACTTCAGGGGCTTTTTATTTTCCGTACAAACGGCCTACGGCCGCGTCTGCCTAAATATGAGACATTCCGCACCATCGCTTTCCAAAAGGCTCGCCGGCGCCATCGTGTTAGCCGCTCTCGCTGCCCTTTCAGCATTCGCTCAGCAAAGATCGGTGCAGATCAGCCCGAGGACAACGGCAAAGATCAACACCTATCTAGACGGCATTAGCAAAGCAGGCTTTACTGGTACGGTTTTGGTCGAGAGTAACGGACGTGTGATCGTCGCCAGAGCTTTCGGTATGCGAAACGCGGAAAAGAACATCCCGAACGACCTGGGCAGCGTGATGGACATCGGCTCTCTGACGAAACAGTTCACGGCCGCCGCTGTCCTGAAGCTCGAAATGCAGGGCAAACTCAGTACTGATGACAAGATCGGCAAATATTTTGACAATGTCCCCGCCGACAAAGCAGACATCACCATCCACCAACTTTTACGCCACATCTCGGGCCTGACCGGCGATGTCGGCGGCGATTATGAAAAGATCACCCGCGAAGAATTTCTTGCAAAACTCATGGCGGCACCACTCGAATCAAAGCCCGGCGAGCGGTTCGGTTATTCAAACATCGGTTACAGCCTACTGGCAATGATCATCGAGAAAGTGTCGGGCGGCAGCTATGAGGATTTTCTGTACGCGAACCTTTTCCACCCGGCGGGAATGGAGTCGACCGGTTATTCGCGGCCTAAGTTCGATCCGGACTCAATAGCCGTGGGCTATCGCTGGGACGGGCAAGTCTGGGGCAAGCCGACCGATAAACAATGGGACGGCGACGCACCATTCTGGCACCTGAAAGGCAACGGCGGCATTCTGACTACCGTTTCCGATATGTCCAAATGGGCCATCGCATTACGCGGTGACACGATACTCTCAGCTGCCACCAAACAAAAAATGCACAACCCGCGGCTGCGTCCGGATGAGAACGAGAATCCGTTTTACGGCTACGGCTGGGATATCTTCAGGACCGGCCGCAACACGCTCGCCGCGACCCACAACGGCACGAACAATATCTTTTACGCCGAGATGCACAGGTTTCTTGACGAAAAGCTGACGATATTTCACATGGTGAACAAAGGGATACCGTCATTCGTCGACGTCAACCGTCAGCTGACGCGGATAATATTCGAGCCCAAATACGTCCCGACCGTCCCGCCAGCGGAAAGTGTGGATAATCAACGTTTTACTGAGGAGATCATCAAGATCGCCCTGGAAAAGGGCCTCGGGCCGGCGGTCAACGCTTTCAACGGCCGCAAGCCCGGCCTCGGGCTCATCCGGAGGTTTATCAACCGCAAGGGCTATGATCTGCTTCGCGAAAAGAAGTTCGAACAGGCGATAGAGTTGTTTCGGCTAAATACGGTCGCGTTTCCCCGCTCATCGAACGTGTTTGACAGCCTCGGCGAAGCATATATGGAGTCAGGCGATAAAATGCTCGCCCTCAGGAATTTCCGAAAGAGCCTTCAACTCGACCCTGAGAACGGCAACGCCGAACAGATGATCAGGACGCTGAGCAAAAATCCGGAATAACCGCTATTCCGGGTTTTCTTTTATATATTTTTCGAATTTCTTCTTGTCCGGATAATTGGGCACCTTTGCGAGAAATGCCTTGTATTCCGCCGCGGCGAGAGCCTTGGCACCAGCAAGGTCGTAAAGTCGGGCTTTTAGAAGGTGACACTCAGCCATCCCGACAGGATCGAGCCGCAGGGCTTCGTCAAGCGCCGCGAGGCCGTCATTTCCCCGCCGTGCCTGAAGGTAAGCCTCGCCCAACAGACGATACGCCCTCGCGTAAGACGAGTCCGCGACCACGGCCCGCTCAAAAAAATCGATCGCGGCCGCGACATCACCCTTCAGCGCACTGACGATGCCGAGATTCAAAATAGCCGGGGTGTAATCGTTCCTGAGGGTGAATGAACGCTTGAACGCCGTTTCCGCCTCGGTGAGGTCCTGCTCGCCGATGTACAGCGAGCCGAGCTTTGACCAGGCGATAAAATCATCAGGATCGGCGGCGACGATGGCTTTCACGAACCCGATGGCCGCTTTGGTGTCGTTAGCCTGTTCGGCTTCGGCGGTCTTGCGATAGAGGTCAGCGGTCTTTTCGTTCGGCGGCCGGGCAAATTTGGCATTTACGACGCCCGGCTGAGCTCCGGCGGGCGTGCCCGGCGGGAAAATGTCGAAATCCTCTCGCTGACGCGTGTTTGTGGCGTCAAAAACCGTCTTTCGGGCGACCTCGACGCCGTCAACCTCGATCACGAGCGTTCCGCCCGTGCCGCGTTTTTGAAAGCAGTAATTTCCGGTCCGCCCGATCACCTGTCTGGTCGCCGGCTGGAGGCTGTCGGAATAGATCGCGGTGATCCGCGGCGGCTTGCCCTCGGGCCGGGCTCCTTTGAGCACGACGCGGCCGTAAACAAAAGGCACGAGCCGGTTATCGCGGCCCGATTCGCGCGACGGCGTTTCGCCAAACTCGCGGCACATATCATCCGCCTGCGCACGGATCGCCGCGCCGCAAAACAGCACCGCGGCCGAAAGCGATATCACCGCAAAAATGTGCCTCACCATTTGCCTCCCACCAACAAAGCCTATCTGATCTATACAAGTACGTTGAGCCAATGGCATGGGCAATGTCAAGAGATTTTTTTGATCGCGCCGTTCGCCGTTGGCTGGAAATTTACTGATCACGCGCCCGCGATCAATCTGCCAGCCATTTGTGCATCACCGGGAAAGGAGCCAAATCGAGTTCGGCTGCACGCGACGGCGAGTACGCCATCCCGTGTTCCGAAAGGCCCGCCAAACCGAGGATATTGCCGATCGAGAGATTGAACAGGATCGCTTCGGACTTGCCGTGGTAACCGTCCTGGTGGAACACGACCGCAGGATCGATCCCCAGGAATACGGCCGCGGCATACGACCACGCGATCGCCTGAACCTCGACCACGGCCGCGTTGACGCCCGGCAGCACGACCTCGCCCGAGATAGTCGGGCGGATGGCGGCCGGAGCGAAAGCCAGATGTCCCGCTTCGTGAAGCAGATCGCCCGGATATCGTAATTTCGCTGCGTCGATCACCAGGCCGCCGTCCTTTACCAGAATGCCGGGAAGAAAGGTGTCGTCGGGAACACTGCCAAAGGAAACATTGAGTCCGATATCGCGGAGAAAACCGGCGATCACTCGGCTGAGGTCGTCTTTTTCGGAAACGGTCACGGCTGGCTCCATAGATCGAGTTCTTTCCCGTTAATTCTACCGATTGTTGCAACGATTAACTAGGTAGTGATTGACTTAGGCATAAGTTTGGAAAATACTTCAAGTAGGCATTATGTCAAATATTTTCGAACTCACGACACGGCCCGATGCGAAGCTGTTCTTTTCCCGCGGCGATAAAAATGACCCGCGTGTGGGCGAGATCGTTCATTCGGATCCGGACCACTACGCCTCATCGGATATCGTCATTCTCGGATGCCCGCAGGATGACGGAGTGACCCGCAATTTCGGGCGAAAAGGTGCGGCCGACGCACCCGACGCGATCCGCGACCAATTTTACCGCCTGACGACGTTTAATATCAGAAAACGCATATTCGACCTCGGTAATACCGTGATCGGCTCGTCGCTGGAGGAAACACACGACACCCACGCCGAGATCGTCGAGCAGGTGCTCCGCGACGGCAAACGCCTGATCGTGCTCGGCGGCGGCAACGATATTTCGTATCCCGACGGCGTCGCGATGGCAAAGGTCTTCGGGCCGGAATGGTGGATCGGCGTTAATGTCGATTCGCACCTTGACGTGCGGATCGCCGAGCAGCGAAACAGCGGAACGCAGTTCAGACAATTGCTGGACGGCGGCCACTTGCTGCCGACATATTTTTACGAGGTCGGGTTTCAGACGCACTTTTGTTCGCCGGTGTATTACGAGTTTATCCGCGACCAAAAGATCCACCGCATCAGCCTCGAGCTGCTGAGGTCGCGGGCCGAGGCCGACGTCGAACTGAAAGATATGATCCGCGACAAGTTCATCGGCCACAGTGCGAGCCTGAATACGTTCTTCAGCTTTGACATGGACGCCGTCCGCGCGGCCGACGCACCGGGAACGTCGGTTGCCGTCGCTGCTCGGTTTGCGGGCCGGCGAGTTCATCACGCTCGTCAAATATGCCGCATCGCTGGCAAATACGCGTATCATTGAGTTTAGCGAGGTAAATCCGTCGTTTGACGTCGATCACCGCACGACACGCCTGGTGGCGATCGGTATGCATCGTATTTGTACGGCCGCCGGTTAGAGCCGCCGCCGTAAACTGCGTCGAGATCAGTTTTCAGGGCTTTGGCCGCTTGACAGTTTTGTCAGTGTTTGGCATTCTTAAGGTTCGCTTTTCGTAAGAAATACGCGAGGTGTAGTCTCTAGCTCAGTGGTAGAGCACTACCTTGACACGGTAGGGGGTCAGCAGTTCAAGTCTGCTAGAGACTACCATTTATATTTTTCGATAAGATGCTTACTAAGAACTTTGCTGTTTTTATAACTACTACGACACGCTTCTAATGGCGTGACCGTCGAACCCGGCTTAAACGGGCTCGACATTTGGCAAAGTCGCTTTTATCGATCAGGATCTGAATAGTAGTAGGTTGTTAATCGCTAGTTATCCAGCGTTGATCGATAAAAGCCGGACGCAATGTCGGGCTTGTGCGGCGTATTGCCGGTCTTTTGGCGGACGATAATTACCTGTTAACAAGAATATGAGCGAAATTAACGTAAAATACGGTGATAAACTGCGGCCTTTCCCTGCTCCTGCGACGGTCCTTGATGCTTTTAAGGCACTCGACCGCGACGTGCTGAAGCGCACCCTGGCCGCCAAGGTTAACGGCGAACAGGTCGATCTCGGCAGCAACTTGCCCGAGACCGGCGACACTGTCGTCATCGAGCCGATCACGTCGGATTCGGACGACGGCCTCGAATTGATCCGCCATTCGACCGCTCATCTGCTCGCGGCCGCCATCCTCGACCTGTTTCCGGGCACAAAACTCGGCGTCGGTCCGGCACTGATGGAAGACCCGCGTTACGGCTACTATTACGACATTATCGCCCCGCGGCAGTTGACCGAGGCCGACCTGCCAGTGATCGAAAAAAAGATGAAGTCGATGGCCAAGCAGAATCTGCCCTATCGCCGCGAGATCGTCGAAAAAGCCAGGATCCTCGACATCTTTGAGGGCCGCGAAGAGCCGCTCAAATGCGAGCTGATCTCGGACAAGGTCACGGACACGGCCAGCATCTACTACATTGACAATTCGCCGTTCATCGATTTTTGCCTCGGGCCTCACGTGCCGCACACCGGTAAGCTTGGAGCTTTCAAGCTGCTTGCTCTCTCGGGTGCGTACTGGAAGGGCGACGCCACCCGCGAACAGATGCAGCGAATCTACGGGACCGCATTTGCCCGGCAAGAGGAACTCGACGCCTGGCTTAAGCAGCGTGAAGAAGCTGAAAAACGCGATCACCGCAAGCTCGGACGCGAATTGGACCTGTTTTCGATCTCAGACGATTACGGCCAGGGCCTTATTCTCTGGCACCCGAAGGGCGGGATCGTCCGAATGGAGATGGAACGGCTGCTACGTGAGGAACTCGAGCAGCGTGGCTACAGCTTTGTCTTCACGCCGCATATCGCCAAGCGGGCGTTGTGGGTGACGAGCGGACACGAAGGAAACTATTCCGACTCGATGTACGCCCCGACCAGCATCGAGGAAGAAGAGTATCGTCTGAAGCCGATGAACTGCCCGTTTCACATCGGCATTTACAAATCGAGCCCGCGGTCGTACCGCGACCTGCCGCAGCGATATTCGGAAATGGGCACGGTGTATCGTGCCGAGCTTTCGGGCACGCTGCACGGACTGATGCGTGTACGCGGATTTTCGGTCGATGACGCACATTTGTTCGTCCGCCCGGACCAGGTCCACGCCGAGGTCGCCGACTGTTTGGATTTTGCCATCAAGGTCTTTGATACATACGGTTTTGACAAGGTCAAATTTGAGCTATCGGTTCGCGGCGGTGCCGAGAACAAAGGCTATCTCGGCTCTGATGAGGACTGGAACGCCGCCGAAGAGCAGCTCGCGAGTGCCCTCAAGGAACGCGGCATCTCGTACGAGCGCATCGAGGGCGAAGCGGCATTTTACGGCCCGAAAATAGATATCAAGATCGAGGACGCCATCGGCCGCGTCTGGCAGCTGGGCACGATCCAGCTTGATTTCAACCTGCCTGAGCGGTTCGATCTGGAGTTTACCGGCGACGACAACCTCAAGCACCGCCCGTTCATGATCCATCGGGCGCTGTTCGGGTCGATCGAGCGTTTCTTCGGGGTTTTGATCGAGCACTACGCCGGTGCGTTCCCGCTGTGGCTCGCTCCGGTGCAGGTGACGGTGCTGCCGATCACCGACCGCATAAACGAATACGCCGAGCAGGTCGCCGACGAGCTTCGCCGGGCCGGTTTCCGGGTCGAATCGAATACACGCTCCGACAAGATCGGTGCCAAGATCCGCGACGCCCAGATGCAGAAGATACCGTATATGCTGGTCCTCGGCGATCAGGAATTGGAGAACAAGCAGGTCGCGGTTCGCGAACGTAAACAGGGAGATATCGGTGCGATGTCTCTGAATGAGTTCAAGGAGATGATCACGCTTCAAAAGGAAAAGCGTAGTCTCTAAGATCGCCCATTAACAAAGGAGGCACTTATCGCTAGAAGATTTGGTGGAAATAGATTTAAGCCGCGGTTTCGTGAGCCGCTTCACCGCACGAACGAAAGGATCAGGGTCCCTTCGGTCCGCGTTGTGACAGAAGACGGCGAAACGCTCGGCGTGATGGACACGCGGGACGCGATCCAGGAAGCGAGAAATCGGGGTATCGACCTCGTTGAGATCGCCCCGAACGCAAAACCGCCGGTTTGCAAGATCATCGATTACGGTAAATTCCTTTACGAGCAGAAAAAGAAGGCTCACGAAGCGAAAAAGAAACAGGTCACCGTGCAGGTCAAGGAGATCAAGTTTCGGCCGGGAACGGATGATCACGATTACGACTATCGTAAAGAGAACGCCCGCAAATGGCTTAATGACGGCGATAAAGTACGAGCCGCGATCGCATTTCGCGGACGTGAGATGACGCACCGCGAACTCGGTGCCAAGATCCTGAAGAAGTTGACCGAGGATCTGACGGACGTGGCCGATGTCGAGGTTTACCCGAAGATGGAAGGCTATCAGATGTTCACTATCTTCGTGCCTAAAAAGACGAAGGTAGCCGAAAAGAAACCGGCACCTGCCGTCGAGGACAAGAAAGCGGAAAAGGCCGAAAAGGCGGCTAAAAAGCCGGCGGCCAAACCGGCAGCGGTCGAAAAGGACGACGACGAAATATTTTAGAGAGCACTTTAAGTGGCTCTACCTAAGTTATACAAAGGAGAGAGGTTATGCCTAAACTAAAAACACACAAGGGCGCGGCAAAGCGTTTTCGCTCGACCGCCAGCGGCAAGTTCAAACGCGGACACTCGCACGCTCGCCATATTTTGACGAAAAAGACCGCCAAACGTAAACGCAATCTCGATATCGACGTGTTGGTATCAGAGGGCGATCAGAAGCGCGTGGAGAAGATGCTGCCGTATGGCCGCGACTAAATAAGGGATATTGAATTACGAATATCGAACATTCTCGAGCCTGTACTTAGTATTCGAGATTCGATATTCCAGATCGGAGGAATTATGCCAAGAGCAAAACGTGGAAATAAGCGTCTAGAGAAACGCAAAAAAATATTAGCCTTAGCGAAAGGCTATCGTGGGACAAAGTCGAAGCTTTACCGCTCGGCAAAGGAGTCGGTCGAGCGTGCATTAAACTTTGCGTACACCGGCCGTAAGCTGAAAAAGCGTGATTTTCGTAAGCTGTGGATCGTCCGTATCAATGCGGCCTGCCGTTTGAACGAGATCAAATATTCGCAGTTCATACACGGCCTGAACCTTGCCGGTATCGAGCTTGACCGAAAGGTGCTCGCTGACATGGCCGTCAAACAGCCCGAGGCGTTCACGGTCGTCGCCAACCAGGCGAAAGACGCCCTGAGCAAGCAATCGAAAGCTGCTGCATAGATCGCCGCTAGCTTTAGCTAGTGGATTTTGCACAAAAAACTAAAGGCTTTAGCCGGATCATCCCGGCTAAAGCCTTTTTCTATTGATCCGATCGCCTTTACCAGCCAAGCCGGCGGCAACCCGATCAGATACCGACTTCGGCCTTCGCCTCGGCAAATTTCTCAAGCGCCAGGTCCAGATCTGCTTTCGAGTGTGCCGCCGACACCTGTGTTCGGATACGAGCCTTCCCTTTCGGGACGACCGGAAACGAGAACGGTATGACGTACACGCCCTTTTCTAACAGCGATTCGGCCATTTTCACGGCCGGCATTGCATCGCCGAACATTACGGGGACGATCGGGTGCTCGCCGGGAACGACCGTAAGGCCGATGGACGCGATATTTTCACGAAAATAACGTGTGTTTTCGGCGAGTTTGTCGCGAAGATCGGTCGACTGCGAGAGCATATCGATCGCCGCGATGGCCGCGGTCACGATCGGCGGGGCAACCGAGTTTGAAAACAGATATGGTCGCGACCGCTGACGCAGCAGTTCGATGACCTCTTTCTTCCCGCTGGTGTAGCCGCCGCTGGCACCGCCGAGGGCCTTGCCCAACGTTCCGGTAATGACGTCGACACGCCCCATAACGCCGCAGTGCTCGTGCGTACCGCGGCCCGTGGCCCCGACAAAGCCGACCGCGTGCGAATCATCGACCATCACCATCGCGTCGTACTTATCGGCGAGGTCGCAGATCGCTTTGAGCGGGGCGATATAGCCGTCCATCGAGAAAACGCCGTCAGTGGCGATCATCTTGAACCTCGCGCCGCTTGCCTCCTGCAGTTTGGCTTCGAGATCGGCCATGTCACAGTTCTTGTAGCGAAAACGCTGGGCCTTTGAGAGACGAATACCGTCGATCACGCTCGCGTGATTTAGTTCGTCGGAGATGATCGCGTCCTCTTCGCCTAAGATCGTCTCAAAAAGGCCGCCATTCGCGTCAAAACAGCTCGTGTAAAGGATCGTATCCTCGGTGCCCAGAAACTCGCTGATCTTTTGCTCAAGCTGTTTGTGGATCGTCTGCGTTCCGCAGATGAATCGCACCGACGAGAGGCCAAAACCCCATTCGTCAAGCCCCTTGTGAGCCGCGGCGACGATCGCCGGATGGTCGGAAAGTCCCAAATAGTTGTTCGCACACATATTCAGAACGTGCCGCCCGCCAGCGACGGTGATATTCGCCTCCTGCGGGCTCTCGATCACGCGTTCGGACTTGTACAGCCCGGCGTCACGGATCTCGCTTATCGTATTTTCTAATTGTTCTTTAATTTTGGCGTACATCGTTAGACCTCACTCCAATCCAGAATGACCTTACCAGAATTGCCTTCTTTCATTACCTCGAAGCCCTTTTGGAAATCTTTGTACGAAAAGCGGTGCGTGATCACCGGCGAGATGTCCAGGCCGCCTTCGAGCAGGACGGACATCTGGTACCAAGTCTCGTACATTTCACGGCCGTAGATGCCCTTGATCGTCAGCATGTTAAAGATGACGGTCTTCCAGTTGATGGCGAATTCGTCTGATGGAATGCCGAGAAATGCGACGTTGCCGCCGTGCGTCATGTTCGCGAGCATGTCGCGGAACGCCTGCGGATTGCCCGACATTTCCATGCCGACGTCAAAGCCCTCCTTCATCCCGAGCTCTTTCTGATAGTCGGCGATCGTGGTTTTGGTGACGTCGACAACGTGTTCGATGCCGTTAGCACGAGCGAGTTCAAGCCGTTTCGGATTAACATCTGTGATCACGATATGCCGCGCACCGGCGTGTTTGGCGACCGCGGCAGACATAATGCCGATCGGTCCGGCACCGGTGATGAGCACGTCTTCGCCAAAGACTTCGAACGCCAAAGCAGTATGGACCGCGTTGCCGAACGGATCGAAAATGGCGGCGACTTCGAGATCAACGCCGGGCTTGTGTTTCCAGATGTTCGTGTACGGCACGGCCATGTATTCGGCAAAACCGCCGTCGGTGTTCACGCCGTAACCAAGCGTGTGAGCACATTTGAACCGGCGTCCCGCGAGACAGTTACGACAACGTCCACAGACCAGATGGCCCTCGACACTGACAATGTCGCCGACGTAAAAGTCGTTGACGTTAGAGCCGACCTCGACGATCTCGCCGACGAGTTCGTGGCCGAGGATCGTCGGCACTTTGATCGTGCTCTGCGCCCAGGCGTCCCAATTGTAAATGTGCACGTCCGTGCCGCAAATACCGGTCTTTAACATCTTGATCAGCACGTCATTGATGCCGATAGTCGGTTCCGCCACGTCCTCAAGCCAAAGTCCTTCTTCAGCCCTGCTTTTTACGATCGCTTTCATGATCTCAAGCTCCCAATAGTTTTGATAAATGCCGCTAATGCAATAATAACAGAGCCGTTGTTCCGCGTACACAGCGGCTGCCCGATGGTGCGGCCGCCCTAAAGCGTCAATTAACAATATTGTTTTACGTGAACGAATAAGCCTGATAAAATCAAGGTTTATGTTTCTGTCGGTCAGAGACTTTTTTTGTTAAAGCAATAAGATATGTCTGAAGAAAGAGAAAAGGTCGAAGAGGTCCGAACCGCGTTTCTCAGCGAGTTTGGCCGCTTTCGCGTTCTGGATCTGAGCAATGCGACGCTCGCGTCCGCCGAAGAGCTGTCGCGTGAGCTCGCCGACCTCAAGGTCCGCCACACCGGCAAGCGATCAGCCATCGCCGGTACGATGAAACTCATCGGCCGTGTCGCTCCGGAGGAGCGCAGTGCGTTTGGCCAGTTGGTGCAGTCGGTCGAAAAGGAGATCGTTTCGATGATCGAGTCGGCCGAGACGACGCTCGGCGGCTTTATCATCAACGCGCGGATCGAGAGCGAACGCCTCGACGTGACGCTGCCCGGCCGTCGGTCGCGAACCGGACATCTGCACCTGATAACCATACTCAGACAGCGGATCGAGGACATTTTTGTCTCGATGGGCTATCACATCGAGGACGACCGCGAGATCGAGACCGATCATTACAACTTTGACGCGCTGAATATCCCTGAGGGCCATCCGGCGCGTGAGTCGCAGGATACCTTTTACACGAGCGATGGATTTGCCCTGCGTTCGCAGACGTCGACCGTGCAGATCCGTGCGATGGAACGACGCGGCGTTCCGATCCGGATAATTGCTCCGGGCAAGGTATTTCGCCGCGACACGCCCGACATGACGCACGTGCCGATGTTCCATCAGATCGAGGGACTCTGCGTGGACAAGGACATAACGATGGCGCATCTCAAGGGAACGGTGACCGAATGGCTGCAGCGGCTCTTCGGCAGCGAGACGGTGACGCGTTTTCGGCCGTCGTACTTCCCTTTTACCGAACCGTCGGCGGAGTTTGATTTCTCGTGCTTCAAATGCCGCGGTACCGGCAAATTTGAAAATGACCGCTGCCGCCCCTGTAAAGGCTCGGGCTGGATCGAACTCGGCGGCTCAGGCATGGTCCATCCCAACGTTTTGAGGGCGGTCGGGGTCGATCCCGAGGTCTATTCGGGATTTGCGTTCGGATTCGGCCTCGAACGCATGTGCGCGATGATGTACTCACTTGACGATATCAGACTGATGTTCGACAACGATGTCAGATTTTTGGAGCAATTTAGGTGAATTGCTTAGTTCGAATGCTTTCAGTTTTACTAACTGCCCACATGGTGGTCGGCTCAATCGGTGCGCAAGGAAGCAATGAAAAGGACGAAGTACTCAGCGCGAGAAAAACCGAAAGGGAAGCAAAGAAGAACCGTGAAGAATGTCAAAAAATGGGCTTTCCGGCATCCGCACAAGACAATCGTTGCTTTGTGTTCTACCCATCTGCACTTTTAACTTGGGGAAAGGGCTTTTCTAGCGGATTGGCGAAAGTAACGGTCAATGGAAAGGCTGGCTTCATAAACACCCAAGGAAAACTCGTTATTGATGCCAATTTGCGAGACGCCGGTAGCTTTAGCGATGGCCTTGCTCCATTTGAACATTTTAACGGGAAGTGGGGCTATATTGACCGAAAAGGCTCCGTAGTAATTCGCCCACGATTTGATTGGGCCATTAGCTTCAGCGAAGGCTTGGCCTTAGTTCAAATTGGTAAATTGTGGGGCTACATCGATACTTCGGGGAAACTAGCAATTCCGGCTACATTTGAAGAGGCCGATAGTTTTTCTGAAGGTACTGCTGTTGTTGGATATTATGACAAAGAAATAGAGTGGATGGCAGCGTATAAGCGGAAAGGTAAGTGGGTTCGACGATTCATCGACAAACGAGGAGCACCCGCGATTTCTGAAACTTACGATATCATTCATCGGGGATTTAATGGTGGTATGGCCATAGTTTCTCGAAGTCTAGGATACAGCGAGAAATTTCAAGCGATGATTTCTGAAACCTACGTGATAGACAGATCTGGACGCGAATTATGGAAGCTCAATTCTGCAACGACGACTTGGTTTAGCGAAGATACGATTGTCGTCGAAATAAGTCGAACTGAAAAGGTTTATGATAGCCCTCACAACTTCCTAGACAGGAATGGAAAGATGCTCTGTCCGACTAATTACGAGAATCCGAGCAGCTTTTCAGAGGGGCTCGCCGTTGTACGTGTTAGTGGAAAGTATGGCTACTTGAATAAATCCTGTAATTTTGTGCTCGAACCGCAATTCAAGGAAGCAAACAGTTTTTCGGAAGGACTTGCGTGGGTGAAAGACGACGCTGGCTTTGAGGGCTTTATTGATCGTACTGGAGCTAAAGTGATTCCGACAAAATATAAATGGGTTAGCTCCTTTACCGAAGGATTCGCGTTGGTATTAGAAGGCGATAAAGCCGGATACATAGATAAGAGCGGAAAGGTTGTTTGGCGGCCCACAAAATAGACGTAATGAACATTAGCTACAACTGGATTAAGGACTTAAGCGAACTCGATCTAACACCTGACGAAACGGCGAAGGCGTTGACCCGTGTCGGATTGGCCGTCGAGGGCGTGCACCCGCATGGGGACGACCACGTACTGGACATCGACCTTACTTCAAACCGACCTGACTGTCTTTCGCATTTGGGCGTCGCACGCGAACTGTCGGTTTACACGGGCAGACCAATCAATGTCGCCGGCGGCGGCGTCCCGAACGTGCCGATGCCCGCGGTGCTCGCCGGCGATGTCGTCAGGATCGACGCACCCGACATCTGTCACCGTTTCACGGCGCGGATCATCAGAAACGTCAAGATCGGGCCTTCGCCGCAATGGCTGGTCGATCGGCTCGAGGCGATCGGTGAGCGTTCGATCAATAACGTCGCCGACATTACCAACTATGTAATGCACGAACTCGGCCAGCCGATGCACGCATTTGACCTCGATAAGCTCACCGGCGGACGCATCGTCGTTCGAAGAGCCGCGGCAGGCGAGACGATACAGACGCTTGATGAGGTAGAACGCCGGCTGGACGAGTCGATGCTGATGATCTGTGACGCCGAAAAACCGGCGGCCATCGGCGGCATAATGGGCGGACTTAATTCGAGCATTACCGACGAAACAGTTAATGTTTTGCTTGAGGTCGCGTTCTTCAAACGCGAGAGCATCCGCTCGACATCACGCAAGCTAAACCTTGCGACCGAAGCTAGTTACCGGTTTGAACGCGGTGTCGATATCGACAACCTGATCCGGGCGTCCGATCGGGCGGCTCAACTGATCTGCGAACTCGCGGGCGGTTCGGCCGACGACCTTATCGACATCTACCCGGCGGTTCACCGTGCGGGGCGTGTCGCCTCAAACGACATCTCGGCTGCCGTCAGGCGGCTGACCGGCCTCAATGTAAGCACCGAGGAATGTGACCGCATACTCGGCTCGCTGGGAATTACCGCCGAGACCTCGGATGACGGCCAAAAGTCGTATCTTTCGCCGACCTGGCGTCATGACATCGCGATCGAAGAAGACCTGGTCGAAGAGGTCGCCCGGCACGCGGGATATGAGAATATCGGCGTCGAATTACCGCCGGCATATGGTGCGGGCGAATATCAGCACAACGAGCCCCGCGAAAAGCGGCTCCGACAGTCACTGGTCGATCTGGGTTTTGACGAGGCGATCTCGTACAGCTTTATCGACACTCGTTTTGACGATCTGATCGAACCCGTCCCGGGCCTGTTGGTGCACGCGGGCGACGCCCGCTTTGTGACGCTCAATGATTCGGTCATCGAGGGAGCGGTCCGGATGCGGCATTCGATTTTGCCGGGGCTCTTGGACGCAATTCGCCTGAACCTTAACTTTCAACGCCGTGATGTGCGTTTGTTTGAACTCGGCAAAGCCTTTGCCGCGGTTGGCGACGGCGAGCCGCCGAATGAACAGGAGCTTTTCGCCCTGGCCGTAACGGGCGGCGAGGTTCAGCAGGATCGTGCGATGACTACCCGCGAGCTCGATTTTTATGACGCAAAGGGCTCGGTCGAGGCCGCATTTGCCGCACTTGGTGTCTCGAACGTAACCTTTGCGGCGGCTGACGCCGCACACCTCAGGCGCGGACAGTCGGCATCGATCGCGGTTGCGGGCGAGATCGTCGGGTCGATCGGCCGCCTTAGCGACGAGATCGCCGCCGGATATAAGTTCAAACAGCCCGTATATGTCGCCGAGATCAACCTTCAAACGGTGCTTGGACGCACGGTCACCACGCCCGTGTACCGGCCGCTGCCGAAATTCCCGGGCATCACTCGTGACGTGTCTTTCGTCGCGGGCCGCGACACAGCATATTCATCGATGCGCGAGGCAATTCTCGGCCAGGGCTCAGAGTTGATCAAGGCGGTCGATTTTGTCGATGTTTACGAAGGCAAGGGCCTGAACGAGGGCGAACGATCGGTCACTATCCGAATCGAGTACCGCGGTGACGACCGGACACTTGTCGATTCTGAGATCGACGGGCTGCATTTGCAGGTGCTTTCCGAGGTTGAACGCAAAACGGGAGCGAGGCCGCGGTTTTGACCCAAACGTTAAACTTTTACTTGAAGTTTTGCGGAAATGTGCCCATAATCACAGTCTAAACGTTTACTACCCAGATTTGGAGAGCAACAGATGAACGGCCTTACCGGAATGGAGAAGTTCTCGCACCTTGAGGACAAGATCTACTTGACGATCGAGTTCGTAAAGAAACTCCGCGAAGAAAAAGAGAGCGTTGTCGGCAAGTTTGACGATCTGCGGGCCGAACTCGCACAGGCGCAGGACCGGAATCAACAGCTCGAGACGCAACTTGAGGTAATGCTTGCAGAGCGTGACGCTATCCAATTGAAAGTAGAGGCGATGCTGGAGGCGATGACCGTCATCGATCCTGAGGTCGCGAGGGCGATCGGGAGGTAATCCGTATGACCGAAGAAAAATCGCTGAGAGTCGAGATCTATAACCAGACCTACAGCATCCGCTCGGACGGCGACAATCAGTACATCCTAAATCTCGCGGATTATGTCGATAAAAAGATGCGGGATATCTCGTCCGGCACGCTGACGGTCGATTCGCTAAAAGTCGCCATCCTCGCTGCCCTGCACATCGCCGACGAGTATCATCAACTGCTTGCGGCACAGTCGCAAATGGACTCGCAATTGGGCATCCGCAGCTCGGAATGCAGTGAAATGCTCGACCGCATTCTGAAGCATCGCGAGCCGATCCCGCTCGATTTCGAACCCCAGCAACAATGATCATGCGCCCCTTGCAAAAGGCTGTCCGCGGTGTGATATAGTTTTCTTAGGCGAAGGAAGTTTTCTGCGTTGTTCGTTCCCGAACGCACAAACAATTGAGCCAACATATGAATGCCGGGAGGCTAATGCCGCTGTCAGTGCGAACTCCTACGGGAGAATCGCCATAGCCAACGGCTCTGATGCTCGAAAGGGCAAAAGGCCACCCACCTGTCCAATACAGGTTCAATTCATACGTTCGAACGGCAACGTGGTTTCCGCTCGCCGAAGTCATTAAAAGAAAAGCCGCGGTCACACGATCGCGGCTTTTTGTTATTTTCCTTCCCTCTCGAGTTCGGCCCTGATTTCTTCGGCCATTTTCGCCTCTTCGAGGGCAAGCGGCAGTTCGGTGGCACGGGCTGAAAGCTTTTTCAGGATCAATTCAGAATCGGCGACGGCCGAGCCCCGCACGGATGCCGCCTCGACCATCTGCAGGCGTGTTTCGGCCTCGGCCAGCATGACCTTGGCCTCCTTGTTGATCGAATCGATCTTGGCAATGTCCCGGGCCAGCGTTTCCTGAAAGTCCTTTGAGCTCTGCGTACCGAGTTGTTTGAGCTTTTGCTGGCGACGCTGCATAAGCTGCAGTTCCCGCTTTGAGGATCTGATGATGCGTGTCGCGGTGAGCCGCGTCGCCAGCGTGTCGCGATAAGCGTCCGCGAGCAGAGCGTCACGGGCGGATATCTCCTTGAGCGAACGCCGCTCGTTCGAACGCAATTCATTCTTAAACCACTCGATCTCCTCGGCGCGGATGCCGTCGGCGGCTATCCGTTCACGCATTTCGGCCGTCCAGTTTGCCCGGCGGTAGCCGAGATAGCCCGAGAGCCCGAGCCCGATCACAAACCCGACCGCTCCTGCAATAAGGCCGAAAAACAGGAATGCCGCGGCTGCCGGAGGCGTCGCACCGAAAATGAACATTAGAGTGAGAAAT
>JBGAOU010000014.1:0-98800 GCA_044221625.1 Pyrinomonadaceae bacterium | reverse complement strand
CCGAGGTTTTTGGCTGCTCGCCCGAGGAGATCGCGATTACGCGTAACGCGTCCGAGTCGCGTGTGATCCTGATGTTGGGGCTCGACTTTAAGTCCGGCGACGAGATATTAACGACCACTCAGGACTATCCGCGAATGCTGACCACGCTCCGACAACGCGAGATGCGCGAGGGGCTAAAGCTGAACCTGATTAAGATCCCGCTTGCCCCCGCAAATGTTGACGATATCGCGGCGGCGTTCGAACGGGCGGTGACCCCGCGGACCAAACTTATTTTGGTCTCGCACCAGATAAATCTCACCGGACAAATATTGCCGGTGAAGAAGATCTGCGATATGGCCCGTTCCAAGGGTATCGAGACGATCGTGGACGGTGCTCACGCGTTTGCGCAGTTTGATTTCAAACAGTCTGACCTTGGCTGTGATTATTACGGCACTTCCCTGCACAAGTGGATCTATGCACCCAAGGGAACCGGGCTCCTCTATGTAAAGAAGGACAAGATACCGAAAGTTTGGGCGTTGATGGCGAGCGAGGACAAAAATCGCGGCGACATACGCAAATTCGAGGAGATCGGCACGCATTCGGCCGCGATGAGGTTGGCGATCGGCGAGGCGATACTCTTTCATAACGCCATCGGCGGCAAGCGAAAAGAGGAGCGGCTTCGTTACCTTTCGCGATATTGGATGAACAGGCTTAAGGACATTCCGAAAGTTGGATTTAACACTTCGTTTGACCCGAAACAGTCCTGCGCTATAGCTAATTTTAAGATCGACGGCATTGACCCGGTCGCGATCGGCTCGTATCTGATGTCTAAACACAAGATATTCACGACGCCGATCGTCCATGAAGAATTTACGGGCATTCGCATAACGCCTAATGTTTATACGACGCTGTGGGAACTCGACCGTTTCTGCGAGATCGTCGCGGACATCGCAAAGAAAGGACTGCCTAAGGCCTAAGGAGTACTAGTTTTGTTGGAAACATCTGATCGCTCTATGATCGCCGGCCAGCCGATATTGTCAGTCGTAATGCCGGCCTTTAACGAGGAGCAGACGATCGAGAAGATCATCGGCCGGGTCAGGCGGATCCCCGAACTGCTTGAGCTTATCGTCGTCGATGATTGCTCGACCGACTCGACCCGCGAGATAGTCGAAAGGTTGGCGGCCGAGGACCCGCGAATACGATATTTTCGGCAGCCGAAGAACGCCGGCAAGACCGCAGCCCTCAAGGTGGGATTTGCCGAAACTAACGGCGACATCGTCATCGTTCAGGACGCCGACCTCGAATATGACCCGTCTGAGATCCCGGACGTCATCCAGCCGATAATGCTCGGCCTCGCCGATGTTGTCTACGGATCACGTTTTTTGGTCAAGAAGACGACCCGTATCCTATACTTCTATCACTACGTCGCAAACAAGGGACTGACGTTCCTCTCAAATTGCCTGACCAATCTGAATATGACCGACGTGGAGACGGGCTACAAGGCTTTTCGCGGCGAGATCATCAGGAATATGATCATCACCTCGAGCGGAT
The DNA here is from genome assembly GCA_044221625.1 of Pyrinomonadaceae bacterium. GTDB lineage: Bacteria > Acidobacteriota > Blastocatellia > Pyrinomonadales > Pyrinomonadaceae > OLB17. Next base: position 97,270 of record JBGAOU010000014.1, on the reverse strand, counting down.
TCGGCTTTGAGATCGAGGTCACGGCAAAGATCGTCAAACTCGACTGCATCGTCTATGAGGTGCCGATCAGCTATTACGGCCGAACCTACGACGAAGGCAAAAAGATCGGCGTTAAGGACGGTATCGCCGCCCTCTGGTACATACTAAAATTCAATCTTTTCTGCAGCCTGAACCGGTCATACCGCAATGTGCCCCGCGAGGCCCTTCTATCCTCGTCGAGAGGATTGCCTGACAAGGCACTTGAGGGTGAGTCATAGGTTAGAGAGGAAGATCGGCCCGTCAATGCGAAAATTTCTACCTGAGCCGCGGTATTTTCTCAAAGCAGGTGTTTATGTCTTTCTCATCGGACTTCTCTGTTCTCTTTTTTTATTTTCAAACCGGCCGCCCGACGACTATTGCGGAAGGTACATTTCGCTTGGCGATCACGCCGGATTTCCCCTAAATTGCGACTCGTACGACTATGCCGCGACCGCCGAAGACCCGGAGAAATTGTTCGAGCCAACTTCTATCAGGCAATCTCGGCCGGTCTATGTGATCCTGGCGTTTACGTTCGGACATCTGGTGTCTCCGGCGACCCATTTGATACCGCTGACCGCGTTGTCCGATCAAGACGAATTGCTCGGCAAGCCGATCTATTGGGGATTCATGTTGCTGAATTTCCTTTTCCTGCTTTTTGCCGTGCTGATCTTTGACGAGATAGCCGATATCGTGAGCGGCGGCACGCTCCCGCAGTTCATCAAGTTCACGCTCGCGGTCTTTCTCGCGTCAAACATAATCATCAAAACCTCGTTTTGGTCTGCCCACCAGCAAATGCTTGCGATCTTCGTGCCTTTGCTTTGCGTGTATTTGGCGTTACGCATAGCTCTGTCTACGCAACTCGATCTCCGAAAGGTGTATTTTGTCGCATTCTGCGGCGGCCTTTCGCTGATCACTTACGGGAATTTTCTGGTGCTGTTCCCGATGGTGTTGCTGGCCCTCGCGGTGCAGATATTTCGGACACGATCTTTTACGTTACGAAAGGCTCTCGCCGCCTTCGTCCCGGTGATCATTTTGTTTGTTACGCCCGTGATCGGCTGGAGTATGATCCTCATCTCAAAGAACGGTCGTGTGTACAATCACGAGATCGAGGTGTACCGGCAATTTGTCTGGGTCAAGGACAAATTGAGTATTTCGTTCGGCGATTTTTGGGAGCAGTTCCTCGCCTTTACCTCGATCTATTGGGTCTCGATATATCGAACCGTCCTGACGTTCATCGTCGGCCTTTTCATCCTTAAGTTGATCAGGTTTGCCGGACGGCTGCGATCCGGATCCAGCCAACTGCCGGCAAACTACTTGCTGTCACGAAATCTGATCGCCGTGGTATTTGCACTTTATTTTGTTTTCTTTTGGCTGATGGGCTATTACAGCGAGCGCATCACCTACACGCTTGTTCCGGTCGTCCTGTGTCTGATCGCTCTGGAGTTGAGCGTATTCGCGGTTCGCGGAATGAAGTGGACCTCGCGGATTTTGTATGTTCTGCTCATTACTTTGTCGCTGTTTTGGGTTTATAATGGAGTCACGACGTTTGAGCCCTACAAAGAGTTGACCGGCCTTCGCGCCGACGCGGCCTTTGAGGCAATTTCGTGAAATTTTACAAAAACGGTCCGCCCGTTCAATCAAGTTTATGTCGATCAAAAAAGTAACTCAGCACCCTACCCAGAATGAAGGATTGATCTTTGAGCGTTCGCAGACAGGACGCGTCGGTTATCATTTGCCGAAGCTGGACGTGCCTGAAACAACTGATGCCCTGCCCGCGGAACTTCTTCGCAGCGACGGCCTCGACGGGGTTCCCGAGGTGTCTGAGGTAGACGTTATCAGACACTTTACCCGCATCTCTACCTGGAACTACTCGATCGACCTCGGCATGTACCCGCTCGGGTCGTGCACGATGAAGTACAATTCCCGGCTCAATGAAAAGATGGCACGCATCGGTGGTTTTGCCGGGCTTCATCCGCTGGCACCGGAGGCCGAATCACAAGGAGCTCTCGAATTGATGTACCGGTTGCAGGAAGATCTTGCCGAGATCACCGGCCTTCCCGGCGTTTCGCTGCAGCCGGCCGCCGGAGCACAGGGAGAAATGACCGGCGTCATGCTCATTCGTGCATTTCTTGACAAGCGGGACGGCGAAGCGTCAAAGGACCGCCGGGTGATGCTCATTCCCGATTCGGCGCATGGCACCAACCCCGCGTCGGCGGCACTGGCCGGATTTACGGTCAAGACCATTCATTCAACGCCGGAAGGCTTTACTGACATGGACCACCTTAGGCAGTTATGTGCCGAAGGCGGCGTCGCGGGCCTGATGCTGACCAATCCGAATACCGTCGGTATTTTTGAAAAGAACATAAAGGAGATCTGCGAGGTTATCCATGCCGCCGGCGGGCTCGTCTATATGGACGGTGCCAACATGAATGCTCTGGTCGGTATTGCTCGGCCGGGTGACATGGGCGTGGACGTCATTCACCTCAATCTTCATAAGACCTTTTCGACCCCGCACGGCGGCGGCGGCCCCGGATGCGGCCCGTGCTGCTGCACCGCGGAATTGGCTCCGTTCTTACCGGTACCGCGGATCGTGGCCGATAAGGCGAATGACGGACCGGCGACGTATCGCCTCGACTATAACATTCCGACAAGCATCGGACGCGTCAAGGCGTTTTACGGCAATTTTGGGATGATGATCCGGGCCCTGTCCTATATTTACACGCACGGAAACGATGGGCTCAAGGAAGCTACTGAGGTCGCCGTGCTTAATGCCCGTTACGTTTCAAAGCGGCTTGAGAGCACGTTTGACAAGCCGTTTGAATCGGATTGTATGCACGAGGCGATCTTCTCGCATAAGAATCAATCGAAACGCGGCGTCGTTACGCTCGACATCGCGAAACGGCTGATCGATTACGGGTTTCACCCGATGACGGTCTATTTCCCGCTCGTCGTCGAGGGCGCTATGCTGATCGAGCCTACCGAATCGGTCGGCAGGGCCGATCTCGATGCGTTTTGCGATGCGATGATCGACATCGACCGCGAAGCACAGGAAGATCCGGAACTCGTCATCAACGCTCCGCATTCGACGCGGATCGGCCGCCTCGACGAGGCGTCTGCCGCCCGAAAGCCGGTCTTGCGTTGGAAGCCGGATATGGAATCGATGTCGCAAATGGCTTAACAATGTCGCCGCGGCAGACGTCGCGGCGCATCTTTCTCAACTATGGCTGAAGGTCTGATAGTCAACCCTTGTCTCCAATTCCAGCCATATTTTGACGACCCGAACAGTTTTTTGCTTTATGCCCCAAAGCCCGGTTCGGGAATGAAGTATCTGGCCGTCACGCGGGCGGAACATCCCGGAGTTTTCGAGGTTTTTTCAGATCTGTCCGGATCGCGGTTCGACTTTCTCGATCCGGACCTTGATCTGAATGAAAACGACCGTAACCTACTGAAAGATAATGGGGTTCTCGTCGATGCTGCGAACCCGCCGAAGCTCCCGCTTTTCAGTTGTCCGTTATCAGAATTCGCGCCGGTCGAGGGCGATGTGGACTTCGGCTCTTTGATCGCCCACCCGGGCATCCGATTCTCTCCGTTCGACCTCGCAAACTTTCACACGGTGTCGCAGGAACTGCATATTTCACCCTTTTCGGCGTCGGTCTGGACCAAGGACGTTGTGACCGGTATTGAACAGGGCATTTGGCTCTCACAGGACGAGGCTGAGGTGGTTTCGAAGTTGGCCGCCGGCCGACCGCCGGATCGGTCTATTGATATTGACATGGTCCGCCGCCTGATAGGCTCCGGCGTACTGGTCGATCCGCTTGAACTCGAAAAACGGACCGAGCGACGCCGGGCCGAGATCGACATTGCCCGAACAAAATTTAACGAAGACCGCTATTCAGTACTTGGAGGGCTGTTTTCGCCTCAGCAGATGCGGGCAATGCGTGAATACTATCGAGCCTATGTCGCCAATGGATTTATGCCGTTCGGTGACGATCAAGTCGAACGCAGGTACCGCGAACACAATGAGCCGTTCGCAAGACTGCTCCAAAATCAGTTTGCCGGATTGATGTCGCAGGTCGCCGGTGTCGAACTGAAACTTTCGTATGTTTACGCGGCCACGTATGTCGGCGGTTCGATACTTGCCCCGCATATCGACCGTGAGCAATGCGAATACAGCATCTCGTTTCAGGTCGATTACGAGCCCGAACCACCGGACGACGTCTCGCCTTGGGCGATCTACGTAACGCCGCTCCAGGACACTGATGAAATCGCGGCACGGGGTGAAGGTGTAACGCTGGCCGAATGTGCTCGACAGGCCGCCGCAGCGGAGCCCACAGCCATCAACCTCGCGTGCGGCGACGGACTGTTCTACATGGGCCGCGAACTTATCCACTACCGGGACGAGCTTCCGGCGGGTCATCGTTCGACATCGCTTTTTTTCCACTTTGTATCGGCCGATTTTGACGGGCCGCTGGACTAGCCAAGCAAGCAACATTACCGAGAACATGCGAAAACCGGCCCGAATCGTCAGATGGATCTGTATCGGCATATGGCTGTCGGTACCGCTCGGGTGTTTGTCGGCATATTTTTACGACCCTTTGGCATTTTCGGCCGAAAATATCGCTGCATTTCTTCGGAGATTCGAACACGGCGTATGGGCGGTCTATATTACATTGTCGGTCTTTCGTGGGTTCACGCTGCTGCCGAGTACCCCGCTGGTGATCGCGGGCACCATCCTGTTTCCGTCGCAGCCGCTAATGGTTCTGATGGTTTCAATGTCGGAATTCTAATATCGTCGTCGATGATCTACTATTTCTCGGAATTTCTGGGCTTTGATGATTATTTCGAAGACCACAAGCCGGAGCTGTCTCACAAGATAAAACAGCGATTGGAACATCCGATGGGATTTTTCATCGTTTCCGGTTGGGCATTCTTCCCTTTCGTTCCGACCGATCTTGTTTGCTATCTCGCCGGCACCACGAGGATGCATTTTGGTAAATTTATCGTCGCTGTCGCCGCCGGCGAGGCTTTGTTGTGCGTGATCTATATCTATTTTGGCGGCTCGATACTAGATTCGTGGAATTGGCGTCTGTGATCGATAACCTATTCGCTCTTCGCCGCGTATAATGACGGTCTGTTCAAACAGCCGGCTTTTTGCGGAGGCGACTTCCCGTGAGCTTTTTGATCGACTTTTGCGATCATACCGTGTTTGGCAAAATTGCTTAAAATGATTGCACGGTAGCCGTTTCGGGTATATAATTCCGGTCGTTTGCAGCTTTCCCCTCGATAGGTACGTTTAACAATTCTTCTCGGTCGTCGACGCATACGCGATCTGTGCGCCGGTTGGCGGTCTTGATGATTTACGGAGATCTTGTGCGATGAAAATTATTGGACTATTGGCAGTGGCAGCTTCAGCGTTGATCCTGTTTTGCGGGACGCAATTGACAGTTTCAATGAACGCGGCAAATAATTCCGCTTTCGCGTCGCCGGCACCGCTTCCGACGCCTGAGGATCCGCAGCCGGTCTATACATCCTACAAGGGCGTAACGGTCGGAATGTCGCAGGCCGACGCTCGGGCCAAGCTCGGCGAGTCGAGCCAGCGGTCGAATTCGGGTGACTTCTACACGATCTCGAACAACGAGTCAGTTCAGGTGCTTTATGACAAGGCCCAGAAAGTTAAGTCGATAACCGTTAACTATTCCGGCAGCCTCAAGATGGCGCCGTCAACCAAGGACGTTCTTGGTGAGGACGTGAAAAAGGAGGCTGACGGATCGATCTACAAGCTGGTCAGATACCCCTCAGCCGGGTATTGGGTCTCATACAATCGGACTGCGGGCGGCGACGCCACGATCATCATCACGATGCAGGTGATCCCAAAATAGCCGTTCGCCTGTAGACGTACAGCCGCCAAACCCATACTTTTTTCATAGAAAATCGATTTCTTTTGCGTCGTGTGATTAGCGTCACATAATGAGCCCGGCATTTCGGCGACTATAATTGAGTACGTGATGCCGGGCAGGTCGTTCACATGGCCGAACAGCCAGTTTTCGACGGCCGGGGCCGCGATTCGACATACGGCCGGACGCGGGCATTCAATACGGCACAACCGAAAGACGGACGGCGTTTTGCAGGTGCCGTCGATGTTCTATATATTTGTTTTTAATTATGACCACAATCGGCATCCCTAAGGAGATCCATCCCGGCGAAAAACGCGTTGCCGCGACGCCGCAAACCATTCTTAAACTTAAAAAGCTCGGATTTGAGGTCGTCGTCGAATCTCATGCCGGCCATGGTATCAACTGTATCGACAGCGAGTATCGTGAGGCAGGAGCGACGGTGATCGAAGACACGCGCGAGCTCTGGGCCGCGTCCGACCTGATAATGAAGGTGCGTCCGCCCGAGCACAACTCGGAACTCGGCGTCCATGAAGCCGAGCTTCTGAAGGAAGGTGCGTGGCTGATCGGCTTTGTATGGCCGGCTCAGAACCGAGAGGTCCTCGACCTGCTCGCTAAGCGAAAAGCCACCGTTTTCGGAATGGACTGCGTCCCGCGTATTTCGCGTGCTCAAAAGATGGATACGTTGTCTGCGATGGCGAATATCGCGGGTTACCGTGCGATCGTCGAGGCGGCAAACAATTTTCCGCGATTCTTCACCGGTCAGATAACGGCCGCGGGACGCATCGACCCGGCCAAGGTCCTCGTCATCGGAGCCGGCGTCGCCGGCCTGTCGGCGATCGGTGCGGCGAAAGGGCTCGGTGCGATCGTCAGGGCGTTTGACCCGCGTTCGGCGACCAAGGATCAGGTCGCGTCGATGGGAGCCGAGTTCCTTGAACTCGACATCAAGGAAGAGGGCGAAGGCAAAGGCGGTTACGCCAAACAGATGTCAGACGACTTTCTGAAGGCGGAAATGGCCCTTTTTGCGGCGCAGGCGATGCAGGTCGACATCATTGTCACGACGGCATTGATACCCGGCAAGCCGGCTCCGAAGCTGATCACGCAGGGCATGGTTGAATCGATGAAGCCCGGCTCGGTGATCGTTGATCTCGCCGCGGAACAGGGCGGCAACTGTGTACTCACCAAGCCCGGCGAGATAACCACGCATAAGGGCGTAACCATCGTCGGCTATACCGACCTGCCGTCACGAATGGCAAGTATGTCGAGTCAACTGTACGGAGCAACGATCGTTGCTCTGCTCGGCGATCTGACAAAAAGCGAGGATATCCACGTCGACCTCGATGACGAGGTCGTCCGGGGAGCGATCGTGCTCCACGAGGGCAAGATGATGTGGCCGCCGCCGGCTCCACCGACGCCGCCCGCTCCACCCGAGCCCGGCGTCCCGACCAAGAGTACGGCGAGCGTTGCCATAAAGGCCGCTCCGGCCCACGGCCACGGCGAGGGCGAAGGTGTCAGCCCTGTCACCATGATCTTTGTCGGACTCGTACTGCTGGGCCTCGGTCTGGTAGTTCCCGAGTCCAAACTATCGCATTTCACGGTGTTCATGCTGGCTATATTTGTCGGGTTCCAGGTCGTCTGGAACGTCAAGCCCGCACTTCACACCCCGCTGATGAGCGTTACCAACGCCATCAGCGGCATTATTCTCGTCGGCGGAATGCTCCAGCTGTCGGGAACAACTATCAACGCAACGACCATCCTTGGGGCGGTCGCTGTTCTGCTCGCCTCGATCAATATTGCTGGCGGCTTTTTGGTCACCAATCGCATGTTGGCGATGTTTAGAAAATGAAAGAGAGTTTAATCACAGTCGCATACATCGCCGCGAGTGCGTTGTTCATCCTCAGCCTCGGCGGACTTTCGCGTCAGGAAACTGCCCGACGCGGCAATATTTACGGCATCATCGGTATGCTGATCGCATTGGTCGCAACGGTCTTTGCGATCAAGGACGGTAATTACGTGATGCTCGCCGGCGCGGTCATTCCGGGCCTCGCGATCGGCGCCGTTCTGGCGGCACGCGTACAAATGACGTCTATGCCGCAGCTTGTCGCGATGCTGCACAGCTTTGTCGGCCTGGCGGCCGTTCTGGTCGGATTTGGCACCTACCTCGGCACGACCAAGATCGCCGCTGACGAAGTTACGGTCCATCTCGTTGAGACCTTTATCGGGGTCTGCATCGGTGCTGTGACGTTTACCGGTTCCGTGATCGCGTATGCGAAATTGCAGGGCACGATCTCAGGAAAACCGCTGATGATCCCCGGCCGTCACTTTATCAATCTGGCGATGCTCATCGCGACGGTCGTGCTGGGCGTACTTTTTGTCATGGCTCCTGAGACCGCCGGACTCAATTACCTGATTGCCGCTACGGTCATAACCTTTATTCTCGGACTGCATTTCGTAATGGCGATCGGCGGAGCCGACATGCCGGTCGTTGTTTCGATGCTCAACAGCTATTCTGGTTGGGCAGCGGCAGCGGCGGGCTTCATGCTCAGCAACGACCTGTTGATCGTAACCGGTGCCCTTGTGGGCTCGAGCGGTGCGATCCTCAGCTACATCATGTGCAAGGGTATGAACCGCTCGTTCATCAGCGTTATGCTCGGCGGATTTGGTACCGAGGGCGGAACGGTCGCCGCGTCAAGCGGTGAACCCCAGGGCGAGGTTCGCTCTGTTGAGGCTCCGGGAGCGTCAGATCTGCTGCTGAATGCGAAGAAGATCATTATCGTCCCCGGCTACGGCCTTGCCGTCGCACAGGCCCAGCATTCGCTCGCGGAGGTCTGCAAGATCCTGAAGGAACGCGGTGTCGAGGTCAAGTTCGCGATCCATCCGGTTGCTGGACGTTTGCCCGGCCACATGAATGTTTTGCTCGCTGAGGCGAACATTCCGTACGATATCGTCTTTGAAATGGACGAGATCAATGACGAATTTCCGGGCACGGACGTCGCCTGGGTCATCGGTGCCAATGATATCGTCAACCCGTCAGCATTGGACGATCCCGGATCGCCGATCGCCGGAATGCCCGTCCTGCACGTTTGGGAGTCACGCGATGTGATCGTCATGAAACGATCGATGGCGAGCGGCTATGCCGGTGTGGACAATCCGCTTTTCTACAAAGAAAACACGCTGATGCTCTTTGGCGACGCTAAGAAGGTCGTCGATGAGATATTGACGGCAATGAGAGGTTAAAAGGTGTGTTTGGGCTGACGAGAGCGTAGTGTCTCGCAGCAACTTTGTCTAAAACAATTTGAGCGTGTGAAATTTGCGGCAGCATTCGCCGGTTTCACACGCTCAAAGTGTTTTGAAAGTAAATATTAGAGGTATCTGGTCACTCTTTACTCGGCAGTTCCATCAAGGCCAACCGCTTGACCACCTTTCCTTTTTCAATGTGCTGCTCAACAATCTCAGCGACATCTTTGGGCTGGACCTGTCCATAAAGCGTGCCGTCAGGATAGACCATCACCGCAGTTCCTACCGTGCAAAATCCGATCGACCCGCATTCGGTAAGCAGTATCTCACCCAGCGGATTTCGGCCCTTTGACTCTTTGCCCTGGCGCAGCCCTTTCTCCTCGAGAATGCGTGCAAATTCACCCTTCACGGCTTCGGCGCCCACGGCCGAACAAGATTTGCCGGTACAGACAAACACCTGCCGCTTTATCGGAGCCTTGAGCATCGGTGCGAGCTTTTCGAGTTGTTCCCGATCGTCGATGAATTTAGGTTTCGCCATCTACTTTTATTTTGCCACGCGTTACGCAAAATCACATCCGCCGCGCGTTCAATTATGTTAGAATTTCATCGAAGCGGATACGCGGAAAATGGCAGTTGGCATCATCATTCACATAGCTGTCGGGTCAGAAAAACGAACCGAATTTTTCTCCCAGGACAGGATCCGGATCGGGTCCGATGAAACTTCGGACCTGCAGATACGCTCGCGCCTCTCAGATGCCTCTGCGGTATGGTTCGAGATCGAAAGCACCGACGGCGTTTATCGCGTCGTCGAGTTTGACCCATCGCTCGGCCTCACCGTCAATGACAAGCCCATCAGGCGATACATTGCCGTGAACGACGGCGACACATTGAAGGTCGGCGATACCGATGTCTCGTTTTCTTTCTTTTCCCTCGAAAACAAGTCCGCTTTGATCACGACCAATCGTGATCAGCCGTATATTTCGCGATTCATTGAGGAAGCCGCGATGGAATCGGCAACGTCGGCAAAACGCGACGACGCCAAAGCGTTCCTGCGGGAATTCTCACGCGAATTGATGCGTGAGGTGTCGATCACGACCAAGCTGATCACACTCGTGCTCATTGTCGGATTTTTGACCGGACTCTTCTACATCGGCTTTGCGGTCAATCGCGAGCTACGCGAGAGCCGCAAACAGTCCGAACAGCAGAGTGACATCATCAAAAAGCTCGAGGAAAAGCTTGGCCAGACCAATGACCAACTTGGCCAACTCGACAAGACGAACAAGGATCTGATCAAGACCGTTTCACTCGCACCGAATTTGCGAGTCGAATACGGCGGTGCTGTCTGTCTGGTCGTCGGTGTCTATGACCTTGTCGATAAGCGTAGCGGCAAGGTACTCCGCTACGCCGATCCGCAGGCTTTTCGTCCAAATCCTTATGAGCCGTCCCAGGGCGAGGATCCGTCCGCTCCGCCCATCGTGCCCCAGATCGGCCTGACGACCGAAGGCAACGGCTCGCCTGTCGAATACGATTTTATTGGAACGGGCTTTCACGTCGGCGGCGGCTATATAGTGTCGAACCGGCATGTGATGCAGCCGTGGGAAGAGGACGATCAGGTCAAGCAGATGATGGCGATCGCGAACGGCCGGGCAAGGGTCAAGCGGCTCGTAATTTATTTTCCGAATATCGCGCAGCCGTTTCCGCTGAAGGTCAAGGAACTCGGCACCCGCGAGGATATTTCGGTCAGCATGATCGACCCGGCATTGCTGCCGCAGCAGGTTCCGTCGATCCCCGTCGATTTTGACACCGATTCTGCCGCGATCGGCAAGACCGTTGTCACAATGGGCTATCCGAGCGGCCCGGACCGCTTGCTTGCAATGGTCGACGATGATGAAGCCAAATCGATCAATTCGCGCTTTGGCAATTCGCGCCAGAACTTGATCAACTTTTTGGCTCAGTCGCAAAAGATCGTGCCCCTCACCACTCAGGGTGCGATCACTGATCTTGATGCAAAGCGGATCGTCCACGATGCCAAAACGGCCGAGGGCGGTTCCGGTGCTCCGCTATTCGGACAGTCCGGCAAGGTCATCGGTGTGAATTTCGGCGTCTTTACTGAGAATACCGCTGCCAACATGGCGGTTCCTGTCCGATACGCGGTAGATCTGCTGAGAAAAGCGGGATGGAAGAGCCCCGAAGAGGTGCAGAAGGAGGCCGACTCACAGTCGCAAACCGCCGCTGCCGAACCCAACTCGAATACAGCCGCCTCGGGCAAACTTCAGTAAGCCTTTGACTCGGCACGTATTACAGAAACATTGATCGCAGGGAAAGTCGAAGCGGGATCTATTGCGACTATTCAGAAAACTGCGTTTGTGCACCGCTGTTCTCATTAACATCGGCAGCCTCTTCCGTTCTTCTCCTGCCGGGCAGAAAAAATACGACGATCAGCCCAACAATACAAACACCGGCACCAAACAAAAATACCGGATGCATCGCCGCGGCCATCGAGCCTTGTAACACCGACAGAATGTCAGGCGGCAGGCTTGCTTTCGCAGCCGGATCTATGAGGGCGTTCGGGTCGGCGGCAAAACGCTCGGCCTGTTCGGCCGTAAGAAGGTGCTCGCTTCCCTTCGCCGCGTTACGAAGCTGAGTTGCAAGTCCGGCCGTCAGAACTGCTCCCATTAGCGCGACACCTATCGCTCCGCCGATCGCACGCGTAAATTGGTTCAGTGAAGTAGCGACCCCGAGTTGTGTGCGATCGACGGCCTGCTGAACGGCTATCAGCAGCGTCAGCATCGTCAGGCCGAGGCCTGAACCGATCATAACCAGATAAATATAGAGCCAAAACGTCGGTGTTTCGCGCTGAAACGTCGAGATCAGCAGAAATCCGGACGTCAACACAACAAATCCGGCAACGACCATCACCCGGAAACCGACCCTCAAAAGGACACGCCCGCCGATGATCGACATCAACACCCAACTTAACATTAACGGAGTGAGCAGTGAGCCCGCCTGAGTGGCGGTCATCCCAAGTGCTCCCTGTGCAAAGAGCGGAATGAACGAAATGCCGCCGAACATTGCGATACCGGCGAGAAAGCCGGCGATGATCGAGACCAGGATCGTGCGGTCACGGAAAAGCCTGAACGGGATAATAGGATCGGTGGCACGCAGTTCGAAATAGACGAAAAGGGCCAGCAATAATATTCCGCCGGCGATCGTCAGGAGATTCATCGGCGCAACCAGCGTCGCTAACGTGGTCCCGCCTTCGACCAACGACAGCATTAGCAGGCTGATCGCCCCCATCAGCGTTGCCGCCCCCAAATAATCGATCGACGGCTTTTCCTCTAATTTCGGCTCCTTTAATGCGACGCCGATTATGAGCGCGGCCGCGATACCGATCGGAACATTGATAAAAAACACCCATCGCCACGATATCTGGTCGGTGACAAAACCACCGATGACCGGCCCGACTATGCTCGAAAGACCCCAGACCCCGCTAAAAAAGGCTTGCATCCGGGCACGCTCGCGGAGCGTAAAAATATCACCGATGATCGTCATCCCGAGCGGCACCAGAGCTCCGGCACCGAGCCCCTGTATGGCCCGGAAGATGATCAATTGCGTCATTGATCCCGCAAAGCCCGAAAGGAGCGTCCCGAGCAGGAATATCCCGATACCGATCTGGTAGAGCAGGCGGCGGCCGTACAGATCGGACAATTTACCCCAGACCGGAACCGTAACCGTCGAGGTCACCAGATAGGCCGAAAAGACCCAGCTGTAATAGCTGATGCCGCCAAGCACGGCGATCACGGTCGGCATTGCAGTGCCGACGACGGTCGCTTCGAGCGCCGCGATCGCCATACCGGTCATAACGCCGACCGTCACAGCCCAGCGTCGGCGTGACGACATCTGCAGCCGCGGCGCGTCGCGGTCCGGGTTGTGTTTATAGTACTTTTCGGGCATTACTTTTGAGAGCCAAACTGGGCCCGATCTTTTTCTCCGAGTTCGCGGATCTTGTCCATCAGGCGGTCGGAGATCTCTTTGTGGGTCCTGAGGCGGTCCGATTTGGCGTAAAACTCACTAAGATCCACCTTCTCGCCAAACCAGATCCTGACCTTCTCGCCGCCGGTCCAATTACCGAGGATCTGTTTCGGCAGATCATTGCCGAGCCCGGCGATAAAGACGGGTATCACTTGCGGCTTCGCGGTGTAGATCACCTTTCCTATGCCGGGCTGAGCGGGCAAAAGGTCGTACGGGCCGCCATGAAGGTTTCGCTTACCCTCCGGATGAAACCCGATGATGTGCCCGCTGCCGCTGGTGCATAACTGGATCAGCCGCCGCATCGAATACTTGTCAAACTCACGCTTTACGGCTTCGCGTTCCTCGCGAAAGAACGGCGGGTACATTGAGAACCAACCCATTACGAGATTTACGAACCATCCAAGCGGACTCGTATAAAAAAACTTTGCCCGAACCGGAAAATACAGCGTTATCGGCCGCTTCAGGCGGCGAAAAAGCACGCTCGAAACGGTGTACATGTCAAAAAATGACCGGTGATTCGCGACCAGCACCAACGGAACGTTCGGGTCGGCGTCCTCGACATTCTCGAGACCGAAAACGTTCATCAAATTGTACGTCGCGAGGTATATCCAGAGTGACCCGATATGCCGCTGGCAAAATGTCATGAGCCGTTTCCAGCGGCCAAGATTCATTCGGTGGGTGAGCCAAAAACCGGCACGATCTATCGGCCCGATCGCCGCGACCTCTCCCGCGTCGGGTACCAGCGGTGCGATCTCGCCGCCGTTCAACCTTTCCAATCCTGATAGATCGCTATTCGGGGTCATAAGCAAAATTGAAGTTTATCATCCTTGAGGCGCTCGAAAAACCTAAACACCGTGATTTTTGTGGACATTTGCCAGAATTTCTACTACGATATTCCGATTAGCAATTCTGACCCTACAATTTGTGATGCCGTTAATTTCGGTCCATTTAGCCATTACCCCTCCGTGTGTTCGGACAGCTGTTTTGGGACTTCGAGGTAATTAATTTATGAAAATGATGAGATTTCGTTTTGCCTGGCTGATGCTGGCAACTTTTGTTACGCTTTCAAGCTCGATCTTTGCCGGTCAAACGGTTTCGGCTGATAACGTTTGGACCAGGATCGACGATACCCCGATCAAGCTGACAGGGGCCAATCGGCCGGTCGAGATCAGGTCGTATGAGGCTTTCAGCCTAAACAAATCGGTCGTCAAACAGATCCTTGCGAGTGCTCCCGAGGAATTTTCAAGCGAGCCGTCGGAGGTGATCCTGACGCTCCCGATGCCCGATGGTTCATTTCAACGGTTTCGTATCGAACATTCGATGGTCGTCGAACAGGGACTTGCGGACAAGTTCCCCGAGTTGGCCGCGACATATCGCGGACAGGGTATAGATGACCCGACCGCGACGGTGCGTTTTGATATGCTGCCGTCAGGTTTTCATGCATACATCATCACGCCGCGAGGCTCGGTTGTGATCGACCCGTATTCGGTCGGAGATACCGAGAATTACATCAGCTATCGCAAAAGCGAAGCCCGTTCAATTTCGCGATTTGTTTGCGAATTTGTAGGCAAGGATTTTGACCAGGCGATGCAGCCCGGCGAATTCGACGCGTCTCAGTTCATGACGTCGATGGCGCCGGAAGTGACGTCGGGCACCACCCTTCGCACCTATCGCCTGGCACTTGCCGGAAACTTTGAATACTGCAACGCGGTCGGCGGCAATACTGTGGCGGGCTGTCTGGCAGCTCAGGTTCTGATCATGAACCGCGTGAACGGCGTGTACGAACGCGATCTCGCTCTTCGGATGGTGGTCGTGGCAAACAACAATCTCATCGTCTATGCGGGCAACAATACAACGTGCCCGGTGCCGGGAGGCGGATCGGCCTGCACGGCTGCCAACGACCCCTATGCTAACTCGTCAAACGACATTAACGTCAATACCGGCAACCTCGACACCGTGATCGGTTCGGCAAACTATGACATCGGCCACGTTTTCACGACCGGCAGCGGCGGCGTCGCACAGCTTAACTCTCCGTGCGGTGCGTCTAAAGGCGCGGGAACAACCGGCCTGCCTAATCCGGTGGGTGATCCGTTTGCTATCGACTACGTCGCTCACGAAATGGGCCACCAGTGGGGTTCCAACCACACATTCAACGGCAACGTCAGCAACTGCGGCGGCGCCAACCGCAGCAGTTCCAACGCGTTTGAGCCTGGCAGCGGTATTACGATAATGGGCTATGCCGGCATCTGCGGTAACCAGGACCTTGCCCCGAACAGCATCGACACGATGCACGTCCGGAGCCTCGAGGTGATCGTAGCTTTCAGTCAGGTGAATAACGGTAATGCCTGTTCTGTCCAGACTGCGACCGGCAACACGCCGCCGACGGTCACCATTCCCGCGGGCACGACCTACAATATCCCGAAACAAACTCCGTTTTCGTTGACCGCATCGGCCACCGACCCCAACGGAGATACGATCACCTACGATTGGCAGCAGTATAATGCCGGCGGCGGAACAGGTGCAGCCAGCACCGTTCCCAATTCCGACGCTGACGGAATAGCTCGTCCGCTGTTCCGCAACTATGTGCCGACGACAAACCCGACGCGTTACTTCCCGTCGCTGCAGTACATTCGCAACAACGCTAACGTACCGCCTTCGACGTCCGGTTCATGCCCGTCGGGCAACTGCCTGACCGGCGAATTGATGTCGGCTATCACGCGTGCCATGACATTCCAGGTCGTAGCCCGCGATAATCGTGCGGCTGGCGGCGGTATCAATACCGCGACCGCAACGGTCAATGTCGACGGCAACTCCGGCCCCTTCAACGTAACCGCACCGAACACGGCGGTCACTTGGGCCGGCGGTTCGTCACAGACCATTACGTGGAGTGTTAACAACACGACTGCCGCTCCGGTCAGCGCCGCAAACGTCAAGATCTCGTTCTCGACGGACGGCGGACTGACATTCCCGACGACGATCACCGCCAGCACACCTAATGACGGCTCAGAAACGGTCACGATCCCTAACGTCACCACGACACAGGGCCGCATCAAGGTCGAGGGTGCCGGCAATATCTTTTTTGATATGTCGGATGTTAACTTTAGCGTCAATGCGACGGCCAACAATCTCAAGGCTCCGTTTGACTATGACGGCGATGACAAGACTGACCTATCGGTGTTCCGTCCGGGTCCGGGCGAATGGTGGTACCTGAAATCGTCGACCGGCGGCAACGCTGCCGCTGCGTTTGGAACGTCAACCGACCGGATTGTACCCGGCGACTACACGGGCGACAACAAGACGGATTTCGCATTCTGGCGACCGTCAACAGGTCAGTGGTTCGTGCTTCGCAGCGAGGACTTCTCTTTCTTTGCGTTCCCGTTCGGGGCGAGCACCGACACGCTGGTTCCGGCCGATTATGACGGTGACAACAAAACCGACGCGGCGGTCTTCCGTCCGTCGACCAATACCTGGTACATCCAGAAATCGACCGGCGGCACTGACATCATCGGTTTTGGATCTTCAGGCGACAAACCTGCTGTGGGTGATTTTGACGGCGACGGCAAGGCTGACATCGCCATTTACCGACCGGCTTCGGGCCAATGGTGGATCCGACGTAGTTCGGACGCCGGCGTGGTCGCATATGCGTTCGGCACCTCGACCGATCGGCCCGTACAGGGTGATTTCACCGGCGACGGAAAGGCCGATGCGGCGTTCTTCAGGCCGTCGACAGGCGAATGGTACGTTCTCCGCAGTGAGAATTTGACATTCTATGCCTTCGCGTTCGGAACCAGCGGTGACACGCCTGTACCGGGAGACTACGACGGCGACAATAAGATCGACGCTGCCGTATTCAGGCCTTCGAACAGCACTTGGTACGCCAACCGTTCAACGGCGGGCGTCCTCATCCAGACCTTTGGCATCGCGGCCGACATCCCGACGCCAAGTGCCTATGTTCCATAGGCGGGTCAGTTAACCAAAAAAAGCGGGGCGGATCAGATCCGCCCCGCTTTTTTTATTTAATATTCTACGAGATCAACCATAAATTCTGGCAACAAAGTTGCCGGCAAGGAATGCCTTCGGGTCGATCTGACTCTGCAAGATAACGCCTTTGTGTTCGCCGGTCAGAAGCATCATCGCCGACTGGCATAGCGGAGCCGCCGTCGTTGTCTGGATGGCACGAAGGCAATGACCGTTTATCTCGAGCGGCTCGACAAAGTAGGCTTTTTCGATCATGCGGCGGCGTCCGTGCGAATCAAATCCGTCCACGGAAGCGTGCACCAGAACGAGGTCATCTTCGACCGACGGAACGGCCTGGAGCATCACATCCTGAAGCCGATCCGGCAGGTTATCGTCTTTCGGCAAAGTCTCGACGATCGATTCAACCCACGAATAGTGGCCGACGTACCGTAGCGTCTTGTAGTCGAGTTGGCGTGCCTTGCCGGCAAAGAAATCCGGCAGGTCGGCCGCTCCGCCTGAGGTCAGGTCGGCCTCATAAGTCCTTGCCCCGATTACAATAACCTCGCGTGACGAGAGTGCCGGCAGTTCGGTGATCGCATGATCGCGGATCACCCGCGAATTCTTAACATACTCGGTGGCGACACCTATCGGCGACCAAGTAAATCCATAAAAATGCGGTGCGTGAGCATGTGCCGTCAACGCCCCGACCTTCATTCCGATCCGCTCGACCGACTCATTCTCGTACTTGGCAACAAAGTCGTGGTAGAGTTCCATCGCCTTGACGTTGATAAAGCCCGGAGCGAGCCCGGTTTGAAGAATAAAGCCGGTGTCGGCGTCCTTAGCCATCTCGATGATCCGGTCAGTCTCGGCGACATATTCCGTGAGATTCGCGTAGTGCATCTTGTGATCGACGGCAAATCGTGCCATTCGCGGAGCCTGTCCGCCCGGCGAACAGTCGAGCAGTACGTCAGCCGCCTCAAACGCCGTCTTCATCGCATCGGTAATGCCGTCGGTCGGCATTAATACGGTTTCGACACGGGTCGTCTTGGCCGAATTTGCGGTAACAAACTCGACGGCCTTTTTCAGATTCCCTTCGCTTACGTCGCCGAGAATCAACGTGAGATCGAAATCGCACCATTCGCGCAGTAAAAGTGCTGCTGCCTCGCCGATCCCGCCGGAGCCGGCAATGAAAATAGTTTTTGACATATCAGTGATCTAAAATATCGAAATATTAGCGGCAATCCTTATTCTACAATTCAAAAGCCGACTTTGCTAATCAGCAAAATCGGCTTTTCCGGGCCTCAGAAACGACCGCAACTACTCCACATTAAAGTACTTGGCCTCCGGGTGGTGAACTATTATCGCCGATGTTGATTGTTCAGGATGAAGTTGAAACTCCTCACTGAGTTCGACCCCGATCTCGGCCGCCGGGATCAGCTGAAACAGCTTTGCCTGATCTTCGAGCGCCGGACACGCCGGGTAACCGAAACTGTATCTCGATCCTTGATAGCCCTGATGAAACAGCTTGGTCATTTCAGTGGCGTCGCCACCGGCGATTCCCAGTTCCTCGCGGATGCGTTTGTGCCACATCTCGGCAAGCGCCTCGGCAGACTCGACCGAGAGCCCGTGAAACAGCAGATAATCCGTATAATTATCCGCTTTAAATAGCTCAGCCGAATGCTCGCTCGCCCGGCGTCCCATCGTCACGAGGTCAAAAGCGACAACGTCGATCTTACCGGTTTCGACTGACGCAAAGTAGTCCGCGAGACACAGGTTCTTGCTGCCGCGCTGCTCCAGCGGCTGCCGCGGAAACGTAAACCGCATTCGCTCGGTGCGTTCATCGTCGTGATAGATGATCAGGTCGTTTCCGTTCGACTGACACGGGAAATATCCGTAAGCGACCTTCGCCTCGAGCAATTTTTCGCGAATGGCCTTAGCTTTGATCTCGGCGAATTTGGGATAAACCGTATCCCGGAGGACCTGCTGATATTCCTCCGATGAGCTGCGGCCCTGCTTGTATTGCCACTGGCCCTTGAACAATGCGGTCTCGTTGATAAAATCGAAGACCTTTGTGAGGTCGGTGATCTCGACGACCTTTGAGCCATAAAACGGTGCCTTGGGTATCGTAACCTCACGGGAGACCGATGATCGGGTAGTGTGCGATGTGTCGCCGGACGAACGGCTTGATACCCGTGCAGCCTCAACGCCGAGCTTGGCGTCTTCGCCGACGAGGTCTTCGTCATCGACACCGCCCGCCGCTGTATTAGCGACAATTGCTTCGGACGTCGTTCCGGGATCAGGCA
Source organism: Pyrinomonadaceae bacterium (assembly GCA_044221625.1). GTDB lineage: Bacteria > Acidobacteriota > Blastocatellia > Pyrinomonadales > Pyrinomonadaceae > OLB17. Next base: position 77,832 of record JBGAOU010000014.1, on the reverse strand, counting down.
CGACGGTGCCTGCTGCCTGATCGGCGACCTCGTCGGCCGACTTTTTGGTTATCTCATCCATCGCGTGCAGGCCGTCAAACGCGTCGCGGGCGTAAAACAACTTGCCCTTGTAAAGCGGGATCAGGTCCTGGTCAACATATCGCCGGTTGAGTGCCGCTCCACCTAAGATCACCGGCACCTTGACGCCGCGTTCGTTCATCAACTCAAGGTTGTCGCGCATGATAAGCGTGGATTTGACCAAAAGGCCGCTCATCCCGATCGCGTCGCCGCCGGTTTCTTCCCAGGCACGTAGAATGTCGTCGATCGGCTGTTTGATGCCGAGGTTGACGACCTTATAGCCGTTATTGGTCAGAATGATGTCCACCAGGTTCTTTCCGATGTCGTGCACGTCGCCCTTTACGGTCGCGAGCACCAGCACGCCTTTATTGGCTCCTTCGACCTTTTCCATAAAAGGTTCGAGGAATTTCACGGCCGCCTTCATTGATTCGGCCGACTGCAACACAAACGGCAGCTGCATCTGCCCCGATCCGAAGAGTTCGCCGACCGTCTTCATCCCGTCCAACAAGATGTCGTTGATGATCTCGAGCGGATCGTACTTTTCAAGGGCCGTTTTGAGCGAATCTTCGAGTCCGATTCGCTCGCCGTCGATGATGTGGTGTTTTAGTTTCTCTTCGATCGGCAGATTTGATATGTCGGGTTTGATCGACTGTGCCGTCTTGCCCTGAAACATATTCGAAAATTCGCCGAGCGGATCGTAAGTGCAGATATCACCTTCGAACTTTCGCCGGTCATAGATCAGATCGCGCGCGGTCTCGATCTCGTGCTCATTGAACCTGATGAGCGGCAGGATCTTTGACGCATTGACGATCGCCGAATTCATCCCGGCCTCGACACAGTCGTGCAAAAACACCGAATTGAGCACTACGCGGGCCGCCGGATTAAGGCCGAACGAGATGTTTGACACGCCTAGGATGATATTGGCTTCGGGCATCTCCTCACGGATCTGCCTGATCGCGTCGATCGTCTCGACGGCGTTCCGACGGTCTTCTTCGATGCCGGTTGATATCGGCAGCGCCAGCGGATCAAAAAAGATATCGTGCGGTTCGATCCCGTATTCGACAGCCTGCTTGTACGCCCGCCGAGCGATCTTGACCTTGGCGTCAAATGACCGGGCCATGCCTTCCTCATCGATCAGGCCGACGACAACGCCGGCACCGTAACGTTTCGCAAGATCGAGGACCTTTAGAAACCGCTCTTCGCCGTCCTCATAGTTTGTCGAATTGAGCAGCGACTTGCCGCCCGCGTGCTCAAGCCCCGCCTCCATCTTTTCCCACTCGGTCGAATCGAACATTAGCGGTATCTTGACCGCTGTCGCCAGTCGCGAGGCGAGTTGGTGCATATCGGCGACGCCGTCGCGGCCGACAAAATCGACGTTTACATCGAGAATATGTGCCCCCTCTTTCTCCTGCGATTTTGCGAGATTGACCAGCCCGTCCCAATCCTCTGCATCGAGGAGGTCGCGCATCTTCTTTGACCCCGAAGCGTTGACGCGTTCACCGACGATGAGAAACGACGCGTCCTGCGTGTACGGCTGTTGGAAATAGATCGACGAGGCCGATGGTACAAGTTTCGCGTTTCGCTGTTTCGGCGACAACGAACCGACACGTTCGACGACCTGCCGCAGATGCTCAGGCGACGTACCGCAGCATCCGCCGACGATATTCGCTCCGAAATCACGGGCAAAATGCTCGACCTGCTCGGCAAAACTCTCAGGCGACTCATCGTAATATTGAGCTCCGTCGCGAACCTCAGGTAAACCCGCGTTGGGCAACACACTGACGGCCATAGGGGCATTTTCGCAAAGATAGCGAAAGCTGTCCGTCATGTGCCGCGGCCCTGTGCCGCAGTTCATCCCGATAACGTCGATCGGAAAAGGCTCAAGCGCGGTCAACGCGGCCCCGATCTCGGTGCCATTCAGCATCGTTCCGAAAACCTCGATCGTTACCTGTGCGATGACGGGCAATTTGATCTTGTTCTTTTCGAAATGTTCAAAGATAGCCGCAAGCGCCGCCTTGGTCTGCAACAGGTCCTGACAGGTCTCGACGATCAGGATATCGCTGCCGCCGTCGATCAACCCGCGAACCTGTTCACGATAGGCTTCTTTGAGCGCCGGATACGTTATATGGCCGAGTGTCGGAAGTTTTGTTCCCGGCCCGATCGAACCGGCGACAAACCTCGGCTTGTCGTACGTCGAATAGTCGCTCGCCAGCCGTTTGGCCAGTTCGGCCGCCTTTTTATTGACGTCGTATGTCTTGTCCGCGATCCCAAATTCGGCAAGCACGACCTCGCTACCACCAAAGCTATTTGTTTCGATCACGTCACAGCCGACATCCAGAAAGCTCCGGTGTACGGTCTCGATGGCGTCAGGCCGCGTATAGAGAAGGTTTTCCGAGCAATTCTCAAAATTAGGCCCGCCCCAATCGTCGATCGACAGATCGAGCGCCTGCAAATTACTGCCCATCGCACCGTCAAACACAACGATCCGCTCTTTTAATAGGTCAAGAAATGCTGTCATACAAATCAAAAACTCCATGCCGAACAAGCATAGAGTCTCCGTAAGGTCATTAGCTGCTACTCTTTGCTGTTTAGCGGTTTATTTTAAGTGGCCGCAAGTCGCAATAACTCACCACTTATCAAAAGAGAAGTGTATATTTTCATACCGAGAGGGTCAACAACGTCCGATCACTTAAGCAATTCTGATTCGACCAGATAATTGCGGTTCACCTCAACGGATGTGATATCTGCCGGAAAAGTCATCGTCTGCATCGCGGCGTTGGGCATGATCACGCTTTCCTTGCCGTTGACACTGATCCGGATCGGCATAGCGAAACCGCTGACCACGCGGTCGTATTTGAACGACAATTTCGAGCCTTCGATCCTATACTGGAGCAGGGGTATCCTGGTACCGCGAAGATACTGATCGAACACCTTACTGAGATCCACTCCGGCACGCTGCGAAATGTACGTTTCGATCTGCTGTGTCGTAACCGTCTGATGCCAAAAATCCTTATTCAGCCCCTGTAGGATCGAGCGCCATTTCGCGTCGTCGCCTACGATCTGTCGGATCGTGTGAAGAAGATTACCGCCCTTGTAATACATATCGCCCGAGCCCTCGCGGTTGGCTCCGTACGTACCTATGATGGGTGAATCGTTGCGGATATTGCGCCGGCTGCCGATCACATAATCTTCGCCGCTCTTTTTGCCCCAGTAATATTCGACAAAGAGATTTTCCGAGTAGTTGGTAAACCCTTCGTGGATCCACATATCGGCGGCGTCTTTCATCGAGATATTATTGCCGAACCACTCGTGGCCCGACTCGTGGACGATAATAAAGTCAAATTTATAGCCAATGCCCGTAAAGCTCACATCGCGGCCGCGATAGCCGTTGCGGAACCAGTTGCCATATGTCACCGAACTCTGATGCTCCATTCCCGCGTATGAGACCGAAACGAGTTTGTAGCCGTCTTCGTACCAGGGATATTTGCCAAACCAATATTCAAAGGCCTTGAGCATCCGTGGGACTTCCTTGAATTGTTTCATTGCCGCCGCCTTTTGATGGGCAAGCACCCAGTAGCTCACATCCAGCGGCCCGCCAAGGCCAGGGTATTTCTCCGACCAAGTAACGTACTTGCCGATATTTGCGTTGACGCCGTAGTTATTTATCGGATTGACGACCTGCCAGTGAAAGGTCTTTGTCTTGTTCTTAATGTCGTGATCGACCCCTTTCAAACGGCCGTTCGAGACCGCCGCGAGGTCGTCGGGAACCGTGATATTGATCTTCATTCCCCGATCCGGCTCGTCATATCCAATGTCCTTATTGGGCCACCAGATACTCGCCCCGATGCCCTGACACGTCGTTGTAATGTAGTGATCGCCGAGATCGTCGCGTCCCCAGGTCACGCCGCCGCTCCAGGGCGGGTTTGTGCTCGCCATCGGTCTGCCCTCGTATTCGATCTCCACCTTTGCCTCGGCACCGGCCTTCAGATCACCTGCAAAATAGATCCAGTAAACATTGCCTTCGCGTTCGAACTTCAGCGATTCGGCGCCGAATGACGCACGGGTGATCGCGAGCGGCGTCTGCAGGTCGATCTGCATCTTGCTTCCGGGTTTAAGCACCTTGAAAGTAATGACATTTGACCCTTTTATCATCCGGGTATCGGGCAGGAACTGCACCGAAAGATCGTAATGCAGGACGTCCCACCATTCGCGTTCGGGCGTGACGGAACCGCGCAATGTCTCCTGTCGGGTAACGGGTTTGGGCTGGGCAGCGACTTGGGCCGCGGCGGAAGCCAGCACAATGAGGCTCACAGTTGCCAAAAAAAAAACGCGGAAATTTCGCTTCGCGTGATCACAAAAATCTTTCATATCATCGTCCACCGATCGCTTAACGACGCCCGAGGGGCCTCAAAAACTTTGATCGTTCCGGTTGAAGGGTCTTTCGAAACTGTATGAAATTACCGCCGAGTTGTCGAGCAACGGGGCAAAAGCAAGGTCGTCGACGCCGCTTAAGTGTTGATATGATGAAGGTTAGATTTTTTTGCAATTTGGTTGCAAGCTTCTTTCCATCCCTGCGTTCTCACAAATACAGGACACGCGTGATCTTGTGTTCAACAAGAAAACTTACAGGAGAAAATTAATGAAGAACTTAGTCTCACGGAGCATTTTCGCTCTTTCCTTAATGTCAGCGATCGTCGTTTTCGGATCGGTATCAGCTATCGCCGCACCGCCCGCCCCAAATCTCTCAGTACTTGCGTGGCAGGGCTCGGCGACCCCGACCGTTGAATCGCCGTACCAGTACTCGACCCGTGTTCGCAACATCGGAAATCAGACCGCCCAGGGCGTAACTTTGACGGTCACCTTTCCGCTGACCAACACGAGCCCGAGCAAGTACATTCTCGGAAAACTTTCCTCGGTCCAGACATCGGGCGGAACCTGCTCGGTCGTAGCCAACAAGATCCAGTGTAATTTTGGCAACCTCTCGCAAAACCAGACCAGAACCGTCACATTCACGTTCGAATTTCAGGTAGCTTCGACGCTGCCGACGATGCAAACGACGGTGGCCTCAACCAGCTCTAACGAAAAGGACCCGAACAACAACTTACTGGCCTTTACCCCGAGCCTGCAGTATCCGGACAATATCGTCACCGCCGGCGACTATCTGGTGACCAGCTGCACCGGCCGCGGCCTGACGTCTTTCTACGAGTGCGAGCAGTTCCCGAGTTCGCAGCAGAGCTTTACCGCATCGTTTGACCTCGGCGGCTCGATCTCGATACCGCAGGAACCGGCATACAACGGCTTCTGGGATCAGAACAGCCAGCCGCTCAACAAGACGCTGCATTTCACAATAATGTACGGCAGTGTGACCGAGGCGGAATTTAACGGGTTCGCCGTCAGTTCGACCTGCTTTGAGGGCTTAACGACGTTTCCCGGCAACACGACATACAATTCGGCTTATCGGGTTTGCCGACAGTGATCTAACGACCACGTCCGATACCGAGACGGGCTGCCAACGCTTTAGTGCGGGGCGGCCCGATCTACATCTTGATTTCGTCCAACCAAAAGCGGACAATCGGTATCAAAGTCGGTATTGAACTTACTCAGGTAAACCCTTATGAAAAGTCGGGCACTAACAGCGTTCTTCGCTCATATTCTATTTTTTGCAGTTTTGCTGCCGGCGTTTGGAGTTTCTATTGCGGCTCAGTCCCGGCCGCAAAAGCCCGACCCAAATACCGGAAGCGGTAAGAAGAACACTCGGCCCACACCGCCAACCGAAGAAGAACTGAAAAAGCTCGAAGAAGAACGAAAGCTTCGCGAGGAAGAAAAGAACGCCATCATCGACGACACCGTTGAAAAGGTCGAGACCAATGTTGTCGCGGTTGACGCCGTCGTGGTCAATAAAAAGACCGGCCAGATAATAAGCGGACTGAATAAGGCCAATTTTGCGATCTTTGAAAACGGCGTTAAGCAAAACATCTCGAGCTTTGCGACGCCCGACGCTCCGATCACCGTGACGCTCGTTGTCGAATACAGCAAGTGGACCGAGGTGCTCGGTTCGGCCGCCGGCGGCCGCTTCGACCCCGGCACTTTTGAAGTGATCCGGCCAGTGGCCCAATTTATGACCGGCTTTATCAAACCGCCGAACGATTACGCGTCCGTCATAGCCTATGACCTGCGGCCGACACCGATCACCGACTTCACAAACGATCCGGCCCGCATCCGCGCGACGATCGACCTTTTGCTTCGCAACCGTCCGGCGTTTCGCGAAAACGCGATGTTTGACGCCCTCAAGCTGGCTCTGGTCGGCGGACGTGCCGATTCTGTGGTACTTGAGAATTCAAAGGAAGAAAAGTCTGACTACGCGGGAATGGTCGCGGTCAGATCCAAGCGGAAAGCGATCATCCTTGTCGCTTCAGGGATAGATACGTTCTCAAAGATCGGATACGACGAGGCCCGCCGGATCATTCAGGAAGCCGGTGTCCCCATCTACATCATCAGTACGGGAAATCTCTTCTTCAAGATGTATGAAAACCGCCTCGGTGCCACCGACGACATATCGGGCGGGCCCGGACGTTTGACGTTCCTGATGGCCCAGAACATCATGAACACTCTTGCCCGCGAGTCGGGCGGCAGGCACTTTCCTATGACCTTCGAGGGCGAGGTCCCGGGCTATTTGCAGTCGATAAATGCACTTATGCGAAGCCAGTACAGCCTGACCTACGACCTGGCTGAAAAGAAAGCCCCGGGCACCAGGTCGAAGATCGAAGTCAAGGTCGACGTTGACGGCGACGGTGTTTACGATGACAAGGTGTACCAGGTACAGCATCGGCCGTACTACGTCACTCCGGGTGGCGGAAAGCCGGAAAAGGACAAGAAAAAGAACTGACATTTGGATACGAGCAGATCGTTGCGGACGCAGATCATCGGTCGGCGTCCGCAATTTTGTATTGGCAGCATTAGGCCGTTCTGTTATCGTTTAAGTTTGACCTTATGAGCAAGCGGATCATAGAAAGCTATAAAAAGAAGCTGAGCGTGGAGGAAGGCTACGTCGTAAAACGCGGCGGTGCCCTCCGGATCGCACTCTGCTATCCCAACACGCATTCGATAGGTATGGCCAACCTCGGCCTCCATACGATGTATGAGCTTTTTAACGCGATCCCTGACGTCGTTTGCGAACGCGTCTTCCTGCCGGATCGGGATGAACTGAGCGAATACGAAAAAACGGGTGCCCCGCTGATGTCGCTCGAGACGCAATCTCACGTCAAAGGCTTCGACGTTATCGCGTTTTCGATCTCATTCGAGACCGACTATATGAATATGGCCCGGATGCTCCAGCTTTCCGGGGTTCCTGTCTGGTCAAAAGACCGTACGGACGGCCACCCGCTGGTCGTAATGGGAGGCGCGGCGTCGTTCCTTAATCCGGAGCCGATCGCCGATTTCACGGACGTGATCGCCGTCGGCGAGGGCGAGATACTCGCATACCAACTGATCGACGCGATACTTGAGAATAGTTCAAAGGATGACGTTCTTCGGCAACTGGCGTTGATCGGCCGCGGTTTTTACGTCCCGGCCTTTTACGATATCGTCCACAATGACGACGGAACCGTCGCTGAGTATTTACCGAACGTGGCAGGCGTCCCGCGTCGTGTCGGGCGGGCCCTCGCATCCGTCAATCCAAAGGAAGGAACGCTGCGGCGAGCGCTCAAGCGGGGCGAGACCGAACTGGCGGAGTTTTTGGTGAACCAGGACACTTTTTGCCCGTCGACATCTGTCTGGTCGCCGGGTGCCGAGATGGGCGACCGCCTGCTGGTCGAGATCTCACGCGGTTGTTCTCAGGGATGCCGATTTTGTTGGGCGGGTTACAACTATTACCCGCCGCGTGTCGTGCCCGCCAAGGACATTCTGGCAAAGGCCCGCGAATGGCGGCATAAGACCAATAAGATCGGACTCGTCTCGACCGCGGTTTGTGATCACCCCGAAATATCGACCATTCTTCGCGAACTGAGGGCGATGGATTTCAGGATCTCGGTTTCGAGCCTGCGCCTCGATCAGATCTCCGACGAACTCCTGGACGCCCTTGTCGAATCACGCGACCAGCAGATCGCCGTTGCCCCTGAGACCGGCAGCGACCGGCTGCGGCGTGTGATCAATAAGAATCTGACAAACGACGAGATCGTCGATATCTGCGGCGCGGTCTTTGACCGCGGGATGCTCACCATAAAACTCTACATGATGGTCGGTCTGCCCACTGAGACCACTGAGGACCTGGATGAGATGTTCGTCCTCGTCGAACGCATTAAGGACCGAATGCTGGAGGCGGGTAAGAAATTCGGTCGTGCCGGCAAGATCATCCCATCGCTCAACGGATTTGTGCCGAAACCGAACACGCCGCTGCAGTGGGACGGAATATGTGATGAAAAGGAGCTTAAGCAGCGTATAAAGTACGTTTGCAAGGGCTTGAGCAAGATCCCGAACGTCGAGGTTCGCTATATGTCGGCCCGGATCGCCCACGAGCAAGCGCTATTCTCATCGGGCGATCGCAGTGTCGCAAGGGCCATTGACCTCGCGGCCCGCTACAGGGGCGATATCAATCGGGCGTTGCGCGAAACGGGCATCGACCCGCATTTTCACATCTCTCGCGACCGCAGCTATGACGAATTCCTGCCCTGGTCGATAGTAGATTCCGGTTTGTCTTTCGAGTTTCTCAAGTCCGAACATGAAAAGGCCAGGGCATCTCGATCGAGCTTACCCTGTCCTGCTGTCGAAAAATGCACTACGTGCGGCGTTTGCCCGACGACGTGGCTCGCCGATGCTCCGGAAAGTCTGATACAAATACAGCCGCTAAAGGTCCGAACCGCCATGGCGACGGCCATCTGACCCTATTGTTTTAGCAAAAATCCCGTCGGCGTCGCCGTGTGGTCAAACACATATTTATACGTGTACATCCCAAAAGGCAGGATCGGCACTTGCCGGACGTAATAGAGGCGTGCTTGGATGATGTTTCCGGTCTGTGTGACGTTCAATATCGCGTCGGCCGGCACCGCGTTCGAAACCATCGCCTTTTCGATTCTGCCCTTGACGTTATCGACCGGGCTTAACTTGCCCGAAATTGCCAGCCCCTGCATCACGGATGTGTGCATTTCGGTCTTCAGACTTTCGGCTTCGTAGGCGACCGGGACGTAGTTATACGCCGCGTGTGCGAACAAACCAAGAAAGGCAAGAAAGATCGCGAACTTGACGCCCGCGCTTCCGCGCTCCGACGAGCGGTCTTGCAAAGCGTTTTCCATTGTAGTGTTACTCCTGGTCAAGCCGGGAAAATCCGGCTGATAACTATCGGGCAAAGAGGCGTTTGAGCGCAGATAAATGAGCAGACCGCGGAATGTCGTTCCCGCTAACGATCACCGGCTTACCGATGCCTTTCAAAAGCACCATTTGCAGCGAACCGGCGACCTGTTTCTTGTCAAAACGAAAAGCCTCAATGACCAACTTGGGATCGATGTTGTCCAACTTAGGCAATGGGCCCGAACGATGCACAACATCGTTCAACAATTTTACAACCTTTTCGTCAATTAAATCAAGTTCTTTTGAAAGTTCGGCCGCGTAGATAATCCCGTAGCCAACCGCCTCGCCGTGGCGGAAATATTTGTAGCCGGTAACCTTTTCGAGTGCGTGGGCAAGCGTGTGGCCAAAATTCAGTATCTTGCGCGAACGCCGGTCACTTCGGGCGACGGATTCGCGTTGATCGCCGCTGACGACGCTGGCCTTAAACGCGACTTGAGATGCGACCATTCGGGCCAGCCGCGAGCGGTACAAAGAGCTGCGGAAATGGTCACCCATCCGCTCTGACGGATAATCATTGAGCACGGCCGACACTTCGTCAAACTGAGCTCTGCCGCCGATCGCCCCTTGTTTTATCGCCTCGCAAAACCCGGCAGCCATCTCACGTCGGTCCAGTGTCGCCAGATTGTCGGTGTCGATCAGTACTCCCTTCGGCTGATAAAACGCTCCGATCGTGTTTTTTCCGTGATCCGAATTGATGCCGGTCTTTCCGCCGACCGATGAATCGATCATCGCGAGCAGCGTGGTCGGGATCTGAAGAAACGGGATGCCGCGGAGATAGACAGACGCCGCAAATCCGGCAAGATCGCCGACGACGCCTCCGCCGAGAGCGACAACCGCATCGGTCCGCGTCAGGCCGGCCTCGGCAAACGCTGAAAGTGCGGCATCGAGCGACTTCAGGTTCTTATAACGCTCGCCGTCCCGCATTTTCCAAACAGAAACGGCAAAACCGGCCTCGGCCAGGCTCGCCTCGACCTCGCCTCCGTAAAGGCTAAAAACCTTGTCATTTGAGACGATCACGATCCGCCCAGCCGATCCGCCGAGACATCGCCGGGCCCATTTGCCGCAACGCTGCAGGGTTCCGCTGCCGACGCGAACGTCGTAACGGTGCTCTTCCTCGCTGGTTCGGATACCGATCCTTATCTCGCTCATCTCAATAGAAACGCCTATTCCCTTACACCGATCGAGTCACGGATGACGGCGGCGATCCGATCAGCCTGCTCCTCGATCTTTGCCTGTTCCCTGCCTTCGATCATCACACGGGCAAGTTTCTCGGTTCCCGAATACCGGAGTAATAACCTTCCCTCGCCTTCGAGTTCTGCCTCGACCGCGTTTGCCGCAGCGGCGATCGCCGGGATCGAATCGAAAGGCGGTTTTTCGCTGACCTTTATATTCACCAGGACCTGCGGATAGCGAACGAATCCATCCGCCAAATGTGACAAGCTGACGCCCTTTTCGATCATCGCCCGCAACATAAAAAGTGCGGTCATAATGCCGTCACCGACAAGACTGTGCCGCGGAAAGATCACGTGCCCTGACTGTTCGCCGCCAACCTCAGAGCCGGTCTCCAGCAATTGCTGTAGTACGTATTTGTCGCCGACCGGTGCACGCAGAAGCTCAACGTCGATCGAACGCATCGCCAACTCGAGGCCGATATTGCTCATAACGGTCGCGACAACTTTGCCGTTATCGAGCCGGCCGTGCCCTTTCAGATATTGAGCCATTGCCCAAAGTGTCGCGTCACCATCCACGATCTCGCCGTTTTCATCAACAAAAAGGGCCCGGTCAGCATCGCCGTCAAATGCTACGCCGAGGTTTGCTCCATGCTCCAAGACCGCAGCCTGAAGGTGCCCGAGGTGGAGAGACCCGCAATCTTCGTTAATATTACGGCCGTCGGGCCGATCGTGGATCGCGATCACACTCGCTCCCAATGCGCTGAACACTCTGGGAGCGATCGAGGACGCCGCCCCGTTAGCACAGTCGAGGACGATCTTGACGCCCCCGGCTGAAAGGCCGTCGACCGAACCGGTCAAATGTGCGATGTAGTGTTCGACAAATTCCGCGGCAATTTTGATGTCGGCCTCAGATCCGGGCGGTTGCGGATCATCGGCAGATCGGTAGATATCTCGTTCGGTCTCGCGCTCGATCGCTTCTTCGATCTTTTCTCCAGACGGGAGGAAGACCTTAATGCCGTTGTCATAAAACGGATTGTGCGACGCACTGATCACGATACCGGCATCAAAACCTTCGGTCCGGGTCAGAAACGCGACACCCGGCGTGGTGATCACGCCGGCCGAGACACAATCGGCCCCGACCGCAGACGCACCACTGCAAAAGGCACGTTCGATACTCTCGCCGGATTCGCGTGTGTCGCGGCCGATCACGAATTTCGGCGGCCGCTGCAGCCGTTCTCCAAACTGTCTGGCAAGAGAACGGCCGATTATGGCAACCGTTCCCGCGTCAAGCGGAAATTCGTCAGCCCGCCCGCGAATGCCATCTGTCCCAAAGAGCTCTTTCATATATAAATGAAGTAAACAAAGGAGAAAAGACCTTTATACATTAAGTACTGGCCCAACACAAACCAATTCGATCCATAATTATTATTTGTATATGATATAAATATTTCGAAAACTATTGACAACCGCACCCTGAATAGGCGAATCTTATCCCTGTAACTTGCCGGCGCAAATTCCTGAATACAACTAGGCAGCACTTCCGATCCTGATATCTATGAAATTTAGCTTTACCTCGACTCTGATCTTGTCCGCGGCTTTGATGATCGGCGTTTTTGACAGGAACGGTGTGGCTCAGACCTCGCCGACGCCTTCGCGGGTCATCGTTACGAGTACGCTGCCTCCGGCAAAACCGGCTCCGTCGCCGACGCCAAAGCCCGTCCAGGCTCCGGCGGTCGTCACGGCCGCTCCGCCGTTGACTCAGGCACCGCAGGTCAGTAATTTGAACCGTTCAGGGTTAAGCTTTGCGCAGATCAAAGCAAAAATTGCCGAAGCTCGTCGGATGATGCAGGTTCGTCCGCTGACCACCGCATCGGCCGAATCCGTTTCGCAGATATTTCCAAATAGTCTCATTCGGATCGCGTTCTACGACTGGCGAACCCGTCAGATCGATAACGTAGTTTTGTCAAAGGAGCAATTTTTGACACCGTCGGTCCCGACCGCGGTCGTGGCGGCTTCGGGCAAGCAGTTTACGGTCACAACGGTGCGCGCAAACGGCGTCAACACGCCGGTCACAGTCACGGATCCGAGCGGTCAGCAGCAATTGCCGTTGATCGTCCAATTTCCGCGCGAAAACAATGGCGTGTTTCAGGAAATGGCCTATTACGTGTCAACCCACGCTGGCCTGGTCACGCCCGAGGTTGTTAACGCAGGACAGTTTTACGTTCGAAATACTATCGAGATCGCCCGCGAACGTCTACGCGAACGCGGTATCAATATCCAGCCCAAGGTCGCCGATATCGCCGAACGGCTCGCGACCGTCGAACATGTCGATCATTTAAGATTCAGGACCGAGTATCATCCGAATATTTACAACGATATTTTCACGCTCTATGCCCTGAACGAGGGCCAGACATACCGTTATTCGGTAAGCTCCGCCGGAGCGGGCGGGATGGTCCAGATGATCCCCTCGACTTATAGAATGGTCAGGGCCCGGTTTCCGGGTGTCTATCTGATGCCGGATTTTGTCGAGGGAATGCGCGACCATGTCAACGCCTCTAAGGCAATGCTGCTCTATATGCAGATGACGTGGAATGACCTGATCGCGAGTCCGGCGGTTGCCAACGCGTTGCAGACGGGCATCGCGACCCCGGAACAGCTTATGGCTGCCGGTTACAATTCAAATCCGGCTAAGATCCCCGGTTATATTAACCGCGGCGGCGAGAACTGGACGTCGCTAATCCCTCGAGAGACCAAGATATACTTGCAGATATACGAGTCGCTCGAACGGGCCGTGCCGATGGCCGCCCGCAAACAATAAGTTTCGGATCTGTTACGAGTGAAAAAAGGCCGCCCCGGACTGGTTCGGGAGCGGCCATTTTTTTTGGAACGTCGTAGCTCTATTCGTCGGGGCTCTCGGTCACGTTCGCCAGCGTTGTCCCCAACTTTGCGACCTCGTTCTGGATATCGGCAAATGTCCTCTCGACCAGATCCGACCCTTCAAAGAACTCGTTTCCGGTGACCTCAAATACGACAAACGGCGGCGGTTCGAACTGCCGCATCTCGTCGGGCGTCGAAAAATCGATCCGTACAGTGTTTAGCCCCCAAAGCCGGCCGAGGTACACATCAAAGGCGAACAAGTGCCGGTCGAACTCGTGGAAATAGCGATTCTTACGTATCTCGCGGCCATGGTGCGGCGAAAATATTTCGATCTCTTCCGCATTGAGATGCATCTCAGCAAGCCGACACACGCCCGGCGGATCATCATCGGTGTGGATTCGCTGTTGGAGGATATACGTCCACGCTTTCGAATAGGGGTCGCGGATCGAACGGGTCCGAAGGCGTGTCCCTGCAATATAATTGTCGTAGATCTGCAGGTGACTGCTCGCTCGGGTCAACGGCTCGGGCAGAGCGTCAATGAGGTAGATCCTGTGCAACTCAAGATGGGCAGTTTTGTTCATTATTATTAAATTTATTATACTCTTGGTTTTGATCCGAGAGGAATAGGGACCACTTATTATGCGATATTTCAATATACTTTTTTGCTCGATCATTGGACTTTCGATACTCGCTTCCGGTTGCGGCAGTTCGCCGGCAAATAATGCCGGGAACTCGGCAAAGGCCAACACGGCCAATGCCGCCGTCCCGACCAACACTGCCGCTTCGCCCGCTAATGTCGATAGTGCTGTCGCGACCACCACAAAGCCTGAGGCGGCGACTGAGAATGCGGCCCCGACGATCACACCGGTCGTCCATGCTTACTATGACGCGTTGAAGAAAAAGGACGACGCTGCGCTTCAGGCCGTTCTGTCTGCCGCGTTTATCAAATCGGTCCAGGACGATATGAAGGCTGAAAAGAAGACCGGCATGGCCGCCTATCTTGCTCAGTACGACACGATCCCCGAAAAACCGGTCGAGGTGCGTAACGAGCGGATCGAGGGCGACAAGGCGGTCGCCGAACTGAAGGGCGGCGCTTATATCAAGTGGACCGCGTTTTCGTTCATTAAGGAAAACGGTTCGTGGAAGTTCACCGGCGGCAGTCCGGAGATCGACAATGTGAAACAAAGCTCGCCGGCGGGAAAATAGCCCGGCCGCCGAATTCACTCAGCTTGTAAAGCCCGCCTATCAAACGGCGGGCTTTGTCATTGATCACGCTTGCATTTTATTAACAAAGTGGTACGATTCTTTGTTTGGTCAACCGTACTTGATCTGCGGATGGCCATTTTTAGAAAAAACCTTTGAGAGGAAAACGATTTAATATGATGAACAAGTTCATTTTGACACTGAGCGTTTTGGCGCTCTCCATTGGAATGATCGGTTGTACGGCTTCGGTCACAACCGGAAACAACACAAACGCAAAACCTGCGAACGCTAACACGGCGTCAAACACCGCAGCGAACACAGCCACCAACACCGCTGCTAATACAGCTGCTGCTCCGGCAACGGACGGAACGGTTATCAAGATCGAAGAAGCCGGCCTCACGATGACCGTGCCGAAGGGCTTCAAGTTTAGCAAAGACGGCGAAGACACTGTCGTTAAGACTGAAGACGAAGGCGTCGACATCCGTTTCTCAGTTCCGAAAGACGGTGATTACGAAAAGATCATTGCCGAAGCTGCAAAAGAGATCGACGATTACCTTGATGATGTAAAGATCGAAAACAAGGGCTCGAAGTCGGACGTCAACGGAATGGAAGCTTCGACGCTCAGCGGTACCGCTAAGAACGAAGGCGAAGATGTCGTCTGGAATCTGACCGTTATCAACGCTCCGAAAAAGCCGGTTCTTGCTAACATTTATGCGGCAAAATCCAGCCTCGAAAAGCACCAGGCCGATATCAAGAAGTTCCTTGATAGTGTCAAGAAAATGTAGTTTGATCTTATGATCGAACTTCAAAGGGCTGGAGAAACTTTATAGTTTCTCCAGCCCATTTCTTTCGCTTGTAACTCGCCTGATCTAGCCGGCGGCGTTGCTCGATTCTGCGGGCTTGTACGGCGGCAGAACGACGCGGGCGGCCTTTTCCTTTTTGAGCCCAAGTACCCAATCGGCCTGCATCAGCGTGTGGATGTCACGGGTTCCCTCATAGATCACCGCAGCCTTACAGTTACGCAGGTAACGCTCGACCGGATAATCGTTGGTGTAGCCGTTTGCACCGTGAACCTCGATCGCGGCCGACGCGGCAGTTTCCGAACGCACCGTCGCCTGCCATTTGGCTAGACTCGCGGCCTTTGCCGACGGCAGTCCCTGATTCTTGAGCCATCCGCATTTCAGCCACAGCATATGGGCCATCTGGTAGTCAGCTTCCATATTTGCGATCTTCTGCTTGACGAGCTGAAAATTGGCGATCGTCTGACCCTGGACCTCGCGGGTATTGGCGTATGCGATCGACGCGTCACGCGAAGCTCGGATAACGCCGGTCGCACCCGACGCGACCGTATAACGGCCGTTCTCGAGCGAGAACATAGCGATCTTAAAGCCTTCGCCCTCTTTACCGAGCATATTGGCAGCGGGCACGCGGACGTCCTGAAGCGAAAAATAACCAGTGTTCCCTGCCTTGATGCCGAGCTTGCCATGGATGGTGCCGCTCGAAAATCCGGGCATCGTCCGTTCGACAATAAAGCAGCTGATGCCGCTGTGGTCGCGGACTTTCTGCTTTTCGAGGTCGGTCCAGCAGAAGAACAAGAAATGGTCCGCAACATCCGCCAGCGAGATCCACATCTTCTCGCCGTTCAGTATCCAGTCATCGCCGTCGCGTTTTGCGTACGAACGCATACCTATAACGTCCGAACCTGCGTTGGGCTCGGTCAGGCCGAAAGTGGCGAGCTTTTCGCCCTTTGCCTGCGGCACGAGATATTTTTGTTTTTGCTCCTCTGTGCCCCAGCTGTAAACGCTGAGACTGTTGAGCCCGACGTGGACCGACATAGCCACACGCAGAAACGTGTCACAGGCCTCGAGTTCCTCGCAGACAAGGCCGAGCGAAATATAGTCAAAACCGGCACCGCCGTACTGTTCGGGTATGCAAACACCGAGCAGCCCGAGATCAGCCATTTTGTCGAAAACTGAGCGGTCGAACTGAGCTTTTTCGTCCCATTCTTTGATATAAGGTGCGACCTCGCCCGCGCAAAACTCGCGAACCGTCGCTTTTAGTGCTTCGTGGTCTTCGGTCAATTCAAAATCTATCACGGTAATCTTATGTCCTCACTTGTTAGATATGTGTTAATATTTGGCTCGTAAAATCCTAATTAGAAGTCTAACATTTCGCAAAAATTTCCGCGAAAGCGTGTTTATTCTTTGGCCTCATATATGTCAACAAAGAAGCTAATAATTTCGCTTGCAATTTCGTTTTTGGCTCTCGTCACAGGTGTCACTGCGCAGAACCGGTCAAACGAACCGATACCGGCGATGCCGTCGCTTTTGACCCAACGGGAGCAAATGGACGTTCGCGAGCAATGGCTGGAAAAGCGGCTCGGCGGCATGCTCCTGCCGATGATGAAGCGGCATGGGATCGAAATGTGGATCGTCGTTAACGAAGAGTTTCATCCCGATCCGGTCACGGAGCACATCGTTCCGCCGATACCGATGGTCGGGCGACGTGATTTCTTTATCTTCATCGACCGCGGTGAACGCATCGAACGGATAGCGATCGTCCGTTATCTCGAAGAACGTCTCAAAAAGCACTATAAGGTACTAAATCCGTCGCGGGCCGACATTGCGCAGGCGATCAGACGGATCGTGGACGAAAGATCTCCGAAAACGATCGCCCTCAATTACGGCGGCAGCCGCGGACAACAAAACGGACTGACCTACGATGGATACAAGTTCCTTGCTGAGACCCTCGGCCCCGAAAACGAACGAAGGTTTGTTTCGGCCGCCAAACTGTTGACAGACTATTTCGATACTCGTGTCGCCGACGAACTACCCCATTACGAAAAGGCGGTGCTGGCGACAGATATCATCACGCGGCGGGCGTTCTCAAACGAGGTCATCAAACCCGGCAAAACGACCGTCGGTGACGTTCGGTGGTGGATGATGGAGCAGGTCAACAAGCTCGGCCTCGGTATCTGGTTTCAGCCGGATATGCGGGTACAGCGTGAGGCAAAGGCTGCCGGCACCTCGCAACAGTTTTTAGAAACGGCTGACGAGGCCGTTGTGCTGCAGCGTGGCGACCTGATCCACGTCGATTTTGGCCTGATCTACATGGGGCTAAGCACCGATTGGCAAAAGCACGGCTACATTCTGAAAACCGGCGAAAGGGACGCCCCGGCCGGGCTCAAGGCGGCTCTGAAAAACACGAACCGATTACAGGATATCCTCTTCGGCTTTGGACAGGCCGGCATGACCGGCTCAGAACTATATGAGAAGACGATGGCCGAGTGCAAAAAGCAAAACATCGATGCGATGATCTATTCGCATCCGATCGGAGCCCATGGCCACGGCCTCGGGGCATCGATAGACTTTCGAAAGAGTCTCGGCGGTGACGAAGACCGCTTTCGAATCGGGTCGTTCACCTCGATCGAACTCAATACCTCGACGATTATCCCGGAATGGAGCGGCCAAAAGGTCACGATAATGGCCGAGGACGATGCCGTGATGACCAGGGCCGGGTTCAAGTTCATTCGGCCGCGGCAAACGGAATATTATCTGATCAAGTGACCGACAGGGCGGGTAGAATTCCCACTCCGCCCAGATGCGATGGTTAATGCGATGCGATCATCTGAAACCGACCGTTGGAACCGACTGAAAGAGATATTTAACACGGTCGTTGACCTCAGTCCGGAGGAGCGGCAAACGTATCTGTCGTCGCTCGGGCCCGAGCAGGCAACACTCTTCAATGAGATCTCGCAACTGCTGTCAGCGGACGCTGATGCGTCTTCGTTCCTGGGATCTCCGATCGAGCTCGGCGACCGTCCTGAAATTTCAATGATCGGCGAAGCGATCGGCAACTACCGCATCTTTCGCGAGATCGGTCGCGGCGGCATGGGTGCCGTCTTTGAGGGAGTCCGCGAAGACAGTGATTTTGAACAGCGGGTGGCCATCAAGCTGACCGGACACAACCTCTTTTCTGACGAACTGATCCGCCGCTTCCGCAACGAGAAACAGATCCTCGCCCGGCTTGAACATCCGAACATCGTCAGACTATTCGACGGCGGCATCACGCCTCAGCACATTCCCTACTATGTTATGGAGTATGTCGAGGGCGACCCGATAACGCGACATTGCCGCGGGCGTTCGGCGTCGGTCGATGATCGGCTGCGGCTCTTCTTGTACGTGCTTGATGCCGTATCTTATGCTCATCGGCAGTTGGTCGTCCATCGCGATCTTAAGCCCTCCAATATACTCGTCACCGCCGGCGGCGAGGTCAAGCTTCTCGATTTTGGCATCGCCAAGTCGCTCGACGCGGACGGCTTTACGCAGACCGTCGGGGCTCCGCTGACGCCTGACTATGCCGCACCGGAGCAGTTGCTGCAAAAACCAGTTACCACCGCGAGCGATATATACAGTCTCGGTGTTCTGTTGTTCGAGCTTCTGACCGACCTGCCGGCAAGGGCACTGTATGACCGCGACGGGGCCGGCCACTTCCCTTCCGCCGTCGAAAAGGAACCGGTCCTGCCGTCCTCCGCACTGACCCGTTCGAACAACGCCGAACGGACCGGGGACGATAACGGCCGTGATAGCGCGGAGATCGTGTCGCTGTCACGCACTCTTCGCGGTGACCTCGACAACATCATTCTCAAATGCCTGCAAAAAGATCCCGACCGTCGATACGCCTCCGCTGACCAGTTGTCGGCCGACGTCGAAGCATATCTTGCGGGAAAGCCGGTTATTGCTCATCCGGAATCTGCAATTTACCGGCTGGTCAAGTTCATTCGGCGGAACCGCCTGTTGGTCGGAGCGGCGGCGGCTGCCGTCGTGCTGACACTTGCGGGCTCAGGTACGGCGGTATATCAATCAGCAGTGGCCAGAAAACAGCAGCGTATCGCCGAGGATCGTTTCGTTCAGGTGCGAAAGGTCGCCAATGCATTGATTTTTGACTACCATGATGAGATCGCCAAACTCCCGGGGTCTATGGCTCTGCGCGAGAAACTCAT
The DNA here is from genome assembly GCA_044221625.1 of Pyrinomonadaceae bacterium. Classification (GTDB taxonomy): domain Bacteria; phylum Acidobacteriota; class Blastocatellia; order Pyrinomonadales; family Pyrinomonadaceae; genus OLB17. The sequence continues at coordinate 58,179 of JBGAOU010000014.1, read as the reverse complement.
TTCCGATGCGATCAACTACCTTGACGCGATCGAAGGCGAAGATATCATCGACGCAGGATTGCTGTTTGAACTCGGGGTCGCGTATCGAAAGATCGGTGATGTTCAGGGCCTGCAGTATTCGGCGAATCTCGGGAAACTCGATGCTGCGGCTGAGAGCTACCGAAAGTCGGTCGCGTCGTTTGCAAAGGTCATCGCCATTGAACCCGACAACCTTGACGCTGTTACACGATACGCCGATGCGTCACGCGGACTGTCGAACGCGATCGAACGATCGGGCTTTCCAAAGCAGGGCCGGCAGACGCTGAGTGACGCGATCGCGACGTTGAGTGGGATCGAGGCCAAACTGGATCACAAGGGACTTATCACTCTCAACCGGCTTCGGATCGACGAAGCCGTGTCCTGGGACTCCGACGAAACAAATCTTTATCGTTATCAGCGTCTCAACGAGGTCATTTCACATATTGAGAGTATGGAAGCAAGGTTTCCAAACTCGTCTGATAACTCAGCTGTGCGGGCTGTTTTGGACAGCTATCGCGGAAACGCGGCTCGATTCGGGGCATATGATGCCGAAGATCGGGGAGATGCTGCCGAGGCAGAGCGGCTCTATCGGCTGTCATTGGAACATTATGAGGCGATGAAGGCGTCAATGAGATCATACGCCAAGCCGGACGACAGTCCGGCGACCGTCACGAATCGGCAGTTTGTTTACTACTCGGATATCGCCAGTTCGCTTGCGGGACTCAATGAAATAAAGGGAGCGACCGAGGCGTTGAACGAGGCCAGATCGGCGGTCGATGCGATGCTCAGCAAAGATAAGGAAGATAAAACCGCACAACTCAGACTCCTCGCACTGGCAAGGATCGAGCAAACTATCCTGATAAAACAGAACAAGATCGCCGAAGCTCTGAGATCAGCGGAGGCGGCTAGAGCGTCGATAGCACGCTTGTCGGCTGACGACCCAACGAATATCGAAAAGACCGTCTATGGGATGTATTTTTGCCAACTCGCCGCCAAGCTTTATGTTCCCGGCCGTGATGACGCCCGGATAAACGAAAATCAAAAGGAATTGGCCAAGTATGTCGGCACCATCCACGCGAAATATGGCACTGAAATAAAACTCATGGCGTATTTCTGATCGAGCAGGCCGACTCCGCCCGAAAATCGGCAGCCGTGACGTATAATGAGATCCAATGATAACCGTTTCCGAAGCCCTAACGCTGATCGGCCGCGATGTGCCCTCGCTTGACTGCGAAGTAATACCGCTGGGCTCGTCCGTGGGCCGCGTTCTGGCTAAAGACGTCGCCGCCGATACCGATCTGCCCCCTTTCGACCGTTCGCAAATGGACGGCTACGCGGTTGTCGCCGAAGATACCCGATCGGCTCCGGCTAAGCTCAAGATCGTTGGCGAATCGTCAGCCGGACACGGTTGGCACCATGCGATGAAAAGCGGCGAAGCCGTCAGGATAATGACCGGGGCACCGTTGCCGCCCGGTGCAAACGCCGTACAGAAGATCGAATTGACCAGCGAAGCGGACGGCGTGGTCACGATCGACGAGAGCACAAAACTTGCCGCCAACATAGTTTTTAGGGGATCAGAGGTCAAGGCGGGCGACCGTGTATTTTCAAAAGGCGAACGCGTCACCGAGCAAATGATCGCATCGCTGGCGGCGTTCGGATGCAGCAGTGTAAGCGTGTCCGTTCGGCCGAGGGTTGGCATCCTGGCGACCGGCAGCGAGATCGTCCCGGTCGAAGAAACGCCCAGTATCGACCAGATACGTAACTCGAACGCCCCGATGCTGTCGGCACTGTCTGCCAAATGCGGAGCGGCCCCGACAGAATTTCCGTTGGCCGACGACGACCTCGAAAGGCTGACGGCCCGCATTTCCGATGGACTGGGATCGTCAGACGTACTCATCATTACCGGCGGGGTTTCGGTCGGCAAATATGACCTGACCAAGCCTGCGTTGAGGAGCCTCGGAGCCGAGATACATTTCGAAAAAGTGAGCCTCAAGCCCGGTAAACCGGCTGTATTCGCGACGCTCGGCGAAAGTTTGATCTTCGGGCTCCCGGGCAATCCGGTCTCGGCGGCGGTGACATTTGAGCTCTTCGTCCGGCCTGCTCTGATGCAGATGCAGGGATGCTCGCAGCCTTATTTGCGACCCGGGCACGCCGTGCTGGCGACACCGGTCAAGGCCGCCAAGGAACGTGACACTTACCTGCCCGCCACGCTCACAACCGATGAGAAGGGCCGCCTGATCGCGGCTCCGACGCGTTGGCAGGGATCATCGGATTTTATCGGCTATTCCAAGGCCGAGGCCCTTGTCGTCGTGGAGGCCGGACGAAAGCTAGAGGCAGGCGATGTGTCGTCTGTGTTATTTTTGTAGTTCGAGAAAAATGAGCGAACCAGCCGCACTTGCACACGAAGCAATACACGACACCGTCGAGCGTATCCTTGCCGGCGGTGCGCAGGGCCGTCTGCTCGACGTCCCGGCGGGCGAAGGAGCACTCGCTAAACGGCTGAAACGTCTTGGTTTCGATGTTGCATGCTGTGATCTATACCCTGAGATCTTTCGGCTCGACGGCGTCGAGATCCGCTCGGGCAATCTGGACACGCGGCTGCCGTACGATGACAGTGAATTTGAAACCGTCGTCTGCGTCGAGGGCCTGGAGCACATCGAAAACCCTGCCAACGCCATCGCCGAGTTTTCCCGTTTGACCGTGTCCGGCGGCCGCCTGATCGTTTCGGTGCCGAACATTATGAACATCGAGGAGCGCTTGAAATGGCTCTTTTCAGGCTATACCTCGCACTTCAAGCCGCTCTCGCGGCCCGCACTTGACGCGATCAGCCGCGAGTTTCCGGGAATGGAGGAGATCGCTCTCCACGTCAACCCGATCGGCTATTCGGAGGTGAGGTTTCTGCTCGAGAAATACGGATTTGAGATCGTCCGTACCTATCGCGACAAGGAAAAGAAGAATACATGGGCGTTTTTGCCGCTGGCGTTTCTCATCAGGCTAGTTTCGAAATTTTCGTCCCGGAAAAAGCGGTCTGAGCGTTGGACGGACGAACTCAATTCGGACGAAGTGCTGCTCGGCGGAAACACATTGATCTTCGAGGCAAGAAAGATATGAGCGAACTATCGCATTTTGACGAAGCGGGAAAGGTTCGAATGGTGGATGTTTCGGGCAAGCAGGAAAGTGTCCGGCGAGCCGTGGCCTCGGCCCGCGTACTGCTTTCGGCTGATACGCTTACCAAATTGCGCTCGAATGCAAACCCGAAAGGCGACCCGCTCGAGATCGCCAGGATAGCCGGTATCATGGCAGCGAAACGCACCTCCGAGCTGATACCGCTCTGTCACCAAATAAATCTCTCTAAAGTGAACGTGTCGGCCAAATTTTGCGAAAACGGCATAAGTATTGAGGCCGAAGCCGTTACCTCGGCACAGACCGGAGTAGAAATGGAGGCCCTTACCGCCGCAACCGTCGCCGCCCTGACGATCTACGATATGTGCAAAGCGGTGCAGAAGGACATCGTCATCACCGACGTCCTGCTCGAGAGCAAAACGGGCGGCAAGAGCGACTACCAGCGGCCTTCCGACGGCAAATAAACGGCGACAAGAACCGAACTTTTGATTACAATAAGCGTATTCGGTCTTAAGTCCGCACGGGAGATTTTTGAAGTATGGGATATAAATTAGCCGAAGACGCCAAACCGCAGGTCATACTGCTCATCCTCGCCACGATCATCACGATCGCCCTGTGGTTCATACCGTACGCAGACTACCTTGTGTATCCGATCAGGCTGTTCGTGACCTTTATTCATGAGGGCAGCCACGCGCTGATCGCTGTACTGACCGGCGGGGCGGTCCAGAGCCTGACCATTGCCTCGGACGGCAGCGGTGCCGTCTATTCCGCGCCTTCGGGCTGGTTCGGTGCGATGCTGACCTCGAGCGCAGGCTACCTGGGCACTACCGTTTTCGGGGTAATGATGCTGTTGCTGATCCGGAGATCGGTCTCACCGCACAAGGTGCTGGTTGGTTCCGGGATATTTGTCGGTGTCATGACGCTTGTTTTCGGCATTCTGAGCCCGATATTTCATTTTCTCTCGCTGAATGTCGCGTTCTCGAGCGTGCTTTTCACGGTTGTCGCCGGAGTGCTGCTGACTGCGGGCCTGCTGGCCTTGGGCAAGTTCGCCAGCTATCGGACGGCGAATTTTGCCGTTGCGTTCCTGGCGATCCAATGCCTTCTAAATTCCCTCTCGGATCTGAAGACGCTGTTTTTCTTAAATGCTCCGCTGGTCGGCTCGGACATTGCAAATGACGCCAAGAATATGGCCGATGCGACTGGTTTGCCGGGCATCGTATGGGTGATCCTTTGGATCGTTATCTCCGTCGTAATGATCTCGGTCGGTATGCGGATTTTTGCGGTCGCCAAAGGAAAGGCGTCGTCTGATGTCTTTTTTGACGAGTAAAAATATATGAGTTTCTGCCGCGTATTTCTCTGCACGCTAGCGTTGGCTGTCGGAATTTCGGCTCAGGTCAAGAAACCTGAAGCTCCTCCGGTCAAGCCGGACTTTGGCGGATCGCAGCAGTTGGTGGTCGTGATCACCAGGGATTGGAATTCGGTCGAAGGCCGGGGTCATATGTTCGAACGTAAGAACGCCGGGACCAAATGGAAGGCCGACGGTGAAGAGTTCGCGGCTGTCGTCGGGCGAAACGGCCTGGCTTGGGCCGAAGCTCCGGCCGGCGACACGACCGCAAAGGTCAAAAAAGAAGGTGACGGAAACGCTCCGGCAGGTATCTTTCCGCTGACCGCGGCTTTTGGCAAGGGTTCGAAACCCAACGCCGTCGAACTGCCATACACGAAGCTCGAGGAATACACTGAGTGCGTCGATGATCCGCATTCGCAGTTTTACAATCGGATCGTCAACCGGATGCACGTGGGTAACTTCGACTGGAAGTCTTCGGAGAAAATGCTCGCCGTCGGCGAACAGTATGACCTAGGCATCTTCGTCGGATATAATAGTTACCCGGTACAAAAGGGCCGCGGTTCGTGCATCTTCCTACATATTTGGAAAAGCCCGACCGAGGGCACTGCCGGATGTACCGCGATGGAACGCCGGATGCTCGAGGGCCTGGTCGCGTGGGCGATACCGTCGAAAAATCCGCACATCGTGCAGCTACCGGCCGATGTTTACGAAAAGTACCGCAAGTCGTGGAACCTGCCGAAATTCAAATAACGCTTGGGCAAATGCCCATCGGGTCACGGCTGGTCGTCCGTTCGAGGGCCGATTGGCGCCATGCGTCGATCAGTAAGCGGGTGGACGAAAAGGTCGTGATCACCGTCTGCTCGCCCGGCGGCCGAACTTATCGGCTTCGGCGCGAAACGGATGCCGGTGTCATACTCAACGGCCACATCGCCATCCTCATCGCCGACCCTGCCGACGACTGGCAATCAAATTTCAGCAGCTACGACACTCGCTGGTAACCAGCACGCTCCTTCCCGTAAATGCTTTTGTTTACCCAAATCCGATTTGGTAAAATACACTTTTGCGCTGAAGCCGGAATTCGAATCTATGCAGGCCGCCACATCTAAAAAGGAAGATCAAATCGTGATCCGCGGTGCCCGCGTTCACAACCTCAAGAACATCGACGTCTCAATTCCGGTCAACAAGCTGACGGTGGTTACCGGCGTTTCCGGATCAGGCAAATCGTCGCTTGCGTTTGACACCCTTTACGCCGAGGGGCAACGCCGCTATGTCGAATCGCTCTCCGCCTACGCCCGTCAGTTCCTCGAACGGATGGACAAGCCGGACGTTGACGAGATCGCCGGTATCGCTCCCGCGATCGCCATCCGGCAAAAGAACTCGACCAAGAATCCGCGTTCGACCGTCGCCACACAGACCGAGATATATGACTATCTTCGATTGCTGTTCGCTCGTGCCGGACAGACGATCTGCCATATATGCGGCCGTGAGGTAAAGCGGGATTCACCCGAATCGGCGGCGGACGAGATCTTGTCCGAACTGCCGCAAGGTGCGCGATTCTATCTTCTTTTCCCTATTCAGGAAGAAGTATCACGCGAAGCAGTCCGATCCGCTAAGAAACCCAAGGCCAAAGCGTCCGCCAAGGACCTGAGCACTTCGGCGTTTCTGATATCGCTCTTGCAGCAGGGCTTTTCGAGGCTTTATCGCGGTGGCGAGGTCATCGAACTGCAGCGGCCCGAGGACTATCCGTTTGACGATTTTGACGGAACGTTCGTATTGATCGACCGCCTTAGGGCCGACAGCGGTATTCGCCAGCGTCTGGTCGACTCGCTCGAAACCTGCTTTCGCGAAGGCCACGCGGCGATGGTCGAAACGGCCGAAAAGAGCGATGATCCGGAAAACGGCCGCACGACTCTCAAATTCTCGGACCGTTATGTCTGCAAATACGACGGGACGCGTTACGAGGAGCCCGAACCGCACCTTTTCAGTTTTAATTCGCCGTTCGGTGCGTGTCCAACCTGCCAGGGTTTCGGCAATACGATCGGGATAGATTACGGTCTGGTGATCCCAAATCCGTTGATTTCGCTCAAGGCCGGTGCGATCGAACCTTTTACACGTCCGCAGCACGCCTGGGCACAGAAAGAACTGGTCAAATACTGTTCCTCGGCCAACATTGATATGACCGTGCCGTATGCCGATCTTCCCGACTTTCAGCAGAACTGCATTGTTTACGGAGACGAGGGCTGGCGCGGCATCAAGGGCTTTTTTGAATGGCTCGAAACTAAAAAATACAAGCTCCACGTGCGCGTATTTTTGGCCAAATATCGCGGTTACACACGCTGCCCCGACTGCAATGGCCAACGTTTGCGGCAGGAGGCTCGCGACGTAAAGGTCGGCGGCAAGTCACTGCCGGACATCGTCGAAATGTCGATCCGTGTCGCCCACGACTTCTTTGATTCGCTGGTGCTCGACAACGAGCGTGCTCAGATCGCCGACAAACTGCTGCTCGAGATACGGCGGCGGCTGACTTTTCTTGTCGAGGTCGGACTCGACTATCTTACGCTGAACCGGCTCGCCGCGACGCTTTCGGGCGGCGAAGCTCAGCGCATTCAACTTGCGACGAATCTGGGATCGCTGCTCGTGGGAACGTTATACGTTCTGGACGAACCGAGCATCGGCCTCCACCCGCGTGACAATTCCAGGCTCATCAAGATCCTCGAGGGCCTCCGTGATATCGGCAACACGGTGCTTGTGGTCGAACATGACGAAGAAACGATGCGTTCGGCCGATCACATAATAGATATCGGCCCTTATGCAGGCGAATACGGCGGTGAACTCGTTTTCAATGGTGATTTCAAGCAGCTGATGAAGAGCAAGACATCGCTAACGGCCAAGTATCTCCGCGGCGAGGCCGAGATCAAGGTCCCGCTGAAACGTCGTCCGGCTACGAAGCGAAAGATCGAGATAATAGGAGCCCGCGAACACAATCTAAAGGACGTCTCAGTCACGATCCCGCTGGACATGCTCGTCTGTGTGACAGGTGTTTCAGGGTCGGGCAAATCCACATTGATACACGATATCCTGTATGCAGGCCTCAAAAAGAAGCGCGGCGAGTGGAACGCCCCGGTCGGTTTCTTTAAGGAGATCACCGGCGGCGAACTGATCGATGACATCATCCTCGTCGACCAATCGCCGATCGGCCGCACCCCGAGATCGAATCCGGTCACGTATATCAAGGCATACGACGCTATTCGCGAGGTGTTTGCCGCAACCAATACCGCGCGGTCAAAGGGCTATAACGCGTCGCATTTCTCATTTAACGTCCCGGGCGGACGATGTGAAATTTGCCAGGGCAGCGGCACCGTGACGATCGAAATGCAGTTTCTCGCCGATGTTGAATTGGTGTGCGAAGATTGCCGAGGCATGCGGTTCAAACAGGATATTTTGGACGTTAAGTACAAGGGCAAGAATATTCACGAGGTGCTGCAGCTGACCATCCGCGAAGCGATACTTTTCTTTAAGGATGTCGCTAAGCTCGTCACGCGGCTTAAGGTCCTTGACGCCGTCGGCCTCGGTTACCTGCGGCTCGGCCAATCGGCGACGACACTTTCGGGCGGCGAGGCGCAGCGGGTCAAACTAGCGTCGCATCTCGCCCAGAAAAGCTCGTCGCAGACGCTTTTCATCTTCGACGAGCCCACGACGGGACTCCATTTTGACGACATTAACAAGCTGCTCTCGGCGTTTCGAGCGTTGATCGACGGCGGGGGCAGTTTGGTCGTGATCGAACACAATCTTGACGTGATCAAGACCGCGGATCACATAATCGACCTCGGCCCGGAGGGCGGTGTCGGCGGCGGCGAAGTTGTCGCGACGGGCTCGCCGGAGGAAGTCGCGAAGGTCAAAGGATCATTTACGGGCAAATACCTGCAGAGCGTTTTGTCTGCATAGGATGATCGCGTGCCGGTTTTCGGGGTCAATCATCCCCAAACTTTGCCCGCCAGTACGGCGCCACTTGTTCCATGACCTTGCAGTCACAGTAGCCGCCATTCTCGTTGAGCCAGTTGGTTATTTTGGGGAAATTAAGCCCCTGCTCCATCATGTATCTCATCGAATATCGCAGCGTGTGGTCACACTCTGAGTCGTACAATTCGTCTTCAACATAGTCGAAAAGCTCACTCATCGAGTGCTGCCCGGCCGGCATAGCGTTGAGAAATGCCTCAAGCTGCTCGCCGCTCATCTGTTCGAGATTCTCGATCTGCCGTTTTCGTAAAATTGCCATTTTTCTATTAAAATTCCGCCTCCGAGACCCTCATCATTTCGGCTCGTTCTGCTTCCTCGATCTCACGCTGCTTGATCCCTTCGCGGCCGTCGTATACCGCGAACTTGGGCAAAAGCAATGCGGCTCCCGCAACGGCGACAATACACAGGGCTCCACCGCTCACGATCGCGGCCTTGAGGCCAAATCGTTCGGCGACAATGCCCATCTTAGCACTTCCGAGCATGGGGCCGGTCAGATAACTCATCATTTCAATGCTGGCGAGCCGTCCGCGAAGGTAATTCGGGATAGTTTGATTCCAAATAGCTCCCCGAAATATTCCCGATATCATATCGAAGAACCCGGCAACAGCGAGCAGCAGCAATGCCGGCACGAGACTCTCGACAAGGCCGAAGAATAGTATCGCCACGCCCCAGAGCACCGCGGCGATGATCACCAGCAAACCGTGCCGATGGACATTTCGGGTCCAACCTGACGTCAGGCTCGCCGTTAGAGCTCCGATCGCGATCGCGGCCGGAAAAAACCCGACATACCTTTCGCCGTACACGATCGCCAAAGCCGGATACAATGCCTGCGGAAAGGCGAAGAACATCGCCGCAATATCGATAAAATAGGTTCCGACCAGTTCTTGCCTGCCGAATGCGTATTTCCAGGCTTTCTTGATCGCGGCAAAGCTCGGCCTTTCCGGGTTTTCAGGCGGCGGTACGAACCTCAGCATAAAAACGGCGATCAGCGACGCTATGAATGTAAAAAGATCGATCGTATAAGCGATGGTCGGGCTGAGTTGGGTGGCGATGATCCCGGCGATCGCCGGGCCGACGATCATCCCGATGCTGAACCTCACCGAGTTGAGAGCCATCACGGCAGACATCATCTCAGCCGGGATCACTTTTTGGATAAATGATTCAAAGGCCGGCCGCTGAAGCGCGGCCAGGCCCGCGTGCAATGCGACCGCGACGAAAAGGATCCAGATCTGCGGATTCGGCAAAACCGAATTGAGAATAAGGATCGCGGTCACCGCCGTCTGGCCGATCTCGGTAAAGCGGAGCATTCGGCGCTTGTCGATAAAATCGGCCAGTGCCCCGCCGACAAAGGCGAGTGAGATCATCGGAACAAACTCGGCAAGGGCGATATAGCCGACCATCGCCGACGATCCGGTGAGTTGAAACATCTGCCACGGTACGACGATAAACGTCATCATCGAACCGAAGAACGACACCAACTGGCCGAAAAATAACAGCCGGTAATCGCGGGAGGTTTGCAGCGGGGAAAGGTCGATTAGCATTGATCGGTCAGGGGTTCAGATAATCGGTCCAGTGAAATAGCCATGTAGCGTAAATGTTCATCACGATCGAATAGATGAACAGTACCCATTCACCCGGCGAGACGCGCTTGGGCATTGACTCGAGCATAATGACAAACACCCATGGCAGCAAGATCATCGCGTACCGATAACCAAACTGCCATCCACCCGAATTGCCGTGGATCCAGAGCAGGAATGTCAGCACGATCACGGCTGACCACGACGCATATTTTAGCCAGCGATCGCGTGAGCCAAAACGAAAGACGAGCAATAGGAACGGGCTGCTGAATAACACCGAACTGCTGAACCCGTCTGGCACAAGATACGGAAAGGTGTCCGTTACATTCCACATCTTGAACAGCATTTCCCACGCCTGCCTGGAAAGATAGTACGTCGAGAAGATCCCGTGATCGTACCAAGGCTCTTGAAGTACGCCGGGAATTCGCGCGTAGCCAAAGTCGATAAACGAGTGAAAGCGCACGTAGTTGTAAACAAGAGTGGCCGTACCAAGAACAAACGGGACGACGCAGAACAGAGCCAAACGCCGCCACCGGGCCGACAAAATTCCCGGATCGGGCTTCACTTCGGCCGACTTCGTTGACCTGTCGATATCCTTGCCAGCTGAAGCATCCTGACCGGGCGCATCGCGGCTTAACAGGTAGAAGAATATCGGGGCAGTGAGCAGATTTTCTGTTCGATTTCCAAACGCGAGCGCGAAGAACACTCCTGCGAGCAATGGCCTGCGGTCATAGACCGTAAAATATATCGCACCGAGCTGCCCGACCATCGCAAATCCAAGCGCAAGCTGCCACGCGCCGGCGAATGTCAGGTTTGTCCACATGAACGTCCCGAAGAGGATCGATACTGTCAGAGCGGCCTGTCGAGCAATGGAAACGTCGTATCGCGAGGCGATCTTGAGCAGCAAAAAGCAGATAGCGGCAGCGTGGATGGATGCGATAACACTACCGGGGGATTCCGAAATGATGCCGATGTTTTTCAGGATCGCCGCCGGGATCATCGAAACGACGGCACCGAGCGGAAATACCGAATAGTAAAACCCCTCGAACGGAACAAACTCGTTTAGCCATGAAGGCCGCGGTTCGCTAAAGCCCGCTTTCCCCGCGAGGAGTTGGCCGGCGACCCGAAATGTATAGTCGTAATAACTTTGAGGCTTGGGGTTAGAAAAGTAGTAGACGAACCCGGCGGCAAGCGAGATCAGCAACGCGGTTCTATTGCTAAATGAAACATTCTCCGCCTTATCCGACGGCGTTCTGTCTTCGTTCATCGGTCGCATCAAGCGGCAAATATCTTTATCTTGAATTCGTCATTTGCGATGTAGATCTCGGGTTTTCGGCCGGAGAAGCGCTTCGATTGCCGAAGGATCATCGGCAAACCGCCATGCGGTGCGTTTATGCCGTATTCCCGTCGTGTAAAGATCGCGGCGATCTGCGGATTGAGCCGCTGCGTAATGCCGTACCGTATCGCCCGTGACGCCGGCGGCGAGAAACCATTGGTCCGCCGCGGATTTATGATCTCGATCGAACTGTCATAGATATTGATCCGCGTTCTTATCTCGCGAAGTGCTAGGTCGCGATGGATCAAGGCATTAATCACGGCTTCAGCCACCGAATAATAGTGATAATGCGAGCGGGGCCGAACGACCGGATCGCCGACGAGTTCGAGCTTGCGTTTCGGACGTTCCTTCGCCAGGTCGGTATATCTGCTGATAAACGCCATTATTCCTTCGAACTGGGTATGCATATTGCCCTTGAGTTCGACGGCCTCGATCAACTGGGCGTTGCCGTTATCGCCCGAAAACCTTGCGACCGTGATGTTTGAACGCGGCAGCAGTTCGGGTACGCGGTCGTCCTTGCCAAACAACAGTACAGCGGCGACGGTCGGGAAGAACTCGTCAACGTTGCCGACGGCGAGCAACAGGTCTTTCCGCAAAAAATCGCTGGTCTGATAAAGATTGATGTTTGGCGCGTTGTCGTCAAATCCGCTCGCAAAACTCCACAGCAACGCATCATCGAAATCATTTTCGGTCACGGTCTGGAGCGGGATATTTTCAAACCCGAGCGGACGCAGTTCGTCGAGCCAGTTCGAAAGTTCGTCGCGCGAAACTTCGCGTTTCTCAGCCCCGAGACGCATATAGAATCTGCCGTCACGGGTGCGGTACGGCCGACGTTTGCCATCGATGTCCAGTGCGACAATCCGCTTCCCGCTGTCAAATGCGATCGTATCTATCAACGGCACGACCGGCGGCACGATCTCTTCGCGGCAGATCCTTGTTAGCTCGGCCTGGACCCATTCCGGATTTGCGACGCCCTCGATCCGCAATTGGTCGTTGACGCCGAAGATGATCGTGCCGCCGTCGGTATTCGCAATGGCGACGATCCCCTGTGCGATGCGTTCGCTGTTCGAAAGCTTGACCTTGAGTTCCAGATACGTGTCTTCGCCGCCGCGAATGAGTCGCAGCAGTTCAGTTCGGGTCGTGGACTGGGCCGGTTGATTTACGAGATATTCCTGAAAGGAATGATCGCTCGGTGAGTCAAAACGCTGGCTGTGACGAAATTTTCTTCGCGGCATCAGTGTTTGGCGTGCAATTTTCTAAAGACGGAGACGCATTTTCCGCCCGAATGCCGACCGAGCACGGCATTGCTGGATTAACTATTTCAACAATCATATTGAATCATTGAATCGGGTAAAAAGTAAATTCGCGGCGGTCTGACACGACTGCCCGTTAATCGCAATTCTCGCGGGCAATGTCCGTACAATGATGAGCGGCGGGAACGCCCGCGAAACATTTGGAATCGGGCAAAAACGGTTACCAAAACAGAAGATCTCGAATCCGGCCGAAAAACGATCCGCCGCGTGCTTTGACAAGTGATACGGTTTGATCTATCTACTTAATAGCAAAATCGATGCAAGCCGAATTCACGACAGCTTATATTGGCCTTGGGTCAAACCTGGGCGACCGGGCCGGCAACCTTTTGCTGGCGGTGCGCGGTCTTTTGGAAGCGAGCTTTGTAGTGCAGCGTTTGTCGGCGATCTACGAAACAGAACCGATCGATCTCGATACCGATAATAAATTTCTGAATATGGCCGCCGAGGTACGTGTGACCGATATCAGCCCGACGCAGATGATGGCCAGGCTCTTGCGGATCGAATATTTATTGGACCGCACGGACAAATCGGTAAAGGCCTCGCGAACGATCGACCTCGACATTCTGACCTACGGCAACATGGTAATGGACACGCCATTTCTCACGCTTCCCCACCCGCGTCTGCATTTGCGAAAGTTTGTGCTGTGTCCGCTTGCCGAGATCGCCCCGCATCTCGTACATCCGACATCAAGGCGTGAGGTCGCGGATATCCTCTCGGCGGTCGATGACAACAGCGATGTCAGGCGTTGGGATCCTAATCACGCCATCAAGCGCGAACTTGCCGCCAAATGGTAGACTTGACCTGTTCAAAAAGCTAGACTTGTACCAACTTTATGGCATACCTCCAACCAGACAAAGAGGGCAAGGTCTACCTTCCCGCGATACGTGCAGCAAAGGAAAACGGCCAAAAACTGGTCTGTCTGACCGCCTATGACTATCCGACGGCTCGTATCGTAGACGAGGCTGGCGTCGATATGATCCTCGTCGGCGACAGTATCGGCAATGTTATTCACGGATACGGCAACACTATCCCCGTTTCGCTCGAAGAGATCACATCCGCATGCATCGCCGTCAAACGCGGCACCGAGCGGGCGATGGTCATTGCCGATATGCCTTTCGGCACCTATCACGTAAATGAGGACGAGAGCGTCAAGAATGCGCTTCGCTTGATGAAATACGGCGGTGCCGAGGCGGTCAAGCTCGAAGGTGGCCGAAATCGCGTCGATCTGGTCAGGCGGCTCGTTGACGAAGAGATCCCGGTTGTCGCTCATATCGGGTTAACGCCGCAGTCGGTGTATAAGATGGGCGGTTACCGCGTCCAGGGCCGTACCGCCGAACAGGCGAAACGGTTGATCGAGGACGCTAAATTGCTCGAAGATGCGGGTGCGTTCGCGATCGTGCTTGAACTGGTTCCCCGCGAAGTCGCCCAGATGATAACGGACGAGCTCAGCATATCGACCATCGGGATCGGAGCCGGACTTGGCTGCGACATCCAGGTACTCGTGCTGCATGACCTCGTCGGAATGACATTTGGCCGACAGCCGCGATTCGTTCGACAATATGCGAACGTCCGCGATGTTATGACCGAAGCGATCCACAACTGGGCGCGAGACGTGAGGTCGGGAGCATATCCGGCCGATGCCGAGTCGTACGGATTGACCGAGGAAACACTTTCCGAACTGAAAAAGTCATAACAGTTGAATGGAGATCATCAACCGCCGACAACGAATGTTCTCGATCGCCCGCAAACTGCGGCGTGAGACTAAGACCGTCGGATTTGTCCCGACGATGGGAGCACTCCACGAAGGCCATCTGACGCTCGTCAGAGAAGCCCGTCAGATGTGCGACATCGTCATCGTGTCGATCTTTGTCAATCCGACCCAATTTAACGATAAGAGTGATCTCGAACGATATCCCAGAGATCTGACCGCCGATGCGGCTCTGCTCGCCGAATACGAGGTTGACTATATTTTCGCGCCGGAGCATCACGAGATCTACCCTGAAGGATTTTCGACATTCGTTAACGTCGAGGGCCTGACCGATGCACTCGAAGGCTCGTCCAGGCCCGGCCACTTTCGCGGCGTCGCGACCATAATTACGATACTTTTCAATACCGTCCGGCCTGATCTCGCGTTCTTCGGCCAGAAGGACGCACAACAGGTCGCTGTTATCAAACGTCTGACGAACGACCTTGGGTTCGAGACAGAGATCATCGTCGTCCCGACCGTCCGCGAAGCATCGGGTTTGGCGATGTCATCCCGAAACGAACTATTGAGCCCCGAGCAGAGGCAAAAGGCGTCCATAATCATCGAAGCCCTACGCGAGGCCAAGATCGCATTCAAAAAAGGCGAACGAAATGCGTCGTCATTAGCTCAAATCGTTACATCGCGCATCGGGACGGAACCCATGGCACGTTTGGACTATGTCGCCATCGTGGATCGCGACACGCTGCAACCTGTTGAAAAGATTGGAGATGACGAAACACTGATCGTAACCGCCGTCTATTTTGACGGTGTTCGCCTGATAGACAATGTGCTACTCAATCGAAAGCAGTAGTTTGGTATCAAACTTGCATCCAACCTATGTGAGGACGCTCGAATAGGTTCTCGCAAAAGTATGAAAACACTTAGAGGTTTCATTACAATTTCGGCTATCTCATTGGCATTTGCAATAAGTGCCTTTGGACAGACCGTACTTACCAAACTCGACGGCACACGCGTCGACGTCGAGTCTCAAAACGGCAAGATCGTGGTTCTGGCTATCGGTGCAAGCTGGCTGCCGCTTTCGGACAAGCAGGCCGAGTTTACCAACGCACTTGCAAAACGTTACGCGGCTAAAAATGTGGTGTTCTATTTCGTCGTGACCGATTCGACCAATCCGCGGTCAAAGAACTTTGCGAGCAACGAGACGGTCGCCAAATTTGCGGCGGATCGCAAGCTCACCATGACGGTCCTGCGGGATTCGGACGGCGTGCTAACGACCAAGAATTTTAAGATCGAACAGGTCCCGTCCTTTGTGATACTTGATAAGAACGGTGACGCGACAACCGAGCCATTCGGCGGCATCGACCCCAAATACGACCTTACGGGGCCGATCTCAAGAACGATCGACAGATTGCTTTGACCTTTAGGCCCGGCTAGAAACCGGGCCTTTTCATTACCAGTTCGTAAACCAACTTGATCGGTAGACCGACGACGTTCCAATAGTCGCCGTCGATCCCCTCGATGAACAGCGCCGCTTGGGCCTGGACCGCGTAGGCGCCGGCTTTGTCCAGCGGATCTCCGCAAACGGCCAGATACTCGATCTCACTTGCCGTCATCGGGGCGAACTTGACGCGGGTCGTCTGTATCGCCGACCGGCTCTCTCCATGCTGAGAAACCGCAATGCCGGTAAGCACCTCGTGCCAGTTGCCGGCGAGCATCGCGATCATACGCCGCGCATCGTCAAGATCCAGCGGTTTGCCGATTATCATCCCGTCTATTACGACGGTCGTATCGGCTCCGAGTACGATCGAACCCGGATACTCACCCGCAACCGCTTCGGCCTTTTCTATCGCTAGCCGCTGGACATAATCGGCGGGCAATTCGCCTTCAAGCTCCGACTCATCGATATCCGCCGGGTGTTTGGTGAACGTCCAGCCGACGGACGTTAGTATCTCGGACCGCCTTGGGCTGCCTGACGCAAGGATCAATTCTGGTAATTCGATCATGATTTCTACAGTTTTCGCATTTGTGGCCGTTCTCGTCTAAAATGATAGTTTATTGACGGTCAATCGCAAATGGAACAGTTATTCGGCGCACTACCTAAAGTACTGGACCGGCTGGAACTCGATCCGGCTGCCCGGTCTGCAGTGGTGTTTGCCGCTTGGCGCCGGATATGCGGCCAACTGATCAACGAACGAACCGCCGCCGTTGACTTTGTGGACCAGCGGCTAACGGTCGCGGTCGAAGATAAAACCTGGCAGCGGCATCTCGAAGACATGTCGCCGCAGATGGTTGCTAAGCTAAATTCTGTCCTTGGTAACGGCAGCGTTCGATTTATCGAATTTGTCATCGACAGTTCTGCAGTCGCCGACCGGATTTCACCGGGATCGGATGATGCTCCGGCAACGGCCGAACTCGACCCTGGTCTGCGTGCCGCGGCTGACGCGATCCGGGACGAACATCTTAGAGAGTCATTTCTAAAAACCGCGGCTGTGTATCTTGCCCGTCAGAAACGGCGCATGGCGGCGAGTTGACCGGCATTTATTTTATGGACGTACGAAAAGTAGCTAAATTGGCCCATCTCGAGATCTCGGACGACGAGGTCGTAATGTATACGCCTCAAATGGCCGATATCGTGAAATACATCGAACAGCTTAATGAACTTGAGACCGATCAGGTCGAACCGATGCTGGGCGGATTGACGCGCGAAGGGACCGCGACAGAATCGATCCGCGAGGATGTCGTGGCCGGTTCGCTTGGACAAAAGGCGGCACTTGCCGAAGCGCCGTCGGCGGTGGCGGGGCACTTTCAGGTACCGAAGGTTTTGTAAATGATCTCATCCGGACCGCACACAGCGAGCAAAGCGTTAACCGCCATTTTGGCGGCCGCTCTGTGCCTTGTGATCTCGGGTTGCAGTGTGCCGACGCTTGAGTCGGCCGAGTGCACGTCCGCTCGTGACGGTGTCAAGCGGTTCTACTCGTTTCATTTCGGCAACGATATGAAGCCATCGGCCGAAAATCTGTCGTTGAGAAAAGACTTCTTGACCGCTGGATTCTATGAAAGAGCGGTGAAGGCCGTCGACGGCCCGGAGGACATTTTCACGCTCACCGACAACTTTCCGAAGGCGTTCCGGATCGGCGAATGCCGGTCAGCCGACTCGGCGAAGGCGACCGTTCAGGTCCTATTGTTTTGGCGTGACGACGAACGAAACGAGCAAAAACAAATAAATGTCGAATTAACCAGGGCCGGCGATAAGTGGCTTGTGGCGAACGTATCCAGATAACTTTTATGTCAGTAGTTTCAAAAATTGAGGGTGTTTTGGCAGATGCGGAAAAATTGAATCCGCAGCTCAATTCGTTTTTGTCGATCGAGCACGAACATGCTCTTCGGCAGGCTCTTGCCGTCGAAGATCGCGGCGAAACGCCTCTCGGCGGTACGGCCATCGCGGTCAAGGACAATATCTGCACAAAGGGTATGCGGACGTCGTGCGGTTCGCACATTCTGCATAATTATCGTGCCCAGTACGACGCTACCGCGATCGAACGGCTCAATAATGCCGGTGCCGTGATGATCGGCAAGACGAATATGGATGAGTTCGCGATGGGCTCGTCAAACGAATCGTCAGCTTTCGGCATAGTTCGAAATCCGTGGGATGTTACACGCGTGCCGGGCGGCAGTTCGGGCGGATCGGCGGTCGCCGTTGCGTCGGGTGTCGTCCGTGCGTCACTTGGCTCAGAAACCGGCGGATCGGTCCGGCAACCCGCGGCGCTTTGCGGCATTGTCGGGCTCAAACCGACCTACGGCCGGATCTCACGTTACGGCTTGGTCGCGTTCGCCTCATCACTCGACAATATCGGTATCTTTGGAAAGACCGCATCCGATGTTGCGGACGTTTTGGGGGTAGTTGCCGGGCATGATCCGCACGATTCGACCTCCGCGGACGTTGCCGTACCGGATTACAAATTTTCGCTCGGCGCAGATGTCGCCGGAAAAACGATCGGAGTTCCCCGGGCGTTGTTCGGCGAAGGCCTCGATGCGGACGTTCGTGATTCGGTCGGAACCGCGATCGAGAATTTTCGTTCGCTCGGAGCGAAGATCGTCGATGTCGAGCTGCCGCACGCTAAATACGGCATTGCCGTGTATTACATAATCGCAACCGCCGAAGCGTCGTCGAACCTAGCGAGATATGATGGTGCCCGTTACGGTTTCCGTGCAGACGACGCACCCGGATTGCGCGAAATGTACTTCAAGACCCGCGAGGCCGGATTTGGCCCCGAGGTAAAGCGGCGTATCATGCTGGGAACCTACGTCCTCTCAAGCGGTTATTACGACGCGTACTATTCTAAGGCTCAGAAGGTCCGCAATATGGTCAAAATGGATTACGAGCAGGCATTCACGGCTTGTGACGCGATCCTGACGCCGACTTCTCCATCGACCGCGTTCAGGATCGGCGAACGATCAGACGATCCGTTGGCGATGTATTTGAGCGATATTTACACCGTCTCGGCCAATCTGGCGGGCGTGCCGGCGATCAGCGTGCCATGCGGACTTTCCGAAAACGGGTTACCGATCGGCTTACAGCTGGTTGGAAATTTTTGGTCTGAAGACGTGCTCTTGAATCTGGCGTCAGTCTATGAAACGGCGTTTCCGCTCGGGGCCGACCCGGCCGTCTTCGTCGGTTGAAAACGGGTTGGTCAGGCGATCCGCAGGTGATTTATGTCCTGCGGCGTCGTTTGGAACATCGGGGTCGATTGGACCGGCAAGATATTCCGCCAGCGAGATTTTTCCTGAAGCAGCTTTTCGATCTCAACTACAGGAAGCGGTTTTGAGAACAAATAACCCTGTCCGTATTCGCACCCGAGGATCCGTAGTTGGTGAAACTGGTGTATGCTCTCGATCCCCTCGGCAACGACCTTTAGATTGAGGGCCTTTGCCAGGGCGATCACCGTCCGGACGATCTCGCCGTTTTCGGTATTCTCCTCCATCGCGCTCACGAACGAGCGGTCTACCTTCAGCAGATCTATCGGAAATCGGTGGAGATAGCTGAGGCTCGAATAACCGGTCCCAAAATCGTCGATGCTTATCTGAACGCCCGTCTTTTTGATCTCCTTGAGCATAAGGATCGCGGTTTCGGCGTTTTCCATCACCGCGCTTTCCGTAAGTTCGAGCTTCAGCGATGACGGCGAAATGCGCGTTTCTTCGAGGACGGCATTTATCTGATCGACCAGATTCGGATGAGCGAAGTGCTTTCCGGACAGGTTCACGGCGACGCTGAGCAGCGGGCCGCCGGGATTACGGGCTTGCCAGCGTGCTACCTGATTGCAGGCAGAGTGCAGTATCTGGATCGTCATCGGAACGATCAAACCTGTATTTTCGCTGATCGGTATAAATTCATTGGGCGGAACAAGTCCGCGGGTCGGATGGTTCCATCTGACGAGGGCCTCAAACCCGATCAGTTCAGCGCTTTCGAGACCGATGATCGGCTGATAGAACAGCTCAAATTCCTTTCGCTCGACAGCGTACCGGAGGTCGGTTTCGAGCTGCATTCGGGTGACCGCCCGGATGTGCATCTTCTGATCGAAGATCACGTGGTTCTCGTCGTTGTCCTTGGCGTAGTACATCGCGATATCCGCATCTCGTAGGAGATCTTCGGCTTCTACGTAGCGCGAATTTCCAAAAGCGATACCGATCTTGACGTTCGTAAAGACCTGACGGCCCTCGATCGTGTAGGGCTCTGCGACGCGTTTATTGAGACGGTCGGCAAAGGCCAACGCTTCGTCGCGAAGCAGCAGATCGCTCAAAATGATCCCGAATTTGTCGCCGCTGAACCTCGCGACCATGTCGTCCTCGCGGACCATTTCACCCAGTCGCTTACCGACATTTCGGATCAGGCGATCGCCCATCGAATGGCCAAGGCTGTCATTGATCGTCTTAAATCGGTTGAGGTCGAGCAAAAGTACGGCAAAGTTTGCCTCGGCGTTATCTTTGCTCTCTTGAAGCATCAATTTCAGCCGATCGATAAAATAGTTCCTGTTCGGAAGTCCGGTTAGTTCGTCATGGTAAGCGGCGTGCCGAAACTTCTCGTGGCTTTCCTGCAAATACTGCGTCATCGTCTCGAGTTCGCCGACGTATTTCTCGAGGGTCTCGACCTTGCTCTCGGCCGATTCGGCCCTGATGCGTTCACGCGAACGAGCCCGATCAGCCGTCGTGCTGATATCAGAGACATAGCGTCGATACATGTAAAAAACCAATGCGAAAAATGCGGCGACAGCCGAAACCACGTACGCGTTTGTCTGCATTATGCCTGAGATCGCCAGACCGCCCGCGACACCGACCATCCCGAAGATGATCAACGAATCGACGAGATATTTGTCAAAGCCGCGCCTCGGGTCCGCATCGCCGCCAAATTTGAAAACGACAAAATTGAGGATCGACGCTGTCGTGTACATGACGATCGTTGCGACCGCGACGATCCATATAAAACTCGTCATATCGGACCGTTGAGCCACGACCTCAACGGGGCCGAACATCGTCGCCACCGCCTGCCAGGCCGCGGTTGCCGCAACTACACCCATTGACGCTGTCGCAGCTCGTTCCGCAAGATTCCCGGCCTTTGAAAAGTTCGATGAAATGACCGCGACCGCCGCGAAATGAACCGCCGCCGCGATTACACCGACATCGCCGCCGTAGAGGTAAACGACCGTCAACACAAAGGCAAAACCGATCACCGAATGCAGATCGTACCGTTCAATGTTTGCCTTGAGGAACGCCCCCACCGCGATCGACATTGCGACCAACACGATCAGTGGCGTGTCGATGCGTGATGGACTTAGCCGGGTACCGGCCCATGAGACGCAACCGACCGCGATCACCGCGAACAGGATCGGAACTATATTTGAAATTGAGCTTGAGGATCGATTTTCCATTTGACGGAAGGAAATTTCGTCGAGTGTTCCGACGGAAGGGTGCGGCGAAGGGAAAACATTGTTTAATGCTTTCCTTACTGATTCTAACTCATTGGTAATGCCTTTGACAACGCTTTTTTTTCATCCAACGCCATCCTCCGTTTCGTCCCAGACTCGGAGCAACCTGCGTGCCAAAGAATCGAGGGTAAAAACTACCAACTGCCGGGAATTCCGGCCATTTTGCCGCCGATCAACTGCTGTCAATACAGTCATTTTGACCGAAATAAATGTCAGGATGAAAAAAGGACCGGTGCCGGAAAACCCGACACCGATCCGTTCTTATTCAAATGCGGCAGAGGCCTATTTAGTGATACCGACTTGCGTGAGGGCGTAAGCATAATCAAACGCCACTTCTTTCAACCGGTCATATCGGCCCGAAGATCCGCCGTGCCCCGCCCCCATGTTTGTCTTCAGGAGGACGACGTTGTTGTCGGTCTTCATTTCACGGAGCTTCGCCGCCCACTTGGCACCTTCCCAATACGGCACCTGACTGTCGTTCAATGACACCTCTATTAGCATATTGGGGTAATTTTGCTTTTTGACGTTGTCATACGGCGAATATTGGATCATATAATCCCAGGCTTTCTTTTCATTTGGATTGCCCCATTCGATCCATTCTTCGGTGGTTAGCGGCAGTGTTTCGTCGAGCATTGTATTCATTACGTCGACAAATGGCACTTGTGCGATGGCAGCCTTGTACAATTCCGGGGCCTGATTGACTACTGCACCCATCAAAAGCCCGCCGGCCGAACCGCCCTGAATGACAAGTCGGTCGCTGGAGGTATATTTGCTTGAGATCAGCCATTTCGAGCAGTCGACAAAATCATTGAACGTATTCAACTTGGTGAACATTCGCCCGGCCTACAAACCATTTTCGCCAAGCTCGCCGCCGCGCGGGTCGGGGCAATTCCATAGATCATTCCGCGAATCGACAAGGCTGAGCCGAGCCGTCGAGGAAACTCGGCGTCATCGAAACACCGTATGAGCCGTAAGCATAGAACGACATCGGGGCCTTGCCGTCGAGTTTGGTTCCCTTTTTCATCACGACCAGGATCGGGACCTTGACGCCGTCTCGAGCGGTTGCCCAAACACGGTTAGTTTCGTATTGCGTCTTGTCGTAACCGGACGGTATCTCTTGCTGCTTCAGCAACTTGCTTTCACGCGTCGCAAAGTCGAATTCATAAGTGGATTGCGGCGTTATCATCGACGAATAGGAGTAGCGGATCGTCGGCGTATCGTACTCGGGGTTATTGGCCAAGCCCATCGTATAAACCGTTTCGGGTGTCGCTATCCGCGCATTGGCCCGCCGGGTCTTGCGATCGATCACCTTTAGGTACTCAATGCCGTTCTCAACCTCGCTGACAACCGCGTAGTTCTTGAAGAAACTGATGCTTTCGACCTTGATCTCGGGATTCGACGGAATAAAGTCCTTCCAGTTCTTCTCGGAAGGATCGTTGGCCGGAGCCTTGACCACCCTGAAATTCTCAGCGTCCTTGTTCGTACGGATGTAGAACTCGCCCATGTCAAAATTCACATCGTACTCGTGGCCTTCGCGTCTGGGTGTGACCAGTTTCCATTCGCCGTTCGGGTTATCAGATGACAAATAGCGATATTCGGTCGATGTTTTCGCCCCGGAACCGATAAACAGCATTTTGCCATCGCGCGACCGACCGACCCCGACATTGAACAGTACGTCTTTCTCGTTGAAAACCTGAAACGGCTTTCCGGAACCGAGGACGTGCCGCCAAACGATATCTGAACGCTTGGAAACGTCATCCTCCGTGCCGAAGAACACCGTCTTGTTGTCCGGCGTCCAAACGAACGACGTGACACGCTCGACTTTGTCGGGTAATATTTGGCCCGTCCTTAGATCCTTGAACTGCAGAGTGTATTGCCGGTAGCCGGTGGTATCGGTCGAAAACGCTAGAATATTGCCGTCATCGCTGACATCAAACTCGGCGATCGCAAAGTACTTCAGCCCTTTCGCCATCTCGTTTTGATCCAGAAGGACGACTGCGTCGCTGCCGTCTTTCGCCTTGCCGCGAAGGTATGTCGGATATTGCTTGCCCTCCTCGGTCTTTGTGAAATACCAGTAATCCCCTTTCTTGTACGGGACACTCGTATCCGTCTGCTTGATCCGCCCGATCATTTCATTGTAGAGCGTATCGACCAAAGGCTGATGCTGCCCCATAAAGGACTCGGTGTATTTGTTTTCCGCGGTCAGATAATCGATAACGGCCGGATCCTTGACCTTGTTACGATCGCGGAGCCAGGCGTAGTTGTCGGTGATCTCGTAACCATGGATCTTCAGGACCTTCGGGACTTTTTTTGCGACGGGTGGTTTCATATTTGTTTGGGCAACGATCACTGTGTTGCCGATTACGATAATGATAAATGCGACGAAAACACTCAACAAACTCTTGATCATTTTACACTCCGGAATTTGATTTAGATTCTGACCGTTAGTACGGTCATTATTACTTTTTGTTTCGCAGAAGACAAAATGCGAATCGGGCCGAAAGGCCGAAATTAAACTTCGCACTTCGCAAGACGATCCGAGCATACACCCGCACTCCAAGGCAGTTGAACACCTATTTTGGGCGAAAAAAATACGTTGACCTCCATATTCGGCACGAGTTAAAATCAAGTTTGAACCATCTTGGCGCACCGAGTGCTAACTGTACCTGGACGATTCCTCAGCCGCCTGATTTTCTCGGTTCTTAAATTATGTCAACCCGAATAGATGATCTACTGCGAATGGCGATGAGTTTCGGCGCCTCTGACCTCCATTTGCGTGCGGGTTCGTTTCCGGTGATACGGGTCACGGGCGAACTAAAACCGCTGACCGGCGTGAGCCGGCTGACGCAGGACGAGACGCTCGAAATGGCATTCTCAATGATGTCAAATCGGCAAAAGCAGCATTTTAAAGAGGCGTACGAGGTTGATATCGGATACGGCGTGTCGGGGCTTGGCCGGTTTCGCGTAAACATCTTTCAGCAGCGCAATTCGATCGGCATCGTCGCCAGGGTCATCTCGGATTCGATCCGTGGTTTTGCCGAACTCGGACTGCCGCCGATCCTCAACAAGATCGCCGACGAAGGCCGCGGACTGGTGCTCGTGACCGGCACGACCGGATCCGGCAAATCCACCACGCTCGCCGCGATCGTGGACTATATCAACCAGAAAAGGAACTGCCACATCGTCACGATCGAAGATCCCATCGAATTTTTGCACAAAAACAAGGAGTCGTTCGTAACGCAACGCGAGGTCGATGTCGACACCCGCAATTTCGCCGAGGCCCTTCGCGGAAGTTTGCGGCAAGATCCTGACGTCATACTTGTCGGCGAAATGCGCGACCTTGAGACAATTGAGACCGCTCTCGTGGCGGCCGAAACGGGCCATCTGGTACTGTCGACACTCCACACTCTCGATGCGTCTGAAACGCTCACCCGTATAATAACGGCGTTTCCGCCTTATCAGCAAAAGTCGATCCGGATACAACTTGCGGGGCTCCTGAAAGCGGTCGTTTCACAACGGCTTATGAAATCCGCCAAGGGGAACAGCCGCATTCCGGCCGTCGAGGTCCTGATGTCGACGCCGCTGATCCGCGACTATATCCTGCACGAGGACAAGACCCAGAGCATACGCGACGCCATCGCGGCGGGAACCTCGCAGTACGGTATGCAGACGTTCGACCAATCGCTGTTTTACCTTTACCAATCGGGCCTGATCACGCTTGACGAGGCTCTCCGCGGATCGACCAATCCAGACGAGTTCCGCCTGCGGCTTGCCGGCATCAACACCACATCGGGGATCGCCAAAGAAGAAATGGAACGAAACAGCGGCGTGGGCACCGTAAGCGATCTGATCGTACGGAACTAGGCGGCGCGGGTTGAGAGGTATTTTAAGCGTGCAGCGGCGAGCCCCCTGCACGCTTAAATATTGATTTTGCAATGATTTTCGGCAGTTCAGCCTTGACATCTGCCTGTCGTTGCTTATATATTTTAGTTTTACCAAGTCACTCGGAAGGAGCCGATTTCACGACAATCGCCACAGCCCTCCGAAGCATTCGGCAAGGTCGAATGCCAACGAAGGTTTCGTCGATAAGTGATTCGGTTTTGAGTTAAGCCAATGTGCCTCTGCACGGCCGCTGACCATCCGGGACGGGTAAGAAAAATTACCGGCTTGCACGAGCGGTCCGGTATCTAATCAATAAGGAAATAAGACACGCGTAAATGACAAACGAGGTTACAACAGGAACTGAAGAAACGACCGCTGCAGAAACTTCAGTTGTGGAACAGACAGCAGCTTCAACATCACCGGCGGCTAACACCGCCTCAGCCGAACCGGCCGCAGCCGCTGCGGACGAAGCTCAGAATTCGGGCGACATCGATTTCGGTGCGATCCTCGAGCAGTTCGAACAGGAACAGACGATCTTTCATCCGGGCGAACTGGTTGAAGGGACCGTCGTCGGCGTTTCTGATCGTGGCATTCTGATCGATTTCGGCTATAAGTCCGAGGGCATCGCTCCGGTCGAGGAATTTACCGGCGAAGACGGCAATTTGACCGTCAGCGTCGGCGATTCGGTCGAAGTCGTGCTTCGCAGCATGCATTCGGGTGACGGCCCGCCGCAATTGTCGCGGCACGACGCTCTTGCCCGCAAAGCCTGGGATGTTGTTGAAAAGGCATTTAACGAAGAAGCCACTGTAACCGGAATTGTCGTTGACAAGACCAAAGGCGGCCTGCGGGTCGACCTTGGCGGCATCGAAGCGTTCCTTCCGGGATCGCAGATCGATTCACGCCCGATCCACAGCCTTGACCAGTACAAGGGCCAGGAGATCGAAGCCAAGATCATCAAATTCAGCCGTCGCCGTAACAACGTCGTCCTTTCCCGCAAGGTAATTACCGACGAGGTAGTGGGAGCACAGAAGGGCGAGACGCTGGGCCGTATCGATGTTGGATACGTAATCGAAGGCACGATCAAGAACCTCACCGAATACGGTGCGTTCGTTGATATCGGCGGTATCGACGGCCTGCTTCACGTCACGGATATGTCGTGGGGCCGCCTGCATCACCCCGGCGATATGTTCAAGGTCGGCGACCACATTCAGGTCAAGGTCTTGAAACTCGACCGTGAAAAAGAAAAGATCTCGCTTGGTTATAAGCAGCTGCTTCCGGATCCGTGGTCGACCGTTATCGAAGTATATCCGGTCAACTCAAAGGTCACCGGTAAAGTTTCATCGGTCACCGATTACGGTGTATTCGTCGAGCTCGAGCCGGGCGTCGAGGGTTTGGTCCACGTTTCCGAGATCTCGTGGTCACGCCGTGCTCAGAGCCCGAAGCGTATGTTCAATCGCGGTGATGAAGTTGAGGTCCAGATCCTGGGCGTTGACACCGTTGAACGCCGCATCAGCCTCGGCATGAAGCAGTTCCAGGAAAACCCCTGGGCGACGGTCGACCTTCGTTATCCGATCGGCACCAAGATTCACGGCCGCGTCCGCAATATCACTGATTTTGGTGCGTTTGTTGAGCTCGAAGAAGGTATTGACGGTCTCGTCCACGTTTCAGACATCACGTGGGCCAAGAAGATCAAGCACCCGAAAGACGTTCTCAAGAAGGACCAGGAAGTTGATGCGATCGTTACCAGCATCGACAAGCAGGGCCAGAGGCTTTCACTTTCGATGAAGGATCTGACGCCGAGTGCTTGGGAAGGATTTGTTGCGACCCACCGCCCGGGCGACACTGTCCGCGGCAAGGTTTCACGCTTTACCAATTTTGGTATCTTTGTCGAACTCGGCGAGGGCCTCGAAGGACTTTGCCACATCTCCGAACTTTCTGACGAGCGTGTCGAGCGTGCCGAGGATGTCGCTCAGCTCGGTCAGGAAATGGATTTCAAGATCCTCCGCATCGAACAGGCAGATCAGAAGATCGGCCTCTCGGCAAGAGCGGTCGGCAAGGAAGACGAACCGATCATCGACTCGAGGATGTACTCGACCGAGGCGAAGGGCGGAATGGCCTCGCTTGGCGAACTCGCTAACTTGAGATTCGGCGGCGATTCAGACGCTGCCGCCGAGACAAAGCCGGAGGAAACGCCGGAAGAGAAAAAGGCTGCTAAGGCTGCCGCTAAAAAAGCCAAAGCTGAGGAGTTTGCTGCTCGCGAAGCCGAGGCTCAGATAGCTGAGGAAACGGCTGCGGCAACTGAAGAGGAACCTGTCGCTGAAGAAACGGCAGTGGAAGAAGCGGCGGGCGACGAGGTCGCCGCCGAAGCTCCTGCGGCCGAGGCTGAGACCGAAACGGCGGAAACCGCCGCTGAGGAACCCGCTGCTGAAACTGAAGCTGCCGCTGAAGGCGAAGATTCAGATACGCAGGCAGCGTAATTCAAGGGCAAGTGGCACTAATTTCTCTGGAGATTGATAGAAAATGACAAAAGCTGATCTGGTCGAACGCGTCGCCCGCGAAGCGGAAATGACCAAAAAGGATGCGGAACAGTTGGTCGAGATCATCTTCGACAGCATCACCGGTAGCCTTAACAAGGGTGAGAAGATCGAGCTTCGCGGGTTTGGCAGTTTTAGGGTCCGCCAGCGTAATTCACGAAAGGGCCGTAACCCGAAGACCGGTGCCGCCGTCGAGATCCCTGCAAAAAGGGTCGCGTACTTCAAGCCGGGCAAGGAGCTCAAAGAACTTATCAACAAGGCGTAGTTTACGGAGAAATGTCGTGGATCTACTTTGGAGTCCGTGGCGATATGATTACATAACAAAGGGCACATCCGCGGAACAACCCGGGTGTGCCTTTTGTGGTATCTTGGGCAACTCGGCCAGCGATGAAGATAATTACATTCTCCATCGTGCCGAGTTTAATTTTGTCATCCTGAATATCTATCCGTACACGTCCGGACATTTGATGATCGTGCCCTTCGCACATCTCGACGGCCCTGAATCAGCGACAAAAGGTTCAACGGATGAGATGATGGACCTTGTTAATCGATCGATTGCGGCGATCAAATCTGTATATCGTCCTGACGGCGTAAATATCGGGATGAACCTTGGCAAAGCCGCCGGTGCCGGCGTCGCCGAACATTATCATATGCACGTGCTTCCCCGCTGGGTCGGCGACGCCAATTTTATGACGAGCGTCGGACAGACACGGACATTGCCGGAATCGTTGACCTCAACCTTTGAAAAGCTGAAAAGTAAATTCTAGACTATTGTTTACCTGATCGATCCGACCCAATGGTCGAAATCGACGGGAGCACGCCCCTTACCCCCAGCCCGATTTGATTCAATTCCGATCAGATACTCGGTTCCTGCGAGCGATCTATCGCCTCATCCTCGATCTCGCCGCCCGGGCTGACCGGTATATCGGCCGGATTGACGTATTTGAATCCCCGCTCTTCGCTATCGATCTCGGCGGCCGGGAACTTATATTGGCCTGAATTCGGCGGGACATAGCCGGGATAATCGACGCGTGAGTGATAGATCGCGACTAGCGATCTGATCATCGACTCGCGTATCTGGGTCAACTCCCTCAGCGTCAGATCACATTCGTCGAGTTGGTCGTCCTGGAGAATGGCATCAATGATCTTGGTCACGATGAACCGGATATTTTCAGGCGTCGGTTCTGCCAAACTTCGGGCTCCGGCCTCGCACGAATCCGCGATCATCATTATCGCCGCTTCCTTGAACTGCGGCTTGGGGCCGGGATAGCGAAAGTCGTTCTCGGAGATCTCGGACGCGTCACGAGCCTCGGCCTGAGCCTTTTTGAGAAAATAATGCAAGGTTCGCGTTCCATGGTGCTGCGGGATGAAATCGATGATTCGCTGCGGCAACCCCATCTCCTTGCCGAGCTTCATTCCATAGGTGACATGGCTGATGATGATCTTTGCACTCTGCGTCGGTTTTAGCCGGTCATGCGGGTTTTTGGAAAGCTGGTTTTCAACATAGTGTTCGGGGGCGGCTGTCTTCCCAATGTCGTGATAGAGGGCCCCAATACGGGCTAGAAGTCCGTTGCCGCCGACAACACGGCAAGCCTCCTCTGAAAGTTGTCCAACGGCGTGCGAATGCTGATTCGTGCCCGGTGCCCGCATGGCCAACTGGCCCAGAACCGGTAGATCGGCATTTGAAAGTTCGAGCAATTTGACGTCGGTCAAAATGCCGAATGTCGACTCGCAGATCGGCAGCAGGACGGCCGTAACCGCCGCTGTCATCACTCCGCTGGCCAGGGCACATGCGATCGCCAAAAGAACAGTATTCAAGACGATCGGCTGCTGGCTGAAAGAGATAAGTGCGATCGCGAGAACGGCACTTGCGGCACCGACCAAAACGCCCGCAATGGTCACCGTCTGCCGGCTCCGATATCGACCGATCCCGTAGACCGCGGCCGACGACGCGAGAGCGGCATAGACCGCGAATTCTAACCCACGCGGTGCCAGGAACCCGGCGATCAGTGCGGTCATAAGGCCGGTGAAAAGAGCGGTCGGACGATCGGCCAAAAGCGTCATCAACAGGCTGCCGGTCGCAAACGGAACCGCAAACGCCCATATCATCGGATCATTCAGCGGTGCCTTGATGTTCTGGATCGCCGTGAAATCCGCCAAGCGAAAGAACACCGCCATGAGAGCGGTCTGCACCACGACCACAAACCCGAGCAGAGCAAAGGTTTTCCGCGGCGAAAGCGCGAGCCGCGGCACGATCCCGCGATTCTGTATAAACTTCCAGGCGACCCAAAACAGTCCGCAAATTAGGATCAGAACACCGACGAACCGGTTCAATTGACGCGTCGATGTCGCATAACTGCGGATCGCCGCGATCTTTGAGAGCATCGGCTGAGTGATGATGTCACCCTCGTCAACGATCTTCTGTCCCCGCTTCAGCGAAATGGTCCTCGGCTCGATACTTTCAGCGGCATTGTTCCGGGCGGTGTCGGTTGCGACACTGTCATACGCGACGCTGGGCTCGACCAGGATCTCGGCAGCGGTATAAAATGCTTCGACCTCCCTCGGGGCCAGGCTTTTGATCGCAGTCAGCCTCGTCCTGAGCTTTTCGCGGGCGGCGGACAACGGCGTCCAATTGCTCTCGGGCATCTTCACCGTCCATAGCTGATTGGGCTTGGCACGATCGAAAACGAATACTTCGTTTTGAAAATACTGCCGGTCCGAGTCATCAAAGATATAACCCTCAGACGATTCCTTCAGTGCGCTTTGCACGGCCTCGATCTCGTTTCGGCTGAAAGTGCGCGAGGCGAGCGTTTTCCCGACCTCGGGGCCGCCGGCACCGGACCAATGAGTTTCTGCCTTAGAATCAGAATTTGACGGTTTGGAATTAGACGTTTCGCTGCCGTGACGCTGAAGTTTTTCCCAAGACGACAAGAATCGCTGTACCGCCTGGTCCGATTTATTGGACTCGTAGCGAAAGATCGGTTTGACGGCGTTTCTCGCTTCTAACCTGAGCCTGTCTGATTCTTCGACATCGGTGAAATAGACATCCGCGGGAGCGATGATGCTCTCACGGGCGATCTCGCCTTCTTTGTACAACTGCTCACCTGAGGCTCGCCAAAGCGGATTATGGATCAAAAGCGTTGTAAACAGGCAGAGACATGCAAACCCCGTCCAAAACTGCTGGTCAGCGGACAGACGTCGAAACGGCGCGGCCAAAAGCTCAAAGAGCTTTTCGCGCCGCCGTTCGAACGGCGTTTTCATATCTTGGATCCGCTTGCTCATCTATAACTTACGCTTCGGCGGCGACCGACCCGGCGGAGCCGTATTCCGCGAGGCCGGAATCGCCGAATTCCGGCCGCGGTACAGTAATTATCTCTCCGATCGATTCGACCATCGGCCGCAAAGATTCACGGCGAATAGCTGAAATTGCCACGCATTGCATCCCGCTGTCAAGCTCAATTTGCCTTGATAATCGCCTGAGTTCACCGGCCGGGACCAGATCCGATTTATTCAAAACAATGAGCTGAGGGATCTCGTTGTACTCAAGGTCGGCAAGTATCTTTCCGACCGATTCGATCTGCTGCAGAACACGCGGATTCGACGCGTCCACGACGTGCACCAACAGGTCGCTGTCTGCGATCTCTTCGAGGGTCGCCCGAAATGCCGATACAAGCGCCTCGGGCAGGTCACGTATGAAACCGACCGTGTCGTTGATGATCACTTCCTGATCGTAAGGCAGCCTTAAACGTCTCGATGTCGGGTCGAGCGTGGCGAACATCTTTTTCTCGGCATAAACGTCGCTCTGGGTCAGGCTGTTGAGCAGGGTCGATTTGCCTGCATTTGTGTATCCAACCAGTGAAATGATCGGCAGATGCTTCTGAACACGTTTTTTTCGCCTTTCCTGACGCTGATGGCCGAGATTGTCGACCTGTCGCTCAAGTTGGGCTATACGATCGCGGACACGGCGGCGATCGGTCTCAAGTTTGGTCTCACCCGGGCCGCGGCCGCCGATGCCGCCGGCCCCGGCCAATCGTGAAAAGGCCGAGTTTTGACCGATGACCAACCTCGGTAATAAGTACTTGAGTTGTGCGAGTTCGACCTGCAGCTTACCTTCGCGGCTCTGTGCCCTCTGGGCGAAGATATCAAGGATCAACTGCGGCCGGTCGATCACCTTCAATTCGGTCGCGTCACTCAGGCTTCGAACCTGCGCCGGCGAAAGTTCGGTATCAAATACAAGAATGTCTGCCCCGAGCCGCATTGAGCGGATCAGGAGGTCATCGAGTTTGCCTTTACCGAGGACCGTTTTCGGGTCGATCTTGGGTCGCCGCTGAATGATCGTGTCCAGGATCACAACATCGGCCGATGACGCCAACTCTTTCAGCTCGGCGATCGACTCCTCAGCCGTCTCGATGTCTCCGGTGGTCACACCGACAAGAATCGCCCTGTCGCGCCCTGTTTGCCGCGTTCGTGCGGTCAACCGGATGCGGGCCATTTCGTCTTCGAGCGAATTGATCAACGCGATAAAATCGGTGTCCAACTGCGACGGGATATTCGGCTCAAGAAATGCGTACGGCAGCGACTGCGATTCGGCCTCGAGATTCTCGGCGTTTGTCGGCACGAGGTGGGCCGAATAGACCAGTCCGGGCAAACCGTCCTTTCGTTCGACCTGGATTATCGACATCAGGTCCAACCGAAGAAGGGCAAGGTCGGTGAGGTCGTCCTGAGTCAACTTTTCACCCAGAAGGTGCGTGTGTACGCAGCGAAGGCCGCGAAATCGGTCTTCGGACACGCGGGCACGGCCAAAATCCGGCAGCTCGATGCCCTTTGCCGTTCCGACCATGACATATTCGATCTGCCCCTTGCGGTTGATCAGCACGCCGACCTGCCGCCCGGTCTCGTGCGAAATCTCGGACATTTGCCGCGCAAGCTCCGGCGAAACGATCGTATCGGGCGCGACTCGCCTGGTACCGAGTTTTTCGATACGTTTCAGCTGGTTGTGCTTGAGGCCGCGAGTAAAACCGTGAACTATACTAATTTCCTAAAAACCTCCGTGTAAACGCTAATTATAGCACTCCGCGAAACTCTTTGTTGCGGCGGCGATCGCCCCGGTGACAAATGTAGTTCTGTCAGTGATACAATCCACGTTATGCAAGCACGAACGCGCCGACAGCGTGAGGTCCTTGAATTCATCACGGGTTTTATCGATTCGCACGGTTATAGGCCGTCATATTCGATGATCGCCCGGAATTTTGGATTGAATTCAAGAGGCGGGATCGGGCGAATCGTTTCAGAGCTTGAATCACAGGGCCTATTAACTCGTGAGAGGGTTGACGGCCATTTCTCGATCGAGGTCCAGTCATCTCGATCCAACAATGTATCGTCCGGCGGGGTCCTTATCGAATGGCTGGATGCCCCGTGCGAACACAACCGTGAAACCTGGGAAATGCAGCCCGTCATTCTGCCGGAATTCATTCTCGGTTATCAGACCGCCGAACGTATCCGTGCTTTCCGCGTGGTTGACGATGCACTAGAGAATTCGGGCATCAAGGAAGATGACATCGCTCTGATCGAACTCCGCAAATTCGTGCGTGACGGCACGATCGTCACCGCGATCGTCGACGGCACCGCGACATACCTGCGAAAATATTACCGTGTCGGCTCTGATATTGAACTTAGATCGAGTTCAGATATTGACGATGAGGACAATATCCGCCGGCCCGCCGACCACGTCGAGATATTAGGCGTCTATCGAACCCACATCAGGCCGATCACTTGACCCGCGTCACGGCCGATCGTCAGATCAGCAACCCGCTGCGGCAAATTTGCCCTACACCGAGTTTTTCGTCATACTTTTCTATTCGTGGTCTTACAAATTTCGATCCCGGCGCGATCGAAACGACGACCGCATTATATGAGTCATACACCAACACCTAACGCAAGCTACAGCCTTACTCTTCGTGTCCGTATCCACAATCGCCCCGGCAAGCTCGGCGAGATAACCACAGCCATCGGCAAGGCCGGCGGCGACATCGAGGGCATCGATATCGTGAGCGTCGGAAAGGACTTCCTGATCCGCGACATCACGGTAAATGCCGCCAGCGAGTCGCACTCGCAGCAGATCGTCGAGTCGGTTCGCGATATCGACGGCGTTGACGTGGTAAATGTTTCAGACCGCACATTCTTGATGCATCTCGGCGGCAAGATCGAGGTCGCATCAAAGATGCAGTTGAAAACAAGGTCGGATCTGTCGATGGCGTACACGCCGGGCGTCGCACGCGTTTGCCAGGCGATCGCGAAGGACCCCGAAAAGGCCTTTAACCTGACCATTAAGAAGAACACGGTCGCCGTCGTCTCAGACGGTACAGCCGTTCTCGGACTCGGCGATATCGGCCCGGCCGCCGCAATGCCGGTGATGGAGGGCAAATGTCAGCTTTTCAAGGAATTCGGCGGCGTTGACGCGTTCCCGATATGCCTTGATACCAAGGACCCGCACGAGATAATTGAGACCATCAAGAACATCTCCGTCGCATTTGGCGGTATCAATCTTGAGGATATCTCGGCCCCGCGTTGTTTCGAGATCGAGGATCGGCTTAAAGAGGAGTTGGATATACCGGTCTTTCATGACGACCAGCACGGCACCGCGGTCGTTGTGCTTGCCGCTCTGATCAACGCCTTAAAGATCGTCAATAAAAAGATGGAAGACGTCAAGGTCGTCGTGAACGGCATCGGCGCCGCCGGCGTCGCGTGTTCAAAGATCGTAATGGCTGCCGGGGTAAAGAATATTATCGGCTGCGACACGACCGGTGCGATCTTCAACGGACGCAAGGAGAACATGAACTGGGTCAAGGATTGGTACGCCCGCAATACCAACCCTGAAAATGAACAGGGTACGATCCACGAGGTCATCAAAGGTGCGGACGTATTCTTCGGCCTTTCGGCACCGGGTGTGATCGATGTCAATGATCTCGCCAATATGGCCAAGGACCCGATAGTCTTCGCGATGTCCAATCCGACGCCCGAGATCATGCCGGAGGATGCGGTCGGACACGTTGCTGTCATGGCGACTGGCCGTTCGGATTACCCAAATCAGATCAACAACGTATTGTGCTTCCCGGGTATTTTTCGCGGAGCGCTCAATTGCCGGGCCTCCCGCATCAATGAAGAGATGAAACTCGCGGCCGCTCACGCTATCGCCGAGATCATCGGGCCGGACGAGCTGCATCCGGATTACATCATCCCGTCGGTGTTTGACCGCCGCGTCGGCGAGGCGGTTGCTGCACGTGTCGAAGAGGCCGCGTACCGCACAGGCGTGGCCCGGCGACACCGTTCGGCAGGTGACGGTGAATTAATTTGATTCACGACAAAAATCTTACATTCCAACCCGTGATTGTTTGATAACATTTCAGGTGTAAGATGACCAAGAGGATCAAGAACCATTTATACGAACTTCCGGTCGAGGAGTTTGCCAATACGCTTACGCACGGGTTTGGCTTCTTGCTGAGCCTCCTCGGGTTCTTGACCCTCGTTACACTTTCCTGGCTCCGCGGCGACCCGATCGTCATTATAGGGAGCATCGTTTACGGCATCTCGCTCGTCGTGCTCTACGGCGCCTCGACCGCATATCACAGCGTGGTATCTCACAGGGCGAAGAAAAACCTTCAGATCGTCGACCATTGCTGCATTTATTTGCTGATAGCGGGCAGCTACACGCCGTTTGGACTAGTGATCGCGACCGACGATTTCGGCCGCAACCTGCTCGCGGCGGTCTGGGCATTCGCGGTTATCGGCATTGTGATCAAGCTGATCATTCGCGACCGCTGGCCGGCTCTGAACGTTTTATCGTATCTGGTAATGGGCTGGCTTGGGGTGTTTGCGGTTCAGCCGCTGCTGCAGGTCCTGGGCGTCGTTCCGGTCGCACTGACGATCGCCGGCGGCGTCGCCTATTCACTTGGGGTCATCTTCTTTCCCTGGAAGAGCATCAAGCATCATCACGCTATTTTTCACATCTTCATACTCGCCGGCAGCATCATCCACTTTGCCGCGATCACCCTGTACGTGATACCTCACACTACGAACTTGTAGCCTAGGCCGTGAACCGTCTGTATGAACTGAGGGTGCCGCGGATTTTCTTCCAGTTTTTGTCGAAGCCACGCAATATGAACATCAACTGTCCGGGTCGTGGGCATCGCGTCATAGCCCCAAACGGCATCGAGCAATTGGTCGCGGGAATGCACATTCCCTTGATTTTCGATCAGATAATGAAGGAGTTTGAACTCCATCGCCGACAGATCGATCCGGTCACCGGCCTTCAAAACCTCGGCACGCCTAAAGTCGATCGAGATCGCTCCGAAACGAAATATCTCGGCGGTCGAACCGTTTGTCGGATTTGACGATCTCCGAAGCAGAGCTTCGATCCGGGCTAGCAGTTCAAGCACCTCGAAAGGTTTGGTCAGGTAGTCATCGGCACCGAGTTTTAGCCCGAGCACCTTGTCGATCGTCTCGCCTTTTGCCGTCAGCATTAGGATCGGCGTATCGATCCCCTTCTGCCTCAGGTCGCGCGCCACGTCATAACCGTTCTTTTTGGGCAGCATCACGTCGAGGATGATGAGGTCAAACCTACCGCCAAGCGCCGCCTCGTATCCGGCCTTTCCGTCCGCCGCGGATTCGACTTCAAACCCCTCGCTGACCAACCGGTCGGTGAGTGTCAGTATCAATCCGGGTTCGTCTTCGACGAGCAAGATCTTCATACGTTAACGTCGCGGCCAAGATCGGCGATCACGGATACGCAGGACCGACCGCCGGCATATCCGGTACCTACTCGGCGGGCAGTTCGATCGTAAATCGGCTCCCTTTACCTAGTTCGCTGGCCGCCGAAACACGGCCGCCGTGAGCCTCGACTATTTTCTTAACCAAACTCAGCCCAAGGCCGTTTCCGTGGATTTGTGCGTCCACTACCTGTTTCGACCGAAAGAACGGTTCGAACGCCTGGCGAAGGTCGCTCTTTGACATCCCGAGCCCTTTGTCCTCGACCGCGATCTGAACCGTATTTCCCGATCCTTCAGCCGAAATGCTGATCTGGTTTTCGCCGTTGCTGTATTTCGCGGCATTGCCGATCAGGTTCTGGATCGCCATGCTCAGGGCATTTCTATCGCCCTTGACGACCGGCAGTATGGCTCTGATATTCGAGCGAACATTGATCCCTTTTTCATCCAGCATCGGACGACACTCCATTATCGCTTGGTCAACCACGTCGGCGACGACGACATCCGCGAAATTGTATCTCTGACGACCCGAATTGGCTCCGGCGAACTCAAGTATCTGTTCGACCATGGCCGACAACTTTCGGCTTTCGGATTTGATCAGATCGCCGTATCGCGAAACTTGCCCGGTGTCATTTGTCACACCGTCAGCAAGGTTCTCGCCCGCCGACGATATGACGGCCAACGGCGTTCTAAACTCGTGCGAGACGCTTGAAACGAACTCGACCTGACGCTGAGCGAGGAGCTTAGCCCGCTGCGCCGAGACAATTATGGCGATGACCGCGGCCGCAAGCAGGAACAGCAGGCCGAATCCGACGGCCATATTTCGCCTGAAGGTTGACGTCAGATACCCATCGAGTGAACCCGACGAATGCTGAACGCGCAGCTTCCACGGGCCAACCGCGGCGCCGTTTGGGTCGTTCGTTGCCGTAAAGACGGCGGTGCGCCGCCCGGCATCACGATTTACCTCGATCTTCATAGATCTTTCGTTTCCGGAAGATTCCGGAGCCTTGGTCATCGAATGTGTTTCGATCCTTGAGCTGACGACCACGCCAGGACGCTTTTCACCCTCGATCGACCTCGCAAGATCGCGATTAGCGAATACGATGAAATTTCCGGGAGAAAGATCGATCAACGGCTTTTCAGCATCGACGGCATCGCCCTTAAGACTTTGGAAAACACTATTTCCGGACGAGTCGACCACGGCGGCGTTAAATTCGCCGTCCCCGAAGTACTTTGCCGTGAGATCCGGCAGTAGTTTGTCCTTAACGACCGCTGGATCAAGCCTGATCAGCAAAAATCCGAACTTGGGCGGCACTTTCACTTCGTGCACGGTCGACGGCCGGGCCGCGCGCATAATTATCTTATCGGTATTTGGCCCGACTTCGTGTATCGGCAGTACCAGCGAAAACACATCGCTCAGGACCGGCTTGAAATTTGCGTCATCGCTGAATTCCGACCGTAAGCCGCGCAATTCATCGGTGAGCTCGGCCGGAATAAAGAAACGCGATTGCCGGTCATATCGGATCGGCCCCGAAGACTGATCGTTCGGGAAGAAATAAAAGTCGCGGATCAGTTCAGGATAGGCAGTCTTTTCCCGCCAGAAATCGTACCGTTCATTGAATTGTGTCCAATCACCGGCCCGCCAGGTCGCTGCGTCGGTCTGAAAATTGAAATACGCACCCTGTATCTCGCGATTAAGATCTGCTGCAAATCGCTCCGCCTGCTCGGTCACCCGTTTTTTAGCTTTCTCACCGTCGGAGTCACTTATACGGCTAAGCCAACGGTACTGCAGGCCGCCGATCACCACCAGGATGATGGCGAGGCAGGTAAAGAGGGCGAGATTGCTCCAGAAACGCTTCATGATCAACTTAGGGGCCGACGTTCGGCCGAATTAACGGCCGACGAACTCCAAAAGGCATTATGCAACTATCGGCAAATCACAAACAATTTACTTTTCGCACATTTTACATTCTTTACAATTTCTTTGCGTTGTCTTAATCACTCGGCTTCGCGATACCGCTATGATCCATAATGTCGAACGAGCATCGAAGCTGTTATTACGTGCTTCCTCCAAAATGAAGTATCATTCGGTTTGATCTCGTTCGCCTATATCAATGGTTCCGGAGGCAAGTTATGAAAAGATTTATCATCACGATCTTAAGTGTTTCAGTGTTTTTTGTTGGGTTGGGAACATTGGTCGAAAAGGCCGGTGCGAGATTCAAGTCGGACGAGAAGGCTCTTGAATTGGTCCGAAAGGCCCGTATCGCGATCGGCGGCGACGCAGCGATAGCCAACGTGCAGAGTATGGTCATCAAGGGCCGGACGACGAAGACGTTCAGTGTTGACGGAGTCAGCCGCAGCGAAGAAGGCGAAAGCGAGATCGCGTTGCAGCTTCCCGACAAGCTGATGAGAATGATCAAGCTCGGCAATGACGACGGCACCGGTGCCGATGGGCCGCAGATAACGAAACAGGTGGATGTCATGGTCGTCGGCGGCCCACCGCAAACGATGAAGGTCGACGTTATTGCCGACGGCAACAGCAGCGAGAGGCGGATCATCATCAAGAAAGATGACGGAACGGTCAATGAGATCACCGGGGCCGAAGCGGACAAGGTCATCGAAGCAGACGCCGGCAATGCCGGCGACAAGGTAACCCGTATCATCATTAAAAAGCCGGACGGAACGGTCGAAGAGCTCAAAGGTGCTGACGCCGAAAAGAAACTGAATATCGTTAAAGAGAGTGGAACTGCCGAGTTTAAAACTACCGACGGCAAGACCGTTGTCGTTAAGCGAGTCGATGGCGGCGACAACCAGAAATGGGTCGGCGACGGTAAGCAGATGGTATTTGAAAAACAGATGGCGGGCGACCACCACGGCGCGATGCGTCACAACGAGATGCTCAGACTCACGCTTGGACTGCTAATGACCCCGCCGCAGGGGATGGACGTCAGTTATACATTCGGCGGCGAAGCAGATGTTGACGGCACGGCCTGCAATATCGTGATCGCGGAATTTGGGGGCACTGCATACAAGATATTTCTGAGCAGATCGTCAAATCTGCCTGTCATGATGAATTACACCGGACACCAGATGCCGAATGT
Source organism: Pyrinomonadaceae bacterium (assembly GCA_044221625.1). Taxonomy (GTDB): domain Bacteria; phylum Acidobacteriota; class Blastocatellia; order Pyrinomonadales; family Pyrinomonadaceae; genus OLB17. Next base: position 18,486 of record JBGAOU010000014.1, on the reverse strand, counting down.
GATCAAGTTCAAGGCCGAAGCCCCGAAGGGCGGCGATACCCCGAAGGATACGATGGTATTTACCCGGACTATGGGCGTTCCGGCCTCGGCAACGGCTGAGTACAGCGTTAAGTTCTCAGACTATCGATCGGTTGGCGGAGTGCAGCTGCCGTACAAATGGACCCAAACCGTCGGAGGAAATGCCGATGAAACATTTGACGTCACAAGCTATGAGATCAACCCTGAAAATATCGCGGAGAGATTTCAGAATCAGAAGGTGATGGTCAGGACCGTAAAAGCCGATAAACAATAAATATCGGTAGTGCAATTGCATGCGGCAACGGTTTGGAAGAACCTTTGCCGCTTTTTATTGTCCGTGTGAAAATCGCGGATCGACCATTAACGGAGGCAGCTACTTTTCGAGAGTTTCGGCAGCGGTCACATTGATTCCGAACGAAGCCTCGCGGCCAATTGCGGGACCAGTCTCCGCGAGGCGTCGATCGCCCCTTTTATGTGACGCTGGTTGGTAAAATGCCCGGCGACATAGATGCCGTCAACGTTTGTCTCGAACGTCTGCTCATCGTAGACCGGCACTTCGCCATATTTACCGACGACGGTATCGACACCGAGATTCTTGAGCATCGACAGATCCGCATCGGAACCGATCAGGACGAACACCACGTCATTCGGTAAGATCAGTCGCTCGCCGGCCTCGGATTCAAGCTCTACTTCAGCCTCGCGTATTTCGATAACCTTACCTAAAAAGAATAAGTTAAGGCACTTTTGCTGAAGTTCGTTCTCCAGTGGCTTCTTGACCCAATACTTGATGCATCCCTGCTTCGGATCGGTATTTTCCCAATCTTCGCGAAAGATCGCCAGCGTGGTTTCCGCCCCTTCCTGGGCGAGAAACAGTGCAGCCTCACCGGCCGAGTTCCCTCCGCCGACGATCAACGCCCGCTTTTTGACCCACGGATATGTCTCGCGAAACTGGAAATGGACCTTCGGAAGGTCCTCGCCTTTTGCATTAATGCGGCGAGGGTAATCCATTGAGCCCATTGCAAATAGCACGGCGGCCGATGTGTATTCGCGCTTGTCGGTCACGACCCTAAAGTGATCTGCGAGCTTTTCGACACCGACAACATTTTCCTCAGTTTGGACATTAAGTTCGTTGTCTAAAACGATGCGAACATAATAGGATAGCAGTTCTTCGCGGGTCGGCTTTTCACGGGCCGGCGAAAGCCCGCCCTCGGATATCTCAAGTTCATCCGTGGTCGAGAAAACGGTCAATCCGACAGGGTAATTGTAGATCGTATTTCCGATAAGGCCTTTTTCAAGTACAAGGTGAGAAAGGCCATGCCTTTTGGCCTCGAGTGCTGCGGTGATCCCGGCGGGTCCGGCACCGATAATTATCAGGTCAAACATTTTCCAGCGTTTTCAGTATTTCCGTAAATTTCGCGATCTGGACGTGTGTGCCCTCGAGTTCCCGTTTCGATTCGAGATACTTTTGCCATTCAGCGGTGTTCGTGAGGGCTTTTAGGGTACCCTCGTCCAAAGCGTGAGCCATTACGACGAGCAGGTCACCAAGGGCGTCGTGGCCGTCCAAAAGCGACTGGATGATCGTGTATGCAAGTTTCGCGTTTGGCAGATCGATGTCAGCGTCTTTCATATTGGTCTGATTTTAACACATCGCCCGCGGCGGCCCAGGCTCAACGCACTTTGCGGACAAGAGACCTCTAAATGAACGGTAAGGCAGTAACTTTCGCAGAAAATCCGCCTGCATTTAATGTAGTCCCCGGTTCCAGATGGTCGTATCTGACCACGGCGATCGCTATTACGCTCCCGAGCCTCGGCGAGAATGTGGCGCTCGTGATCCGCCCCGCATTTCTGCCGTCCTCTGCTGTCAACTCAATGCCGGCGGACAAAGCGAACGGCTCAGAGCCGTTTGTGTCTATCACAAGGCCCGTCAGGCGTTTAGCAACGTGACCGCGAAAATGGATACGCGCGATGATCTCCTGCCCGATATAGCATCCTTTGGTGTATGAGATCAGGCCTTCGAGGCCAAGTTCGGGAACGATCGTGGCATCGTCAAAGTCGACCCCGTACTTGAGCACTCCGCTCTCTATTCGAAGGGTTTCGTAAAGGTCAGGACCGATCTCAACCGCCCCGGCCGACAGCATTGCCGTTTTGTGCTCTTCCAGCTTCTCAGAGGGCACGAAACAGCCCGGATTCAGCCCCGAACCGTATGCGATCCCGCCCTCAAGGAACTGGCTAGGTTCGCTGCCGAAAAACTCAAAAAAACCGTATTGACTCGAAAGGTCCTCCACAAAAAAATCGCCGGCGAACGTAAACCTGAACAAATTACGGAAGATCGTTTCGAGGGTCGAACCCTCGGTTTCGAACAGATACCTGTCTCCGGCCCGTTTGACGCGAACGACCGCCACAAGACGGCCTTGTGCATTTGGAAACGCGGCCAGCATCTCGGCCCCGTCTTCGAGTGTCTTGACATCATTGGAGATCAGGCCGTCGAGAAACTGTCGGGCCTCTTTGCCCCAGACAGCGATAAGTCCGCGCTCCTGTTCAAAGAAACCCAGGCCGCCGTTTCTGATCAGTTCGTATTGCTTTATGGTCGTCGTATCCATATTTATCTCTGCTTATTGACCGCTTCGGCGCGATCTCCCGGCGATCTCGTTAACGATCATGCCGATCGATCGAAAATACCCAAGCTGCAGCCCCAGCCCTCGCTGCATGGCCACGACCTGCGGACTTGGGTGATAAAGCGGCACTAGAACGCGGCCATTCCAAGTGTTGATCGTTCCGGCGTGATCCTTGAGCGTCAGCGCGTGGTCCTCCAAAGCCTTTACGGCATTGAGGGCGACACTGCCGAGCGTAGCTACGACGGGAGGATCGATCAGTTCGATCTGACGGCGAAGAAAACCGGAGCAGTTTCTTATCTCAGCAACGGTCGGCTTACGATTTGCGTCGGTTGCCGAGCGCGGACTGCACATTACCGAATTTGTGATGAAGATGTCCTCACGGCTCAGCCCGACCGAATCAAGCAGTGTCTGGAGATTCTCGCCTGACTTGTCCCCGTAAAACGGCCTTCGCGTCCGGTCCGCTCCCTGACGCCCCGGAGCCTCGGCAATAAAGAAGACTTTCGGCGTTAGCGAACCGTTCAGCCGGCTGAGCACAGCGGTCTTGTCGGCCAATGCCGGACACACGCGGCACTCGCGGGCCTCAGAGCACAGCTGATCAAACCATTCTGAGAGCGAACCTGTCACGCTTGCAAACCGACACCCAGGCGGATCGCCTCGATCATTTCCCTGACAGCCTGACCTAGCCCGACGAAAACCGCCCGCGATATGATGTTATGCCCAATATTGAATTCGGAGATCTGCGGGATCGCGGCAAGCGGCCCGATGTTTCGATACGTCAGGCCGTGTCCGGCCGCGACGATTAGCCCTAGACCTTCAGCCTGTTCGGCCGCCCGCCTGATCCGCTCGATCTCGGCCGACGCACGTCGCTCGCCTTCGCCATGAGCAGCCCTCGCACTCAATGTCAATTCGGCGTACTCAGCCGTACATAGTTCGATCTGCTGGGCTCCGGCTCGATGGGCGGCCTCGATCTGCTCAGGCACCGGATCAATAAAGATACTGACAAAGATCCCGGCTGCCCTCAGTGCGGCAATGGCTTTGCTTATTACGTCGAAATTACCGCTCACGTCCAGGCCGCCCTCGGTCGTTATCTCATTTGGATTTTCTGGTACCAGCGAGACAGGCTTGGTTTCTAGTGCAATACCGACCATCTCATCGGACGACGTCATTTCCACATTCAGATATGTGGTCACGACATCGCGCAAAAGCTCGATATCGCGGTCCTGTATGTGGCGGCGGTCACCGCGGAGGTGGACCGTAATGCCGTTGGCACCGGCTTGTTCACACATAACGGCGGCAGTAATGATACTCGGCTCGATCGTCTTGCGCGCCTCGCGGATCGTCGCCACGTGGTCGATGTTTACATTTAGCTTTGGCATCATTTCAAGTCGTAAGCTCCACTTCGCGAGTTTTTTCGGATCTGGTTGAGTTCGCTGAACATACGCCGCGTATCACGAAGAACATTGACCTTTGACCCGGCGACATCGTTCCACCGGACCGGAATTTCGGCCAATCGTAAGCCGTGGTACTGGGCAACGAACAGAAACTCGACGTCGAAACCGAACCGGTCGATCGTCATTAAATCAAGCAGCGGGCGGAATTTGAGCATATTAAACGCCTTGAACCCGCACTGCGTGTCGTGGAACTTCAGCCCGGACATCGTCTTTATGATCAGATTCATCACCCTGCCGCCCTGTTCGCGGCGCCACGGTTGATGAGTGCCGATAAGGCTGCGGTCGATCGCCCGCGAGCCGAATGTCACGTCGTACTTGCCCGCCCTGATCGGGGCCACGAGCTTTTCCATCTCTTCGATAGGCGTCGAAAGGTCGGCGTCGCTGAATAATGCGATATCTGCGGCGGCGGCAAGAAGGCCGGTTTTGACCGCATACCCCTTGCCGCGATTCACTTCATACCGAACAACTTTGGCCGAAACCGATGGGAATTTTTCGGCCGATGCCGAGGCGACCTCCGAGGTCTTATCCGACGAACCGTCGTCAACAACGATCAACTCGGCCCGCAGCCCGGTGGCCTTTTCGTGCGAGCTTAAATAATCAAGCATCCGCTCGATCGAGGCTCCGAGCCGGTCCTGCTCGTCGAATGCCGGTACAACTATGGAGACGTCTGGCTTCATCGTAATAAAGACTTTATGTTAGTTGGTCGGCAGTTAAATGTAAATTCGGCGTTCGGGCAGGTCGGCGGCCGATTTACCGCATTCACGCTATGGTATAATGTCGTTTTTGCGATCGCGGGATAATGAACAAGAAATTTCCTTTAATAGCAGTGCTTTTGATCGTCGCCGGTTCGGTCTTCGGTGGTTTGCTCGGGCGTATGCCTTCGCTGACATCGGCCAATTCGGCCGTCACGCCCGAACGGATCAAATCCGAGTATTCCGAAGCCTTTGACCTCGTCAATTCGAACTTTGCCGGCAAGGTCGACGGTGACAAGATATCCGACTCGGCAATGCAGGGTATGCTCTGGACGCTCGATCCGCACTCCTCGTTCTTTACCCGTGAGGAATTTCGAAAACTCGGCGAAGAGCAGGCATCGCAGTTCTACGGTATCGGCGTGTCGATCCTTCAGCATCGCGACGGCGTGTACGTCCAGTCGGTCGTCCCCGGCACGCCGGCGGAAAAAGCCGGTTTGCGGTACGGCGATCGGTTTGTCAGCGTTGAGGGCAAGGACGCAAAGGAATGGACCAGCAGCGAAGTTTCGCGCAACGTGCGCGGTGAAAAAGGGACACCAGTCAAGATCCGTATCGAACGGGCGACGTCCGCATCGCCGATCGATCTAGAGATCGTTCGCGGCGGAGTGCCGCTTCCGTCGATCAGAAACTACTTTATGCTGCCCGATTCGGTCGGGTATGTCGGGTTGACCGGCGGATTTCAAGAGACCACGGCTGACGAGTTAAAGCAATCGATCGCCGAACTCAAAAAACAGGGAATGAAAAGCCTGATCCTCGACCTTCGCGGAAATCCGGGCGGCATTCTCGAACAGGCCGTACAGGTCGTCAGCAAGTTTGTGCCGGCCGGAAAGACCGTCGTTTCGGTCAAGGCAGCCCGCGGTGCGGCGTCACGTGAACTAAAGACCTATGACGTTGGCTATGAGACGCTGCCGCTGGTCGTCATGATCAATGGCGGCTCGGCCTCGGCTGCTGAGATCGTTGCGGGAGCGGTTCAGGATTATGGCCGCGGACTGGTCATCGGCAGCGACAGTTTTGGCAAAGGCCTCGTACAGCGGGTTTTCCGTCTGCCGTTCGGCACCGGGCTCACGCTCACGACAGCTCGGTACTACACGCCGTATGGGCGATCGCTGCAGCGTGACTATTCGAGCGGTTCGATCTACGACTATTACACGCACCTTGCCGACAGCACCGACCAGGATCCTTCCGATGTTGCCCCGAAACCCGCGGGCAGCCCGGTGAATATGCCTGACGGGCGTGTACTGTTCGGCGGCCGCGGGATCGAACCCGACATTAGGGTCGCCGCCTCGACCGGCAACCCGCTTAAGGCGAGGATCAATGAAGCGAGTTTTTATTTCGTACGTCAACTGGTCGCCGGCAAGATCAGCGGGCTGGAATCTTTTCGAACCGACAAGCAGAGCTTTAAGGCAACCGTCGCGGCCGGCGAGTTTGCGGTAAATGATCGGCTGCTCGACGCCTTTAAGGCGTTTGCCGCCGGTGATAAGGAAAACGGGTTGACCGTTGAGAATCTGAATAGCCAGGTCGAATATTGCCGCACGCGGATACGCGAAGAATTGGCGACCGCTAACTATTCGACCGAGGCCGGCGTACAGGTGCTGCTCGAAACCGACCCTCAGATCCTTAAGGCGATCGAGTCGATGTCACAGGCCGCAAAACTGACCGAGTCGGCCGCGGTTATGAGATCATAACCTTATCGAGGGCACCAAATTTCAAAATAATAAGTTCCTGAAGTAAACTTAATGTTTATTTTGGGAACTAGTTTTTTATGTACAAGCAGATTGGAATTTTGACCGGCGGTGGCGATGCCCCGGGTTTGAACGCCGTGATCCGGGCCGTTGTCAGGACGGCCGTCGGCGAATACGGCATGAAGGTCATCGGCATCGAGGACAGCTTTGAGGGCATTCTCGGTGAGCCGCGAACGATGAACCTGACCACCAAAAGCGTCAGCGGTATTCTTCCCCGCGGCGGCACCATCCTCGGCACCCGAAACCGCGGTAGTTTTATGAAGGTGGTCGACGGTAAGACCGTCTTTCCGGAACTGCCTATCGGCGAGGCTCTGGCAAATCTTGATATTCTTGAGATCGAGGCACTTATCGTGCTTGGCGGCGAAGGCACGCTTGCGATCGCCGAACAATTTCACAAACGCGGCTTCCCTGTCATCGGTGTGCCAAAAACGATCGACAACGATCTGGCGGCGACCGAACTCACCTTCGGTTTCATGACCGCGATCGACATCGCGACCGAGGCACTCGACCGTTTGCATACGACCGCGGCATCGCATGACCGGGTAATGGTTCTCGAGGTAATGGGCCGAAACACCGGATGGATCGCCCTTCACGCGGGCCTTGCGGGCAGTGCGGACATTATTCTCATCCCGGAGATTCCTTTTTCGTTTGATTCGGTAGTGCGAAAGGTACTCGAACGCGAAAAGAGCGGGTCCCGGTTTACGAATATTGTCGTTGCCGAGGGAGCAAAAGAGGTCGGTAAAGGCGAGATGTACTCCGATTCGCACGAGTTGCGTCTTGGCGGGATCGGCGACTACGTCCGCCGCCGGGTTCAGGAACTTACAGGCAAAGAATCCCGGTGCGTGGTTCTCGGGCATTTGCAGCGAGGCGGCAGCCCGAACGCTTTTGACCGCATGCTTGGAACAAATTTTGGTGCCTGTGCGGTCCGTGCCCTGGCAAGCGGCGAGACCGGCAAGATGGTCGCACTTCAGGCCGGCACGGTAGTCACAGTGCCCATCTCGGAAGCATGTACCGCGATCAAGACGGTTGCCAGCGACGGGCAGTTGGTCAGATCGGCGCGGGATATCGGCATCTCCTTTGCCGCACCGCGTGAAACGGACCTTTAAGCCCGGCCGTTGTTCGGTTTAATTGAATTTTTGAGGTTATTATAGATGGAAGAGATCAAGAAGAAACTGCAGGCGGAATTGGCCGTTTTGGAACACGAACTGCACTTTAAGCTGCCGAAGGTGATACAGCACGCACGCGAATTTGGCGATCTGAGCGAAAATGCCGAATACAAAGCGGCGAAGGAACGTCAATCGATGGTGCAGGCCCGGATCAGTTTGCTCCAGCAGCGTTTGATGGAAGTCGATTCGATCGATGTTTCCAAGATCCCGCGTGATAGGATCGCGTACGGTTCGACCGTGGTCCTCTTTGATCTGGAAAAGGAAGAAAAGGTGACCTACCGGCTTGTCACCTCGGAGGAGAGTGCCCCTGAAAATGGCCTGATCTCGACCGTTTCGCCGATCGGCCAGGCACTTATGGGAAAGGAAGAGGGTGACGAGATCAAGGTCAAGACGCCTACCGGCTGGCGCAACTTCGAGATAAGCCGTCTGACGACGATCCACGACCAGGAAAAATAAGCCGAGATCACCAAAGTCATATGCTGGGAGCCGAAATAGGACGAGGAGCAATGCGGATCATCAACGCGATGGTCCGCGGACTTGCGTCTGCCGGTATTTCACCAAATATCCTGACCACCATCGGGGTTACGATCAATATCGGTTGCGGGGTTCTGTTCGGGCTCGGCGAGTTCTTTTGGGCGGGCATCGTCCTTATTGTCGCTAATCTTTTTGACATGCTCGACGGGAACGTCGCCAGACTTTCGGGCCGCGTGACCAAATTCGGCAGTTTTCTCGACTCATCGCTCGACCGGCTTTCCGATATGGTGGTTTTTGTCGGAATAATGATCTTTTACGCCGGCAATTCACCCCAGCATTCTCTTTTGAACGTATTTTTAGGCGGTGTCGGGTTGATGGCGTCGGTGATGGTCAGTTACACGACCGCCCGCAGCGAAGGGCTCGGCGTCAAAGCAAACGTCGGCTTCCTGCAGCGGCCGGAACGGGTCGTATTGTTTATCATCGGCTCGCTCTCGACCTGGAATTGGGAATCGACCAGCTTCTTCGCAAATCGGATGCCTCAGGTGCTGTGGGTCCTGGCGGTGGGATCGGTTTGGACGCTGATCCATCGTATGTTCTTTATTTGGACCGAGTTTCGCAAACTCGAGGGACCGCCGGAGGTTAAATGACCGAATGGATCAGCAGTTTTTGGAGTTCGATAACGCTTGGCAATGTCGCGCTGGGCGTTACGCTGTTTCTCGTATCGCTATCGGTCAGTTTTGCAGCGATCGCGATCGTTATGGTCAAGATCCCGCCGCATTATTTTGCCGCCCATTATGAGCGCGATTTCTTGCCGGACAGTCCGTGGCTCGTACGTTGGGGAGCGGTAATTTTAAAGAATATCCTGGGCGTGTTCCTGATCCTTTTAGGGATAGTGCTGTCACTTCCGGGCGTTCCTGGACAAGGCATTTTGACCATTTTGCTCGGACTGATCATGCTCGACATTCCCGGAAAACGGCCGATCGAGGCGCGGATCATCCAACGGCCGACCGTTTTGGCAGCGATCAACAAACTTCGTGCCAAATACGGTAAGCCGCCGCTGGAAATGGACTAGAGATGGGCTTTCTCGATAAGGTTCTAAGAAAAAGGCCGCTCGATCCCGATGAATGGCGTCAAAAACTCCTGACGACGGGACGCATTACCGATGGCGTCATTATCGACACATATTTCGACGCCGACGGGGCTGAAGTCGCTATGTATTCATATACGTTGAACGGAGTTGACTTCGAATCCTCGGCGATACTTACCCGCGAACAGCAGAATGATCCTGTGAGTTATGCTCCAGGGGCAAAGGTCGCGGTCAGATATGACCCGAGAAATCAGGGCAATTCAGTAATCGAATAAATGTTCAAAAAGATATTAATAGCAAATAGGGGCGAGATCGCTTGCCGGGTCATACGGGCTTGCCGCGAAATGAAGATCGCGACCGTAGCGGTCTATTCCGACGCCGACAAGGAAGCACTCCACGTGCGAATGGCCGACGAAGCCTACAATATCGGCCCGCCGGCATCGGCCCAGAGCTACCTTCGCTATGACAAGATAATCGATGTCGCCAAGCGTTCCGGGGCCGAGGCGATCCATCCCGGATACGGCTTTTTGTCCGAGAATGCTGAGTTTGTCCGCGAGGTAACAAAGGCAGGGATCACATTTATCGGCCCGCCGCCCGAGGCGATGGAAGGCCTCGGCGGAAAAATGTCGGCCCGAAAGATCGCGATCGAGGCGGGCGTGCCGATCGTACCCGGCACGACCGAGCCGTTAAAGTCGTTTGACGAGGCCAAGGCGACCGCAATGGAGATCGGCTATCCGGTGATGCTGAAAGCGTCTGCCGGCGGCGGCGGCAAAGGCATGCGACTGGTATTCGACGAGTCCGAACTCAAATCCGCTCTCGAGGGTGCCCAGTCGGAGGCCCTTGCCGGATTTGGTGATGATGCGGTCTATGTCGAAAAGGCAGTCGTTCGCCCAAGGCATATCGAGATACAGGTATTTTCCGACACGCACGGGAATCATGTTTACCTTGCCGAACGCGAATGTTCGATCCAGCGACGCCATCAGAAGGTCGTCGAAGAGGCCCCTTCGCCGATAGATTCGGCCGAACTTCGCACGGCGATGGGCGAATGCGCGGTCAAGGTCGCAAAAGCCGTTAATTATGTGGGCGCCGGAACGGTCGAGTTTCTTGTCTCGGATGTCGATAAGTCGTTCTATTTCCTTGAGATGAATACCCGCCTGCAGGTCGAGCACCCGGTGACCGAGTTGATCACGGGATTTGATCTCGTCCGGGAGCAGATCAATGTCGCCTGGGGCGAAAAGCTGTCATTTACCCAGGACGACGTCCGGATAAACGGCCACGCGATAGAATGCCGTGTTTATGCCGAGGACCCTGACGCTAACTTTATGCCGTCGCCGGGACGCATTACACGTCTCAGGCTGCCGCACGGCCCGGGCGTTCGCGATGACGGAGGCGTTTACGAGGGTGCTGATGTTTCGATCTACTACGATCCGATGATCTCAAAACTGGCGGTTCATGCGCGGACCCGTCACGAGGCGATCGACCGTATGCGGCGGGCGTTGATGGAGTATGAGGTCGGCGGTATCAAAACCACACTGACTTTCTTTCGGGCGTTGATGGACGATCAGGAGTTTATCGACGGCAAGCTCGATACGGGCTTCATCCCGCGATTTAACGAACGCCATAAAGCTCCCGAGATCTCAGAGTCCGACAGCGACCTCGCGGTTATCGCAGCCGCACTATCATTTCAAACAGCCGGTGCCGCCGCAGCGTCGAGTGCCGCCTCGCAAAACTCGCGAAGTAAATGGGCGATGTCCGGCCGGCGGTCGACGATGCAGATCTTCGATCCGAAATAGGGCCCGCCGCTGTAAGATTAGCCGTTGCAATCTATTTCGTGGATGCCGGAATCGTCGAATTTCTAATGTCCTAACTCGACCGGTCATCCTAGATGCTTGAGATGGCCACGCAGGCTTCAGGTTTAGCACCGTTTGACCGAACTCGTCACGGGAATAGACCTGATTCTCGCACATACCAACGTCCCTTGGGGCGAAAAATGTCGTTCAATCAACTCCACGCAGAGTAGATCCGCCGTGCTGTCGAATGCAGTGAATTCGCAGAGAATCCTAATGACAACTTCATGCCGCGAACCGTGAGGTAATACTTGTAAAATGATACGGCAATGACCAGATGATCGTAACGACGGCGGAATTTACGAGGGAACGGAGTTGTGCATTTAGTGCAACTCGCCCGCTCGCAGTTCGCCGTCTGCAAGCGTGATCGCAACTATGCGACCGAACGCATGCTTTGATCACTCGAGGTTTTCCGGCTCGTGCAATTTCGCTCAGGAAATGGAGAATGGCTACTAAAAAAATGGGCGTATAACCAATCTGTTATACGCCCTTTCTTAATTACCTTCCTAGGTGCTAGTTAGCAATGATATCAAAACCGAAGATATCATCACCAACAGATATAACCTGACTTTGGAACGTATGGCGCCCACCCGACGCACTGATCACGTAAACCTGTCCGGATTCCACCTCGTTAAACTGATAGTAACCCAAACTGCCGGTCATCACCGATCGAGTTGCACCGTGAATATCCGTCAGCGATACCGTCACCCGCGACAGTGGTCGTCCGAACTGATCAAATACTTGCCCTGCAACCGCCACATTTGAGGCACTTGGAACGAGCTGGGTATTCGTAAACGTGCACGTAACAACCTCGCCGAGCTGCACAATTATACTTGCAGGTCCCAGTGAAGGGCTCTTGGTTGAATCCTGAACACCGCTCTCAACACAATCTACGTCGGCAAGAGTCCAGCCTGTCAAAGGCCCTTCGTTCACAGTGATCGTGTTACCGGCACCAAAATTTATGATCGCTTGACTTTGCTGGGTATCGACGCCGGGGCCTGAGTTATCATCGATCAAAGAGAATAAAGTCGGTCCAAAATTGGCAGTCGCCGTGAACGGAAATGCAGTGACTGAGCTCCCGGTGCTATCAAGCGTATTGACCAGTTTCTTGACAAAGACCGCACCGGACGGAATAACCGCAGCAGCCTGAAGAGCTCGATCTTGGTTGCCGCCGCTATTGTTGAGGTTGTCGATCCGCATATGGTAAGGACTGCCGCTAATGCTGCTTGCAGAATTACCAGCCCCCCAATCGCCGATCCAGGCAATATGGCCGCCCCATGCTATGACCGCGTCAGTGCTGGTCGCCGCGAATGTAACCGTGATCTTGCGTTCGTTGCCTCCGCCGTACGGCTTATAGGCAACACTTAAGAGATTTGCTCCCCACATCGTGAATTGCCCCGGAACTTGAACGATCGGGAGATTAGTGTTCGGGTTGATCTGGCTGGTTACCGTTACAGTATCCGCAGGGATCGCAATGGTACTGGTCGGCGACCCGGTAAAGCAACCCTGTCCGGAACACGGATCGGCCGTTGCTTCGGTCGCATTGAATGTCCCCAAATAATCGATGCCGCGTTTTCCTGATTGCAGGATATCGTAGCCTATCGTCAACGAATTTACCGTTGGTCCGGGAGTGAGTCCACTTATTTTGATCCTATAAGCGATGAATTGGCTCTCTGCCCAATGGGCCTGTATGCTGTTTGCGTTACCGTTAACCCAAGCACTACCGGTGCAAACATCCGGCACCGCAAAAGTTCCATTTCGGCATTGATCGATATCCGCCGCAGCCAATGGTGCGAATGATTTTTGAGCTAAAGCTGTGGTAGAAAATACTAGCGCAATGAATGCCAATACGATGGCACCGGAAACGCTAAATGTGGCGAGTTTTTGATGAAATTTTGAATTCGTTAAATACATACGACCTCGATATGAGAATTCGAGCTAAGCTGTGAATTCGGGTCCGTCTGCGAAACTATCTGGATCCCTGATCTAAGCATCCAAAGTGCTAATCCACCAAATATTCCGCAAAAAAATCAAAGCCAAAAAAGCGCCCAAAACGACCAGGGCCCAGTGGCTAAATTATTCCCTTACTTCATTTAGTAACACAAAGCTTCAAACGAAGTCAACATTTTTCTCGAACAGCTCTTTTCATTTCCAAACAAATAGACGGTCTTAAATCCCATGACTATCAAAGTGTGGAACGAAAAAAGTCTATTGTTTTGCACAGCAAATTTCGAAAAAAAACGAGATTCCCTCAAACGTGTCTCGACGCTTCAATTCTTTCAATTCATCGTCAAACATGATGCTATAAACGAACAAAGCTGCCGGTATGGGCAGCTCTGCTCTTATCCATAATTAGGAAATTGTGTTCATTCTATAGCAACTATCTGCATATCTGAGATCTCATCCAACGGGGCGACGACTAACGAACTGAAGTTATGCCGCTTGTGTGCCACCATCACGACATATGTGGCTCCAACCTCTACGTCTTCAATTCGGAAATATCCAAATGAAGATGTATTTACTGTGCGAACGGATCCGTCGGAACTAATTACATTTACCACGGCGTTTCGGATGCCATAGCCACGTCCATCAATGACTCGTCCGCTGATCGAAACAAATGCCGCGGACGGTGCGAGTGGTTCGCTCGTAAACGTACAGTCGATCTGCTCGCCGGGCTCAGCGACGATGTTCACCGCCCCGTTCGCAAGATCGATCGTTGAGTTAGTTATTCCTGACGTTTCGGTGCAATTTATAGAAGTTAACATCCATCCAACAACCGGCTCCTCGTCGACCATGACCATTGTGTGCCCGGAGGGAACCACTACATTTGGATCTGAATAAGAAGCGTTGTCAGTCAAGGCAAAATTCGAGCTCGCGAGGTTTGTCGCACTATAAGGGAATGCTACGTTAGGCGATGAAGTAGTCGTATTCTGTCGGCGTTTGCGAATTGTGACCGTCGTCGCCGGCGTCGGCGTTGGTGTCGGACTGACGGAAAATGCCGAGTACGCAAGCATATTCGGCGAATCTGTTCCCGCTTGTGTTACTACGCCGTTAGTTGCAGCATTCTTAATAGCAGTCGCTACTGTCGCTGGAGAAGCTGTGGGGCTGGTCGACAGATAAAGCGCCGCGATGCCCGCAACGACCGGTGCCGCCATTGACGTTCCAGTCATCGTACGCACGTCAACATCGCTGGCGTTTGAGAGCGACGTTACATTGAAGCCAGGACCAAAAATATCAACGCATGCACCAAAGTTCGATCCCAACCACCTACTGTCGTCGTTCGCTGTAGCTCCGACGGTTAGTGCATTCGACGTTCGTGCGGGCGTGAATCCACATGCGTCAGCCGCTTGATTACCGGCAGCAATGGTGTACGTAACGCCGGACGCGATAGAGTTGTTGATACCCAACTCGAGTGCGGGCGACGATCCCGGTGCCGTTAGGCTGATGTTGGCAACTGCCGGATTAATGCGATTTGCCGTGACCCAATTAACGCCTGACAGAAGATTTGAGATCTGACCGTAGCCCGAGCATGGAACGACACGCACAGCATGCACCGAAGCGCTTTTCGCCACACCGTAGGTCGAACCCGCGACAATACCAGCTACGTGCGTTCCATGGCCGTGACAATCGTTACCATTACCGCCGTCTCCAATATTGTCAAAAACGACATTTGCTCGGCCGCCAAAATCGGCATGTGAAGTGCGAATACCCGTATCCAGAACATATACGTGTACACCCGCGCCAGTCGCCGAGTAGTTGTAAGTCGTATCGAGCGGCAGCGACCTCTGATCAATTCGATCGAGGTGCCACGGCGCTCCTGCTTCGGTCGATGAAACGGAGACGTAACCGTCCTCTTCGATCGAAACGACGCTTTGATCGTCATTCATCTTTGCCGCCTCGTCCGGCGTCATCTCAACGACCAACCCTTTGAACGCACTCGCAAATACATCCTTGACGCTGCCGCCATAAACGGACGTCAGATAATTGCCCTGGGACTCGACCACGTAGTCAAACGCGTCATCGCCAAGGTTATCCTTGTCCAAAACGACAATGTATCGGTTAGGCACCGGGTCGGCCGCCCTCAACACGCCGCCCTTTTGCCCGGCCGTCCGCGTCGGCACAACGAAAGCCGCGGCAAGCACCGTCAATAAAAGCGCTCCAACGATAAATAATTTGTTCATTCTCCGACTCCGAATAGGCCGAAAGGGTGAGGGATGTTTTAAGATCTTCTACGAGTGAGGCGTCGGGGGACGCCTCAAAGACAAAAAGATTGTATAACATTGTTGTTGTTACGTCAACACTGTTAGCACTCATTGGTGTTGTGCCGGAAACTGATCATTTTCATAGAGCGTCGTGTTAGAAGTCTCGCGCTTTTATCGAGAAGAATGTAAGATATTGGTTCGAGTTAAGTGAGAATATCGGTAATCAGCGGGTGGTCTTGAATGGAAGAGCTTTTGAGAAATTTGATGGGAAAGAACGTCGACGTGACATGCGGTGTTAACGCGACGTTTTGCGGCGAGGTCATCGACGTGAAGGGCGGTGTGGTCTATCTCAGGGACGAGTCGGGCGAGGTGGCCTATGTTGCGATCGACAAGATCGCCGTGGTCTACGAACGTAAAGATCCGCATTCGCGTCCGGGCTTTATCGTCTGATCAACGCCCCAAAATGCAAAAGGCCCGGCATTCGTTGATGCCGGGCCTTTCTTTGTTCTTGTTCAATGAAAACTATCTTTCCGTCGGATCGACCGACCCGCCTTGCGGATTCAGCTTACGAAAACCGACAATGCGGCTCGACCAGTATCCTTTGAACGGCGAATATGTGATCCCTTTGCTCGACGAAGCGTGGTAAAAGCCGTTTTCGTCAGCAACGATCCCCATATGTCCAAGTCCGTTGAGGAACACGAGCGTTCCAAACTTGAATCGGTCATCGCCGTAAACTTCCTCGGACATCGACCACAGGCTGCGGGCACTCGCACGAGTGAACGGAACACCCGCTTCGTTAAACACGCTCCAGACAAATCCCGAACAATCGTAGCGATTGGGGCCGGTCGATCCGTAAAGGTATGGAATGCCGTAACGGGCCTGGATCCCCGCCATGATCTTCGCACTGATGCCTGCACCGTATGCGGTGCGGCCGGCGGCAAAGCCGGCGGTAGACATTGATGACGCGGTCTTCTTGACCATCGGCTTTTCAGGCGTCGATGGGTTGACGACCACAATTTGATTTGTGAGCGTCGGCCGCGACGAAGACGTCGTTCTCGAACTGTCCTGCGGAGCCGGTGTGTATACCGGCGGCTGATTGGTCGGTTGGCTGGATGTTGTTTTTACAACCCGATCCCGCTGCTGCGCCATTGCGGTTCCGTCAAAAACAGTCGCGGCAAGCAACGTGCATACCGCTACGAGAAAGGTCATCTTAAAATTCATCAATTAGTTCTCCGTTATTTAGATCAAGAACGAGGATAGGGTGGAAAGCGGTGAACGGCTCACCTATCCAATATAAACAACAAATAGCCGCGTTGTACCAAAAACCAACGCTGCAAACTTACGCCGAACTATTTGTTGATTATTCGTTCTACCAAAGCTAACCATCATTATCACTTATAGGCGGCCAGATTGCAAACGCGCTGAAAATGGGAAAAGCCGCCCCTTAGATCGGCTCATCCCATCTTCTCCACCCCGCCTTCAGCGTCCCTTCAGTTGTCCTGTGATACTTCAAGACATAACTAATCACGGCGGCATTCCAAATTAAAAGAAAAAAGGCCGGAAAACAATTCCGGCCTCGTATCAATGTTGGATCTCAGACGCAAATTACGCTGAGAAAGACGTGCCGCAGCCGCAGCCGCCGGTCGCATTCGGGTTTTCGAACGTAAAGCCCGAACCCATCATGTTCGACGTGTAATCGACCACGACACCGTCGAGATACTGTGCCGAAAACATATCGACAAACAGTTTGATACCGTACTTGTCCAGGACGAAATCACCCTGGCGCGACTCTTCCTCGATATTAAGGCTGTACTGAAATCCCGAACATCCGCCCGGAACGACGCGAACCCTGAGCCCGGCCGTTTCCGGCAGGTCTTCTTCCGACGCCAAGAACTTTTTGATCTCGATCGATGCGGCCTCGGTAACATTTAGATCACATGACGGTGCTGCGACTGCTGACATAAAATTTATGACTCCTTTTACTCAATAATAACGATCCGCCCGGGCGAATCCTTACATTAAAATCAATATTAACAATTCTTCGCGTTTTGTCAATATCGACCGCCCCGCTGACGGTTACTGACTGCGGGTCATAATGACAAGTTCCGGCTTCATCGCCTCGATCGACACTTGGCGGGCGACCTCTTCAGCGACCTTTCTGAATGCCTTGGCCTGCGGCGAATCGGGGAACGACACGACCACCGGGACACCGTTGTCGCCGCCCTCGCGGACCTCCATTCCCATGGGCACCTCGCCGAGCAGATTGAGGCCGTATTCGTCACACAGCATCTGACCGCCGCCGCTGCCGAATATCTCGTATTTATTGCCCGTATCGGGTGCGATAAAGTACGACATATTTTCGATCACGCCGAGCACCGGTACATTGACCGTTTCAAACATCTTGACCGCCCGACGTACGTCGGACAACGAAACGGCCTGCGGCGTTGTCACAAGGACGGCACCCTGCACAGGCACAAGCTGCGCGAGGCTGAGCTGTACGTCACCGGTCCCGGGCGGCATATCGACGATCAAATAGTCGAGCTCGCCCCAATTAACATCCGACAAGAACTGCCGGACGACGCCGTGCAGCATCGGCCCGCGAAGGATCATCGGCTTGTCACGCGGAACGAGTACGGCCATCGATATCATCTTGATCCCGTGGGCCTCGACCGGGCGAAGCTGGCCGTTTTCGACCTCGGGCTGGTCATAGCCTGAACCGAGCATCATCGGGATATTCGGGCCATAAACGTCGGCGTCCATGATACCGACCTTGGCCCCGTCGGCGGCAAGTGCGACAGCGAGGTTGACCGCGACCGTCGATTTGCCGACGCCGCCCTTGCCCGAACTCACGGCGATGATGTTCTTGACACCCGGAATGGCGACATTGTTGGCGATGCCGCGGCCCTGCGGGACCTCGGCGTCCATCCGGACCTTGACGCTCGTGACGCCTTCGAGGTTTGAGACGATCGCGGTCGCGTCAGATTCCATCTCTTCCTTGACTGGGCATGCCGGCGTGGTCAGCATGATCGTAAACGAAACGTCCCCGCCGCTGATCTCCATGTCGCGAATAAATCCGAGCGTAACAATGTCCTTTCGCAGATCGGGGTCGATTATCTGCCTCAAAGCGTCCAAAAC
>JBGAOU010000044.1:0-19768 GCA_044221625.1 Pyrinomonadaceae bacterium | reverse complement strand
GTCGGCCCGGTTGCCGCGGTCATCGCATCGGTCGTAGCGTTCGTTCCGGCGGTAATTTACCTCATCCCGCTCGTGTGGCTCGACCGGTACGATCCCGAACCGCTCTGGCTGCTGGCGCTTGCGTTCGCGTGGGGGGCTCTGGTGGCCGTCATCGTGTCATTTGTCATCAATACGGTCTTCGGCGTGGCGGTCGGAGCGGCCGTTTCGCCTGAGGCGGGACAATTCGTCGGTGCGGTGCTGTCGGCTCCGATATTCGAAGAGGGTTCGAAAGGCCTCGGGCTGGTCGTCCTGCTGATATTTTTCCGCAAGTATTTTGACGACATTCTCGACGGCATCGTCTTTGCGGGCGTCATCGCGCTCGGCTTTGCCACGGTCGAGAACGTGCTCTATTACGGCCGTGCTCTTTCGGGCGGCGGATTTGGGGCGTTGGCGGTCATCTTTTTCCTTCGCGGCATTTTGTCGCCGTTTGCCCACGTGTCGTTTACGGCGATGACCGGTATCGGCTGCGGGATCGCCCGCGAATCGCACAATACCTTTGTTCGCATCCTGCTGCCGCTGGTGGGTTATATCGGTGCGGTCACGCTGCATGCGATCTGGAACGGCATGGCGGTGGTCGGCGGATTTGAGGGATTTTTGGTCGGATACCTTATCCTCGAGATACCATTCTTCCTGATCATCGCCGGATTTGCCTTGTGGGTGATGCGGCGGCAGAACAAGATACTCAAAGAGATGCTGGCGATCGATATTGCCCGCGGCCTGATCTCGCCCGAGCTTGGCGAAACGGCGACCTCGGCGTTCAAGAGTTCGTCGTGGCTGATCAGCGGCCTTTTCAGCGGCAAGTTTCGAGCCCGCAGCCACTATTTGCGGGCGGTCGGGAAACTTGGGCTGAGTTATTGGCACATTCAGAGGGCGACCGCCGCTCACGGCCAGACCGGCAGCTTTCAGCAAAATCCGCTGCTTCGCGAAGAAGTCCTGAAGTGGCGCGATCAAGTTTGAGGCCCGAAAAGGAAGCCAGGCCAAACAAAAAAGCCGCCGGAGAGTTTCCGGCGGCTTTTTTGTTGATCTGGTAGGCCGAACAGGGATCGAACCTGTGACCCGCGGATTAAGAGTCCGCTGCTCTACCGACTGAGCTATCGACCCAAATCGAAATCGAAGTATAGCAAAAAGAATCAAAAAGTCCAAAAAACGCAAAAAGTTTTCTTGAACAACGTTCCTGATTTGGAAATTGTGCGCTCTGACGGCAAGATATTCTACAAGATGAGAGAGTGTCCCAAATGCGAACTTTGCTTTCCGGATGATCTGGAGACGTGTCCGACCGATTCGGTTCAGACGCGTATTTCGCTTCCGGGCTCGCAGCTGCTTGCGGGGCGGTACTTTCTTGAGAGCCGTCTCGGGCGCGGTGCGATGGGACAGGTTTATCTGGCCCGCGACAAAAAGTTTGATACACGAATGGTCGCCGTCAAAACGGTCCGGCAGGACATTCTGAGCAGTGACGACCTGCAGGAAGGCGAGGCGATCGCCCGTTTTGAACGCGAGGCACAGGCCGCAGCGTCGATACAGCACCCAAATACCGTCAGCGTCACCGATTTTGGCGAAACCGCCGAGGGCATTTTTTATTTGGTGATGGAGTACGTCGAAGGCGAAACGCTCCATCGGCTGCTGCGCCGGGAGGGAACACTGCCGGTCAAGCGTGCCGTTCGGCTGCTGAGGCAGATCGCGGACGGCGTTGACGCGGCCCATGACCTCAACATTCTGCATCGCGACCTCAAACCGGCCAACATCTTTATCATGCAAAAGGGCAAGGGCGGTGACGGCTTCGTCAAGGTCGGCGATTTTGGCCTGGCCAAGATCGTCAATCAGACCGTGACGGACACCAGTTCGAACGCCACGCCCTCGTCCCGCGGTATCATTGGCACGCCCGAATTTATGTCGCCCGAGCAGATGCAGCCGGAAATGGGCGTCGATAAGCGGGCCGACCTGTATGCGCTCGGGACTATCGCGTATCTGATGCTCGGCGGTAAGACGCCCTTTACGGGCGATCTGATGCAGTTAGTGATGCAAAAGATCATGCACACGCCGGCACCGCTGTCGTCGATCCGTTCGGATATTCCGGCCGACGTCGAGCGCGTGATAATGCGTGCGCTTGAGATCGATCCGTCAAAGCGCCCTGAATCCGTTTCTGAGTGGATCGCGGACCTCGAACAGGCCGCTGAGGACGTCGATGAGAGCAAGCGGGCCGGTGCGTCGCGGCTGGTCGTGCTCGCCCCGGTCAACTCTGAGGTCTATGTCAACGACGAGCGAAAGGGCAGCGTCGGCAGTTCAGGCCGTGTAGTACTGACGAACATCCCCGCGGGCCGCCATATCCTGAGGGTCTCAAAGGCCGGTGAACGTGACGACGAACGGGTCATCGAGGTCCGTGAGGGTGCCAATGAACAGGTTATCCAGGCTCAACTGAGGCCGCCTCACGGCACGGCCAGCCAACCGTCTTCGTCGCAGGGGACGAGTTCGGCCGGTTCGGCGCAGTCAAGTGTGATGCCCGGCATCGTCGCGTGCTCGAACTGCGGATCGAAATTTGCCGAGGGCGTCAAATTTTGCGGGCGATGCGGCAGCGGTTCGTTCGTAATGCTGTCGCCGGGCGACGCGACCGGAACTTTCCCATGCCCGAGATGCTCGGCAAGGCTCCAGGACGGAGCCCGATTTTGCGGCCGCTGCGGGCTGAATATCGCCCCGGCCGTGCAGCCGATGAGTCAACCGGTCGGGTTTACCTCGAATTTTCAAAAACCTCAGCCGCAGCAGGCCGAACGTATTTGCCGCCGGTGCTCGAGCACGTATCCGGCCCATATCAAATTTTGCGGCCGGTGCGGCATCTCACTTTAGTTAGGTGCTGCCGAATTGCGGAACAAATCTCTAACGTAATGCGTTGTTAAATAGTCGCACTTTTGCCGGTCTATGCGTATAATACTTGCATTCCGAATGCGGCTGAACGCGGCCGCGGCCGAACCGAGGTAATAACGATGAAGATCTGTCCACGTTGCAATAAGACCTATACCGACGAAAATCTCAATTTCTGTCTCGATGACGGCAGCGTCCTGACCCAGGCGGCCGGATCGTCGATGCCCGAGACCGTGATAATGAATCAGGTCCGGCCGACGCAGCCAAACCCGTCAATGCCCAGTCAGCAGGTACAGCCGGGCGGTTGGAATACCGGTCAGCAGCAACCGGCGGGTCAATATTCGATGCAGCCGAAAAAATCGTCGAAGACCTGGATCTGGGTGGTCGCGATACTCGGTTTTGTCGTACTGCTGTGCGGCGGCGGCGGGGTCGCGTTTCTCATTTTTGTTGGATCTCAGGCGGAAAACGTTTCAAATTCGTCGACGACCAGCAACTCAAATTCATCGTCGAGCCAGACCAAGAAGGTCAGCACGACACCGTCGGGCTCACCGTCGACGAGTTCCACGACGAGTACGTCGGACCGGTCAGACGTCGAAAAGGTCGATCTATCGGAATGGGTGCGGCCGTTTTCGGCATTTGGTACGACCGAGATGTCCGGCGGCGAATTTATGATGGCCGCTAAACAAAAGGGCTATTACTACGTGCTTGCCGCACCGGCGGACACCGCTCAGACCGAATCGGCAAATACGACCGTGACGCTTCGAAACGTCGATAACGCCGACTCGCGTCTCGGCTACAACATCGTCTTTCACAGCAATCCGACCCCGCTACAGCAGGGTTACGCGTTCCTGATCGACACCAAGAAGCAAAAATACCGGATCGTTCACCATTCGCCGGGCAAAGAAGATACCGTCGTTACCTGGACTAAATCCGATCTGATCAAGGACGGCTCTCAGGAAAATACGCTCGAGGTACGTGATCTGACCGACAAGATCGAGCTTTACATCAACGGCACGATGGTCAACTCGATCAAGAATGTCTACGGTTACAAAGGCGGCGTAGTCGGGCTGTATTCGGGCGATGCTGTCAAGATCGGGTTCAAGAATCTCGAATTGCGTAAATAGAACGCCAAACTGATGAAGCAATGTCCCCGCTGCAGCAAATCGTACGTTGATGAGCACCTGAATTTCTGTCTCGATGACGGCGAATTGCTGATGCAGCTTGCCGACGACCCGCGATCGAGGCCGTTTGACGATTCGCCTCCGACGGTGATGATGAACGACCCGCGTGCCACCAATCCCACGAATTGGCAGCAGCCGCAATCTGCACAACCGCCGATGATGTGGCAGGACCAATCCAACCTGCAGCCGCAATTCAATAACCAGGGATTTTCCCAATCCAAGGATCAAACACTGCCAACGATCTCGCTCGTGCTCGGCATTTTGGCGTTCTTTATGGTCTGCTGCTACGGCGGCGTCTGGCTCGGCTTGCCGGCGGCGATCGTAGGTTTTTTGGGTATGAAGAATGCCGATAACGATCCCGGCCGCTACGGCGGACGCGGTTTGGCGATCGGCGGTATGGTCCTCGGCGTCGTCACGTTTTTGGCCTCGATGGTATTCCTGTTTTTAGGATTAATAGCCAGATAGCCCTAAATCATTTATAATCTAGCCGATGCGAGTCAGCCTAAACGTCATCGCTGGTCCACAAACGGGGCGTTCCTTTACATTCGATCAACACGATACATTTATGATCGGTCGAAGCGAGGACGCGCAGTTCTGTCTTCCGCAAGACCGATTTTTCTCTCGTCACCATTGTTTGATCGAGATCGCCCCGCCGCAGGCGTTTCTGCGTGACCTCGGGTCGACGAACGGGACATTTGTCAACGGATTGCGGGTCGAGACCGCCTATTTGAAGAGCGGTGACCGCATTCAGGGCGGCGAGACCGTGCTTGAGGTCGAGGTTGCGGCCGATCCGGCCGAGGTTTCGGCATCGGCACAGGGGTTTGGCGAGACGCACCCCTCGCTGGTGTCGGTCGCCTGTTTGAACTGCGGTATTCCGGCGAGTGTCGAGGCGTCAAACCCGCAGGCCAAACTCACCTACGTTTGTGACGATTGCCGCGAGCGGCTGAAGAAAAATCCACAGCCAATCCCGAATTATCAGATGATCCGGGTGATCGGCCAGGGCGGGATGGGCAGCGTGATGCTTGCCCGGTCGGAAAAAACTGGACAGGCCGTCGCGATCAAGACGCTTTTGCCCGAGGTCGCGGTCAGTGAACAGTCGCTGAAGCGTTTTCTGCGTGAGATCGAGGTCGCATCGGCCCTCCGGCACCCTAACATCGTCAGCTACATCGAGCACGGCACCCACAATGGCATCGTCTATCTCGTAACGGAATTTATCTCGGGAATGGATGCTTCACGCCTCGCGAAACATCGCGGCGGCAAGATGAACTTCAGAGAGGTCGTTCAGATCATCGAGCAGACGCTTGCGGCACTCGATTTTGCCCATTCGCTCGGGTTCGTCCACCGGGACATAAAGGAACAAAACATCCTTATCGAGGGCGAGTTTCCGCGTGCCCAGGCAAAGCTGACCGATTTTGGACTGTCTAAGAGTTTCAAGCAGACGGGAATGAGCGGCGTTACGATGGTCGGCGATGTGGCCGGTACGATCGCATATATGCCGCCTGAGCAGGTCAGGGACTTTAAGGAGGTTCGGCCGCCTTCGGACCTCTACGCGGTCGGTATGACCGCTTATAGCCTCTTAACAGGTGCTCACGCCCTCGATATCGGGCCAAAGGCCGGTATCTCGGAAACCGTAAAGGCCATCTTTGAAAAACCGATCATCCCGATCGTGCAAAGGGTGCCGGACATTCCGATCAAGATCGCCGCGGTGTTTGAAACCGCCCTCGCCAAACAGGTCGAATTACGCTGGTCTAACGCCGGTGCCATGCGCGAGGCTCTGCTCCGCGCGGCCGCCGAGATCTGACGCCGCGACCAGAATGCCGATGAATATCCAAAGGTGACGTGTATCCTCATACGCGCCGACCATCCCTTGATAGAGAAACGCGGACACGAACGCCGCCCAGACCAGCTTGACCGACGGGTCGTCGGACCGCCTACCGAGCCTCCACAGATAAAGACTCAACGCCAGGATCGCCGCGAGGCCTAAACTTCCGCTCTGTGCCGCGACGCTCAGAAAGATGTTGTGAGCATCGGTGAGCATGCTGTAAGAGCCGTCGGTATTCTCAAATGAAACGGCACATGCTGGTTGGCCAAGGCCCTTTCCGGTCAGCGGGTCGTCGGCAAAGGTCTTGAACGACGCGATCCAGACGAGAACCCTCGATGATGGCTGGATATTTCCGATCACGGGAAGGTCTATCGAGAACGGCGAGGTCGCGTGCGGTCTGAGAGCCGCAAAACTCATAAAATAGAAAACCGCCGCCGCCGCGATACCGATGACCAGTGACGCCTTTGCCAAACGCGGCCTGGTCAGCGATCTTGTCAGATACGTACAGGCCCCAATGACAAGGGCGACGCCGCCGATGCCGATCGAGATAGTCGAAATTACCGCCAGCACTGACGCCGCGAGTGACAAAATGAAAATTCGGCGGCTGACCCAAGATCTTTCGCGGGCCAAATACAAAAGAGCGATGCCGACCGTCAGGAAATTGCAGAACATGCTCGCCGATATCATCGTCGAAGAGACCCGCGGGAAATTGACCACCGGAACCGCTCCGAAAGTATAGAGCGTATGTGCCAACAGCCAATTGTCGGGGCTGACGTAATATAGGGATAACGAGATGATAGCGATCGATACGGCGAGAACTGTCCCGGCGAGCCATGCGTAAACTGCGTGTTTGAGGCGGGCCTCGCTGTCTAATTGAACGATTATCAACGCGGCGAGGCCGAGGAGGTACATTTCGCCGGCGAGCCGCAGGTAGCTGGTCCGCGGGTCGACCGAAAAGACGCTCGAGACCAACATCGCCGCGAAATACGCCGCCAGATAAACATACGCCCGGTCGAACCTGAGCCTGAGTTGGCGAGCCGCAACGGCCCCCAGCATCAACACGAACGCGGCGGGAAACAGAATATCGGGCGGGCTCAGCCGCTGATTGGCGACAAAAAGAAGGGGCTTCATCGTCGCGGCCAAAAAGATGACGGCAACGGCTGCTGCCCAGGCGGCTTTTCGAAAGATCAGTACCGGGCTTGGAGCGGTCTCAGCCATATCGAGGTCTATTTGACAGCTTTGATCAGATGTTCGAGCGACGAGGCGAATCTACTCAGGTCAAAATTTTGCGGGTCGTCATGGGCGTCCTTGATGCCGGCATCGACCGCCGAGTGGTATGCAGGGATCAGCCAAGTTCCGCGGCGGACCGACGCCGCCATATATAGAAGGGCGAGCCGGTCGTATTGCGCCTTTGAAAAGCCGGGATCGGGAGCGATGAGGTCATTTTCGGGGTTCGATGACCGCGGATCACGGCGCCGCGGCTGAACTAATTCGATATGGATCTGTAGCCCTTTCGCATCCGCCTTAAGCCTTTCGCGGGCAAACTTGGTCCCCCAGCCCTTTGTCACGCTCTGGCCGAACGGCGTCGCGGTGATCGATACTCCGGTCCTCGCGACAAATACGTGGGCGACCGGCGAATTCATCCAAACCGCCAATTTATTGCCCCGCCATGCAGTGTCGGTGTCCATATCGACAGGGAACAACTCATCCTTAAGATTTGGGGTCGAAGTGTCGTGGATCACAAAGTACATTGACGGCACGATCTGCCCGTTCGGGAGTTGCGCCGCCGCAAGCGAGCCGTCGAGCGGCCCGCCGATCTCGGATTCGCTGATATTCGCCGACGCCAGATATTTGAGCAGCTTTGAGGCGGAGAGTGTGACCTTTGTCCCGACCGCCCGCTCAAGCGGGTTCGGGAGTTTGATAAGTGCCGGGCCGAGAATGCCGCCGTAGCCGTTGGGCCGCAAAAGGCACTTGGCCTGTTCGACCGGTGTGCCCTCAAACTGTAGTGTCAGCGGGTCGACATCGCACGGCCGGTTTTGCGCGAGAGTCTCGCCGCCGGTGAGCAGCAAGACGAGTATCGTCAAAATTCCGAATGGGTAAAGTCTCATTCGTGCATTTTGGTTACAAAAGCCCTAAATGGTCTTCGTCACCTTTTTCAGCGAACGCGGGGCGTCAGGGTCGAGCCCTTTCGCGGTCGAAAGGTATGCCGCGAAAAGCTGTGCCGGCACGATAAACGGGATCGGAGTCAGAAACTCGTCGATCTCGGGCGACAACTGCAAGCTCTTGGGCGACATCGCCGCAATGTCCGGGTCGTTCGTTATTGCCAGACAGTCGGCGTGAAGGTCACGCAGATTGTCCAAAAGGTCCAAATTACTCTTTTTCGTCACGCCGCCGGGTGCAAACATTATTACCGGAAATCTGCGTTCGACGATCGCGAGCGGCCCGTGAAAAAAGTCCGCTGATGAAAACCGCTCGGCAACGACGTAGCAGGTTTCCATTAGTTTCAGCGCCAACTCGTATGAGTTGCCATAATTCATGCCGCGGCCGACGACCACGCAATTTTCCATGAATACGTAACGCTCGACCAGCGTTTCGACCTGGCTCTTGAGCGAGAGTGCTTCTTCCGTATAGGCCGGGATCGTTCGTCGAGCTGGTCCCTTGAGTATCGATGCCAAAAGGTAAAAATGCAGCATCTGACCCGTGTAGGTCTTGGTGGCAGCGACCGATTTTTCACGTCCGGCGTGTATCAGCAGCGTCTCGTCGGCGATATTCGCCATCGTCGATCCGGCTTCGTTGGTGATCCCGAGCGTGAACGCTCCCGACGCTTTGGCACTTTCGAGAACGAGATTAATGTCCGAGCCTTCGCCGGACTGCGAAACGCCGATCACCAAGGCCCGGCTAAGATCGAGTTTTGCCCCATAAAGTGTAAAGACCGACGGGGCAGAGAGCGACACGGGAATACCGGTCGTAACCTCGAGCAAATACCTGCCAAAAAGCGAGGCGTTATCCGAACTTCCGCGGGCGACCAATACGATAAGGTCGATCTCGCGGCCCTTTAGAAATGTTCCGAGACGGTCGATCTTCGCTCGCTCGGCCGTGATCGTTCGTTCGAGCACCAGAGGTTGCTCGGCGATCTCTTGCAGCATCAATGACATAGGATAAATTAAAGCGGACAGTCAGATGATAACATTTGACGAGCGTCGTCCGAAAGTCGCTCGCGATGTGTGCGGCGCAGGTTCCGGAGTGTTTTTGACCGGGAAGTCGTGCCGAAACGCCGCGATGCTATTCCGGTAGGATCATGACGGCTGATTCGCCTTTGACCAGAACTTCGCCATTTTGATTCGTACACACGGTCTCGAGCGTCACGATCCCCTTGTCCTCGCGGATCGACGTGACGGTGGCAGTCGCGGTCACCGTATCGCCCAGATAAACCGGGGCCGTGAACTTTAGGGTCTGCGAGAGATAAACGATCTTCATTCCCCGAAATTCATTACCCAAAACGGCCGAGATGAACGCTCCGCTGAGCATTCCGTGAGCGATGCGCCGCCCGAAGCGGGTGGTTTTGGCAAACTCGTCGTCGAGATGGATCGGGTTATAGTCGCCCGAAACCTCGGCAAATTGGCGAACGAGGCCGTCGGTGACCTCGCGTGAAGTGGAGAATCGTTGTCCGATCGAGATATTCATAGTATTTCGCTTAAGTGTCGTATAGTCTGCAAGGCATAAACGGGCACGGCGGCGTTAAGTTTCGTCTTCCGCGGACTCTTCGGCCATATCGGAAAGGACCGAATTGATCGCCCCGCCGGCCATCGCGACAACTGCCGTCAGATACAGCCAGAACATCAGTATGATGACGGCACCGAGTG
This sequence comes from Pyrinomonadaceae bacterium, assembly GCA_044221625.1. Lineage (GTDB taxonomy): Bacteria > Acidobacteriota > Blastocatellia > Pyrinomonadales > Pyrinomonadaceae > OLB17. The sequence goes on along the minus strand of JBGAOU010000044.1, from coordinate 10,010 downwards.
AACCGTATGCCTTGTCGTAACTGTTGAAATAGCTGATGTAAAGCTTGAAAAGGCTCGTCAGCAGCAGCCACAGGCTGATCGCGACCAGGCCGCCGGGTGTAACCCAAAGCCAGCGTTTGTTGCGGCGGTCCGGCAGGAGATTGTAAATTATCTCGCACGCCAACAGCATCACAGCGATGATCGATATCCATTGGATCGTGATCAAAACAAGCGGTGACACATTTTCGATCCCGATCTTCTGCGAAACATAACCGATCGCCTGCCATCCGTAAAACACGATCGTAAGTGCGACCGCGGCGAGGACCGTGACCAGGAGCGTGACACCCAGCGATTCTGACTTGGTACGCCACCAAGTGCGTCGTTCTTTGAGTTCGTAAACCGCGTTCAGAGCATTGCGAAGTGCGTCAACGCCCGATGACGCCGACCAAAGAGCGATCGCCAATCCGAGCGTCACTTTGCCGCCGGAACTGTTGACGACGATCTCCTCGGCGGTCTTGCGGACGAGTTCAAATGCCGTCCCGGGCAGCACCTGCCCAAGATAGGCAAATAATTCGGCCTTGATGCCCTCAGCCGAAAAAACGAGCAGGCCGAGGCCGCTTATCAAAAAGAGAATTAACGGAAAGATCGAGAATGAAAAGTAAAAGGCCGTCTGAGCGGCCCGTCCGAAAACGTCAGTATCGAGGATCTTGTTGTAGAGCCGGGCAGCGAATTGTTTCCATTGAAAATTCTGAACTGAGTTCATAACTTTTTCAGGACGTCGGCACCGGCTCTACTAACGAGGATTTATGCTCCAGATCAACCACGCATGCGTTCGAGCAGCGTCATTGTCAGAGCACCGAGCAGGACCCTGACCTCGTCTTCGCCGCCAAACTGGGCGAGCGGCTCCAATTGGAATTGCCCCTGAAACATCGCGGGCTGTTTTTTGAGACGGGCGACCGGCGAATCGTCCATACGGGCGATAATGTACGACGGGTTAAAGAAATATCCGGTAAACATACCGACGATCGGCAGTTCGCCAACCAGGGCATCCATCACCTTCACCCAGCCGCTTTCCTCGGATATCTTGAAGACCTGTACGTCATTCGCGTCATAGACCTCGTAATTGGCCTTCCAGATCGAACGCATGCCGCGACGCTTGATCGAACCGATGCTGTTGCCCTGAGCGTCCCTGAAATTATATTTTGCCGAAAAATCAATGACGCGGTCGGCCTTGATGTTGTAAAGCAAATGGGTCTGGCCCTCATCGGCAAAGATATTGATGTCCTCTTTCAGCTTGAACATCTTTTGTTTGCAATATCCGATGAGATTGCCGCTGCCGTCGCGAATGTAGATCTGGCTGGCGAGGGCAAGCAATTTGAATGAAAGTTCGATTGGGTAATTCACTAAATGTCCTCCAGGATTAACTAAATTATCGAAAACTATCGCACTTCAACATGAGCCGCGACCAAGTTTCTATGGTCGATCCGGCAGCCCGGCATACCGCCGTTCGACGCGGGAACTGATCCCGCACGTGATCTCGTACGAGATCGTACCGATCGTCGCGGCCAAGTCTTCAGCGAGGATAGCACAGTTTGGCGAACTGCCGATCAAGAGCACCGAATTTCCGATCTCTACATCCGCAATGTCCGTGACATCGACGATCGTCCAGTCCATCGATATGCGTCCGACGATCGGTGCGTACCGGTCGTTTATGATCACCCGGCCGCGCCCCGACAGCAGCCGTGGAAACCCGTCCGCGTAGCCGACCGGGATCGTCGCGATGAGCGAATCTCGCGTCGTGACAAAGCTGCGGCCATATCCCAGACTCTCGCCGGCGGGCACGCGTTTTAGATGTGTTACCTCGGATCGAAGGCTCATTACAGGTCTCAACTCCGGGGCCGCGACGCCTTTGGGCAGAACATCGCCGCCGAGTCCGTAGAGTATGCCGCCAAGCCTTACAAGGCTCTTGCGCGTGGCTGGATGAGCGATGGCCGCGGGCGAGTTTGCAAGATCGGTAAATCGCGGCTCAAACCCGTGTGATCGAAAGGCCGCCTCGATCTCCGACATCCGTTTTGACTGCAGATCGGTAAATTCGTTTTGCGAAAGGTCATCCGCCGCCGCAAAATGCGTCATCAAGGCCTCGACGCGGAGGCCGGACATTTGCTTTATCCGTTGCGCGAACTCGGCGGCGTGATCCCAGCGTATCCCGATGCGGCCCATGCCCGTATCAAATTTGATGTGGACGTCGATCGACTCATTGCGTTCGCGGGCGGCCCGATCTAACCGCTCCGCTTGTTCCGGACTGGCGATCGCGGGTGTGATGTTGTGCTGAAAGAGCATCGGTTCCTGTCCGGGCCAGTATCCGCCCAGACAAAGAACGCGCGATGTGATGCCGCTACGCCGCAATTCCGCTGCCTCGGCCGGCAGGGCGACGCCAAACCACTCGACGCCTTCGGCCTGGAGCCTCCGCGAACAGTCGACGGAACCGTGGCCGTAGGCGTTCGCCTTGACGACCGCCATGATCCGGACGCCGTCCCCGACAAATGACCGCGCCGAACGGTAGTTGAACATGACCGGCGAAAAGGATCAAAGCGGGATGTTGCCGTGCTTTCTGGGCGGATTGGAATCGCGTTTGTTCTTGAGAAGGGAAAGGGCCCGGATGAGTTTCGGACGCGTGTATTTCGGCTCGATCACTTCATCGACAAACCCGCGTTCCGCCGCCACGTACGGATTGGCAAACTTATCTTCGAACTCGGCGATCTTGTTTTGACGAAATGCCTCGTCATTTTCGGCGATCTCGCGTCGAAACAGCACGCCGACCGCGCCTTCGGCGCCCATTACAGCGATCTCGGCCGTCGGATACGCAAAGTTGATGTCGGTACGGATATGCTTTGACGCCATGACGCAGTAGGCTCCGCCGTATGCTTTTCGGGTGATCACGGTGATCTTCGGGACGGTCGCCTCGGCAAACGCGTAAAGCAGTTTGGCCCCGTGGCGAATAATGCCGAAATGTTCCTGATTGACACCGGGCAGAAATCCGGGCACGTCCTCGAAAGTGATGAGCGGGATGTTGAAACAATCGCAAAAACGCACAAACCTCGCTGCCTTGACCGAAGCGTCGATGTCCAGGACGCCCGCCAGAAAAGCCGGCTGATTAGCGACGATCCCGACAGACATGCCGCCCAGACGTGCGAAACCGATCACGATGTTCTGGGCATAATGCTCCTGGATCTCGAAAAAGTAGCCGTCATCGACCACGTTATGGACGATATCGCGGATATCGTACGGCTGATTGGACGATTCGGGCACGATCGAATTCAGCTTTTCTTCGATCCGGTCGGACGGGTCTGACGTCGGGACGACCGGCGGATCGTCCATGTTGTTTGACGGGATGAACGACAAAAGCTCGCGAGTGATCTGAAGGCAGTGCTCGTCAGACTCAGCGGCAAAGTGAGCGACGCCTGAACGGGCGTTGTGCGTCATCGCTCCGCCCAACTCGTCTTTGGTCACGTCTTCGTGGGTCACGGTCTTGATCACGTCCGGGCCGGTGATGAACATGTACGACGTGTCCTTGACCATCACATTAAAGTCCGTGATCGCCGGCGAGTACACGGCTCCGCCGGCACACGGGCCCATGATGCAGCTGATCTGCGGGACCACGCCGCTTGCCAGGGTGTTGCGCAAAAAGATGTCGGCATAACCGCCGAGGCTGACGACGCCCTCCTGAATGCGTGCTCCGCCCGAATCGTTAAGCCCGACGACGGGAGAGCCGGTCTTCATCGCGAGGTCCATTATCTTGCAGATCTTTTCGGCGTGTGTCTCTGACAGCGATCCGCCAAAAACGGTAAAATCCTGAGCAAAGACAAAAACTTCGCGGCCGTCGACAAGGCCGTGGCCCGTAATGACGCCGTCACCGGGATACTGTTGCTCTTCGAGGCCGAAATCGTGCGAGCGGTGAGCGACAAACTTGTCAAACTCCTCAAATGAGCCCTCGTCGAGGAAAAAGTCGATGCGTTCGCGGGCGGTCATCTTTCCCGACGAACGTTGTTTTTCGAGGCGCTTTTCACCGCCCCCGAGTTCCGCGGCGGCCGATCTTTCTTTGAGTAACTCGAGTCGGTTTTTCAACATCGATTCTGGCTTCATAAGAGATTAGTCTAGCCATTTTGGCCCGATTTTCAAAACCCGAGACTCCGGTTCATGGCTGCGGTTCGCGTCCTGACGATGAATCCCGAGCTAGTTTCCAAATTGCCCGATTATCTGTTAAAACTAAGGTGCCGTATGAATGAATTGCCAAAGATCACGAGCCGTGACAATCAGCGGCTGGTCAGCGCCCGAAAGATCCGCGACCGGCATGTCTCAGGCAAGATCTTTATTGAGGGAAAGCGGCTGGCGGTCGAGGCTCTTCGCTCGGGGTTGCGGATATCAGAGTGTTTCGTTTCCGAGAGATTCGTGATGTCGGACGAGAATTCGGGTTTTATCGATCAACTGTCGGCATCGTCGCGGTTCACGTTTGAACTGCCGGACCGCGTATTTCACACGATCGCTGCTACCGAACACTCGCAGGGCGTGATATTGATCTCTGACCGGCCGGAACAGGGAGCGTCGGCGATCGAATCCAGATTGGCTGAGGGCCGAACGCTGCCGATCGTCATTCTGCTCTATCACATCAATAACCCCTCAAACCTCGGCGCGGTGCTGCGAACGGCCGAAGCGGCGGGCGTTGCCGGGGTAATTATCACCAAACACTCAGCCGACGTTTACTCTCCGAAATCTATCAGGTCGTCGATGGGGTCGGCATTTCGACTGGCGATATGGGACGATGTTGAGTTTGCGGCGGCCATAAAGTGGGCCGGTGCAAAAGGGCTGGTTTCCACCGCGACCGCCGCGTCCGCAGACGCGGTCCATACCGCAGTGGATTGGAGCATTCCGCGATTGCTTGTTTTCGGATCCGAGGCTCACGGCTTGAAAGGTGTTGACCTTGGGACAGAGTTCGACCGCGTCAGGATCGCTATCCGGCCGCCGGTCGAAAGCCTGAATCTGGCAGTCTCGGCCGGCATAATCCTGTTCGAAGCAAAGCGTCAGCTCGAAGCGGGATCGCCTATTTAGGTTTGGCGGGACTCACGTTTGCATTTGATCCCGGCTGGGCCGCCTTCATCGCATCAATATCCTTTTTCAGATTACGTTGAGTTTGCGGGTCGTTGGTTACGGCAAGCGCGAGCATTATCTCTGTCGAAACGGTCGTTTTGTTGACCGGATCGGCAGTCGCAAGCTTTTCTCTTGCCTGGACGAGGGCCTCACGGCCTTTCATAAAGTCACCCGTCAGCAAATACGCGCGTCCGAGCAGATATAGGCCTTCGCAATCGGCTGGCGGCGTTCCGGCTTTTGCGATATACGCGGCCGGATCGGCATCGACGAGGCGACGGCCTTTCTCAAACGTACTTAACGGGATATTGTCTGACTGCATCTGCGTCGGAGCCGGCAGATCGACGGACTGGGGCGTCGGAACGAGGAAGAAATGATAAGCGACCAAGCCAATTACCGAACCCACCAACAGGAGCCCGACGGAGGCCGCGATACGCCCGAATGAACCGGACGATTCGGCGTCCGTATCGTCGGAACCGGTGCCGAACATGTTCATTTCGGTCGGTGCCGATGGCGATGGAGCTATTTCCGGTGCGGCCGCGGGTGAGGCCTCGTTGCTGAGAACAGGCGCGAATGGGGCCGTTTCGGCCACGACAACATCAGCCTCGCCGGGAACGGTTTCGATCTCGTCCGCCGTTCGTAAAACGTCTTCGGGCGATTCGTTTGCCGGCTCGGCCTGATCCTCTTCGAAATGATGATCAGCGGCGGGTCGGTCTTCTGAATGAGCGGCCGCCGGCGTCGATATATCGACACTAAAAACATCCGGCTCGGTATAAGTCTCAGGCGGCAGGTGCAATTCGGCTGTATCGAGTTCGAGCAATTCGTCGTCCTCTTCGTTCTCCGGGCCGGGGTCGGCCGCAAAGGCCGCACGGGAAGTGGCGACGGTCTGCAGTTCATCTTCGAAAGCATCCGGGCCGTCAAATGCGCCGACTTCGATCGGCTGGGTCCGCTCCATCGAAATATCGTCGGCAATGCCTGAGACCTTTACGATAACTGCGGTCAGGTTGTCCTCGGCACCGCGTTCAAAACAAATATCCTTGATCCTGGAACATATGTCGGCCGGAGCGTCTGACGCGTTCAGCAGTTCGGTAAGTTCCTTGTCGCCGATGTGCCGCGTAACCCCGTCAGAACATAACAAAAACGTCGAATCGCGGCTAACGAGCATCGTTTTAAGATCGACGATGACGGTGGACTCGGCTCCAAGCGCACGGCTGATGATGTTCTTGCCCGGATGGTTTTCGGCCTGTTCCTCGGTCATTCGGCCGGCACGGACCTCTTCGCCGACCATCGAGTGGTCGTCGGTCTCGCGATAGAGCGTCCCATCGGCGTCGAGCCGATACAGTCGCGAATCGCCAACGTGGCCGATCGTAGCAATGTTGCGGTCGATGTGCAGAGCGACCACGGTCGTCGCCATTTGCGACAATTGCGATAGCTCGTTGGACATCTGAAAGATCGCCGCGTTTGCCTGTTCGAGAGCGTTTCGCATTACGTCCTCGGGATCTTCCTTGGGGGAAATGTTTGTAAATGCCTCACCCAGTATCTCGACCGCCATCTGCGACGCCACCTCGCCCGCCTGAGCACCGCCGACGCCGTCAGCAACCGCAAAAATACCGCACTCAGGTATCTCCAGGAACGAATCCTCGTTCTGGGGACGTTTTTCGCTGAGCCCGCGGTCGCTGATCGATGCTGATTCGAGTCTGGTGTTTTCTGTCATTTCGTTTCTCCGTTAAATGGAAGTGGCTAAACTCTTTTTCTACTGAGGGTTAACGGTTTCCGGCAATGTTCGCGGGTCAAACTCGTCACGCCGCCGATCGAGAGAGTTTCTGTGTGAAAACGCAAGCAGCATTCCCAACATCGCAAAGCTCGTGATCAAACTGAAACCGCCGTGACTGACGAACGGAAGCGTTATCCCCGTCATGGGTAATGCCCGCGTGATGCCGCCGATATTGACCAGGGCCTGAAATCCGATAAACGCCGACAAGCCGACCGCGCAAAGTTTGCTGAACATATCGCGGGAATCGCGTGCGGTCCTGATGCCGGCGGTCACGAAAACAATTAGGGCAAAGGTTACCAACAAACCCCCGAAAAGTCCAAGTTCTTCGGCCAGGGCCGCAAATATGTAATCTGAGTCGGCGACCGGTATCAGCTCGGGATAACCAAGCCCCAAACCACGCCCGGTCGTGCCTCCGGACGCCAGTCCAAACGTCGCCTGTGCGGGCTGAAACGCCAGGATGTCAAACCATGCGTCAACGTTGATCGTTCGCTGCAGATCGGGATCCTCGGCGAGCATTTGCGGCAGATTCGGGTCTTTTTCGACAAGCCGCTTGTAATACTCATCATAATCCTGCTTCCACCACGAGGTCTCGGGCGTCGGCGGGTCAAATCCGTCCAGCCACAGATGAAAACGCTGCTGAATTCGATTCGGCAGGATGAGTTTCACGGGAGCCGCAAGTGTCGGCAGCAGAGGGATCTTTTCCTGCGTCTTCGGCGGCAATGCACCGACAACGAGGATCGCGACCACCAGCACGACACTTCCGACAAGCACGAATCGCTGTGAAAAACGCCGCACCGCGACCAGATACAGCGTCGCGTAAACCGAACTGAAGACCATCATCTGGCCAAAGTCCTTGAGTACGAAGAACGGGACAAACGGCAAGACCGCCATAAATACCAGCGGCACAACGTCCTTCGCACGCGGAATGCCCCAATAAGTACGAGCGAGATTGCGGTACAGCACCGCCAGAATGGCGGCAAAACCTATAAGAAAGGGAACTTTGGCAGGTTCCCAAGGGGTCATATTGCCAACCTTGCCGGCCCTCGACGTGATCGCTGCAAAGATGAGGGGCACAAGTGTCAAAAGTACGATCAGAAATCCGTTATTTTGAAGAAAGGCGATCACCTTATCACGTCTCATCAAGATAAAGGCGGCAAGCATACCGAATATCGCCAGCAGCGGATTCACCGTGTTGCCCGACAGCAAGACGCCCTTCAGGTCGTCGTCGGCAGGGCGTGGCGTTTCCTCAGACAGATCAACGGGCGAAGGCGGTGTCGCCGGCAGGCCCATCATCTGCTTCTTTTCGGCGGAGTAGTTTTCCTGTATGTAATGCAGCTGTTGAGTGCGAAGTTTTAGCTGCCGGGCCTCGGCCTTGTCCTTACGGGAGGTATATTCAGGGTCGCTAAACAAACGATATTGAACCGTTAAACCTATAGAGAATAAAAGCACCGCCGAGGTGTATAAGGTCCAGTTTCCGTCAAACCTCACAAACCGCTTTAAGATAATAGGTATAACTGCAAGCAATGAAAGCAGTAATATGTTGCGACCGGCGGTCGCCATCGACGTGTCATAGCCGCGGATCAGGGCTCCATAGTGAATGGAATAGTGCGAGATCGCCGTCAGAATGACGATCAAGATCAGAATGAATACATGTGACGAGGTTCGGTTCTTCAAAATAATATGTACTCGTTACCGAGGCTTCTTTGCCGGTGTTTTAGCGGCCGGCTTTTGCGGAGCTGCTTTTGGCTTGTATTGATCGCCAAGCAGCCCCAGATCACGTGCCTTGAGGATCACATTGGCCGCGATCGGTGCGGCGGTCCGTGCTCCAAATCCTCCACCCTCCACAACTACGGCGATCGCAACCTGCGGCTTTTCGAGCGGGGCGATCGTTATGAACCAGCTGTCGGTGCGCTCATACATAACCGGAGCTTGGTATTCGACCCATTCTCCATTGTCATTCTTTCGCTTTTTGGTGACGGTCTTTAGCTTGCCGGTCTTTTCATCGTAGACAGGAGCTAATTTTTCGGCTGTGCCGGTCTTGCCGCCTGTCCTGATGCCGGTTCCAGCCAGTTTGGCGGAAATCACCGTGCCGGTTCCACCGGGCTCTTCGGTCACGGTCGACATAATTCCGCGGATCGCGGCGGCCTGTTGAGCCGAAAGGATCTGGGCGAACATCTGCGGAGGCTGATCGGCTTCGATCCGAGGCTTCATCAGTTTTCCTTCCATATTGCCCGGGATCGACGCGATCAATGCCATCTGAAACGGGGTCATCTGTCCCGCATAACCCTGGCCCATGCCCTCGAGCCCCACATCGTAAAGAGATATCTTGTTCCCGGTCACGATCGTCGATTGCGACGGGGCGAGGGCCCCGGCGATATTCGGTACGCTGGTATTCCAAATATTTGGGAAAAACCTCGCCATCACCGCGTCATCCGGCGTATCGACGGCGGCAATTCCCATCAGCATCGCGGTTTCGCGAAGGCGTTCACGGCCGAGTTCGATCGCCAACTGTGCGAAATACTGGTTGCTCGAAACCTTGTAGGCAAAGGTAATATCCTTTTCCTGGCAACCGCCGTCGCAGGCCCCGGCAACGGTGCCGTCGGGTTGTAATTTTTGGGTTGCGTCAACGATCGGACGTGAGCCTTTTACAGGTTTGAAGCCGTCCGCATAGCTCGGGAATACGGCATTTTGCTTTCCGGCCCGAAACGCCGAGATCATAGTGAACGTCTTAAAGGTCGAACCGGGAACGTAAAATTCGCGTGTGGCCCGGTTCAGGAGAGGTTTTTCGCGCTTATTGCCCTCGAGTTTGAGGTAGCTGTCGAGATCCTGGGCCTCGGCGAGACTGTATGACGGGTTCGAGTACATCCCGAGAACGTCGCCATTCTGCGGATTTATCACTACGATCGCGCCGGTACGGCCATTAAGCTGCTGGGCCAAAAATGCCTGCATATCGCGGTCGATCGTTACCCGAACGTCCTTTTGTTCGTCCTGCGGCTTTTTGAATTTTGTCAGGACCTCCCAGGCCTCGGGCATCGGGTCGTCGGACCTCTTGTAGAGAGTGCGTTCGAGCCCGGGCGTTCCGCGCTCGGTCCCGAGCAGGTGTGCCATTTCCTTT
>JBGAOU010000013.1:0-101388 GCA_044221625.1 Pyrinomonadaceae bacterium | reverse complement strand
TAGACGCGAGGGCCGACCTTCCGAAAAAGAAGTTCTGACCTGCCGTCTGATCGACCGCCCGGTTCGCCCGCTGTTTGCGGACGGTTATAGATTTGAGACCCAGATCGTTGCCTCGGTCATATCGTCGGATGCTGAAAATGACCCGGACGTGATAGCGATCACTGGTGCTTCATGTGCCCTATATCTCTCAGACATCCCGTTCCATAACCCGATCGCGGGTATCCGGATCGGATTGATCGACGGCAAGTACGTTATCAACCCGACGTTTGACGAACGGCGTGAATCTCGGCTGAATCTCGTCGTCGCCGGAACTGAAGAAGCCATCTGCATGGTCGAGTGCGAGGCCGAAGAGGTCGAGGAAACCATCATGGTCGAGGCCCTGATGCTGGCCCATCGCGAGATCAAGCGGCTATGCCTGTGGCAAAAGGAACTCTTCAAGGCCCTCGAGATCACCAAACGTGAATTCACGCCGGCCGCTCTTGACGAAGCGGTCGTCGCCGAGGTTGAAAAGAACTTTGCCGATAAACTGCGTGCGGCCCTCGATTCGACGGGACGTGACAAGATCGCCGTTTATGCCGGAATCGACGCTCTCAAGAAAGAGGTCGTTGAAAGCTATCCTGAGGATGATGCGGCCAAGCGTTCGATGGCCGGAAAGGCCTTCGGGTATCTGAAGGAAAAGATCTTTCGCGAGGATATGCTCGTCAACAAACGGCGTCCTGACGGCCGTCGATTCTCCGAGATCCGTCCGATCTCGGCGGAGGTTGGCTGGCTGCCCCGTGTACATGGTTCGGCACTGTTTACACGCGGAGAAACTCAGGCTATCGTCACCACCACGCTCGGCACTAAAATGGACGAGCAGTACATGGATGACATCGAAAAGGGCGAGATCAAACGCCGCTTTATGCTGCACTACAACTTCCCGCCGTATTCGGTCGGTGAAACAGGCCGATTCGGCAGCACCTCTCGCCGAGAGATCGGACACGGCAATTTGGCACGTCGTGCCATCCAGTCGGTCTTGCCGGATGAAGCGGACTTTCCGTACACGATCCGTATCGTTTCGGATATCACCGAGTCGAACGGTTCATCGTCGATGGCATCGGTCTGCGGCGGTATCCTGAGCCTTATGGACGCGGGTGTGCCGATCAAAAAGCCGGTGGCCGGCGTTGCCATGGGCCTCGTGATGGAAGGCAATCGCTACGCGATCCTTTCTGACATCGCCGGAGCCGAAGATCACTACGGCGACATGGATTTCAAGGTCACCGGAACCGAGGACGGCATTACCGCACTCCAGATGGACATCAAGGTCGGCGGCATCAACGCAATGATCCTCCAGGAAGCTCTTGAGCAGGCCCGAAAGGGACGCATGCACATTCTCGGGATCATGAATCAGGTGATCGCGGAACCCCGCGAGGAACTCTCTGAGTTTGCCCCGAGGATCATCACGCTGATGATCAATCCCGAAAAGATCCGCGATGTGATCGGCAAGGGCGGCTCGGTCATCCGAGCGATGACCGAAGAGACTGGTGCTAAGATCGACATTTCGGACGACGGAACCGTCTTGATCGCTACCGCTGACGGTGAGGCTGCTCAGGAAGTCATCGCCCGGATCAAGGCCATCACGGCCGAGGCGGAGATCGGCGAGACATATATGGGTACGGTTTCGCGTATTGTCGATTTTGGAGCGTTTGTCGAGATCATGCCCGGGCTCGACGGCCTGCTGCATATTTCCGAGATCTCTGATCGCCGCGTTCGCGATGTCAGAGACGAACTCAAGGAAGGCCAGCAGATCCTCGTCAAATGTATCGGCAAGGAAGGCAACAAGATCAAGCTTTCGCGTAAAGCCATACTGGCCGAGGAAAAGGCTGCTGAGGCCGGCGGCGATGAATAATCTCCGGCGTTAATAATTGATCCCCAAAATGGGAAATCAGGTCCGGTTACTACTTTCTTGAGGTAGCCGGACCTTTTCTATTGAGAGATCCGCGAAATATTTGAAAAAAAGTTTGCGAAATGCGGAATGTACCGCCCATTCGGCGTATTTTCCCACTGAAACAGAAGAAATACTGGGATTTTGCGATCCGGTAACGAAAAAAGCGAATAATATACGTGCATTTGCCTGCCGATTTTGTTATATTTTTCGGACTGCCCCAAAATCCTGTTCTACACTGCGAGTGCCAACCGTTCAGTGAAAGTGTATTTCTTTCGCGAAAGTATTTTTTTGGTTAGGTTACAAGAATGAAGAAAACAAATCTTAGAGCAATGCTGTCGGTGATCTGCATGATGTCGATCATGGCCGCACTCGTCAAGGTCGAAGCGGGACCGGTTCGTTTTGATCAGGTCGTACAGATCATGAACCCGAGTCCCGGCAAGGCTGAGACCAGCAGCTTTACGCGGATTCGTGTCGTAAATTACTACGACGGTTTTGTTGTCGGCGACGATGGCGACGACGACAAAAAGTCGGGCGGCACCAAACAGGATGGCCGCGTCATAACCGAAACCAAAACCGACATCGTCGAAGACGACGTTTGCGACTGCGTCGAGCCGGAGAAGGTCAGCAAGTTCCCGAAGTGGGCCCTGCTCGGTTTGGCAGCGATCCCGATCGGCCTCATTTTGATCAAGCGTAAAAAGGATGAGCCGACACCTACGGTGACGCCAACTGTGACCCCGACGCCGACCCCGACGGTTACGCCGACGCCAACACCGCCCGAACCCGTCCCGGAACCGGTGACGATACTGTTGTTCGGAACGGGATTGGCTTCGATCGGATTGGCGGCAAGACGAAAATTCGGTAAGAAGAACAAGGGCGAAGACGAAGAAAAGTAGACTCCGCCAAGGTGTTTTAGCGGTAAAAAGGCCGCTGCGGGCCGGGAATGAAAGTTCCGGCCCAAAGATCAGAGGAAATCAACATGCGTGTTACACGATACAGTTTTTTAATTATCGTCGGCCTTATGCTGACGCTCGGGGTCGCGAATGCATTCGCGTCATTTGACGACAGCGGCAAAAAGCGTCCGAAGGATGCCGGTACGTTGAGCATCAAGACGACGGAAGAGGCATATCCGGTCAGGATCGACGGCGTTGAAAGGGGAATGACGGGCGTCGGAACTCCTGCGGAATATTACCTTGCTCCCGGCTTTCACACGGTCGAGGTTTTGGGCCCGAACGGTAAGGTCTGGAAGAGCGAGATCGAGATCAGACGCGGCCAGAAGCACTGTGTTTGCCTCAAGATAGTCCGCGAGACGATCAAACGTCCGTGTCCGTACAATTTCCAACTCGGCGGACCGGGACGGGTGAATGAGGGTGATCTCGTGACGTTTGCTGCGATCAATACCGGTACCGCTCCGGTGCCGATCAAATACGCATGGAAGGTTTCACCGGGAACGTTGAACATTGACGGCCAGGGAACCCCCACGATCACGGTCGACTCAACCGGACTCGGCGGCCGGACCATCAATGCCGAACTGGATGTGAATGACGATATTTATGACAATAAGTGCCGTCAGGTCATCTCGGTCCCGACCGATGTTACGCCCCGGAAGCCGGATGAGCCGGAGAAATGGACGCTTTGCGACGAGTTTGAATCGCGTTCTGCGGATGATGACAAGGCACGTCTCGACAATTGTTCGATCCAGGTCCAGAACATACCGGATGCTCAATTGTACATTTACATCTATCCCGGAACGGACCGGGTCAGCATGACGCGAAATACGTACGACCGGATCTCAAAACGGGCTCTGGATTACCTGACGAAATCGAGAGGAATAGATCCGCGGCGGATAGTGCTGCAAAAGGGCAGCAGCCGCAACAAGTCAACTTATCAGATCTACATCGTTCCGCCATCGGCAGTCCCACCGGTGATCCAGTAACCGGTATTGGAACGTTTTGATCGGGATGGGCCTTATGAGGTCCATCCCTTTTTTCGTTGGATCCCCCGTGAATCAACCGAAGTTAATTGGTAGAATCTACTTTCGCGGATCTTGCCCGTGATCGAGAGCAAGATCGCCATTTTCAAATATATGTCTGCACCTAATATCGAAACGATCGTATCGCTCTCAAAACGCCGCGGATTTGTATTTCCTGCGTCGGATATATACGGGGGCCTCGGCTCATCCTGGGATTACGGCCCATTGGGCGTCGAACTTGCCAACAACATCAAGCAAAGCTGGTGGAACTGGGTCGTGTACGTTCGCGACGACGTTGAGGGCGTTGATTCCTCCATTATCCAAAACCGGCAGGTATGGAAATACTCGGGCCACGAAGATACTTTCAGCGATCCGTTGGTAGATTGCCGGGACTGTAACGCCAGGCTGAGGCTCGATAAACTCGAGGTCGATCCCGCGGACTGGCGGGCAAAATGCTCGAATTGCGGATCAAAGAACCTGACCGATCCAAAGGATTTTAACCTAATGTTTCGCACGACGGTCGGTGCTGCATCCGCTGACGATGATCCGACGGCATTGGCCTACCTCAGGCCCGAAACCGCGCAGGGCATATTTATCAATTTCAAAAATGTTCTGGACACGTCGCGGCGGAAGCTTCCGTTCGGGATCGCACAGATCGGCAAGGCGTTTCGCAATGAGGTCACGCCGGGGAATTTTATTTTCCGCACTCGTGAATTCGAACAGATGGAGGTCGAGTATTTCTGCCGGCCAGAAGATGCACCGCGGATCCATCAGGAATGGATCGACGCATATGACGAATGGCTCGGGACGCTCGGTATCTCAAGCGAGAATATCAGGCATTACGAGCAGACCAAGCAGGAACTAGCTCATTACTCTGACCGCACTGTAGATTTTCTATATAGATTTTTCCCGGAACGAGAGGATGAGGAAAAGCAGTTCGACGAGTTGTTGGGGATCGCGAATCGTACGGACTATGACCTGCGTGTCCATTCGAAAAAGCCCGAAGATGCGGACGGCAAGCGTATAAACCCTGACTCGACAGAGGATCTGTCGTATTTTGACCCCCAAACGAATGAGCGGTTTTATCCGTACTGCATCGAACCGTCGATCGGCGTCAACCGCACATTGCTCGCCGTTATGATGGACGCGTATTCCGAAAAGACGAACGACAAAGGCGAGGTGCGTGTCATTCTCAAACTGAAACCGTCACTGGCGCCGATCAAGGTCGCGGTGCTGCCGCTCGCAAAGAACAACGAGGGTATCGTCACTCTTGCAAGAAAGCTCAAGCGCGACCTGCAGCCGTCGATGAGAGCGGTCTATGATGATACAGGCGGCATTGGAAAACTTTACGCCCGGCAGGACGAGATCGGTACTCCGTTCTGTGTCACTGTCGATCACGAGTCGCTCGAAGACAATGCGGTTACCGTACGCGACCGCGATACGTGGGAACAGGAACGCGTGGCGATCGATTCGTTGAAAGAGTATCTGCAAAAGCGGTTACAATAGAATATTGGCCGGTCAACCGAGATCGCAAGTGAGGTCGGCGATCGGGTAGCAACGCTGTTTCCGCGACCCGAGCCTCTTGCGATCGGTTGCCGTTGGATCATTTCGATGAAACTCGAGAGCGTCTTTGAGTCAAAATGGCTGCGGTTCGGAATTTCGCTGGCTGCGGTTCTGCTCGTGACCGGCACTCTTACGACTCTCGGCACCCATGTTAATCTGATCACCGTTTCATTGTCGCTTTTGTTGGTCGTTTTAGCGTCGGCGACCTTCTTCGGGCGAAATCCGGCCCTTCTCGCATCGTTTGTGGCGATGCTCTGCTTTAATTACGTCTTCATTCCACCCATCGGCACGTGGCACATCGCGGACTCTCAGAACTTGTTCGCGTGGGCGGCGTTCACGCTGACCGCGATCATAGCGGGCGAACTGTCGGCGTACGCAAGGCGCCGTGCCCGTGAAGCTGAGCGGCTATATGACGAACTCCAAAAGGCTTTCCGCGACGCGACCGAGGCCGAGGCACTGAAACAAAGCGAAAAGCTAAAATCGGCACTGCTCGACGCGGTAACCCACGACCTGCGGACGCCCCTGACATCGATCAAAGCGTCGGTGACAACGCTGCTCGACAGCGAGGGCGGACACCGAACGATCGAACTTAACAGCGAAGGCCGGGCGGAGTTTCTCGACATCATCAACGAGGAAACTGACCGGTTAAATGGTTTTATCGAGAGTATGGTACAGCTTGCCCGCGTCGAGGCGGGCCCTGACGGCGCGACCGTCACATTCTCAAATGTTGAGGAGATTATTACCATCGCCCTCGAACGTGCCGAGGCGATAACCGAAAATCACCATTTAACGGTCAACCTGCAAGAGGGTCTGCCGCTTATCCGCGTCGATGCCCGGGCGATCGCCGAAGTGGTCTATAATCTCATCGAGAATGCGGTCAAGTACTCGCCGGATCAGACGACGATAACGATCACGGCGGTTCAGCAGGGAAACAGCGTTCTGATCTCGGTGTCGGACGAGGGCAAGGGTATTCCGCCCGAAATGAGAGAAAGGGTTTTTGAGAAATTTGTTAGGCTCGACGGAAGCCATTCCGATGGCCTCGGGCTTGGCCTGGCGATCGCACGCGGTATAGTCGAGGCACAAAACGGCAGGATAGAGATCACCTCAGGTGACAGCGGCGTTGGCACCAAGGTCACGTTGACGCTGCAGATCGGAGAATAATGAGCGAACCTAAACGAGTATTGGTTGTTGATGACGAATCGCAGATCACGCGTGTCCTGCGGCACAGCCTGACGGCTCATCGTTATGACGTGCGTACCGCGGCGGACGGCCTGTCGGCGCTCGATACATTTCGCGATTGGCACCCTGACCTGATCATTACCGACCTGCAGATGCCTGAGATGAACGGCATCGAACTGTGCCGGGAAATACGCAAGACATCGAAACTCCCAATAATCGTGCTGTCCGTCAAGGGTGAGGAGAGAACGAAAGTAGATGCCC
The DNA here is from genome assembly GCA_044221625.1 of Pyrinomonadaceae bacterium. Taxonomy (GTDB): domain Bacteria; phylum Acidobacteriota; class Blastocatellia; order Pyrinomonadales; family Pyrinomonadaceae; genus OLB17. Next base: position 94,489 of record JBGAOU010000013.1, on the reverse strand, counting down.
TTGATGCGGGTGCGGATGACTATGTACTTAAGCCTTTCGGAATCGACGAACTTCTGGCCCGCGTACGTGCAGCCTTGCGGCGCTCGTCCGATGCTCCGGTCGAGACGGCAGCAAAACTCGAGGACGGCGATTTTATGATCGACCCGTCGACCCGCACTGTATTGGTCAATGGAGCGTCAGTGCACCTTACCCCAACAGAGTTCGACCTGCTGGTATTTCTCTTTCAAAATCGAAACAAGGTCATCACGCACCGGGCGATACTGACCGCGATCTGGGGCGGTAATTATACGGAACAAACCGAGTATCTACGCGTGTTCGTCGGACAGCTTCGCAAGAAGGTCGAAAAGGACCCGTCGCAGCCGCGGTATCTGCGGACCGAACCTTGGGTCGGCTACCGATTCGACCCGTTTGGTTAACCGCCGACGTGGACGCTCGGCCGCAATTCCGGATCCGGTTCGGCCTGCCGCAATATCTCGCGCGTGACCGGAGCGGTGTCGCCTTCGCCAAACAGGATATAGCGGATCATGTACTTGATCGGATTTCCTTCGCTCCAGCCGAAATATACATGAGGCGTTTTTCCGGTCGTATCGCGCAGATTCAGCAGTAACGCGGCTATCGCGTTCGGCACGGCCGGTGCATGTGTCCTTAATATCCGATAGCCGTCCACATCAACGCCGCTGATATACAATTTGCCCGTAAATTCTGAAGCGTCGCCAATATCGATCTCATAGAACAATATCGCGTCGCTGGCCGGAATATGATTATCAACCCGTTTCTCATGCTCCTTAAAGCGGTATTCGGTTATGTCACCGGTCTCACGGCGGTTGGTGACGATGCGGATCTCTTCGCCTTCGAGATCTTCGATGAATTTGCGGGCAGTTGCATCGAGTTCGATCTTCTGAACCCGAAGTTCGGTCGTACGCATTGCGCGTGACACGAACGAAGCGACGATGATCGCGAGGATAAACAGCGATGCGATCTTGATGCCGTCGGGACGTTCGACGATATTGGTGATGGTCGTGTAGCTAAACACGAAGGCGATCACCAGGTAGACCCACCGGATCGACTGCTTTCTCACCCAGGCTGAGATCGTTACGGCGATCGCCGCCGAGGTCATCAGTACCAAGACACCCGTTGCGTACGCTCCGCCCTGAGCCTCGACATTTGCTTCGAAGATAAAAGTGATCGCAAAACAGATCAATGTGAATATGATCACGAGCGGCCGCGATGCCCGAGCCCAGTTCGGAGCCATACCGTATCTGGGCAGATATCGCGGAACAATATTTAGCAGCCCGGCCATGGCCGAGGCTCCGGCAAACCACAGGATAAGAATGGTACTGATATCGTAGGCGGTGCCGAAGATCTCTCCCAGATATTCGTGCGCGAGATATGCAAGAGCGCGTCCGGACGCCTTTCCGCCGTGCTCAAACTCCTTAGCCGGGATCAGCACACTGGTTATAAAGCTGCTGCAGATAAGGAAAAAGCTCATTATCAATGCTGACGTCCTGAGCAGCTTTTTCGTCTTTTCGATCCGGTGCGGATTTTCGATCAGCGGCATCACCGCAACACCTGTCTCAAAACCTGAGAGGCCGAGCGCAAGTTTTGGAAATACCAGTAATGAAAGGCCGATGATCATTAAAATGCTCTGCGGCCCGCCGGTATTTGTCGTAAAGAGAGCCGTTTGCCAATTGGTGAGCAGCGACGGGTTGATCGAAAGCTGATACATGCCCGTTATGATCACCACGAGATTCAGAAGCAAATATGTGATGACCAGAAAAACCGCAATGCTTATCGCCTCTTTGAACCCCTTGAGAAAGACCGCCGAGAGCACCGCGATCATCAGGATCGTAACAAACACCGGGTGATCAAGACTCGGTATATGTTCCTCGACGAACGGATTGTGGATCACATGTTCCGACGCATCGGCGGCCGAAAGAGTGATCGTGATAACAAAATCAGTCGCGACAAATCCGAGCAAAGCCAACACAAATAGTTTGCTCTTCCACCGCGAAAGCAATGCCTCGAGCATTGAGATCGAGCCTTGTCCCCGTGGGCTCTCGGCGGCAACACGGTTATATATCGGCAGGGCCCCAAAAAGGGTGAGGATTACCAATATCAAGGTCGCGATCGGCGAAAGAACGCCTGCGGCCGCGAATGCGATGCCGGGCTGGTAACCAAGTGTAGAAAAATAGTCTACGCCGGTCAGACACATTACTTGCCACCAAGGGTGTTTCGGGTGATGTGCCTTTGCGGTGAATGCGGCGTCAGGTTGACGTGCACCGTGCATCAGCCAATTTCTGAATCCGCCCTTTGAATTGCCGTTAATAGAACTCATAAAACGTAATTAAGGCACGGCCGTCTGACACGGCCGCGCCTCATTGTTCAGTTGCCCAACATATTTGCCCCGAACAAATTAACCTTACCTTTGCCGCCATAAGGAAGTTATAAAGAAACCGTAAAGATTCCGTAAAGTACCGGCCGGTGGCGATGAACTCTCGACCAAAATGATACTTACGAACTTTTTATATAAGCCTTACTCAATTCTTACACGCGGAGAGCTAATCTCAAGATCGAAGGGCTAAGAATGGCCCCGGGCGAGTTGACTATGAATAGCAAATCTGAAAGCAAGGATCTTTTGTTTGACCGGCCGATGGTAAACGGGAGCCAGCCGCTGAGTCGGCGGCGACATACGCTTTTGAGCCCGTTTGTATGTTCGGTACTCGCCGCAGGCGGTATTTTTGGCGGTATCTCGTCATTGTTTACGGGACTTATCTGCGTGGTCATTCACAGTTTTCTGAGGGGCGATCATGCCTTCGACAGTGTCGGAACCGTATTGCTCATAATCGCCATTCCGATGATCTTGGCCGGTTCCGTGTTCCTTGATCAGATGGGAGAAAAATAAGTGCGGCACCTAAGTTTCACGCTTGCGGCAATATTGGGAATGTCGACGATGGTTGGTGCACAACAGACGATCTTTAACGTCCCGACCACCGATGTGTTGGACCGCGGAAAGGTCTATGTCGAGTTAGACACGGCGTTCAAGACAGATCGCTCGGACAAATTTTCAAGGTTCTCCAGCTTTGTGCCAAGGATCGTGATGGGCGTTGGAAATAACGTGGAAGTAGGTCTTAACGTTACCGGCAATATACAGCCCGGGGCTGATTCGACGACGATCGTTCCGACCGTCAAGTGGAAGTTCTTCGAGAACAGAAAAAAGGGGACCGCTCTGATAGCCGGTACAAATTTCTATATTCCGGTGCGCGATAGATCCTACAATTTCGGGACCTACTCTTATCTGTCTGCAAGTAAGGCGTTCAAAAAAACGCGTATTACTGCCGGCGGCTATGTCGCGACCAATAGCGTCTTTGCGTCGAATGCGGTTCGGGCGGGCGGGCAGTTCGGTATTGAACATTCGATCAACGACCGCCTATCGCTCGCGGCAGACTGGATCACAGGCAAACACTCGGCCGGCTATTTTACGCCCGGCTTGATCTATAAGCCGTTTCCCAAGGTCACGACATACTTCACTTATTCGATCGGGAACGGTCAGGCCGCCCATGGCAATCGCTTCTTCCTATTCGAGATCGGCTACAACGTCAACTAGACCATGCAAGACCTAATTTATATCGGAGTGATTTTTGCGTTCTTTATGATCGCGATCGGATATGTGAAGGCGTGCGATGCCCTCAACAACGGAGGCCGAAAATGAGTATTGAGACGGTTTTCGCTCTGATCTGTACGGGGCTCCTGGGCATATACCTGATATACGCGCTGCTGCGTCCGGAAAAATTCTAATATGACCGCGAACGGCATTTTGCAAATATTCATATTTTTCGGCCTCGTCCTATTGCTGACAAAGCCGATAGGGGTGTTCCTTAAAAAAGTTTATGATGACGAACCCCATTTGTTGAAAAGGCTATTCGGACGGTGCGAACGGCTGACCTACAAGCTCGTCGGCGTGGATCCGACGGCCGAAATGAACTGGAAGCGCTATAGTTTCGCGATGCTGTCGTTCAGTCTCGTCTCGTCGCTCGTGCTTTACGGGATCCAGCGCTTGCAGGGATACTTGCCGCTCAATCCGCAGGAATTTGCTGCTCCAACCGTCGATTCGTCGTTCAACACCGCGGTTTCGTTCGTAACGAACACCAATTGGCAGGGTTATTCCGGGGAAGCGACCATGAGTTATTTCACTCAGATGGCCGGCCTGGCGGTTCAGAATTTCGCCTCGGCGGCAGTCGGCATGGCGCTGGCGATCGCATTTATTCGGGGTATTGCCCGACACGAAACCGAGAATCTCGGTAATTTTTGGGTGGACCTTGTTCGCGGCACGATGTACGTCCTGTTGCCTCTGTCATTGGTTGCGGCGATCTTCTTCGTTTCGCAGGGCGTTGTTCAAAATTTCAGGGCATACGACGTCGCGGCGACTATTGACGGAGCGACTCAGTCGATCGCTCAAGGCCCGGTCGCATCGCAACTCGCCATCAAGATGGTCGGTACGAACGGCGGCGGCTTTTTTAACGCCAATTCGGCACATCCGTATGAAAATCCGACACCATTCTCGAATTTCATTCAGATGCTGCTCATCTTTCTGATACCTGCGGGATTTACATATACGCTGGGCCGAATGGTGAGATCGCAGGGGCATGGCTGGGCGGTATTCGGGGCGATGGCGATCTTGTTTATCGCAGGTGTCAGTGCCTTGTACTGGGCCGAATCGCGAGGCAATCCGCTGTATCCGACGACGGTCGATCAACAGGTAGTCGGCGGGAATTTTGAGGGTAAGGAAGTGCGCTTCGGTGTGGCGAATTCGGCGTTGTTTGCGACCGTGACGACCGACGCTTCGTGCGGTGCGGTCAACTCGATGCACGACAGCTTTACGCCGCTCGGGGGCCTCGTGCCGCTCGTCAATATTCAGCTTGGCGAGGTTATCTTTGGCGGTGTCGGGGCCGGAATGTACGGAATTCTGGTAATGATCGTTTTGACAGTATTCATCGCGGGCCTCATGGTCGGGCGAACACCAGAGTATCTCGGTAAGAAGATCGAAGCCTATGATGTTCAAATGGCGATGCTCTATGCGCTCATCTTTCCTGCGACCATACTCATCTTGACCGCGATCTCGGTGCTGGCGCGGGAATTCGGGCTTTCGTCGCTCAACAATCAAGGTGCTCATGGATTGAGCGAAATACTCTACGCATTTTCGTCAGGATCGGGAAATAACGGATCGGCCTATGCGGGACTTAACGCAAACACTATCTGGTACAACACGGCCATTGGCATTGCGATGCTCACCGGACGATTCACGATGATCATTCCGGTCTTGGCGATCGCCGGCAACCTGGCTCGCAAAAAGCGAGTTCCCGCAACGCTTGGAACATTTCCGGTAAACACGGGGCTGTTCACGATACTGCTCGTCGGTATCATTCTGATCGTCGGAGCACTGACCTTTTTTCCGGTGGTAAGCCTGTCGCCGATACTTGAGCATTTTCAAATGAACGCGGGTCAGACATTCTAGTTATGAAACAGGATATTTCACTGTGGGACACGACAATTATCTTGCGGGCGTTGGTTGATGCACTACGAAAGCTCAGCCCGATCGAGATGATGCGAAATCCGGTGATGTTCGTTGTCGAGGTCGGAGCCGTCTTTCTGTCGATCAAGATGATCGCCGATATAATGTCGCCGGGGACAATGTCGGACCTTCGATTTGAACTCCAGATCACATTGTGGCTTTGGTTCACCGTTCTTTTTGCCAACTTTGCCGAGGCAATGGCAGAGGGTCGTGGAAAGGCACAGGCTGACACGCTCCGTCGGTCACGGACCGAAACGAATGCCAAACAGCTAAAAAACGGTATTCCGAAATTGGTTCCGGCGACAGATCTGCGAAAGGACGACATTGTGTTGGTCGAAGCGGGTGATTTTATTCCCGGCGATGGCGAAGTGATCGAAGGAGTTGCGTCGGTGGACGAGTCGGCCATCACCGGGGAGTCCGCACCGGTGATCCGGGAATCCGGCGGCGATCGATCGGCGGTTACCGGCGGCACAAGGGTACTATCCGACTGGATCAAGGTCCGAATTACGTCGAACCCCGGCGAGACGTTTATTGATCGTATGATCTCATTGGTCGAAGGGGCATCCAGGCAAAAGACGCCGAACGAGATCGCACTGAACATACTTCTGGCAGGCCTGACGGCCATCTTCCTTCTTGCGGTTGTCACTTTGCAGCCGTTTGCGATCTATTCTAATTCGACACAGACGATCTTCGTTCTGGTCAGTTTGCTGGTCTGTCTGATCCCGACGACGATCGGAGCTCTGCTGTCGGCGATAGGTATCGCCGGAATGAACCGGCTTGTTCGGCACAATGTACTTGCCATGAGCGGGCGGGCCGTCGAGGCGGCGGGCGATGTCAATACACTGCTTTTGGATAAGACCGGCACGATCACACTCGGCAACCGCCAGGCCGCCGAGTTCATTCCTCTTCATGGAGTCGACGAACAGCATTTGGCTGACGCGGCCCAACTGTCGTCGCTCGCCGACGAAACCCCCGAAGGAAGGTCGATCGTCGTTCTTTCAAAGGGCAGGTATGGGCTACGCGGGCGTGAGATCCATGATCTGGCTTCGAAAGCGCAGTTTGTTCCGTTTACCGCACATACTCGTATGTCCGGTGTGGATCTGGACGGGCGGGAGATACGGAAAGGGGCCGTGGACGCGATTGAGCGATACCTGAACGGAGCTGGCAGTCAATCACCGTCAGAACTTAAGGAAATAGTTGAACGGATCGCTCGCCAGGGCGGTACGCCGCTGGTCGTTACGGACCGAAAGCGACCGCTCGGCGTGATCTATCTGAAGGACGTCGTTAAGGAAGGGATGCGTGAAAGGTTCAATCAGCTGCGGCAAATGGGCATCAAGACCGTGATGATCACCGGTGATAACCCGCTGACCGCCGCCTCGATCGCGGCCGAAGCAGGCGTCGACGATTTCCTCGCCGAAGCAAAGCCCGAAGACAAAATGGCTCTCATCAAGCTCGAACAGGCTGAGGGAAAGCTGGTCGCCATGACGGGTGACGGAACGAACGACGCACCCGCACTCGCCCAGGCCGATGTCGGCGTCGCGATGAATACCGGAACCCAGGCGGCAAAAGAGGCGGGCAACATGGTAGATCTTGACAGCAATCCGACCAAGCTTATAGAGGTCGTCGAGATCGGCAAGCAACTCCTGATGACACGTGGTGCGCTAACGACATTTTCGATCGCCAACGACCTGGCGAAGTATTTCGCGATCATTCCGGCGATGTTCTCGGCGACCTTCCCGGTGCTCAGCACACTAAACATTATGGGCCTGAAAACGCCGGAGTCGGCGATCCTTTCGGCTGTCATATTCAACGCGGTCGTGATAATTGCCCTGATCCCGCTGGCACTCAAGGGTGTAAAGTACCGTCCGATGTCGGCAAACTCGCTCTTGCGGCGAAACCTGCTGATCTATGGCCTCGGCGGGATCATCGCTCCGTTCGTGGGTATTAAACTGATCGATATGATCATCACGGCCATAGGTTTGGTTTGAGGATGATATGAGAGACCTTTTTACATCGACATTGGTCGTATTAGCCATGACCATCATTCTGGGGATCGTCTATCCACTGACGGTTAGCGGTATCGCTCAGACTTTCTTTCCGGTGCACGCGAATGGCTCGCTTATCCGAAATACAAAAGGCGAAGTGATCGGTTCAGAATTGATCGGCCAGAATTTCACCTCGCCCGTTTATTTTCATGGCCGGTTGAGCTCCGCCGGGAATGGATATGACGCGGCGGCTTCCGGGGGATCAAACCTCGGACCAACCAGCGAAAAGCTGATCAAACGGGTTATGGCTGACGCAGCGTCGACCGGATCCGACAATCCCGGAGTGCCCATTCCCGCCGACCTTGTCACGACCAGTGCGTCGGGGCTCGATCCGCACATTTCACCGGCGGCGGCCGATTTTCAGGTGCCTCGGGTCGCGCGGTATCGCGGCTTAACGGAATCGAAGGTCCGAGCGATCGTTGAACGCTTTACCGAAGGGCGGCAACTCGGAATACTCGGAGAGCCCCGAGTAAACGTCCTGCTCCTAAATATTGAACTCGACCGGATCCGCAACTGAAATGTTTATTGATACAGAGCCAAGTGCAGTCCCGAACCACCCCGGCGAAAGGTTGTCGCCGGAATCGCTGCTGAGACTCGTTCAAGACAGCGAACGGGCTAAGTTGCGAGTATATATCGGTGCGGCGGCGGGCGTCGGGAAAACATTTCAAATGCTCGAAGATGCTCATGATCTGAAGGAGCAGGGGATCGACGTTGTAATTGGGGTGGTCGAGGCACATGGACGGGCTGACACGATTGCCAAACTTGAAGGACTCGAGATCATTCCGCCGAGACCGATCGAATATCGGGGAACTGTGTTTGGCGAACTCGACGTAGACGCAGTGATCCGCCGATTTCCGCAGGTCGTACTGATCGACGAGCTTGCGCATAGTAATCTCGACGGTGTTAAGAACCCAAAGCGGTACGAAGATATCCTGGAAATACTTGATGCAGGTATTTCGGTCATCACAGCGGTCAACATTCAGCATATCGAGTCGCTGAATGATATCGTTCAGCGTTCGACGAACGTTCTCGTCAGAGAAACCGTACCGGACTGCTTTTTTAAGCGAGCGGACGAGATCATCGACGTTGATGTTTCGGTGGACACGTTACGAACCCGTCTGCGGCAGGGGAAAATATACTCATTAGAAAAGATCGAGCAGGCACTTAACAACTTCTTCAGAAAGGGCAATTTGGCAACGCTCCGCGAACTTGCACTCAGGCATGTAGCCCAGTATCAGGCCGCCCAAGATCATGAATATCGGGAGCGTGAGGGCATGGAAAGTGCCGTTATTCCAGAAAAGATAATGGTTTGTATGGCATCGCGCGGAAGCGCTAAAAAACTGCTCCGTGTCGGAGCCAGGATCGCCGGACGACTGGCGTCAGATGACTGGTACGCTGTATACGTCGAGACTCCGAACGAAGAACCGGGCCGAATCGACCCAAAGGCGTATGCGGCACTTCGGGAGAATATCGCTTTTGCCGAGACCTTGGGTGCAAAGGTCGTCAAACTTAAGGGTAATAATGTCGCTGACTCACTGCTTAACTACGCTCGCGTAAATGCTATCACTCACGTGATATTTGGTCAGTCCGCTCGTTCACGGCTGCAAATACTGCTTCGCGGTTCGGTGATAAACAGATTTCTCAGCGAGGTCCGGGATGCCGCCGTCCATGTCATCCCGGTAGACAAAAATGGTGATTGACAGACACCATTGATTGAAACGGCGTCGTAGGGCAAACTGTCTTTTACGATGTCGGAACCTACTTTACAAGTTAAACGCTTAGCAAACGCGGTCCGTGACGCAGGCGGTCGGGCGATGCTGGTCGGCGGATGTGTCCGCGACGAGATAATGGGCATTGCTCATAAGGATTGGGACGTCGAGGTATACGGCGTCGAGCCGGCGAGATTGCGGGCGATACTCGACACGATCGGTGACGTCAACGTGGTCGGTGAGGCCTTTGCGGTGTATAAGATCGGAAGTGACCTGGATGTCTCGATCCCGCGGCGTGAACGAAAAGTGTCCCAAGGACATCGCGGTTTTGTGGTCGAGGGTGATCCGTCGATGTCGTTCCATGAGGCATGTTCGCGGCGTGATTTTACGATAAACGCGATATTGAAGGACGCAATAACAGGCGAGATCGTGGATCCATTTGAGGGACGCAGGGATATCGAATGCAAGGTTCTGAGAATGGTTTCGCGTGACACCTTTGCCGAGGATAGCCTGCGCGTACTGCGTGCATGTCAATTTGCGGCAAGATTTGAGTATGAAATTGAGGCTGAAACAATTGAAGTCTGCAGATCGATCGACCTATCAGACCTGCCAAACGAGCGGATCTGGGGTGAGATGGAGAAGTTGCTGCTAAAGCCTCAACGGCCGTCGATCGGACTGAAGTGGCTATACGATCTTGGCGTGGTTGACCAGATCTTCCCGGAATTGGCATCGCTGGTCGGTGTGCCGCAGGAACCTGACTGGCACCCCGAGGGTGACGTCGATGTGCACACTTTGATGGTCGTTGACGAGGCCCGAAAACTGATCGATGAACTCGACCATCCGCGAAAGGTCGCCGTTATGTTAGGTGCTCTCGCCCACGATTTTGGCAAACCACCGACAACCGAGTTTGTAGATGGCCGGACGCGGTCACGCGGCCATGACGAGGCCGGGGTCGAGCCTACGCTGACATTTCTCGATCGTCTCGGTGTCCATACTCTCGATGGTTTCGACGTGCGGGATCAGATCGTACAACTCGTCCGTTATCACCTGAAGCCAGGCGAATACTATAAATCGAAAAATCCGGTTGGTGACGGAGCATTTCGGCGTCTTGCGCGAAAGGTCGAGCCCGACTTGCTCTACCGCGTTGCCAAAGCCGACAGCCTGGGCCGCAATCCTGAATGGGTGCCGAAAGAAAAATGGTTCGACTCGGCCGCTCAGGAGTGGTTCATAGAAAAGGTAAAGGCTCTCGACGTTGAAAGGAAAGCTCCGGATCCGATACTAATGGGCCGCCACCTGATCGGGCTCGGGCTGACACCTTCGCCCCGATTCCGCGAGATACTTGACGCAATATGAGCTGCAGCTCGACGGCGTGTTGACCAGTCTGGATCAGGCCGTCGAGCGTGCAAAGTCGATGATCGGAAGGTAAACGCGGTTTACGCTCCGACTTGGCGCAGGTAGGCGTCGTCCAGTTCTTTAATGCGGGCGATGAAACGGTCACCGAATTCCTTGCCGAGCTGCGGATCCTTGCCGAGCTTTTCGACCCATGCTGACGAGATCTGACTCCATTTGGGAGCGTCGATGCCGAATCGTTCGTACATCGGTTCGAATGGAACGGGGCGTTTGATGTCGCCGCGAAGATCGGTGTTGATCATGGCGAGCATCTCCAGATACTCGTCCATCGTCGCGGTGGCTGGTGGGCCGCCGAACTTCGCGAGTGCCGCCTGGTAAAGCGGCATGTAGGCCAGAGCGACCTCCGCCGCGTATTTCGGGTCGTACATTCGAGCATTCCAGCCATTCATCGCCGCCTCCCAGGTTGCTCGGTCCACGCCGTTTTCGGCGGCGATCTGTACACATATTTCCAGATCGCCGCCGCAGTTGGCCATCTTGGCGCAGAGTTCGGCGTACCGTGCGAGGTCGATCCCCGCGATTGGTTCTAATGCTGACATTTTATTTCTCCTTGGTTTATTTAGTTGTTTAGATCTATAACCTAATCGGCTTCGACCGCTGCCACAAACGGATGCCGGCCCCATCGCATTATTCCAAATCTGACAGCGACAACGACGCTTGCACCCGGGAGCAGAGGCGAACTGCCGCTGATCGAGTGAACCGTCAAAATGCTGTTAAGTCCGCCTCCATTGGGCTGCAGGCGTTCGCCCTCGAGCGTTAGCCCGAGAATGTCCCCGGCATCACTTGAACTAATAAGCCGAAAGTCCGGGCGTGATGAGGTCCGCCGCTGACTCGAACTTCCCGGCGTCGGGAATTCGATCGCCCGCAAACGCAGTGCGGTGATCGGTGCGTCGGTCAGATTCGTGATCCGGCGATAGATCGTCAGAACGCCGGCGATCCCATTCGGGATCGGTGCTGTATCGAAAGACTCGGAGCCGATCTCGGTGATCGCCACCTCGTTCTGCCTCATCAGGCGCAGGCTCTCGGAGGTCTCGGGAGCGGGAATTCCGAGGGCTGAATAAACCTTGGTCGTATCCTGAGCGGTAAAGGACCTGGAGCGATTGTCGAGCAGCTGAAAATCGCTGAAATTGTCGCCGCTGTCCTGAATGGCTCCCTGACCGATGCGCCGGACAAAGCACGATTCAAAATTCCCGGCGTTTACCGGCGTAAGTCCGCGGCCCTCGGTCCAGTGCGGATCGCCAAAGCCGACCGTATCGACGGCGTTTGACGGCGTAAACTGAAGCTGGTCAGCGGTCTTCAAGAGGGCTATTCCTGAATTGTCCGGAATGTCAGTTGAAAACGTCTGGTCGCCAACGGAGGTCAAAGTGCCGCTGCCGGTCGGAAAATCGATCAGGCTAAAGCCGCCGTCCGGATTGTTGTTTGTAAGCAGGTAATGTCCGCGTGCCCTGATCGTTACCAGATTTGGGATCGTCACGACCGGTGAAGCCACAGAACCCGAAGTGCGGACAAGCGAGATGCCCGCCGAACCGTCAGCGGTGTTGACCGTTACGTCAAAATCGTTAGGATTGAACAATTTGACGTATTCGTCATTTGCCCCGAGCCTTCCGCGTTCTCGAAATTCGCTGATCAAAAGGCTGCCATTGCCGATGTCGTCGTCTAGAAGTGAAATTGCCGCTGAGTCGCGTCCCGGCTCGATATCGGCGTTGTTTGTCGCATTGCTGATCGTTATCGAGAACGTTTCACGCGGTTCGAGGACGTTATCGTTAACCAGCGGCACGGTGATCGTCTTGGCGGTTTCAAACGGCCCGAAGGTCAGTGTGCCGGCCGTCGCTTGAAAGTCGGACCCGGAACGGGCCGAACCGTCGGTCGTCGAGTAGTCCACCGTAACCGGGCTTGCCGAGGAAATTATTCCCGTTCGGCTTACCGTGACGGAAAGGGAATTGCCATTTTCACTTCGGTTATATGTGAGGTTTTGGAACAATAGCGTTCCGCCCGCGCCGCCGGACGGTGACCCGACTGTGCCGACGAAGACAAGTTCGCGATTATTCGCGAGCGACGTGATGTTGAACACCGACGGGTTCATCGAGTAACCTGTTCGCGTCGCGGTAACCGAGTGTGGTTCGCCCGGCACCGTGTTGGTAAAGCCGAATCGGCCGTCCGCACCGGTCAGGACATTCGCGGCGGCCTGTCCGCTGAGGGCGACCATCACATTTGGGAGCGGTGCTCCGTTAGCGTCGATAACACGGCCGGCGATCGAAAAATCGCCGAACTTCGCGACAAAAGCATCCGTGCCGCCGCCATGAAATGTCTGTAGGGCCTCCGGCGTTGTCGGATAGGGCGTTGCGTTATTGGTCGTCGAACCGGTGATATAAACATTGCCTGAGGGGTCGAGGGCGATGTCATTGCCGATTTCATTACCGCCTCCGCCTAAATAGGTCGAAAATAGATAGCCGGTTGCAGCCGGGTTGAGCACCGTGAGAATTACGTCACTTCCGCCGTTGAAAGTCGTATCGTATGCGCCGGCTGTCACCGGATAGTCCCCGCCGAAGTTTTGTCCTGTGATATAGGCATTGCCCGCCGGGTCGACCGCTACCGAATTCGCACTTTCGCTCTGATTGCCTCCGATGAATGTTGAATACTGAAGCGTTGCTCCGTCGGGACTGATCTTGGACACGGTGAGCTCATTACTGCCGAGTGCGGTAGTGTCGACGACACCGGCGGTAACAGGAAATCCGGGCGACGCAGTTCCAACGACATACGCACTGCCCGCGCCGTCTATGGCCAGGCCGGCTGCATTGTCTATACTTGAGCCGCCGATAAATGTTGAATAGACAAGCGATGCCCCGTCGGCCGAAAATCGCGTAACAAAATAGTCCGTTATGCCGTTATGGGTTGTATCATACGCCCCGGCAGTGGTTTGCATGTCAATAACGTCGTCGGTTGTCGAACCGGAAACATATGCCTCGCCGGCCGAGTTAACCGCGATAGCTGCGCCGTTATCGATGCCGCTGCCTCCCAAAAACGTCGAGTAAACAAGAGTTGAACCGTCCGGACTCAGTTTAGTGACCGCGACGTCGTCAATTCCGTTAAAAGTAGTATCGAAGGCCCCGGGCGTGGTCGGATAATCTACCACGGTATCAGACGTCCTCACCACGACATATGCATTACCTGCGGTGTCGATGGCAAGATCATTGGCAGAATCGTTGGATGATGCGCCGATGTAGGTTGAGTATAGTAGTGTCGAACCGGTCGGATTCAGCTTGGTCACGAATACGTCAGAGCCGCCGTTGAACGTGGTGTCGTACGCCAAGGCCGTAGTCGGGAAAAAGTTGCTGGCCGAACCCGTCGCGTATATATTGCCGCTGTTATCAACAGCAATACCGCGGCCTTCGTCATAGAACGTGCCCCCCAAAAATGTTGAAAAGACGATCCCGGTGCCCGACGGGTTTAACTTTGTTACAAAGACGTCCTCGGCTCCGTTAGAGGACGTGTCGAAGGTACCCGCAGTCGTGGGAAATGCTACCGACGTCGTTCGTCCCGTTATATAGACGTTGCCCATTGCATCGACCGCGTTATCATTGGCCGTGTCTTCGCCAAACGAGCCGACAAAAGTCGAAAAGGCAAGATTATTAAGCGTGACGGTTGGATCTATGATGAGCGGCCGCGTCGTGTCGTATTCGCCCAAGTCAAATTTGACCGAATTTCCCTCGACCCGAAAGCCACTCGCAACCTCGGCTTTCCGATCTTCCGGGCCTTCCTGATAGGCAAAAGGCCTGGACTGTCTAATGGTCCCTGCGGGAGTCTTGATGATGATGTCGCCGTTTTGTTCGAGTTCGATCGAGTCGGCACCGTCAAATGACAGTGCGATCCGGCCCGGATCAGCACCCGGATCGACGACAAGGTCGTAACGGGTCGCCCCGTCTTCACGGCCGTGCCATAACATTGAAATTCCATCGGCGACATTCCCGAGTTCGACCGTGCTGAAACTCGGAACGTCAACATGCCAATTCTCAGGGTCGGAGCCGATAAAATAGTTTGACCTCTGTTCGGCGGCCGCGGTCCCGCGAGCGGATATGTTTCGGCCCTGATCGGCAAATCTCATTCGAAGTGCATATGCGGACGACGCCGTTTGATCCACATCAGTGGAGTTTGCCGACATCGGCATGACATAAACGGCCTCGGAGGATGTCAGGAAAATCGAAGTCGCCCCATTTCGGGCAAGGTACAGAACGCTTGGGTCGAACTGTCCTTCGTTTTGCTCAAAGACGACCGAGTTTCGCTGGCCTCTCTCTGCATTCGAAACCACCGGGTCGATCTTTACAGAGCGTTGTGCGGGGACAGCTTTTACGAACGGCAGGACCGCAAGCGTGGTCTGCAAGACTGCGATCAAAATTGCTTTCATTAATTCCTTGAACATATTATTTACCTCACGAAGCGTGGACGGGCGGTCGATGCCCGGCCGGTTTTCAAAGAGAATACGTCAAGTTCAAAAATAAAACGCCACCCTCACGGGTAGCGATATTTCGTTGGGGGGATATGTGAAATTCGGTTAAACGATATGGTTTCTGAGTGCCATAGATACGGCCTCTGATTTCGAGTGTACCTGCAGCTTTTCATAGACGTGCCGCATATGAAATTTGATCGTGTTAATGCTGACACCGAGTTCCTCGGCCGCGGTGGTGTAATTATGGCCGTCCACCAAAAGCTTGAGCAGGCGGGTTTCGTGGGGTGTGAGATCGTGATCAACCTTTTCAGGCGGCCTCACCTCGCGAAAGAGTTTTATTACACGGCTGGCAACTTCGGGCGACATCGGAGCTCCGCCGGATACCGCTTCGCGAATATTCTCGAGTAATTTTGCGGGCGGCGTGCGTTTCAACAGGTAACCCGTCGCACCGGCGCATATCGCGTCAAAGATACGTTCGTCGTCGTCATATACCGTCAGCATCAGCACGGTCATTTCCGGATACAACTCTTTGAGGATCTTGATACCCTTGATGCCGTCCATCCCGGGTAAGCCAATGTCACTCAGCAAAACGTCAGGGACATTTCCCTTGATCTTCGGGATCGCGTCCTCCATCGACCGATAGCTGCCGTTACATTCAAAGCCCTCGGTAAAGTTGATAAGCGTCGTCAGGCCGTCCCGGATATCGCGGATATCTTCGACGATCGCGATCGAAATGGATCTTTCTGCAACTGCCTGCATCTCAACAATACTAAACGAAAAACCGACTATCTGCGCCACCCGTTCGGGTAGCCAGTATGATCTAACTTTCAACGGGGAACTCGGCGACAACAATAGTCGGTCCGCCGAGTTTGGAACTGATCGAAAATTCGCCGCCCATTTCACGCGATCGACGCTCCATACTTTTCAGGCCGTTGCCGGTGCGGTTATCGTCGCCGGGCATTTCGAAACCACTTCCGTCATCCTCGATCGATAGCCGCAGACGGCCGTCGGCGACATCGAGCGTTGCCCTAACATTCTTTGCGTTCGAGTGCTTTACGACATTATTGATCGATTCCTTAAAGATGAGAAATACCTCGCGACGCAAATTGGAGCCGATGACGGTCTCATTCGCTGTCTCGCTACTGACGAAGTGGAACTTAACCGACCGGGCCGCCAAAATATCAGCGGCAAACCGTCGCATTCGCTGGGTCAGGTCACTCAGATGGTCTTTCGCCGGGTTGATCGACCAAACAATGTCGCTCATGGTTCCAACGAGTTCATTAGAAACGTCTGATATTTTCGTTAATGGTTCCTCGTAGAATTTGCCGTTACGTGCCTGTGTTTGGGCCACTTCGCTGAGAACCGCGATCTGAGTCAGACTCGCTCCGATGTCATCGTGTAAGTCCGTCGCAATTCGCGAGCGGACGCTTTCGAGCTCGGCGATCCGCTCTTCGCGAGACATCCTGAGGCGTTCTTCCGCTGAACGTGCTTCTTCAAGAGCGGCGTTTATCTCGCGCAGCCTAGCGGTCCGATATGAATAGGAACCGTAGATCAAGATTATCAACAGAATGGCCGCGATCGCGATAAACCACCATCGTAAATATATCGGCCACAAAATGCGAAATGAAACTCGTGCGGGCTGCTCGCTGAACTGGCCTGCCGAGTTTACCGCCCGAACTTCGAACCGGAATTGCCCGGAGGAAAGGTTTGGAAGGGTTACTTTACGGTCCTGCGTCGGTAAGCTCCAGTTTTCGTTGTCGCCAAATCTATATTGGTACGCCAGGCGTTCACCGGCGGCAAAACTCAGACTGACGAAGTCGATTTCGACCTGATTCGCCGATGGATCGAGATCAGGCAGCTGAACGTCGGCTTTTCCAAGTTCACCGATAGAACGCCGCTCTCCGTTCACGGTGACGCTGCTGATCAAGGTCTTCGGTGCGGTCCGCGGTCTGTCCGGCTGTGGAGTAAAGCTTGATAGCCCATACAAAGTGCCGAACCACAGCGTACCGTCATTCATTGACGATGCGACGTTCACGAAATTGTCCGCCAGTCCGTCTGCCGTGGTGAAATGCTGCATTCTACCTGTTTCCGGATCGAATCGGTCGATGCCGCGTCCGGTACCAAAATGGATCCGGCCAAATTTGTCTTCGATAACATTGGTTACCTGGTCGCTCGAGAGCCCGTCTCGAACGGTCATTTCAGCGATCGAGGGCTTTTCGGCCGAAATGTCATCGATCCTGCCGACGCCGCCGATCGAGGTGGCGATCCACAATCGCTGCCGACTATCCAAAAAAAGGTCCCTGACAAAGCCCGCCGGTACGCCATCCGCCGTTGTGAGCCGGGACATTTTGCCGTCCTTGTAGCGAAGCAAGCCGCCGCTGTAAAGTCCGATCCAAACGCTGCCATCTCCGCCGTCGGCAAATGCCGTGGCGGTTGAATCAAGTGCCTTGTCGACAACGTCAAACGCCGTGATCCGTCCCGATTCGCGGCTCAGTCGATGCACAATAGTGTGCGAATCGCCGCCGATGGTCGAGATCCAGATATTACGTCCGGCATCGATCCAGAGTCGAAAGATGAAGTTGTCATCCAGCCCATCGACGACGGTGTAGACCTTAACAAGCGAAGCTGAGGACAGGTCGCCGCGAGCCAAATATCTGAAAACGCCATTCGCCGTGGCGATCCACCATTCGCCGGACTCGTCATCATATGCGATCAGATCGTTCCAGCCCCACGTGAGTGTCGTATTTTCTAAGGACGGCGGCGTCTCATTGACCAGCGTTCTGCCGTCAAAGCGATTAATGATGGGCGGCGTCAGCGAGCCTGAACGCGTAGTTAGGAAATACGGCTCATTTCTGGGCCCGGCAAGAATTTGCGAAATTCGGGCGGTGCCGAGTCCGTCAGAACCGAAATATGAGGTGAATCCCACAAGCGGCATTTTGACTGCCCCGCCGCTTTCGGCACCGAGCCAAAGATTGTTGTCGGTGTCCTCCATTATCGTCGTAATTCGCACATGCTGCAGGCCATTTTCCGGGGTATATCCAATAAATGATCTCCCTGAATTTGTCTTCGGATCGCTCAAGAGATTGAGCCCGCCGCGTGTGCCGATCCAGATGCGGCCGTCCGACGATTCGAAGATCGTCTCGATGAAATTCGTCAACAGGCCGTCTTTTTCCAGATAATTTCGCTGCGAGACGACTTCGCCGGGTTTCGGGTCGTCAACAAGAAGCGTGAGTCCGTTTCCGGTCCCGACCCACACCTTTCCTGACCTGTCCTGATAAATATCGCTGATCCCGTTCTGAGCTAAACCGTTCTTTTCAGTAAATCTGTCAAAACTGCCATCGGATCTGCGTCGAAATACCCCCAAAAATGCACTTCCGACCCAAAGCGTGCCACTGCGGTCTATCATCAGAGAATTGATGCTCGACAGATCGATATTCTGTTTAGCGTCGATCTCGGTCCTGACGCGCTCCGATCTCCACCCGCCATCTGCCTTGCTCAATCGAAAGAGCCCGCCGGCCGTGCCTACCCAAACGGAGCCGTCGCGATCCTCGACAAGGCGCGTAGCGGAAAGAGACTTTTCGTCGCTTGCGTCGAGAGGAACGGCCATGAAATGTGGCGATTTCGTATCGCCTCGTTCGACATTGAGCTTTACAACGCCGGCGAGTGTTGCAAACAGAAGTTCGCCATCTCTGGTTTCCACGACGTCATTGACGATCCGATGGGGCAAGCCCTCGGCAACGCCATAATTTGTAAATGTATAGCCGTCGAATCGCGAGATCCCTTCGGTTGTGCAGAACCAAATGTAACCATGCGAATCCTGGCGGATTCGGTTAATGAAATCACGGGCCAAGCCGTCTGCGATAGTATATTTCTTAACGGAAAGCTGCTCTGAGCGAAGCGGTATCGATCCGGCAACGAGGCAGATAAGTAACAGCCAAATAGATCGGCAGATCTTTGCGCGCATCATTTCAGGACTAATAGTACAGGTGAATTCTACACGAATTTCAATGCGAAAAAGAAAAAGGTGTTAGGCAAACAGCCTAGCACCTTTCTTTTCGAACCATTCTGCACAAACCAGCGATGGTCAATTGTTATTTTTATTCGAAGGCGGTGCCATTTGCGGCAGGCCGTCCTTGCAATCCTTATTTGCGTCCGCTTGACCGTATTTACGAGTGAAAGCATTGAGCTTTGCGACCAGGCGTTCTGTCCGAGCGTTTAGCTCCTGCTGCTCGGGCGTAGCGGGGGCTTCGCTGCCGGTCGAGAAAAGCAGCAAGAAAGAACCACCCATGGTCGCAACATTAAAGCAGAACTGCTTGGTACATGGATTCTTTGGATCCTGCTGCGTGAGACATTGATTGTAAACCTTTTCAGGGTCAAAATCGCCGCCACCGGCTCCAAATGGAACCGCACCGCGTTGTGTCCGGCTTATGAGTTCCTTCTCAACCTGGGCGCAACTGCCGGCTCGGCCGCACTGTACGAATTTGTTGAGCAGAACCTTGAGCTTTTCGGAGCCGTCGTCGGTCACATCTTCTCCAACGATCGTTTGGAATGCGACAAAGCCTGTAACAGCGTTGAGTTGGCACTCAAGCGATGTTCTGCCGCTCCTCAGGCAAAAGCCCGCGATCTTTTCGGGATCGTATTCCGTGTCCATCCCAAGAGCCTCGAAAATCTCCTCCCATATCGGAAGCTGACGCTCCGCTTCTGCCCGGACCTGGCTTGCCAGTTGATCCATGTTGACGGCCGGAGGCGGGCCCGACGTTTGTTGTGCAGACAGCGTCGTTCCAAGAGCGCCCAAAAGTACAAGGCAAAGTAAGGCGAATCGAAGTCGGTCGATCATAGTATTCCTCATTTTTCAAAGATAGTATGCCCGTAAAGAGACCGATGTCAAGAGATCTTTCTGCCATTTGGCCGGCAAAAAAAAGGCGACAGAAAAGATCCGTCGCCTTTATTCTATTGTGTCTTACGGCCAAAACGCCTTACGACTGTTTTCCTTCAAGGAAGGCCTTTAATCTACGTGATCTCGACGGGTGTCGGAGCTTTCGCAGTGCCTTTGCCTCGATCTGACGGATGCGTTCGCGGGTCACGGCAAAGTGCTGTCCAACCTCTTCGAGGGTATGTTCCGAGCCCGTATTTCCGAGCCCAAAACGCATTTTGATGACCTTTTCTTCACGCGGCGTGAGCGTTGCGAGCACCTCATCAGTGATCTCACGCAGATTCGAAAATGTCACGCTTTCTGCCGGATTCAAAATCGAGCGATCCTCGATAAAGTCGCCCAGATGCGAATCTTCCTCTTCACCGATGGGCGTTTCGAGTGAGATCGGTTCCTGCGCGATCTTCAGGACCTTTCGGACCTTCGAGACGGGAATATCCATCCGCTTTGCGATCTCCTCAGACGTCGGTTCACGGCCGAGCTCCTGCACGAGCAAGCGCGACGTACGGATAAGCTTGTTAATCGTTTCGATCATGTGAACCGGAATTCGGATCGTGCGGGCCTGATCGGCGATCGCACGCGTGATCGCCTGCCGGATCCACCACGTTGCATATGTCGAAAACTTATAACCGCGACGCCATTCGAATTTATCGACCGCCTTCATCAGGCCGATGTTGCCTTCCTGGATCAGGTCGAGGAACTGCAAGCCGCGATTGGTATATTTCTTCGCGATCGATACCACGAGACGGAGATTGGCCTCAACAAGTTCGCGCTTTGCCTTGTTGGTGTCATATTCGCCGACGCTGATGGTCTTGTACGACCGTTTGATCTCGACCGGCGGCAGATGATAGGTTTCCTCGATCGCGGCGAGAGCGGCATTTGCCTCGGCGATCTTGGCAAGCAACTCTTTCTTTTCAGCCGCAGCCGGTTTCTTTTCAAGCTTTTCTTCAGCTTTCTTGATGGCGCGTTCTGCGGCCTGAATGTCCGTGACCACCTTGCGGATCGCGGCGATCATCTTTTGATTGGAATTTTCAGTAAGGTTGAGCTGTTTGATCTCCTGAGCTATCTCGAGCCTCAGCCGGGCAGTTTTGCGTTTTAGCGTAAGGACCTTTTTGGATTTCTTGCCGGCGGCCTTTTTCTGCTCATTGATGAGCGAGATCCACGTTTTCAAAGCGACGTGAAAATGCTCTTTGATATTAGCGATGCCCTCCAGGGTCCAACGCATGTATTCCTCGGCCTTGTCCTCCTCGACCGAGATCTCTGCCTGTTCCGAAAAGACGACCGTTTCGCGGATGCTGGCACGGCCCTCTACGAGGTCCTCGCCGATCTTGACCAGGCGTTCGACAGCGATCGGCGACCGTGAGATCGCCTTGTGCGTCTTGATCTGTCCTCGCTCGATGCGTTGTGCGATAGTGACCTCACCCTCGCGGTTGAGCAAGGGCACGACGCCCATTTCACGCAGGTAAAGTCGCACGGGGTCGTTCGACTTATCGAGTGCACCGGCCGACAGATCAAGATCGAGATCGTCCTCGTCCGCCGATTCTTCTTCCTCTTCTTCGTCGAGGGCAAGGCTCGAGGCACGCTCTAAAAGTTGTGCGTCGGTCTCGGCGACCGAAATATTGGCTCCCTCGAGCCGGTCAAGTACGTCCTCCAGGTCGTCGGCGGACATCATGTTCTCGGGGATCTGGCGATGCAGGTCGTCCAGGCTCAGAAATTTCTTTCGCTTGCCGAGAGCTACCAAGCGATCCATCAAGTCTTCTTTTTCGTCGTAATCAGCCATAAAATCGTCAAAAAACTTTGATTATCTCTTCGCTATTATCGTTGTTCGCGAATTAGATTCTAACGCCGAAAGCGTGGGAATAGTTTCATTCGCACCGGCGGGTTTAAAAATCAAAATTATATCACAATTCAGTAATTCGACGTTGAAGTTCACGGCGTATTTTTTCGAGTTCGAGTTGTTCGTAAGTTAGCTGGTTGAAAAGTTCGGTGTCGCCCGACTGTTCCGCAAGGGCCGCCTCGCGGCTGATCTCGAGTATCCGATTGGCAATTGCCATGCTCCGAAGCGTAAAAACACAGTTTTCAGCTTCGCGAAGAACGGTATCCATCACCTCGTCGCGATCGCGTCTGGGCTCGCCTTTCAGCAGCAAATGAGCAAGATCGACTGAGGTTTCGTCGTCGCCAATGTGCTCAAGAATGGTTTCCTGATTTATGTCCTTGTTCTCGTGACTGATCGCGATGAACGCCTCAAACAGTTCGGCGGTGGCGAGATCCTCATAATCACTTGGTTCAAGCTGCGGGATTATCGCGTCGCGGAGGTCACGGTCAAAGACCAGCAATTCGAGTAACCGGCGCTCGGCGACGGTCGTTTTTGCTCGAGACGCCCGAGAAACGCGCTGAGGCAGCGTTTGTTCGTAGTAATTGACTCCGCTCTTCAGCGAAGTCCAAAGTTCCCGGCGAAGGCCGGCGTCGTCCACCTGAAAGTAGGTCATCGCCTGATCGAAGCTCTCTCGGCGTTGGATGTTGTTGCCGATCATCGATATGACCGGTAAGAAGTCCTCGATAGCCTCGGCCTTTTGTTTGGCGTTATTCAGCTTACGGCCGGCGACGGATGCGTCGAGAGCGAACCGTAGGAACGGTGTCGCCCTGCCACGTAGTTCGTTATAGGCATCGGCCCCATGCTGCCTGACGAAATCATCAGGGTCCTTACCATCCGGCAGTACGAGTACCTTGATATCAAACTCCTGTGGCAGCAAATGCTCGATGGCGCGTCTTGCTGCCTTGATGCCGGCGCTGTCTCCGTCGTAATTGATGACGACACGCTTGGTGAATCGGCTAAGCAGTTTGGATTGCTCAGGTGTGAACGCCGTGCCTAAACTGGCAGCGACATTTCGTATTCCGAATTGGTAGAGAGCGATAAGGTCGAGGTAGCCCTCGACCAGTATCGCAAACTTCTTTTTGCGGATCTCATCCTTAGCCTGGAACAGTCCGTACAGATGCTGTCCTTTGGTATAAGCTGCAGTCTCGGGCGAGTTGAGGTACTTGGGCTGGTCGTCGCCCATTGCCCTGGCACCAAACGCTACCGGTTTACCGTTAACGTCGAGGACAGGGAACATTATCCTGCCGCGGAACTTGTCGAAGACCCTTTCCTTTTCCTCATTGACCGAGACGAGTCCCGATTGCTCGATGACCTTTTCATCCGCGCCGGTATTTCTCAGTACAGATAACAGGCCATCCCAACTGTCGGGTGAGTAACCTATTCGGAATGCATTTTGGGTCTCATCCGAGATACCCCGTCCGGATAGATATTCCCGAGCGGCCTTTGCTTTCTTCCCTTGAAACTCACTTTCCCAGTATTCGAGAGCGATCTTGTTCAATTCGATTATCTGATCGGCTAGTTGTTTCTTTTCGTCACGTTTCCGCTTGCCTTGCTCGTATGCCTGGTCATCTACCGGCTCGGGCAACATCACTCCTGAGATCTCGGCCACGCGTTTAACTGCCTCAGGGAAGTTGAGCCCCTCCATTTCCATCAGGAAGTTGAATGCCGTACCGCCCTTGCCGCAGCCGAAGCATTTGTAGAACCCTTTGCTCGGGTTGACCGAGAACGACGGCGTTTTCTCCTGATGAAACGGACAGCAAGCCATCCAGTTCGCCCCTTTCTTTTTCAAATCCTGAGCGTACGGCTGTATTATCCGCACCAGATCGGCACGGTTCTTCAGGTCGTCGATGAAGTATTGGGGATAGAGCATTCTCTACGAACGTGGCGTCTGTATTAACCGAGACAATTGCCATTTGGCCCGCGAACCGGAAATTCTCAAGACAGCAGGCGACAAGTATCGCACAATGGGCCATTGGTGCGAAATAGTCGCAAAATGTTCTGGCATCAGCTTTTCAGCTCGGCTATTGTCGCACCGTTTCCGCCCTGGCTCGACGGTGCAAATTCTAATCTTTCGACCAGGTCACTGTTCTTCAGAAAATGATGTACATAGTTCTTGAGTGCTCCGGTGCCAAAGCCGTGAATAATGCGGACACGAGGCAGCGACGCCATAAAGGCCTCGTCGAGAAAACGGTCGAGTTCGTATTCGGCGTCGGCAGTGGTTTTCCCGATCAGGTTAAGTTCCGCGGGTGCATTGCCGCCGTCTATGTCGCGCATAGTTTGACCGCCCGACGAACCACGCTTTGAGGTCGTTCCGGCTGTCGATGCTTGCTGCTCGGCGGGTTGAAGGTCGGCAACCTTCTCACGCAAGCGCAGATTGCCGACGAGGACTTCTGCCACACCGCGATCCATCTTTTCGATCGTGCCGAC
Source organism: Pyrinomonadaceae bacterium (assembly GCA_044221625.1). Lineage (GTDB taxonomy): Bacteria > Acidobacteriota > Blastocatellia > Pyrinomonadales > Pyrinomonadaceae > OLB17. Next base: position 70,082 of record JBGAOU010000013.1, on the reverse strand, counting down.
ATTACCAAACGAGGTAATGACCCTCGATCCGACGGCAATGGTCTCGTCTGGCGCTCGGCTCGTTTCGAGATTCGATACACCCTTGTTTGGTTGTGTGCTGCTGACACGCGGCCCGCCGACGCCCGCGACCTTGGACATCACGGCTCGATTCAGTTCGGCCTTGCGGGAAAGGCGTTCCTTATCTAGACGATTCTTTAGAGCCTTGTCCTCGATCGTCTGCAGAAACGCCTTTGACTGACGGTCAAATTCGTCGATCGCATTGGCGAGTTCTCCTTCAAACGCCTTCTGCCTGGCCTTCTCCTTTTTTACGGCCTCGATCTCAAGACCGGCGTATTTCATGGCGACCGCATCACGCTCTTCCTCGAGGGCGATACGCAGATCCTCGGCAAGCTTTGTCTCGGTCTGCAGCTTTCTAAGGTAATTTTCCGCCTCCTGTGCCGAGATGTCGAGATGCTCGCGGGCGTTTGCGATCACCTCGTCAGCAATGCCGAATCGATGTGCGATCTCAATACCGCTGGACGCACCGGCAAGTCCGAGCAGCAGCTTGTAGGTCGGCTGGAGCGTCTTTTCGTTAAACTCGACCGAGGCGTTGATAACAGACTCGTCGTTCGCGGCATACATTTTCAGTCCGCGGTAGTGCGTCGATGCGATGACCTGAGCACCTTTCTTTCGGAAATGGTCGACGATCGCGACGCCGAGTGCCGAGCCTTCCTCAGGGTCGGTGCCGGTGCCGGCCTCGTCAAGCAAAACCAGCGAGGGCGGAACACAGGTGCCGATCATTGACGCGATATTCGACATATGCGACGAAAAGGTCGAAAGGTTTGCTGAAAGTGATTGATGGTCGCCGATATCCGCGAGGATCGACCGGTAGAAGGGAATTCGGGCCGCGGCGGCAGGCACCGGCAGGCCCGATATCGCCATCAGGCTCAATAGGCCGGCGGTTTTGAGGACCACAGTCTTGCCGCCGGCGTTTGCGCCCGAGATGATCATCACCGAGCGTTCGTTCGTCAGCGTAAAGCTCGACGGGACGATGTCCGATGCGGCAGTGGCCGCATTTTCTTCCGTCCGTGACGCCGCGGTTCGCAGTGACTCTTCAAGTAACGGATGGCGGGCATCCACCAGGGCCAGAGTGTTGTCATCTGCGATCTCGGGCACGACGGCGTTGAATTTTCGGGCAAATTCGACCTTGGCCTTAATGAAATCGAGTTCGGCGACAGCTGCCACCGCCGTCTCGACGGCGGGAAGTTGTTCGCGAAGTTCCTCGGTAAGTTCGAAGAGAATTCGCGCGATCTCGCGTTCCTCCTTGCCTTTGAGGTTCTGAAGCTCATTATTCGCTTCGATCGCGTCGAGCGGCTCGACAAAAACGGTCGAGCCTGAGGAGGAGAACCCGTGGGCGACCCCGGTGACCTTGCCGCGAAAATCGGCCTTGACCGGAATAACGAACCGATCGTTTCTCATCGTTACGATCTCGTCCTGGATCGCGTTGCCGGCAGCTCGCATGGCCGATTCGAGCGATTTGGTCAGACGTCCCCGCTGGATGTTGATCTCGTGCCGGATACGGGCAAGTTCGGGCGAGGCTTTGTCGTCGATCTCGCCGCCCGGCAGCAATTTTTTATTGACACGCTCAGTAACCGCGAGCAGCGACGGCGGGATGTGCTCGATCAACTGCCAAAGTGTCGGGACAAAATCCTTTTCCGGCTGAACTGACGAGCGAACGAAGAGGGCCTTGCTGCAAACCCTTGAAACCTCAAGCAACAGGGAAGGTTCGAGAGTCGAACCGCTTATACGCATTATGGCGACCGCGTCTGATGGGTCTGCGAGACCGCTGAATGACCATGAGACCTGCTTTTCCTCGTTGAGGGCGATGGTCTCGGAAATTGCCTCCAGTGAAGTTGCGAGAGCCAAACGATCGGTGTACGGACGCAGGTCGGCAAACCGCTCGATCCCCATCGGCGTCTGTGCGTATCGGCTGATCAATTCAAGCAACCGATGATATTCAAGTGTTTCGAGCGAGTAACTCATATATCCGTAAGCCTAAGATGAAATCTCAAGCATATGCTCGTAAATTGTTGTAAATAGTGCTCATATTCCCTGCACCTAAAGTAATGTCGCGAAAACGAACAAGAGCAAAATATCCTAATGTCCAGCCGCATCTAAGCAGGATTAAACATTGTGAACACTGATGTTATGGTGACCGCAAGTATTCCGTAAAGCCTTAGCCGATGAACCGCTCGCGAATGTCCGGAGTCGGCATCATGCACACATCCTTTTTGCCGAAAAGGCGATACCTGTATTTGGCAAAAGTCTTGTAAGCAAAGTCGCGAATAAATGTAGGCACGATGATCAATGCGTACGCCAGAGCCCATGGCCCGCCAAGACCTTTTGCGACCCTAAGTCCCGCCGTCGAATGCAGATATGCGTGTCCGTCCTCGATCAAAATTATCGAATCGATCTCGTCGCCGATCGCAAACTCGGAGCGAAGCTTAATTCCGGTTTCTGATTGCAGGGCAGCAAAAGAGAACCGACGGTTCTTGTCGTGCCGGATAATAAAATTGACGGCGCCGTTGCAGAAATTGCATACGCCGTCAAAAAGAACGATCGAACTCATACTCGTATTATACATCAAAAATTCCACCGCAATTTTCGGATAGATTTAGCCTCGGATTACGAATAAACTCTGAAGCTATGGACAACGAGATCTACTGGCAGGCAGTGCAGGCAAACGATGCAAGATATGACGGGGCGTTCTTTTTAGGCGTCAAAACGACCGGCATTTATTGCCGCCCGTCGTGTCGTGCCCGATTGCCAAAGCGCGAGAATGTCGAGTTTTTTGCGACAGTCGCAATGGCAGAAGAGAGCGGGCTGAGGGCGTGTCTGCGATGCGACCCGAAATCAACGGAAGGTGCAATGGACTCGCGGGTGAAAATGGTTATCCGTTCCTGCGAATTGATCGAGTCAGATGTCACGCTGCAGCTTGACGATCTGGCTCGAGCGGAGGGGTTGAGCCCGTCGCATTTTCAACGGGTTTTCAAGGAGTTGGTCGGGGTAAGCCCAAAGAAGTATGCCGAGATTCGACGGATCGAGAAATTTAAGCGAGACGTCCGCGACGGCAGCGACATTACAGCGGCGATGTACGACGCGGGTTTCGGTTCGAGTAGTCGGCTCTACGAAAGATCGTCAGCCAACCTTGGCATGACTCCGGCTCAATATCAAAAAGGCGGAAAAGGGATGAACATAAGTTACGCGTCTGCAGGGTGCGAACTCGGCAGGATCATGATCGGCAGAACAGCCAAAGGGTTGTGCTTCGCGGCCCTTGGGGATGACGATTCCATGCTGGAGCAAAGCCTTAAGACAGAGTTTGTAAATGCAGAAATAACAGAAGATAATGCTGGGCTCAGAGATTATCTTGAGGTGATACTTGAATATCTTGCCAGTCGAACGAGGTCGATCGAACTACCGCTCGATATTCAGGCCACGGCGTTTCAAATGCAGGTATGGGAAGTCCTAAGAAGGATCCCATTCGGAAAGACGGTTTCGTATTCACAGATCGCCGAGATGCTCGGTGACAGGAAGAAGGTCCGGGCCGTCGCTCGTGCCTGTGCGACCAATCGGATCGCGATTGCCATACCGTGTCACCGCGTGGTCGCGAGCGACGGCAAACTTAGCGGTTATCGATGGGGCATCGAGCGAAAGAAGGCCCTTTTGGAGTTGGAGGCATCGGCCTAAGTACTGATCAAAGGAGTTAAATGACATTTCACGTAATACCGATCTCAGAGCAGATAACCGAAAAGGTCCGCAGGACTATGGTCTCGCCTCAGTATCCCAGCCTACCGGCGTTCAGTTCGGTCGCGAATGGATATGGACCGTGCCGGAGTTGTCTCGGGACTTTCGACGAAGGTAATGACTATCGCACCTCGTTTACGTACGATCCGGTCGAAGGGATTCTCGATCTGTCGCAGCCCGGGCCGGTGTTCATCCACTCAGCGAAGTGCGAGAGATATGCCGGTAATGCGTTTCCCGAAGGGCTTCGCGGTATACCGATGTATTTTGAGGCATTTGATAGTATCGGGAGCCTCCTGCATCGTGTCCGAGCCGAGATCGGCACGGAGGGCAGCCAGATCAACTCGCTGTTTGCCGACGAGAATGTTGAATTCCTGCACATTCGCAACGCCGAGGCCGGGTGCTTCATCGCCCGCGTCGAGAAGGGTGAATTCACAGTTACTAAGGCGACATCAAAGTTTCGCAAAGGCTTTTGCCAGAGCGAAACTTTTTCTGTATTCTCTGCGTATCAGCAAATTCACAGCAGTTCAAAATTGAGCTAAAAGTTATGAGATCAAAGCTACTTTTGCCGCTCTTGGCGGCATTCTGCCTTTTGCTCGGCACCGAGGCCTACGGTCAGAGTTACGCGATCACCAATGCGAGGATCGTGACAGTTTCAGGTGCGTCCATTGAAAAGGGTGCCGTGGTGATACGAAACGGGCTGATCGAGGCGGTCGGGGCGAATGTAGTACCGCCGGCCGACGCTCAAGTATTTGACGCGGCCGGACTTACGGTCTATCCGGGGTTCATTGACGCCCTGACAAACCTCGGTATGCCGGCGGCCCCGGCAAGGACGGGCGGCCCCGGCGGGGGACAGGCGGCACAGCAAACGAGCACTGCTCCGACATCAAACTCGAATTATCCGGCCGGCCTGCGGCCCGAGGACGAAGCGATCAATGACCTTCGTGCCGGAGAGGGTCAGTTTGAAGCGAATCGCAATGCCGGGTTCACGACTGTCCTGACGACCGGACGCAGCGGGATATTCAACGGACGTTCCGCGGTGATCGATCTTGCCGGCGAAACGGTCTCTGCGATGGTGATCAAGTCGCCGTTCGCCCAGCACATTTCGTTTTCGACTATCGGCGGAGGTCAGTATCCTGCGTCACTTTTGGGAACATTTGCCGCGATACGTCAGATCTTCTACGACGCTCAGCGCCAGCAAGAGATCGAGAAATCCTATGCGAACAACCCACGCGGAATGAAACGCCCGGAAGCTGATCGTTCGCTCGAGGCTCTTTACCCGGCGATCAATCGCGAGATCCCGGTGGTATTTACTGCCAATCGTGAGATCGAGATCATCCGTGCACTCGACCTCATCAAGGAATTCAAGCTAAATGGAGTGATCGCCGGTGGAGCTGAGTCCTGGAAGGTGGCCGATCGGCTCAAGGCACAGAACGTCTCAGTCCTGCTTTCGCTCAATTTTCCTAAGCGGACTACTTCGGCTTCACCTGACGCCGACCCGGAGACGATGGAAACACTCCGTTTCCGTGCCGAAGCCCCGAAGTGTGCCGCTAAACTCGCGGCCGCGGGTGTGAGATTTGCGTTTCAGTCGGACAACATCCGGTCGCTCGGCGATTTCTTCGTCAATGCCGGCAAGGCTGTTGAGAACGGATTGAACAAGGATGCGGCGATCCGGGCAATGACGCTCGGAGCGGCCGAGTTGCTTGGTGTCGACAAAACGCTCGGATCGATCGAGGCCGGCAAGATCGCGAATATCGTGGTGGTCAAAGGTGATGTCTTCGGTAAGGATCGGGCCGTTACACACGTTTTTGTTGACGGTAAGTACTTTGAGCAAAAAGAGCCGCCGAAGCGCGATCCAAATCCATCTACGGCATCCGGTCCGTCGGCAGCCGGCCAAAACGTTGCCGGACGCTATTCCGTAACGATCGAAGTGCCCGGCCAGCCTTTGGCCGCGACATTGACCTTTAGCCAGGCCGGCCCAACCCTGACCGGAACGATGGTTTCGGAACTCGGAACCTCGCAGATCAAGAACGGACGAGTCTCAGCGGAGGGATTTTCGTTCGGCAGCAGTGTGGAGTTTGGTGGGGCCGCGATCGATATTTCGGTTAGCGGAAAGGTGTCGGGCGATCAGATCCGCGGCACGATCGATTCGCCGCAGGGGGCTGTTACGTTTTCCGGAACGAAAAATCCGTAGGGCTTTTTTACAAAAGGAAACAATGATTAGAAAGAGTCTCGCTATATTGATACTGGCTTCGTTATCTATTGTCTCGCCGATGTTCGTCTTCGCTCAGGCAAAGAATGACATCCTGATAAAGAATGCGACCGTGATGACGGCAGCCAAAGGTACGCTCGAGAATACCGACATCCTCGTCCAGAACGGCAAGATCGCAAAGATCGGCAAGAATATCGCCGCTCCGGCCGGGGCTCGCGTGATAGACGCAACGGGCAAATACGTGACGCCCGGCATCATTGATTGCCATTCGCACTCGATGCTCGACGCGATAAACGAGGGCGTATTTTCGGTCACCTCGATGACGCGGACCCGCGACGTGCTCAACCCGACTGATATCACTATCTATCGTGCTCTTGCGGGCGGCGTTACCGCGGCAAATCTGTTGCACGGTTCGGCAAACACTATCGGCGGACAGAACACGACTGTTAAGTTCAAATGGGGACATCCTGTCGAGGATTACCCGATCGCCGACGCTCCGCCGGGGATCAAGTTCGCGATGGGTGAAAACGTCAAACGGGCAACCTCATTCGCCGCTCCGGGGTCGGCTGTAAGGTATCCGCGGACGCGAATGGGCGTGGTCGAAACGATGCGGGACGCGTTTTTGCGGGCGAGGGATTACAAGCAGGCGTGGGCAGACTATAAGTCAGGCAAGACCAAGGTCCAGCCGCGTAAAGACCTTGAACTCGAACCGCTGGTCGAGATCCTCGAAGGAAAACGCCTCGTTCACGCTCATGGCTATCGTTCTGACGAACATCTGAATCTGCTGCTTTTGGCGGATGAATTCGGATTCAGGGTAGCGACGCTTCAGCACGGGCTTGAGGCCTATAAGATCGCCCCCGAGATCGCCAAACGCGGCACCGGCGTCTCAATATTTACGGACAGTTGGGGCTACAAACTTGAGGCATACGACGCGATCCCTTACAACGCCTACATTCTTTGGAAGAATGGCGTAAATGTCTCGATCAACTCCGATTCGGACGAGCGGATGCGTCGGCTCAATCTCGATGCCGCCAAGGTGATGAAATATGGCGGCGTCCCCGAGGAAGACGCGTTTAAGATGATCACGATCAATCCGGCCAAGCAACTTGGTATAGACAAGCGAACCGGCTCGATCGAAGTCGGCAAGGACGCGGATATCGTTATCTGGAACGCACATCCGTTCAGCGTCTATTCGCGGGTCGAGATGACGATGGTCGAGGGCGAAGTGCTTTTTGACCGGGCAAAGGATGCCGATATGCGGCGGGCGATGGCGGCCGAGCGCGACGCTCTGGAAAAACTCGATGTCAATAAGGCTCCGTCGGGCGGCGGCGGAACCTCGCCTAGAATTCCTGGCGAAAAGCGTGTTAAGGACCGTGACGAAGCCGATCAGGCCGATGGAGGCAACCGGTAATGAAAGCACAATCAGCAGATCGAACTTCGAATATGAATATATTTCTATCAGCGGCACTGCGGCTTATGGTTTCCGTTGTCGTTTTGAGCGTCGCAGTTTTTGCTCAGAATGACGGATCAGAACAAAATCAGACCGGCCGCAGCGGAACATTTGCGATCGTCGGTGCGAGGATCGTCACCGTTTCGGGGGCGACGATCGAGAATGGTACGGTCGTTATTCAAAACGGCAAGATCGCCGCTGTCGGAGCCAATGCGGCGATACCGGCCGGGGCAGAAAAGATCGACGGCAAGGGGCTGAGCGTGTTTCCCGGTATGATCGACGCCGCGACTAACGTCGGCCTGGCTGAGATCGGGCAGGGAGTCAACGCCTCGGTCGATATTTCGGAAACAGGGACGATGAACGCCAACGCAAAGGCCATTAAGGGCATAAATCCGCATTCATCGCACGTAAATGTCACGCGCGTTAACGGTATCACGACGGTGATGTCGTACCCGACCGGCGGACTGATCGCCGGACAAGCGGCGGTGATCAATCTGAACGGGTCAACGCAGGACGAGATGGCGGTGATTCGCGAATTTGGCCTGGTGATCAATTTTCCGCGTGTCTCGGCCGGCGGAGGCTTTGGCGGAGGATTTGGCGGCGGGCCGCCAGTCGAATTTGGCGAGGCGGTCAAACGGCGCGACGCGCAGATCGACGAACTCAAAAAGCTGTTTCGCTCGGCCGAAAACTACCTGCGGGCCAAGGACGCATACGCAAAGGATTCGACGCTTCCGTACCCGGCGTATGATATTCGGCTTGAGGCGATGGCCCCGTTCATTCGCGGCGAAAAACCCGTGATATTTACCGCCGAACGCGAACGGGATATCCGCAGCGTCGCCAAATTTGTCGGCGAGATGAAACTCAAGGGCATCATCGTCGGCGGGCAGGAAGCCTGGAAAGCGGCGGATGAACTGAAAAAGAATAACATTGCCGTCGTTTTCACCAATATTTACGATCTGCCGGTGCGCGACGACGACGCATACGACCTGTTGTTCGAAGCTCCGTCGAAAATGCAGGCGGCAGGAATTAGATACTGTATCTCAACCGGCAATGGCGGAGCGGAGGTTCGCGATCTGCCGTATCACGCCGGGCTCGCGTCGGCATATGGACTTTCAAAAGAGGACGCACTCAGGGCCGTCACGATCTACCCTGCCCAGATACTCGGCCTCGGGGATAAGTTGGGGACGATCGAGGTCGGAAAGGTGGCAAACATCGTCGTAACCGACGGCGATATCCTCGAACCGCGAACGAACATCAAGCAAATGTTCATCGCCGGCCGATTGATACCGCTGACAAGCCGTCACACGAGGCTTTTCGATAGTTTTAAGGACAGAAAGTGAAGTAGGCGTTTGGGTGATAGAAAAGGCAGGCCGGGCGATCCCGTCCTGCCTTTTCTTGTTAGTGCTTCAAAACGATAGATTCTCCATTTTCGAAAAACTCGAGCGAGGCTGAGTTTAGGCAATATCGCTGGTAGGTCGGCGGCGGGCCGTCCGGGAAGACATGGCCCTGATGGCCGCCGCAGCGGGCACAACGGATCTCGATACGCCGCATACCGTAGCTGTTGTCTTCGATGTTGGTGAGGTGTTCTTTGTCGAACGGGGCATAAAACGACGGCCATCCCGTGCCTGAGTTGAACTTTTTATTCGAATCGAACAGCGGCAGCCCGCATAGGCGGCAAGCGTAAATGCCATCCATCTTGTTGTCCAGCAGCGTCCCGCAAAACGGCGGCTCCGTACCGTGGTCAAGCAAAATGCGGTACTCTTCCTCGTTGAGTTCCTGCGCCAGCCGCTCGATCGCCTCCGCCGTTAGTGGTGTTATGTCGTAGCCTGATTCTGAGCTATTCATTTTCCTACTCCTTGTTCTTCGAACCAAAACTTAGATTATATGATCGGATCATCCCCACCAAAACGCCGACGCGATTATTGCGTATAGTCCGATCAGGGCCAACCCCTCGAGCCAGATCGACTCGCCGTCATAGACGATAAATGCGTTTACGATCGCAGTTAGGGCGAGTGCGGCGACCAGTAGCGGCGGCAGTACGAGGGTTAGTACCGAACCTCCGAGCACGAGCGACAACAGCACAAGCACGGGGATAAGTCCGAGGGCGATCTGCAGCGAGCTGTTGAGCATTATGCTGATCGCGTAATCGGCCTGATTCCGCCAGGCGAATTGGATGCCGACCAGATTCTCGATCGAGTTGCCGGCGATCGCTACGACGACCAGTCCCGTGAATGCCTCAGACAGTCCGAATCTCGTCATCACCGGCTCAAGCGAAGCGACGAACCAATCAGAAACAAACGCGGCACCGACGCCGGCAAAAGCCAAAACAGCGATGGCGAGCCCCATCGACCATTCGGCGTGGCCCATCTGCTCCTCCTGCATCACGACCGCTGGATCGCCCTTTATCGAAAAATAGGTGTATGCCGCGAGCAGTACGAGCAAAATTACCGCCAACACGACATCCAGACTGTTAACGTGAGCCTCTGCCGGCGTGTGCAGTTCCTTTGCAAGAGTCGGTATCATCAGGGCGGCAACGGCAAGTATCATTAGCGTCGCGATCATTTTGGGCGGTTCCGAACGGAAAACCTGAGTCCCGTTCTTTAGCCCGCCGAGAAAGAGAGCGAAGCCGAATACCAACAAGGCATTCCCGAGTATCGAGCCGATCAGGGCAGCCTGAACAAGGCCGACGAGTCCCGCTTTCAACGCGAAGATACCGACGAAAAGCTCGGGCAAATTACCCAGACTTGACTGCAATACACCGGTTGCACCCGGCCCAAGACGGCTGCCGAGCTGTTCGGTCGCGTTGCCGACGATCATCGCCAGCAGGGCCAGTGCGGCGGCAGTTACCACGAACGCCAGCACGGCGTTGGCGTGGGCGTAGTGCAGGATGCCGGACGCGATCGTCACGATAACGCAAAGAATGATGATGACTTTTTCTTTCTTTTGCATCGTTATTTTTCGTCGCTAAAAACTGCTCGTTCAAGCCTTCTGAGCCGCGAGGCCATGTCGCCGAGTTTGCGGAATGCGGCCGTTGAACGCAGCCAGTCGCGGTACTCGAAAGCCGGAATGGCGGACATCATCCCGCCTAAATCAGCGTCGAGCGAAGTGGCGAATCTGGCGACAATAACAGCTTCGCCACGAAAAAAAAGGTTGACGCGAAAACAATTTCAATGTTATTAACATAATAGACCATCAGGTCATCTCTCAAAATCCAAAGAACTTAAATTAAAGCCCGTGGACTTCCACGAAGGGGGAAAATATGAAATTAACTTTTGGCTTCGTCGTTGTTTTGTTTGTAGCATTTTCCATTTTGTCTCAACAAGGTATGGCTCAGGATGTGAGGCCTTCTGAGGTGGCATACAGACAGTGGCTTGAGCGTAGGGCGACGGCGGGTAAAGCTGATCTAAGTGATAGCCATTTGGGTATCGGTTTTTCAGTTGTTCGCTACAAGCAAGTAGGTGTTCTGGTCGACCTTTCGCTTGCGGCAGGACAAGATCTATCTGAACTTCCCGCGTTAGTTTTTAGTGTCCAACCCTTGAGTGTCGAAAAACCGCAGGACGGCAAACCTATTTTGACCGAGGTCGGGAATAGCAGTTCAATTGCGTCACCCAAGCAATTGCTTTCAACAAAAAGCTCTTTGGGTATCTTTAGCCAGCCTGAATTGATCGCGAGAGTTCCAAGTACGGCGTCTGCTGTACGAATAGATGTTAGCGGGTTTGACTCAACCGGAAAATCCTTCAGCGTTTATCTTCCAATTCGTGACACGCCGATGACTGCGGTTTTGGCCAAAGCGGCAAAATGTTCAAATACGAACAACCTAAACGATTGTCAGTGGTTTACCGGTTCGTGCGGACCCGGCGGAATGGACTGTCCTCAAGGTATGCTTTGCGTGTCTTGCAACAACAACTCTCCGTCATTGAATTGTGTTGCTTGTACGATGGGATGCGGCTCAGGGCAATCAGGTTCAAACTGTACCCCAGATGTGGAGGCACCGCAGGGCTGTCCCGAAAGTTAGTTTCGTGACTTTGCGGTCTTAACAAAATGGGCTGTCCAAAAGGCAGCCTTTTTTCATTTTAAACCGAGGTGTTTTTCGATCCGTTTTATTCTCTGCACGAATTCGCCCAGTCGTCGAAACGCCGCCGCCGACCGCAGCCAGTCGCGATTTTCGAACGCCGGGATACCGGACATTACTTTACCTGGCTCGACGTCGTGCGAGATGCCGGATTTTGCCGTAAAGACGGCATCGTCGCCGATCTTGAGATGGCCGGCAATACCGACCTGGCCGGTAAGAATGACGCGTTTGCCGATATCCGATGAGCCGGCGAGGCCGGTTTGCGAACAGATCAGGGCGTCTTCGTCGACGGTGCACGAATGGCCGATCTGGACGAGATTGTCGATCTTGGCTCCGCTTTTGATCCGCGTTTCGCCGACCGAGGCACAGTCGATGGCCGAATTCGCCCCGATCTCGACATCGTCCTCGAGCACGACTCGGCCGGTCTGGGGTATCTTCAGCCATTTCTTGTCCGGCGTCCGAGCGTAGCCGAAACCGTCGGAACCGATCGTCGTATTGTTGTGAATAATACAGTTACGGCCAATTTCACAGTTTTCGCGGACCGAGCTGTTCGAATGAATGGTCGTACCTTTGCCGATCTTCACGCCGTCATAGATCGTGACATTCGGCATAAGGCGCACGCCCTCGGCGATCACGCAGTTGGCCCCGACCACGGCGTTTGCATGGATCTCGACTGCTTCGCCGACGTTCGCTGTTGGATCAATGACGGCCGACGGATGCACGAATGGCTTTATCGCTGGTTCCGGGAAAAACAGACGCATTGCGAGTGTGTATGCCAAATAGGAATCTTTTGCCCGTAGAACCGCTATATCCGTTCGTTCGATAGCTATATTCTCGTTCAGAAAGACGGCGGCTGCGGTAGTTTCGGCGAGTTGATGCGTATATTTTGGGTTGCTTAGGAAAGTAACATCGGTAGTGCCTGCAATGTCGAGTCCGGCGGCGGACGTGATCTCGAGATCGGGAGAGCCCTGATCGATAATGGAAAATGTCCTTTCGGCTAGTTCAGATAATCTCATTTAATTGAGTATTTTACAGGACTGGTCAAGTGTAAGGAAATGACGCCATACTCAAATACAAATCCTTGCCAATCTCAACTAAGATCTTTATTGACAGCGACACCCTTAAGAACTATATTTCAGGTATAATCTACTGGAAAATTTGGCGCTGCCGGAGGAAAAAGTGAAAGCAAAACCCACATTGTTCATAGTTGCTTTTTTTAGCCTTGCTTCTACATTTTTATTTGCGCAAACGCCGGTTTCCATTGATGTTACCTCATTGACATTTACGATACGCGGAGATCAGCCATCTGGTGCCGCTTTTGTCATGGAAGCGACAGGACTGCCTGCTGCATTTCCGTCTCCGGTTAGCGGTCTCGGAGAAGCTCTATTTGCTCCAATTGAAGGATGTACAGCCTGCAGACTGGGTGATTCGTTTCCTACAAACTTTTCAAACTTTTTCCCGCAACCATCTGCCCCCAATTGGGTTCATCAGTATTATCCAGGTGGCGTAGCAGGAAACAAAGTGGTTAGACTGACATTGATTGGCACTTCGGCGGACATAGTTTTGTATCCAACGCTCAGTCGTAAAAAGAGTCCGAGTGTGCTAAAAGGACCAGCTCATATCAAGGGTCGGGTGGAACTCTCCATTAGCGGCATTGTTGTTGCAGTAGATGATGATGTGGATTTATCAGGTTCATTCAAAGTGGAGTTTTCCCAGTATTTGAAAGATGTCTGTTGCATGGGCGATACTCGACGGGGCTTTGACTATAAGAGTATCTCGTTTTCCTATTCCCAATAACCCGCACCTCAAGTAGTTTACCTCCAGTGATGAATCGTCATCGGAATCGCGAACAGTGGTCGTACCAGTCTGGTCGGCTAAAATGGGAGCTTTTCAGTTAATTTTCCTTGATACAGCGCCCCTGCGTGTGTCACACTATTTTTGCAGACAAACTAACCCACGCAAAGTCTTCAGTCTTTGTATTCCACTCTTCCGATCCGTTCGTAGTTTTTTTGAAAGGAGCAGTATCGCAGTATGAACCAAACCGCCCCCGAACAGACCAACGCAGAATCACCCAAGAATTTTTCGGCGAACGACCGCCAGGCGGTCGGTAAGACCGAGTACCTAGAGGGCCGGATAGTCCCCAAACCGGCGTCGAACCGCTGGCACAACCTAATCGCGGCAAATTTTGCGATCGCGATCGGCAGCCGCATAAATCGTGGCTCTTGTGAAATGTACACGAGCGATATGCAGGTGATGCTCGGCAAATCGTCGGTTTGCTATCCGGATATTGTCGTCGTCAGCGGTGAACCGATTTTTGCGGATAAGAATATGGAGGTCCTGCAAAATCCGACGGTGGTGATCGAGATCTTTTCCGGGGTTTCTAATACGTCTGACCGCACACGGAAACTTGAGGGTTTTTTGGCGATCCAGAACATTAAGGAGTGCTTGCTGGTAAACGAAAACGAGATGAGGATCGAGCACTATGCACGTCAGAACGCGAAACAGTGGATATATCGCATTTACGACGAGCGTGACGATGTGATCTCGCTTGACTCGATCAACTGTAAACTCTCATTGGCCGAAGTTTATGCTCAGGTAAAACGGAGCGAATCGGAACTCAGTTCAAAGGCCGTAAATTAGCGGGAATACGCGGAATGTAAAAAGGGCTTCGACTCTCACGAGCGAAGCCCTTCGCGTTTTCCGGTTCGTGTAAACTAGCGCAGCATTGTCTGCTGTTCCGACTTGACCATCCATTTGCCGTCCTTTTTGACGAAGGAATCGGTAACCCGGACCTTGCCTGAACGGCCGTTCTTGAGGGTTATGCTTTGTGTGTAACGTAAAACGGCCGAGTCTTCGCTAAAGCTAAGTAATTCGGGATCTGAGAGCGTGACGTTCTTGACGGTTTTCTCTTTCTTTACATCGGCAAGGGCTTCATTCTTGTTCTGGATCTTGCCGTCAACGCCCGTGAGTTCAAAATCGTCGGTCGTATATTTGGCGAGGAGAGTAATGTCGCCGTTCATCGCGCCTTCGGTGATCTCCTTTTCGAGTTTCATGAGCTCATCCAAGATCGCCTGCTTGTTGGGTGTTGATTCAGTTTTTGGCGTGGATTTGGCCGGAGCCTGGGCGGTGTTCGCGGCCGGTGGCGTTTCGGTCTTTTCACCGATACCGCACACGTACATCACCGCCGCCAGTATCAGAAAAGCTAAAGTTGATCGCATCTGGAACTATCTCCTTTCTATGATTTCGCCGTTACCAAAATGGTATTGTACCGCTTCGTCCAAGTCAATTTTCTCGATTGCTTGCTTTCAAACGTTAACGTCATCTTGTTGCCGATCTCTGGACCTTCAACAACCAACGTCCGTCCTGGTTGACATATGTCTCGGTCAACTGGGTTCTATCAGGTTCGGAGGCCGGCGGCGAAAGGGTCAGTATGTAGCGGATGACGACCTTTTCATCGTCTGCACTGACGAGTTCGAATTTGCCGAATGAGTACGGCGTTGAGCGCTCATCCGTCGAGTTTTTTACCTCATTTATGATCGCCTTTTTGTTATAGCGCTTTCCGTCCGGATCGATCGAAACGAAATCATCGGTAAGATTTTCGTCTAGTGAGGCGGTATCGCCGCGAAGAGCCGCCCGTATGACCTCTTTTTCGACCTCGATCACCTCGGCCTTGATGGCCTCTTTGTCGATCTCGGCCGTTGTCGGTTCGTCAGGCGTTTCTTCCGGTGTCGGGGTTGGCAGGTTTAGGTCAAGCGGCGTCGAAACCGGAGTCCCGGCCGGGCCCGAAAGCCGAACGGGTGTCGGGCTGGCGGCGGAGTTGACCGCGGAGCCCTGTTTGCCCGAACTGTTGTAATAGATAAGCGTTCCGACCACACCGAGCACAGCAAGCAGCAAAACCAGAACGACCGCCGCCGCAACCAGTACCTTAAAGATGCCGCCTGACGATGTCTGGGCCGCCGGCCGGGCAAATGGAGCCTGTTCAGCTAGTTGAGTTGTCGGCGGCGTTGGGATCTCGACCCTAAACGGTGCTTCCGGCCGCCTGACAAACGTCGCCTGCTCGTCATTGGCAAGGACAAGCGGGGTGCCGTCGGACAGGCAATAACTCAACGATTCGTCTGTGTAGATCGTCCGGCATTTAGGACATTCTTTCATATTTGATTCGACGGGGCGGCACAGACGAACTGAACACAATTGCCCGTACCTAGACTGATACTATGCTTATCACAATATCGAGTCAATCACCGTTTAGACAGGATCACATCAGGTTTACGGGATCGATCTCGACAAAGATCGACCGCATATCACCGCCGTTATTTTCGGTATTCGCAAGAGCTATCTGCAGCGTTTCACGGAGTACCTTTCGGCTTGAGCCCTTGATGATGATCTGCTGCCGATACTCGTTCTTTAGACGCGCGATCGACGCCGGGGCGGGTCCGAGTATGCGGCAATGACGGGCCGCATTGGCAGCATCGAGCTCGCGTCGGAGCATGTTCGCGGTTCTCGAGGCGTACGACAGGTCACGGTGCTTGATCATTATGCTGGCGAGCACACAGAACGGTGGGTAACCGAGCCTTTCGCGATATTTTATTTCCTCAGCGTAAAACCCCTCGTAATCCTGATTGACCGCATGCCGTAGAGCGTAATGCTCGGGGTAATAGGTCTGTATCAGCACGCGTCCGGCCTTTTCGCCGCGTCCCGAACGGCCCGCGACCTGGGTGATGAGCTGAAACGTCCGCTCGGCACTTCGCAGGTCCGGCAGCCCGAGCCCGATATCGACCGAGATGACGCCAACCAGTGTCACGTTTTGAAAATCGTGACCCTTGGCGATCATCTGCGTCCCGACGAGCATATCGAGATGTCCTGCGGCAAACTTGAGCAGCACATCCTCCATCTCGCCCTTATGTGCCATTGTGTCGCGGTCAACGCGTGCGATACGCATCGCCGGAAACTTCTTGGTCAGCTGTTCAGCGATATTCTCGGTACCCTCGCCAACAAAATAAAGATATTCGCTGCTGCAGTGAGGGCATGTCCGCGGGGCTTTTTCCCGGTAGTTGCAATAATGACAGAGCAGCTTACCGTCGCCGCGATGAAACGTCAGCGTGATGTCGCAGTTTTTGCACTTGAGAGTCTCGCCGCAGGTTCGGCACAGGACAAATTGAGAAAATCCGCGGCGATTGAGAAGGATTATGACCTGTTCGCCGCGAGCGTGGGTTTCGGCAACGGCATCGAGCAACTCGGGCGAAAGGGCTACGTCCTTGCCGAAACGCTTGAACACATCACGCATATCGACCAGCTCGGCCGCCGCCAGGCGGCGTCCCCCGATACGGTCCGGGAGATGGAGATATATGTATTTTCCGGTACGCGCATTGTGAAACGATTCCATCGCCGGTGTTGCCGACCCGAGCACAACGACGGCACCTGCAAGGTGGGCTCGCATTACGCCGACATCACGAGCGTTGTAAAATGGCGATTCGTGCTGGCGGTATGACGGGTCATGTTCCTCATCGACAATCACAAGGCCGATATTTTCGAGCGGAGCGAACACCGCCGACCGAGTGCCGATCGCGATGCGAGCGTCGCCGCGGCGTATCCTTCGCCATTCGTCAAAACGCTCACCCTGGCTCAGGTTCGAATGAAGTATGGCAACGTCCGATCCGAAAACTGCACGCAGCCGACGCGAAAAGACCGGTGTCAGAGCGATCTCAGGCACCAGCATCATCGCCGACAGTCCCGTATCGAGAGCGAACTTCATCGCACGGATGTAAACCTCGGTCTTGCCGCTGCCGGTCACGCCGTGGAGCAGGAAAGCCTTGAACTTGCCGGTGTCACTTATCGCACCGGTGATCTGATCGAGAGCCGCCTGCTGTTCTGCGGTCAGCGTAAGCTCCTTTCGATCAGGGAATGCCTCACCCGCCAGCGGGTCGCGCAATACGTCTTCGATATAGATCTCGACGACGCCGCGTTTTGCCAAAGTATTGATCGGCGAGGCCCCGACATCGGCCTTTTCCAGTACGTCGGTAAACAGCATCTCGCCGCCGTTCGCCTCGAGCAGTTCGATTATGCGTTTCTGCGGTATCGATAATGACTTGCCGGGACCAATATCGCCGCCGACAGGCTCGTCGAATCTCCGGAGGAGACGAACTGCTTTCCGGCGTTTCGGCCGAACTTTTTCGGTGTTGATGCCCGCCGGCAGGCTCGCCTTGAGCATTTCGCCCCAAAAACTGGCATAGTACTCGGCCGTCCACTTTGTCAGCTTGAGGATCTCGGGCGTGATCAGGGGCTCATCATCCGATACCTCAATGATGTTTTTGATCTTTGATTCGTCAAATTCAATATCTGCCGGCAGGTCCGCGTGCAATTCGACCGCATAGCCGGTCATCGAACGTTTGCCGAACGGTACTTTTAGCCGAGCCCCAAGTTCGATCGACCCGCGCATTTCCTCCGGGATGCGGTAAGTGAAGGAACGCCGTAGAGGTACGGGCAGCACGGCCTCGACGTATGCGGGCAGTCGTGAATTTTTGTGTTCGGAAGCGGGCATTCTTTCGCCTGTGACCAAAATGATAACCTATCGGAACATTTTGCCGAAAACCGGTGTCTAAGTTGTGGGGATCGTAAGCTCTGACGAATGGCAGGTCGACATTTTCGGCAAATTTGTCATTGCCATTCTCGGCTAAGCGGAAAGTCTGCGTTAAAATAAAAGTATGGACGACATCTTCAAGCCTGAACAAAAGAAGCGAGGCGTAAACCCGATATTTATTGTCGGTGTGATCGTCGGGGTCTTAGCGATCGGCGGTGCGATATACCTTTTGTCGTTCAAGCCGCCAATGGCTGAACAGACCGCAAAATTGCTCGAGGGGTCGTATCGCGAAGGTTCGCCCGAGTTTGCCGCACTGAATAAGGACATCATTATCGCGACTGACGACAATACGGTCGAATCGCCGATGGGGCTTGGGACGGTCTCGATGTTCATCAAGGGTAAGGTTCGAAACAAGGGCACCCGCAACATCTCGACGCTCGAGGTGAACGTAGCGGTCGTTACCCAAAAGAATGAGGTGCTTCGTGAAAAGCGGATCCTCGTAGTCCCGATCCAGCAGCCGATACTGGCACCCGATCAAACGATCCCGATCACGCTGACACTCGACGGCTTTGACCGCAAAGATGACCGCGCGAACATTCGTTGGAAAGTCACCGCCATCAAGGCCGACAATTAGTCAGCTGATTCCTTTACGAAAAGTTCTTCGAGTGACTGCTTTACCGGGTTGATCGACGCGAGGCGGCCGCCGTATTTGCGTGTAATGTTGAGAACGGCATCGATGTCATTCTCGTCAAGCACTTGGATATTGGCTCCGTTCGGCTTTGCATTCATGGTCGCTCCGGCAATAAATTCGATCTCATCGCGTATCGATTCGGCCGAAACACCTTGGACGCTGATCTCAAGGGCCTTTGAACCATCTGTGTTGGAAAGCAATTCGTTGAGGTCGCCGGTGGCCGCCAAACGCCCCGAGCGCAGTATCGCCACCCGGTCGCAAAGTGCCTCAATATCGGAAAGAATGTGTGTGGACATAAATACGGTCGTCCCTTTTTCGCGGAGGCCCGCAATTAGTTCGCGGATCTCTCTTCGGCCGACCGGATCAAGGCCGCTCATCGGTTCGTCCATAAACACGATCTCGGGATCGTTTATCAACGACTGAGCGAGTCCGACACGCTGCAGCATCCCCTTGGAATATTTGCGGAGCTGCCGCCGCCAGTCCTTTTCCTGCAGGCCGACAGCGGTCAAAAGTTCTTCGCACTTTCGGCGCCGAGTTGCCGCGTCCAGTCCGAAAAGCTGGCCAAAGTACTCCATCAGTTCGCTCGCCGTCAAATAATCGTAAAAGTAGGGATTCTCAGGACAATAGCCGATGCGGCGGTGCATCTGGACGTCGTTGATATCGCGGCCTAGGATCCGTGCCGTCCCTGAGGTCGGAAACTGGAGCCGCATCAGAGTTTTGATCGTGGTCGTCTTGCCGGCACCGTTGCCGCCCAAAAAGCCGAATATCTGTCCGGGTTCAACATTTAGCGAAAGGTCGTCGAGGGCGCGGACACGCTTTTTGCGCAAAAATCCGGTCTCATAGTCCTTGGTCAGATTTTGTATCTCAACAGCGTATTCCATAGTTCACTTTACCGGTAAGCCGGTTCGAGCAGCGTCGAGTTTGACACGGCAATTTTCCTTATCGAGCACATACGGAGCTTCAGTGGGGTCTATCAGGTTGCCGGCCCGATCGACCATAAACTCATTTCCTGCAGGCAATTTTACCTGCAGCAGACTGGGTGCGATCTCGGCAAGGGTGCTTGCACAGCGGCCGGTCCGCTCACGAAAGTCCGCAAGAGCCTTATCGATCGCCTCGCGCTCATCGAGTGAATCCAGTTCCTTCAACCGACGTTCGGCAGTGAGTTTGACCATCGGGTCATCGGAGTCGGCAAGCATCTGGCGAAAGATCTCGCGAGCGGTCGTGCGGCTGCCGCCTTCTGTTTTCATCGACGCCGCCATTAGCCGCATGAACGGCGGAGCACCGGCGATCTCTGATCCTCGTTCGTAGGTATCTGCCGCCAGATCGTAACGCCCGATCTTCCAATAGATGTAACCCAGATATTGATAGAGCCGCCATTCGGTAGGATTGTTTGCGATCCCTTTTTGCGCGATCTCGATCGCCTTTTCCTTGTCGATCGCCGGCATCACGACGGCACCGTAGCTGTACGCCGCGATAAAATGCGGATCAAGGTCAGTGGCATTCTGCAGCATCGGGTAGAGCAGCCGCGGATTGAGATTGCTGAGGTCGTCAATATTTACAAATTCCGCATTCGACTTGATCAGTTTGCCGCCGATATACTGCAGCGACCGCATCCAGTACCAATCGGCCATTAGCCCTTCAAACCCAAGCGCGAAACCCTTAAGCCGCGAGCCGTTCATCGTCAGGTCGCTATCGTCGTAATCGGCGGGAAGTACCGGCCGGATCCGGTCGAGATATCCGCTCAAACCGATGACGCCCGCAAATCCCACGACAATTATCGCGAGCGGCAATATCGTGTTCTTGAAATGGGAAGATCTCATCTATTTGAAATTTCGCCGACTGAAGATCATTACGGTTATTGCCATCAGGATGACGTCGAATATGAGTGCGTACACGATCGCCCCGCCCACCATTGCGAACGGAGGAACGTCGCCATTGGCGGTATTCGAAATAAAACTGAAATTTGAAAGATTCGGCAAAAGGTAATAGATCGCCGAAAAGAACCAGATAGCTCCCTTCGACCCGAGACTGGTCGCGAGATCAAGCAGCGAGGAACTGAAATGTCCGATCAGAAAGACAAAGAAGGTCAAAAGGGCCGACAACGCCGGTGTTGAAAACGATGAAAACATGATCGCGACGGCCGTGATGATAGTCAGTTCAAAGAATATGAGAGTGACCGCCCCCCATATCTTCCAGACGAGCGGGCCGCCGCCGACGTATAGCAACGCGAACGAAACCCCGGCTCCCATGACGAGGATATTGACGAGCAGGGTCGAGCACAAACCGATATATTTGCCCACAATGAACTCGCCGCGGCCGATCGGCTTCGAAAATATCGAATACACGGTGCGCTTTTCGATCTCCTTCCAAACCAGGCTAACGCCGACAAATATCGATATGAAAGCACCAAAAAGCAGTATGGAGCTAAGTCCGAGATTTACGATCACACGCGATTCCTGGCCGGCGGTCAACTCTCCAAGGAAAATCGCACTCGCAGTGATAAGCAGGACAAAAAGTATCAGATTGTAGAGGATCCGGTCGCGGACGGCCTCACGAAAAGCGTTCTTCGCGATGGTCAAGATCCGGGGCAGGAATCCTGTTCCTTCGTTAGGCATAGGTGTCTTGATTTTGAATAACGGCCTTACGAACGGCCTTGCGGAATTTTAGCACAAACCTACAGTTGCGTTCATGACCACGGCCCAGCTTTTTCGGGACCGTACTCACCCTTGCTTATTTGGCGCTGTCGGGCAACTCGTCAACGTAGTGCCGGACGGCAGCGTCGGGAACGAGTTCGGCCGGAAGTGCGATCGACGGGTCATTTCGGGCCGCAAGAAACGCCGCGACGCTGCCCTTTTTAAGGAGATACTCCCAGCCGTTCGCCTGTTTAATGTCGATATTTCGGGCAACGGCAAATTGCACGGTTGACTCATTTATTCGACCGGCGTCGGCCAGGAATATCGCATATTTGACCCTAAGCAGCGGCGATCGGGGGAAAATGCTCAGGGCTTCGGTCAAAGCTCGTTCGGCCGAAACGGGGTCGTTGGCCCGCTGATAGGAATCCGCCAGCACGCAGTAAGTCAAAACGACGCCAAAGCCGCGATCGACCGCGAACCGAATGTCCGCGGCAGCGGCTGCCATGTCCTTGTCCGCGTATCGGCGAGCTGAACTGAAAAGATAAGTCGCTGAGTAATCCGGGTCGGATCTGTACGCCTTGCGGTAAAGACTGATCGCCTTTTCGGTGTCCGTTTCGCGATTTGCGGCCAACACGTAGTATTCGGCTAGGCCTTTCAAGGCGAATGTTGACGCGGCAAATAACAAATATGCAGAAATAATTCCGAAGAGAAGCACCGACCGCCCCGCCCCAGCCGGCCGAACGGAAACGTTGCGATTCCTGCTTGTTTTACCGAGTTCGACGGCCGCGATGGCAAAAACGGCAAAAAATACCATCCCATTCTGTGCGAGGCGAAATGAAAATGAGCTGATCCCGGAGCTGACGATAAACGCCGCCATTCCACTCAGTGAACCCAGAAGTAAAGGCGAGAACGGCACCGATCGTTGCCGATATGCCGAAACGACCCAAATCCCGATCACGACAAATGCGGCGGCGAAAATTAGGAGGCCGATAATGCCCAGTTCGGCAAGAATTTGCAGATACTCATTGTGCGACCTTTCGATGGTCTTGTCGGCGACACGCTCGTCCGGCGGATCGTCGGGTCGGTTTACCCGATAAGATGCCCGCGATTGATTAAATGCGACGCCAAAATTATCCGCGCCAACCCCCAAAAACATGTGATCGCGAGCCATTTGCCCGCCAACCTTCCAGATGAAAACACGGGCAAGCGACGATTCACGCCCTTGTCCGGCCGAGCCGCTTATGTAATCGGCGGTCGATGGTATCGGGGAAAGAAATGAAAAACCAAATTGGACCGAAACGGTCATCACTACCCAGATCGCGGCGGCGATAACGGTCCGTTTTCGAAACGCGGGTGGACCGATCAAAATTATCGCTCCAAACATCACGGCAAAGCCAAATACGCCCGCAATAAACGCCCCTCGGCTGAGCGACAGCATTACACCGAGCCAGCCTATCACCGACGCGACAGTGACCGCAGCACGGACCGCCTTTCGTCGTGCGTACATCGAAACGACCCAAAGTACCGGAAGGGCGGTGATCAAAAGCTCGGCATACTTTGAGAAGCGGAGCCGAACATTGCCCTCGACTGCCGCAAACTCGGGTGACGTCAAATACTCAAGAAGGCAAAGCGAGCCGAGGATCAACGCCGTCCAGAAAAATGTCGCGGTTATAAACGTCACTCCGCGACCTTTGATCATCAAGTACCTGATATAAAGAAACGCGAGTAGATAATTGGCCCAGATCGCGGTGTGATGCCAGGCGGAATACGGTGACATCGCCCACACGGAGGACAATAGGCCCCAAGCGGTAAAAGCCGCCAGAATACCGACGATCCAGAACAACGGGCCAGATCCGATGGCGAAGATCTTCTGAAAAATAGCTCGGTCACGCAAATAGCCGATTGTCATTGCCGTCAAGAGCATCAGCGTCGTCAGCAGTTCCATTCGCCACGGCTGATTGGACTGGACGTTCGGCTGCGGCAATGGGAACAGCATTGCGACCAGCATTACGGCAACGACTATTGCCTGCCAGTCAATACCGGAGTGTCGGCCGCGGATCTTGGTCGGGGAATCGGGCATCGTCAAGCACAAATACTATATGTCAGATGTTCAAATGACAAACCATTGCCGGATCCGAGCGGGCGTAAATACCGAGAACCGATCGGATCAAATTGAAAAAAAGGGAACGCCGAACAGGCGTTCCCCGGTGTTGCGCATTGTGATGCGAAATTAGTTCTGCAGAGCCGTAGCGTTGCTGACAGCCGTGACGTCAGCATACTGGCCGGTCAACGTCGTGTCGCCCTTCAGGACACCGTCGGTGGCGATACCAAAACGGCGTGAGCCGGTCGCGGTGACACCCGAAGTGGTTGCCGGAAGTGCTGAGAACCAGAACTGTGCCGGAGCCGAAGCTGACGAAGCAACCTGGCCGCCAACGAAGTTGTAACCGCTCTTCGTGCCGGTTCCGAGGACACCGTCGATGAGTCCCGGGCCTGCAAGCGAGGTCAAGGCTACGATCGAGTTCGAGGTCGCACCGGCATAGTTACCGTTGCCATAGGTCGAAGCATATGTCATCTGAGCACCGTGCAGCGTGCGGCTAGCCGAAACGGCCGAACCTTCGTTAGCTGAACGACGGGCAGCGAGCAAGTTGGGGATGGCGATCGCGGCGATGATGCCGATGATGACCACAACGATAAGAAGTTCGATAAGCGAGAAACCTTTCTGATTTTTCATTTGTAATTCACAATCTCCTGAAGTTTAAGAAATCTTTGTACCTTTCCCAGGCCGCAGATACCTATACAAGAGGTGTGCCAAACGAAAATAGAAGATCTACGAGGATGCTAAGTGGTGTAATTACAGAGGTTTAACTCGCAAGAGTCCAGATTGCCTCAGCTGAGATGCAGCGGGTTTCATGGCGATGCTTACAGTTTTTGGCAACCGAATACTGACAAATATTGTCAAGAGCGGGTCGTTTAGGGGCTGGTCGCCCGGCGAAAGTACGGATCTAGTGATCCGAACCGCGCATTTGGGCCGATATCGATCGAATGTCGTGCTTGTCGAGTAAATGTCGCAAAGAACGAACCGGCATCTTTAATAGTTCGGCGGCCTTTGTTTGATTTCCCGACGTTTTACGAAGTGCCTCCATTACGTACGTGCGTTCGAGATTATCCAGGTGAGTCACGAGATCGATACCATCGTCAGGCAGATCAAACTCGGACTTTATCCGTTCGGGATTATAATTCGTGATGTGGTCCGGCAGCCGGTCCGGCCGAATCTCTTCACCGCGTTCGAGGGCGACCGCACGTTCGATCGTGTGTTCGAGCTCACGGACATTGCCGTGCCAGGCGTATTGTTCAAGCAGGTCCATTGATCTTGGTGCAATGGTGACCGAACGGCCGGTCTGATCGCAGAATTTCTTGATAAAGTGCTCGACCAGTTCGGGAATATCGCTTCGCCGTTCGCGAAGCGGCGGCAGATTTATAGGAATGACGGAAATACGGTAAAACAGGTCCTCGCGAAACGTGCCGTCTTCAGACATCGCTTTGAGGTCACGGTTGGTTGCCGCGATCACACGGGTGTCGATCGCGATCTCATCGTGAGCTCCGACCGGGCGAACGCGTCGCTCCTGCAATACCCGAAGAAGTTTGACCTGCATCGCCGGCGACATTTCGCCGATCTCATCCAAAAAGATCGTGCCGTTATGGGCCGCCTCGAATAACCCCTTACGGTTGGCGGTCGCCCCGGTAAATGAGCCCTTCATGTACCCAAATAACTCGGACTCAAGCAAGGTTTCGGTAAATGCGCCGCAGTTGATAGAAATAAACGGTTTTTCCGCTCGCGGGCTCAGATCATGTATCGCGCGGGCGACCAGTTCCTTACCGGTGCCGCTCTCGCCGGTGATCAATACGGTAGATTGGACCTCAGCGACGGTCTCGATCATCTGAAAGATCGCGTCCATCTTTGGCGAAGAACCGACGATGTTCGTGACACTGCCGCGGTCACGTTGGGCCCGCTTGAACGCTCGATTCTCATCGATCAGAGCTTGTTTTTCGAGTGTTTTGCTGATGATCAGCTTGAGCTCTTCGACGTCAAACGGTTTGGTGATGAAATCGTCGGCGCCGAGTTTGAAAGCCTCACGGGCGGTGTCTACAGACGCGAAGGCCGTCATCAGGACCACGCCGATCTCGGGTTGAGTCTCGCGAACGGCCCGCAACAGCTCGATACCGTCCATGTCGGGCATTTTTACGTCCGAAATGATCACGTCCGACGGTTCTTCGGCCAGGAGTTCGAGGGCTTGCCGACCGTTCATCGCCGTACGGATATTGTGCCCCTCATTGCTGAACACAAGGCTGAGCAATTGCCTGAAGCTCTGTTCGTCATCAACGATCAGTATATTTGCCATATTTTGGTCCTGAAAAGTTAGCCCGAAACGCGATCGGCCGCACACCCGTGTCGACCGCAACCATTTTCACAAATCTCCGCACCGCAGTTCAAGGCGTCCGCACACCGTTATTTTTTATTCACGTTCAAAAATTTATTTAGAGCCAGATCACTGCCGTTCTGATCTTCAGCCGTCACCGCCAGATTCCGCCGTGTTTGCTCGCCGGTCGGAAGGTCGATCGTAATGGTCGTCCCCTTGCCCTCGAGGCTGCGAACGTTTATTACGCCGTTGTGGTCACGCACGATCTGATACACGATCGACAGCCCAAGCCCGGTCCCACCCGATGTGGAGTTTGAAAATGGCTCAAAGAGTTGTTCGACCTGTTCGGGCGACATTCCCTTGCCGGTGTCTTCTATGGTGATCCGGACCCGGTTGTTCGGGATCCGCTCCAGGCCGATCCGCAGTTTTCCGCCGTTAGGCATCGCCTGCATTGCGTTTCGTGCCAGGTTCCAGAATATCTGGCGAAGCTGAGCCGGATCGGCCGCTACCATGATCGATTCCGACCCGGAATCGTCTATCAATTCGTGATGTGCCTCGACATCCGGGCTATGTCTGAGCAGCTTCATTAGCTCGCGGACCGCCTCGGCGACATCTGTTTGAACAAATTCAGCAGCCGGCGGCCGTGCGTAACTCAAAAAGTTGGTAATGATGCTGTTCAGGCGATCAGATTCCTTAAGGATGATCTCCATTAACTCAGCATTCATCGATCCACGTTCGGTATTTGACTCGAGAACCTGGATCGCCCCACGCATTGCGCCGAGAGGATTGCGTATCTCGTGAGCGAGGCCGGCGGCAACCCGGCCGACGGCAGCCAAGCGATCCTTGCGCTTGACACTCTCTTCCATCGAACGAATTTCGGTCAGATCCTGAAACGTGATGATCAGTCCCGCCGTTTCGCTTTTTTCGGAAAATAATTGTGTGACGCCGTAACCGACCTTTACCGCGAAACCATCCGGTGTAATAAGATCAGCCTCAAATCGCGGAACATGTTCGCCATTTTCGGCGGCATCGAGCGAAAGCTCGATCGCCTCGGTGATGTCGCCAAAGATCGAGTGGACCGATCGATTGCGGGCTTCGGCCGAGGTCAACCCGGTGATCTCGGTAGCGGCGGAGTTAAATGTGATGACATTTCCGTCGAGGTCAGTGGTTATCAACCCAGATCGGATCGATTCGATAATTCTCTCGTGTAGAACCCGAAGACTCGCCAGCGATCGTTCGGTCGCCTCAAGCTGCTCGCCCGAGTTTCGCCGCTCGCTCAGACGAGACGCCAGAAGACCGACCACCAAAAAAGCCACGATGTGAAAGCTGACGATCTGCACAACCTTACTGGTGGCTTGGGCGGGGCCCGACGGTTCGAGCACCAGGTTTACGGTCATCAGCGCCAATATCGTGAAAAGAAAGACACACGAGACCGCCAAAAACAATGTCTGAAGCGGCCGAAGGAAAAAGCTGCCGACGCTGATCAGAACGATGTAGAGCGTGATATACGGTGAGGTTAGATCGCCCGTGCGCCAGACCAGCCAGGTTATCAGTAACGCGTCCATCAGGAACTGGAGGCGCACCTGCCAGGCGATCTCCTTACTGAGCCGCAAAAGAAAGAAGTAAAGGATCGTCAAACCGACCGAGATTATAAAGACGAGAAACAGTCCCTGCGGAAAATTTTCGAACGAAAGCTGCAGACGGCCGCTGTGCCAGATCCAACTCGTCACGAGCAGCAAAAAGATAACCAACAGCCGCCCGATGATCAGCGTTTGAATGCGTTGAGTGTAGTTTGTATTGGCTGTCACTTGCTTTTCGGTTAAACTAACGCTTCCTGGACATCAAGCCGGCAAATTATGGAAAACAAAAGCGAAAAACCGGAGGCAGAAATGACCGAAACCAGGCCATGGGGCAGTTTCACGATCCTCGACGAAGCTCCGAACTTCAAGGCAAAGCGGATCGAGGTGCTTCCGGGAAAAAGGCTGAGTTATCAACGGCATTCCAGGCGTTCCGAGCACTGGTTCGTGACGTCCGGCACCGCTAAAGTAACATTAAACGGCGAGGAAAAACTAGTCACCAGCGGCCAAGCCATCGATATACCGCTTGGAGCGGCTCACCGTGTCGAAAATCCCCTCACCGATGAGAACCTTGTTTTTATCGAGATCCAGACTGGCGATTACTTTGGCGAAGACGACATCGTCAGGCTCGAAGATGATTTCGGGCGCAGTTAACACGCTCCCTAAATCAGTTTTCACCGGAGCCGACATCCAGAATGGCCCGTACAGCGGACAGAAGGTCATTTTCGATCAGGTCGGCATGTCCTGATGCCTTTTCCCGGTGTCCCATGCCATAACCGGTAAGCACAAGGGCGCTTTTGATACCGGCGTTGACGCCGGTCAGAACGTCCAGCGACTTATCGCCAATTATCCACGACCCGGACATATCAATTTCAAAATCGGAACGAGCCGCATCGATCATGCCCGTGGCCGGTTTTCGGCAGTTGCAGCCGGCATCGGGCAGGTGTGGGCAAAAATAGAAACCATCGATCGCTCCGTCCAATTGCTGCTGAATGTTTTCGTGAATCGACATCATTGCGCCCTCGTCGAAATAGGAGCGGCCGATCCCTGATTGGTTGGTCACAACTATTACGAGATAGCCGCGTTCTTTTGCGATCCGTACCGCCTCGCGGGTGTAAGAGTACAGCCGCAGTTCGTCAACGTTCGAAAGATGATCCACTTCTTCGATGAGGGTGCCGTCGCGATCAACGAAGATCGCCGGTTTAGGTCGATTGCTCATTCTCTTCGGGATAAAGTGCCGCCACAACTCTGTCGAAAGCATCAGCGACGGTAACGTTAGTCATGCAACGGTGATCGATCGGGCAGTCACGCAGCATGCACGGCGAACATTCTACATCATATTTCAGGATGTCGGCATTGTACGAATACGGCCGCGTCGTTATTGGGTCCGTTGGGCCAAATATCACAACGGTTCGAGTGCCCACCGCCGGTGCGATATGGGCGAGTCCCATGTCGTTCGCGACCAGAATATCCGCCTCGGCTAATAGAGCGACAGCCTCGGCGATCGTCGTCTTTCCGGAAAGGTCTATCGTCGTTACGCCCGACGTTGACGCCACCTCGCCGGCGACCTCGCTGTCTTCGGCGGAACCGATCAGGATGATCGTGGCGTTAAGTTCTGAATTTAACCTTCGAGCGAGCTGAGCGAAGTAATTTGCCGGCCAACGCTTAGCACGTGAATTTGTCGATCCGACACCTAGGGCGATGATCGGCCCGGTGCTCCCGTCCGTAGCCTCGGAGAGCATTTGCGCGGCAGTGTTTCGACGATCGGGGGAAACGTCGAGGCTAATATCAGGTTCAGCTTGCCCGACCGTGTCGCGCCCGATGACCCGCTTTTCGATCTCGCTGACGAGATTCAAATAGTAAAAGACCTCATGACGCCGGGTTTTCCATTCCGGTACCGCGACGGGGTCTGTCAACAGCAGTCCGCGGAGGTCCTTGTTGTACCCGATACGGCGGGGAATGCGGGACAGGTACGAGGTCATTGCCGATTCAAACGAGTTCGGCAAGATGATCGCCAGATCATAATCGTCCTTTTTCAGGAACTGTGAGTTATCCAGAACGTCGCGGATCCGCCATTTGGCCGGATCATACGTGACGATCTCGTCTAAGAACTCAGCGTCACAAAACAATCCATCCGCCCACGTCCGCGTATGCAGCGTGATCGAATCATCGGGGAAGATGCGCCGGAGTTCGCGCAGGGCGGGCACAGACATCACGGCGTCGCCGATCCAATTTGTTCCTCGGACGAGAATCTTCACACAAAAAAGTTAACAGGGAAAATATTGATAAACAAGGCGATGACTCGCGGCGGCAGTGGGTCCGGCACTCAGAAAAGGGTTTTGAGACCGTCTTCGATGCCGATCTGCGGAGCCCACTCCAGTTCCTGATCGATCCTCGACAGGTCAGTCACGTAATTGTACGGAGTCGGATCAGGAAGCGGATTTTCCTCGTCGATGACTGCCTGCAGGCCGGAAACTTCTTCCATTCTATTAACGATCTCGCGGAGCGATAACGCGTTTTTCGGGCCGCCGCCGATATTGTATGTTCCGTGACGTATGATCGAATCAATAAACGAACGACAGGCAGCGGCGAGATCGTCGACGTGCATAATGTCACGTATCGGGCGCCCTTTTCCGGGAAGCCGGATGCTCTCGCCGAAATTTACCGCGTTGGCAAAGTGGCCGATAATGTTGGGGGTATTTCCCTCCGACGGCGGCGCGTACGGCGTTGCCAGGCGAAATATACATGAACGAAACGCTCTCTGATGAGCGTAATAGTCGACATAATGTTCGGCGATGAGCTTTGACCATTCGTGGGCCGACTGCCCGGAATACATCGTCTGACATGTCTCAGGGACATTCTGGTAATTCCCGGCAAAACAACCATAGACGTCCTTGGACGAAATAAAGACGAAAGCCGCGTCCTTGCGGACCCTCTCGAGCAGATTTATCGTCCCTTGTACATTGGTTTGAAATGTTTCCGCCGAAGTCGTGAATGACCTGTCGAGCCTTGCCGCCATATGGACAACGGCGTCATATTCGCCGATGTCGGTCAAAGCGTCGACGTCCAACAGGTCTCGCCCGCCTCGTCGGGACAGATCGTCGGCGTTAAAGAACTTACGTACGTGCGTGCCAAGATAGCCGGTGCCGCCGGTTACAAGTACTTTCATTTGTTATTCATTTCCATCAGCCGTTTTACCGATTCGGCTTTGCCGATCACGATCAGGAGGTCACCGTCATCGATCAGCGTCTCGCCGTTCGGGTGAAAAGACAGTTCGCCGTCCTTGCGCCTGATAGCAACGACTATCAGGCTTAGTTCACTCATCAAATTAGTGTCTTTAAGCATTTTACCGGCATAAACAGAGGTTGCGTCGATCGCGATCTCCTCAAATACGAGGTCGAGCGTCTCGGCCACGATCGAATCCATAAAATCAGCGATCGCGGGTTTAAGCAGAGCCCGGGCCATCGACTGGCTGCCGATGATCGTCGGGGCGACAACTCGGTTTGCCCCGGCCCGGATAAGAGTAGGTTCGGCCTGCTCTTCGACCGCTCGGGCGACGATGTGCAGACCGGGATTAAGTCCGCGGGCGGTCAGCACAACGTAAACATTAGCGGCGTCATCGGCAAGGCAAGTGGCAAGGCCTCGGGCACGTTCAACACCGGCGGCCAGCAGATTGGCTTCGGAAGTTGCGTCGCCGATCAAAAAACGTGATCCCTCGCTCTCGAGATCAGACAGCTTTCGCTCGTCATTCTCAATTACCACGAACGGCAGATCCTGCCGCTGCAGGTTGCGGATGATGCGTCGCCCGACCCGGCCGGCGCCGCAAACGATGTAATGACCCTGGAGTTTTTCCATATCTTTGAGTTTTCGCCGAAGACTGTACGCTTCGATGAGCTCGGATTGGATGACGGCCTGAGCAAGGACCGTTAATGCGTAGAGCACCGTCCCGACACCCGTAAGCATCAGCAGAATGGCAAAGATACGGCCGCCCGTTGAGATCGGAGCAAGGTCGCCATAGCCCACGGTCGTAACCGTTTGTGCCGAAGTGTAAAAACTATCGAGCCAACTGAAGCCCTCGATCGCCCTAAACCCGACAGCCCCGACAACGATCATACCTACTACAACAAATGCCGCAAAAAGCAGCCTGCGTCCGGTGATCGTCTGAAATGCCGAAGGGATTGGAATCGTCATCCGTAATATTATGGTCGACACGCCTGCGGTAAAACCGATATGATTATGCAGGGCAGTCGCCCAAGTCGATAATCTCACTTATTTAATCGTTATTCCAACGTCCGGATGCAGGATAGCTCGCCGCGAAAAAGCACAAGATCAAAGAAGCCGCCGCCGTCCTGGGTGCGTGCCCGCCGAGGGTCTGTATACAAGGCTCCGCCGCCGTCGCGGTTTCGGCGGATACTCAGGATTTTCGTCAATGGATGGACAATATCGTTCACTCTGATCGGGTTCTTGGCGGCATTTCTGACGCTCACATACTTCTGGTTTGAATTCTCGGACCGCATTGATAGAAAGCTCCTTTCGGGCGATGTCTTCACTCAATCGGCCGGTATCTATTCGGCGGCGAAGACCATCCGCGTCGATGAGGCTTCGTCGGCTGAGTCACTCGTTCAATACTTGAAATCGGCCGGCTATATCGAGCGGAATGACCGCGCGGATAAGACCCGCAGCCGTTATTGGGTCGAGAACGACGTCCTGAACATTGACCCCGGTGTGACCGGTACCATCGACGGGCAAAAGGTCTTTCCGGCGCTGGCCGTCCGGTTCAAAAAGGACGGCAGGTCAGTCGCTGCTTTGACCGACAAGGACACCGCCGCAGAGGTTAAAGAATCCAGACTGGAACCGAAATTGCTGAGCTCGATCGCCGCCGAGGGAGACGGCCGAAGGCGATCCGTCAGTTTTACCGATCTGCCGCCCCATCTGATCAAGGCGATAACGGTGACCGAGGACCGGGCATTTTTTGAACATTATGGTGTGAACCTGCGCGGTATCGCACGTGCGCTGTGGCGAAGATACGACCCGGACGAAAATTCGCGTATCAATAATCAAGGCGGTTCGTCGATCACTCAGCAGCTGATCAAAAATATGCTGCTGACCAACGAGATGACTTTGACTCGTAAGCTGACCGAAGCTTACATGTCAGTCATTTTGGAAACTAGGCTATCGAAACAAGAGATATTTACGCTGTATGCGAATCAGATCTATTTAGGGCAGCAGTCCGGAGTATCGATCTACGGCGTCGGCGAGGCTTCATACGCATATTTTGGCAAGGATGTAACACAGTTGACATTGCCGGAAGCGGCTTTCATTGCCGGCATTATCCGCAGCCCGAATCGATACAATCCATATAAGAACCCGGCAAAGGTGACTGAGCGCCGAAATCAGGTCCTCGAATCAATGCTTGAGGCCGGTGAGATCACCCAGCAGCAGTATTCTGAATCAAAGCAGATCCCGATCGAGCCAAAACAGATATCGAACACAAAGGACCTGCAGGGAATGCCGTACTTTTCGCAATACGCGATCGAAGAACTCCCGAAGATCGTCAGCGATCCTGAGGCTCTGCAGCACCTCAGAGTTTATACCTCGATCGACCCCGACCTACAGCGGGTCGCATACGAGACGGTGAGCAAACGGCTTGAAGTTCTCGACAAGCACTTTCCGAAAAAGCCAAAAGGCAGTCTCAATGCCGCGTTGGTAGCGATCCGCCCCAAAACGGGTGAGATCGTAGCAATGGTCGGCGGGCGTGACTATCTCGAGAACCAATTTAACCGGGCTACCGACGCGATGCGCCAGCCGGGTTCAGTTTTCAAGCCATTCGTGTATGCCGCCGCGATAAATTCTGCGTACGATTCTGGCTCTCGGATATTCACGGCCGCAAGTATCTTCAGAGACGAGAAAAAGACATTTACGTTCAACCAGGACACGTACACACCGGGTAATTTCGGCGACGTATTTTCTAACAAGGAAACTACTCTTCGCGATGCCCTCGTGAAAAGCAAGAATGTCATTACGGTAGACCTCGCGATGCAGTTGAATGTCGGCAAAGTGATGAATTTTGCGGCAAAAGCGGGATTCCCAAAGGTCGAAAAAGCCTACCCGTCGATGGCTCTCGGAACCGCCGAAGCGACACCTTTGCAGGTCGCGACCGCTTATACGATGTTTGCCAATTTGGGTGACCGAGTGCTGCCGATGCCCATCAAACAGATCACGGCAGGAGACGGCCGCACGATCTCGCTGCAGACCCCCGATCGCAAAACGGTCGTCAGGCCAGACGTAGCATACGTGATGGACGACATCATGAAGGATGTCATTAATCGGGGTACTGCGGCATCGGCACAAGGTTGGGGATTTCGCAATATCGCGGGCAAAACGGCGTTTGCCGGCAAAACCGGGACATCACGTGATGGCTGGTTCGCCGGATTTACGCCTGAGCTGGTATGCGTGGTTTACGTCGGATTTGATAATAACGACGATCTGGGAATGAAGGGCTCAGATTCGGCGTTGCCTGTTTGGGCCGATTTCATGCAGCAGGCACTCAATATGCACCCGGAGTGGAACGGCGATTGGGCGATGCCGGGCGGCATAAAAAAGGCCGAGATCGATATCCGAAACGGTACGCTTATTCGTGAACTCGACGCTGCAGATCCGGCCGTGACCGGCAAGACGCCGACACCTACACCTTCACCGAAAAAGACATCGACCGAATCCGACCCCAGCGTATATGACGAGTCGCTGCCCGAACCGCCGAAAGAAGTATTTGTGACGGATGTGCCCGCTGAGTTTCGCCGAGTCGAACTCTTTTTGCTCGGTACGCTGCCGAACCGCAACATGGTGCCGACGATCGACGAGAGTCTAAACCCGAACTCTGAGCCGCTGACGACGCCGGTCCCGACGCCCCTCTCCGGAACGTGGCAGGACGGAGCCGAGCCGCCCGGGGCACCGGCAGAAAAGAAGGACGGCAAGAGCGGATCGCAGGGACGCTCGAGCGGAACTCTGACCGTTATGATCTGTCCACTGACGGGGATGCGGGCCACAATAAATTGCCCGACCAAAGAGGCACGCTCATTCTCCGATGACACTCAGCCAAAGGAATTCTGCACATTTCACCGCTGATCGCCCTAATATTTGCAACCGGCCAAATAAATTGAAAAAATATTGCAAGAATAGATTTGAACACCGTTCTAGATGGCGCAGTGTTGATCTGGGTTGGCAGCGATCTGGTTGTAATACGAGGTCGTTGCGGAAAGACGGCTTTGGTCATTCTGACTGTGTGGATGTCAGCTTGCGGGCGGCAGGAGCCCGTTTCCGAATTACTTTTAGAGGTAAAAAAATGAGAAGCACAATCGTTTTATCGACAGTTTTAGCGGTTAGCACCGCTCTTGTGGGAGCATGCGGCAGCGCTGCGACCAATACGACACCGAACAAACCGGAAAACAAACCGGTTGCAACCCCGCTTCCGGTACAGCCGACCACGCCGGTGAACGCTCCGCCGGTCGCTCCGCCGGCCGACACAAAGGAGAGCAAGGACGCGAAAGACGCTAAACAACCGAAACCGACGGATCTGAAAGCCGCTGAAAAAGACAAGGAAACCAAGCCGGCAGCGGCCGAAACGCCGAAGAAGTAGCCTTAATACGGCTGCGTTTTCGCATCAATGGGATCGTCCTAAGGGGCGGTCCCATTTTGCATTAATGTTGAATCCGAAAGGTGTGCTATTCTCGAAACGAACGGAGAACAATGCAATGAACAAAAGCCTTTTGAGCATGATTTTCGCCGCGGCACTCGTGGTCGTGTCCGGTCTGGCCTGCAGCGATCTCGGGAACTCCAACAAGAGCGGAGAAAGACCGTCGAATGGCGGCAAGCCGTCGGTTGAAGACAAGGCAAAGCCATCGGACAAACCCGCAAAACTCGACAGTTATTCGATCAAGGGCATTAAGTTCGCCTATTTCAAGATCCCGTCGGGGCTAAAGAAAGAAGAACTGATCGAACTGGCACAGAAACTTCACGATCAGGAGCCCGACACACAGTTGGTTTTGGTCGATGACGATTCGGAACTGGAGGACTATATCAAGTATGCCAAGGCGATAAGCGGAATAGGCGAGATCGAAAAGCCGATGCCAATGAAATGGGCCGATAAGCACATCATCGCTAATGTTCAAAAATATGTGAGCGGCAAGTTTGTCCTTTGCGAAGGTTACGGTTCGTCGGAAATAGCTGAGCTCAAATAGAGCTATATAAAGACAATATCTCCAAAAGACGCCTTACGAGGCGTCTTTTTTTGCGCCGATGATACTTTCGGGTGGTTATATACGCCCTACAAAGCAAAGGGAAGTTTCTGACTGCCCGGGAGATCCTATATGAATAAAACGTGTCTTGAATTGATCCGAAGAATAGTGAGTTTCGTGGTATTGATAGCGGCCATAGTACCGTCCATGGGCGTTTGGGCACAGCGAAAGCCATCGGGGAAAACCTCGGCGTCGAACAAGGCTCCGGCGGCCGCACCGAAGTGCTCCGGGGCGTGGACCGGCACTATCACGTACACACGCACGCATTCGCAAAACGACAATAAACGTATCGAGCGTGTTTCGGGGCGCGGTTTTGATACCCGCGACTGGCAAATGAAATATGACTACAAGGCGCAGGTATCGGTTATTGAAAGTCCGGAGAGGAACGGAACCAGCGAAGGCCGGGCGACCATCAATCATTCGTTCTCGTCGATCGAAAAGGTAGACGCAGTCGAAAAGAACTCTTGCGACCGGGGGAAAACCTGGCGTGATATGCGCGGAACATCAACGTCCAAGTCCGAGGCCTCGGCGAGCCAGGGCGGCGTTTCGGCCAATGTAACCGTCGGGGTTAACGACGACGGCACGTATTCGGTCAGCGTCGGCCTGCCGCAGATCAGGGGCAAAATAAAAGGCAGCCAGTCCGCGACCTTCAGCGGCCAATGCGCACCGAAGGAGAGCACAAACCTTTCGATGCCTGAGTCAGACACCACCGTCGACGGTAATTCGCTGACAAGTGACGGTTCCAATCGTGTCGACCCCGCAAATCCCAACAAATTATCCGGCAGCTACAGCCAAACACTCGCGGGAATGACCGAGACAATAGTCTGGAATCTTGAGAAGTGCGGAGCCCCGCTCAGGATCACTGATCTCAAATTCGAGGATATGAAGTTCCCTAATTGGGACGACTGGCAAGAGGTCGTGGAGCAAAAAGGAACTATCGACGGCAACTGGGTCAGGATCAAGGCAAAGGTGTTAAACGCCTCGGGTGAATCGCGCGAGGCCGAACTTGCCGTAAAGGAGACGTACAAGGGCGACAAGTGGGACGGCGCTCGGCCTGATTATCCGCTAAAGGACAGCACCGTTAACGTCAGGCTCGATCCTGGCGAGGAGCGCGAAGTTGAGGTGCTGTGGGATACCAGCGGATTTGCCTGGTTCGATGACGGCCGCCCGCGGCTCGTTCAGCGGGTCAAAGCAGAACTCTGGGAAAAGAACAAGCTGGTGGACGACGAGACGCGAAATATCAAGATCGCGCCAAAGCCGCTGGTCCTCGTTCACGGGCTCTGGAGCAATTGGCGTGCGTGGGAGGCATGGCAGAATATCCTAACCACCTCACATTCATACGACTGGAAGGCCTTTCCGGTTGGCGAGCGGCCGGAGAAGGGCGTTATGAATACCGGAGGCAGCTTCCTATCTACGCAGCCAACCAATTCGATCGCGGAAAACGCGCGCCAGCTCGAAAACTACATCAAGTACGCTCAGGAGGACCGGAACGCCTGGCACGTGGACATTGTCGCTCACTCGATGGGCGGGCTGATCTCGCGGTATTACATCGCTCAGATCATGGAAGGTAACTTGCCGGACGGCCGGCCAAAAGTCGCTCATCTGGTCATGCTCGGAACTCCGAATATGGGCAGTCCGTGTGCCGATGTGATGAATCTCGCATTTGAACTTACCGGGAACAACGTCGAGGCGGTCAGGCAACTTCGGCAGGACTATGTTGCGGGATTTAATCGGATCAATACTGCCCGAAAGGGAGTTAGATTTTCGGTGCTTGCCGGCAATCCGTTGCCGACCATGTGCAAAACTATCGTGTGGAACGACGGCGTCGTGCCGGTGCCGTCGGCGAAATGGGTGATCGCAGACAATGCTGAATCCAAGAGCATCCACACTGACCTGACCGGGACCGCCGACTTCTCGTCATTCGTAAAGCCGCGTCTGGCGATTGGCCCCCGGGGCGAACATTATCCGGAAGCCCCTACGGTGCCAGCGGGATCTGGCGCTGTTGAACCGGAACCGGGCCTTGGCCCGATCGTGCCGATCGAATATTCACGATCCGGCCCATTCGCCGAAGAATGGGATCCCGCATTGGCCGACGAGCCTTTCGCCAAGGCGTTGACACTCGGCCCTGGACAAGCAGCCGAGATCGAAATACCGATCGCGGCGGCGGCGAACTTTGGCATAACGTTTATGTCGGATCCAAAAGTGTCGGCAATTCTGGCCGACGCGGCAGGGAATGTCGTCGGTAAAAACCTGGCCGGTTCACCCGAATCGCGCGGATGGTTTAGATCGATCTTTTACGACAAAGCGGTCACGGCGGGCACTTGGAAACTGCGTGTCCAAAACACAGGGGACGCCGAGTACAAGTTTGTCATGACCGCCTGGAGTAACGCGGTGAAGTGATCAGACGCGTAAAAAGGCAGGAACCGCCGAGTCTTCATCGGCGGTTCCTGTTGCGTTTGAGATCGCTTTTAGGCCCGCATCCCATCGATCATCCCGGCGATCGTCTGTTTTAAGTGATCCGTAACGACTGCATACTTATCGTCGCCAGCCGAAGCCTTGGCGGCGATCACGTCACGGGCGCTGATCGGCTTGCCGACCGTGATCTTGACCTTTGCCGGCCTGATCCGCCATGAATTGCGGGGCCAAACTTTGTACAAGCCATCAATGGCGATCGGGACTATCGGCATATCAAGCTCTGTCGAGAGGATAGCCGCACCTTTCTTAAACCCGTGAAGCTCGCCGTCAAACGCCCGTTCGCCCTCGGGATAGATATTCAACACCTTGCCGTTCTTGAGGCCGATCGCCCCCGCCTTCATGGCTCGCATCAGTTCGGTGTCAGGATTGACCGGGACGACGTTGAGCATCTTGGCGACGAACCGCATAAAGGAATTGGCAAAGAACTCGCTCGCGCCGACGTGAAAGATATTGCGGAACAACGCGTACGGATAATTCGAGCAGATCACGAACGGATCAAGAAAACTCTGGTGATTGGGACAAATGATAAATGGCCGCTTTAAATCACGCAGCTCGTTGATCCCCTTTACCTCTAGCAGCATAAAGACGCGGCAAAATAGGTTAAAGCACTTGTAGACGACAAACGCGAATCCCGCAAAAAGCGGCCGGTCCTTGAGTACGGCCCGCACTTCCGGGAAATCGTCGTCAGCGTCATTTACGATCTTATTCCAGTTGAGGTCGACCGAGACGCCCTCCATCTCGGCACCGCCGTGTTTGTTCACGAGGTCGATGACCTGCCTGACCGTCAGAGCGGTCGCCGCCTCATCACCTTCGAATTCGGTATTAAACGCCTGCTCAAGTGCCGCAAATGCCTCGGCCCGAGCCAGACTGTCGAGACCGAGATCGATCTCGAGGTTCATTTCGGGATGGATAACGTCGGCATCCTTTGCATTTTGACGGATCGCCGCGATGACCGATGTTGCCGTTCCGGTCTCGAGCATCCGCTTGTCGTCAGCGGAAAAATCCCACGTCTTCGATTCCTTTGCTTCGGCCGAAATAATGCCCGATTCGACCTCCTTTTTCAGCTGAAACCGCTTGATCTTGCGGGTCGCGGTTCGGGGCAGAGGCTCGACCCTGATCAAATAGTCGCGAACCCGCTGATACTCGGGCAGATCCCGTCCGAGCGAGTCGAGTTCATGACGAATTGCCTCTTTTGAATTGGCGATCTTTGCCTGTTTGAGATAGTCAAAATCGGGAACCACTACGGCCGCAAGTTTTTCGGCTCCGGCCCGAGCCTCACTTTCGTCAGCCACACCGATCACGGCGAGTTCGGCGACGAGCGGACATTTCAGGTAATGTACCTCAAGGTCCTCAGGGTGAACGTTCTTGCCGGACGGCAATACAATAACGTCTTTGCCGCGGCCCACGATGTATAGATGGCCGTCCTTGTCCAGTTTGCCGAGGTCGCCGGATCGAAACCAGCCGTCTTCGGTAAATGATTCGGCCGTCGCCTGCGGATTCTTGTAATACCCGGCAAACACCATCGCGCCACGGATCAACACCTCGCCGACGCCTTCAGCGTCCGGGTCGGCGATCTTGATCTCGATCCCGTGCATCGGTTTTCCGACCGAGCCGACGCGATTGTCGTCCTCATAGGTAGCGGTCGCCGCGCCCGAGGTTTCTGTCAGTCCGTAACCCTGCAGGATCGTAAACCCAAGTTTGTGAAAGTCCTTGGCGACCGATTCGTCAAATCGTGAACCCGCCGAGATCGCGATCCTAAGGTCACCGCCAAATGACTCGTGAACGGCGCCAAAGAACTTGCGGCCGAGATTGATGTTGAACGAATCTCGCAGCGTGCCGTTTGCCGCCAGCATTGTCCTGAAAAGAGCCTGCACCGCTTTGGGCTTGGCCGCGACCGTATCGAAGATCTTTTTATGAAACAGGTACCAAAGCCGCGGGACCGTTGTCAGGATCGTCGGCCTGAATGCCTTCATCGCCTCGCTCAGGGCCGCCGGCGTAAGTTCTTTGAGATATCCGACCTCACAGCCGTAGGTCGTCGCGATCCACATATTCACGATCTGAAGATAGGCGTGGAACAGCGGCAGCAATGAAAGGATCTTTTCCTTGTCCGAAAGCTGGAGTACGCGATTGACGCCCTCAAGTTCGGCGACGATGTTTCCGTGCGTCAACGGTACGCCCTTCGGCGTGCCGGTCGTGCCGCTCGTGTACATCAGAAGTGCGGTATCGGCGTCTCTTGCCTTTGGCACTTCGGCGGCAAAGCTCTCCGGATGTTCGGTTGCCGCCCAATCGTCAAAATTCTGAAAGCCGTTCGAGCTTTCGTTCATTCCCCAAACGACGGCCGGAATATGCCGGCCGAGCCGCTCCTCGATCTGGGTGAAGCGTTCGGTCTGATCCGGCGAGAGAAACGCCACCTTCGCCTCGGAATTTTCGAGAAAATTGGTGAGCGTCTCGATCTCGCCGTGCGGATCCATCGGTACGATGACCGCGCCGTGATATACAGACCCGAGGTACGCAATGGCCCATTTCGGGTGATTTTCACCGATCAGAGCGACGCGGTCGCCAAAATTGACCCCTTCCTGACCCAACCGAAACGCGACTGACCGAACGTCATCGAGCAGTTCACCGTAGGTGTAAGTGGCGTCGTCAGAACCGACGATGCGCATCGCGGTCTTTTCAGGACGTGCCTCAAATGACTCGATCAGGCGTTCGCAAAATGATTTAGACATAATGATCGTGCGGGTGCGATTATCTTAGTCCGACAGCAATTTG
Organism: Pyrinomonadaceae bacterium; assembly: GCA_044221625.1. GTDB lineage: Bacteria > Acidobacteriota > Blastocatellia > Pyrinomonadales > Pyrinomonadaceae > OLB17. The sequence continues at coordinate 29,134 of JBGAOU010000013.1, read as the reverse complement.
AGCGCAAGCGTACGGGCCTGGGATCGGATCTCTGGGATCGCCGTCGTTTCCCAAAGAATGCCTTTCATGGCAGGGCCGAGAGTGTAGATGTTTTGATGTATGCGGCCATCATTACCGATCAATCGTCCGTCCGGGGCGGCATCCAGTCCCATCGCAAGTTTGTCGGTTCGGACGATTCCTGCCGCGAGGATGTTCTGAACAAGCTCTGAGTCGGCCTTGGCAAAATTGCTCTGTGCACCGATACAGTTGACGAGAACATCGGTCGAAACGGTTCGCAATATACCGTATTCAGCGAAAGTTACGTAAAACGAGCCGCCGCCAGCTACGGCTATGTCCTTGAGGCGTCCCCTCAAGATCTCGAGTTTGCCGCCGGCGATCATATTTTGCAGGATCGCCGCCGCGGCCGAAGGCATTCGGTGACGAGCGACGTTCCAGTAGCGGCTCAGATGCTGCATAAAGTAACGTTTCTCGGCAACAGGCAGATCCATCCAAATCTGCGGAGTTTCGTGACGGAGGCTGTCTATCACGGCCCGCCAGTTGCCGCCTTCGGCTTCGGCGGCGGCGATATGGCGGCGAACAGCCTTTAACAGGTCGGTGATCCGCCGCATGCCTTTGATCTCGTCGTAAAACGAAGGATAGCTGTGCCCCAGTTCATGAACGGCAGGCAGAAGCCCGCGGGTCGAGATCGCATAGATCTTGCCTGAATGGCCTATCCTGTTCATCTGAAGTGCTACATCGGCCATCGACAGCCCGGTACCGACAATGAACAGACTCTCGTCCACTGCAACAGATTCGTACAAACGCTGACCCCACGGATCCTGAAAGTACTTTTTCGAATCCGTAAATTTCAGATCGGGCACATTCGGATGCGGCGGCGGAAAATTGCCGAACGCCAGTACTGCGTCATCCGCGTCGATCGTCTCGCCACTTCGAATCCTAACGGCAATTCCGGCCGCGCTTTTCGACATGTCAACGGCGTCGTCGTCAATAAACCGTACGTTCACGCCTGATGGAGCGGCACCAAGTGTCGCATCGAGCAGGTCGCTAAGGTATCGGCCAAACAACACACGCGGAACAAAATCGGCGATCTGATATTCATGGCCGTTCTCGTTCAACCAGCGATGAAAATGCTCCAAATCATCGGGAAACGCACCCATTCGCCCGGCCGGCACGTTTAGCAGGTGAGAGTCAAACGTCGTGCCGTACGCCACGCCGCGGCCGAGCCGCGACCGCCGCTCGATGATTACGATATCGATCGCCCTTTCGCGGGCCTCGCGGATCAGGTTTATTGCGAGCAGGGTCCCGCTCGCACCGCCGCCGATAATGATGATCATTTTCATTTGTGTTTTTCGACCGATAGATACAAAAAGAGGCCGCGAAGTACACGGCCCCTTAAGATCCACGGTGTCCTCCTTCGTTAACGCCTACGAGGTTAGCTGTCGGGCTGGAAGCGAAGAAGTCTTCTCCTGAACGTGTCAGGTTAGCCCCGATCCTGCTGTAAACAGGAAATTTGGTTTCCCCGTGCACTCACTCGTTCGAGCAAGTGCTTCGGCAATTGATTTTGAGAGAGTTTAGCCCAGCCCGGTCATAAAAGGCAAGACTTTTCTGCTACGCATTTTCCGGTGGACGTCAAGGCCGATGCCGTTTCGTCGTTCGGCCGGTAAGCCGGATAAATGCCCGGCGTGACACCGTTTCAATTATTTCCCTGCGGGACGCGGACGCGGATGGCGTTGGGGACGATCTCATACACGGCGGGCAGTTTGCCCGGAAGTTCACCGTCGGTCTCGAGCCGGATCTCGGTGCCGTCATCGGCGGAGCGAACCGTGATCTTGCGGGCCAGCGTGTCATGCACCTCGTTAAGGCTGAGGTGCGTCCCGCGATAGAGCGTATAGGCGTTGACGAGTATCTTGGCGGTCCCGATGTCGCCGATGTTAATGACGTCGAGAAATCCGTCGTTGATCTTCGCCTCGGGAGCGATCATCATTCCGCCGCCGAAGTAGCGTGAATTCGCGATGCAAAAGTTGATCGTCTGCACGGTCCGCTCTTCGCCGTCGTCCAGGCTGACGCGGATCGTCACCGGATCGAGATTCAGTACTTCCTGCAAGGTCGAGGCCGCAAAATTTGCCTGGCCGCGGAGCGATTCCACCGGCAGCCAGTCAAAGACCTTGGCGGATTTGACCCGTTTGATGATCGACGCCGCGAGGCCGAATGACGATACGTTGAGAAAATAGCGGCTGACCGTTTTGCCGCCAAAGTCCGAAAATGTGACCTTTCCCGCGTCGATCCAACGCGTTTTGCCGGTCCGGAGTGCGGCGGCCGCTTCGCGGTTCGAGTTCGGCAGCCCGAGCGTTCGCCGAAAGTCGCCGCCCGTGCCCGACGGCATCACGCCGAGCTCGACGTCCTTGCCCGATCTCAGGATACCGTTCGCCACTTCGTTGATCGTTCCGTCGCCGCCGCAGGCGATGATGAACGGCCTGCCGGCGTTGGCGGCACGTTCGGCGATGTCGATGGCGTCGCCCTGACACTTGGTAAAAGCCACGCTGAACGGCCCGAAGTGGGCACGAATGTCGGCCGCGGTGCCGGACCAGTTTTGCTGTGTCGAACCGGCCGCGGACCGCGGATTGACGATAACGAGCGGCAGCGACAGGTCGGCGTTGGATGTTGCGTTCTTTTTAGCCACGGTTCTCAATGAAAACCTATTCTGATGCCCCGTTGACAAAAAATAAAGCCCGCATGCACAGCTTTATGTTGGCCGGCGGACAATATCAGCGGACCGACGGCTTCGAGGACATGAATGCTTCGATGTCGCTGATCTTTCGCGGCAGGGCCTTGGTCATCCATTCGACGCCGGTCGGCGTAACGAGCATATCGTCCTCGATGCGAACACCGATATTCTTATATTTCTCAAAGACGGGCCGCACTTTGGCAAGAAACGCCTTGTTGGCCGGTGTATCCGGCAGGTAATCGAGAGCATCCTCGCGGATATATATTCCGGGTTCATTGGTAAAGACCATCCCGGCCTTCAGCGGGACGCCGTAGCGGCCAACGTCATGGACGTTCATCCCGAGCCAGTGCCCGAGACCGTGCATGTACCACATCCGATATTGCGGCGAATTCTTGTCCGTTATTAGCCCGAGATCATAGAGCCCGTCGATGATCACGCGGTCGGCGATCGCGCCGAGTTCGATCATGGTCACGCCGGGCTTGGTCGCCCGGGCGACGGCCTCCTGAGCGTTATAAACGATCTGATATATCTCGGCCTGCTCCTTTGTGAATTTGCCGTTGACCGGAAATGTGCGAGTAACGTCGGCAGTGTAATGGTTGTACTCGGCACCGACGTCCATTAAAAGCAACGACCCTTTCGTCACAGGACCTTGCGATTCCTCGTAATGGAGCGTTGTCGCATTGGGGCCGCAGCCGACGATCGACGGATAGCCCCAATAGTCGGCGTTACGGCGGCGAAACGTATATTCGACCTCGGCCTGGACCTCGTACTCCATCGACAGATTACCGGCCGTCGCCCACGAACGCATATGGGCCTCGGTCGTGATGTCGATCGCATGCTGCAGCAGTTTGATCTCGTACGGTGATTTAATGTGGCGAAGATCGGCGAAGATCGGCTGTGAATTTTCGACCTCATAGCCGGTCAGCGTTTTGGAGAACGCCTCTTCCTGACGAAATTCGCGTTGCCCGTCTCTGTCGTTTTCGCCCTCGGGCAGCAACAGATACACCTTTGTGATCGTTTTGTCCGAGTGATCCCTGAGGCCCTGGATAAAGGCCGGCCGCTCTTTGGCGTCAATTATGTTGCGGATCCCCGATAAACGAACGGCGTCTTCGTTCGAGTACATCTTGCCGTTCCAGGTCTCAAATTGCGGGTTACGCTTTGGCAAATAGACGGCCTCGGTCACCTTGCCGCCGGATTTGCGGATGACGAGCATCAGATTGGCCTGTTTAAGGGCCGTGAGGTAATAGATATTGTTCTCCTGCCGCAGGACGTAATTGACGTCGTTGGTATATATCCGCGGTTCGGCGCTGAACATCACCATGACGCTGTTGTCCGCCATCCGGGCGGCGACGGCGGCGCGCCTGGCGGCAAGTTCGGCGTGACGCTCGGCATCGGTGAATTTCGGCGCCGGCGGGGCATATTTGATGCCTTCGGGGTCGAAAGCGCGAACCTGTGCGGTGCCGGCGGCAATAATCGCAAATATCAGAACAATGACGAACTTTTTCATTTCTTTACCTCTAAAACGATGTCGCGTCTCGACGTGTTGCCAAAATAGTCGGATGCAAAGACCGACAGTCTGTATGTCCCGTTCTCAAACGCCGCGGCGTCCAGAAACGCCTCACGGTAGCTATCGCCGCTGACAAAATTGGTGGCGATATAATTGAATATCGTCTCGCCGGTCGCACCGGAATGGCTGCCGTTCGCATATACGAACCTGAGCGAATCATTGGACGGCAAGCGGTCAAACCTGATCTCGCCCAACGGCCCCGGCGAGACCCGTTTGTCGCCGGCCCACACCTCGTAACCGGCACTAAATACACCCAAACGCCGCCTTTCGGCGTTGCCGTCGACCTGATCGTATGCTCTGACCACAATGCGGATCCGGTCAGTTAGGGTTATACGCGAATTTGCCGCCGCGGTTTCAAGCTCACGCCAATTTGCGTCAAACAGCGTCACTTTCTCGATGACGGGCGGCCGCGAATCCGTAATGCCGGGCCCGGCGATCAGGTGCACGTGGTTCATCGGGTTCAGCGTGCCGATCGGCTCGCCAGCCTTAAATCTTGTCCCGCGGGGCACCCTGACGCCGACGGTCTTGCCGGCCGCGTCTTTCTGAAACCGAAACCTGTCGTCGCCGAACGGTTCGCCGGACGCATTGCGCCCGAGCCTGATGTGGATATAGCCGATCGTCGGCATCCGGATCAGTTCGCGCAAGGTGCCGAAATTTTCGGCCGCCGCGGGCCGCAACACCTTTTCATCGCGGATGAACCTCGCCGTTTCGCCGTAATTGCCCGCGATGTCGAGGCCGTTGTGATACCAGATCTCGTCGCTATCGGGTTTCATCTCGCCGCGTATCTCGCCGAGCGTTCCGGCGAGATCGCGCTTGGCCGACGGCGGGTCGAACGGCCAGCGGCCGGGCTGCTCTTCGCGAAACGTTGCCGGCTTATCGCGAAGGGCGTCGATCTCAGCCGCGGTGATCGTGTGGCCGGGCTTGTCAGCCGAAATGCGGCGGACGAGGCGATTTTCGCTGTCGGCGACGATCAGGTCGCCGTTTGCGGCAAAGGCGAGCCCCGAAGGCCGGTTAAATCTCGACCGGGCGGCAATGCCGTCGCGGAGCCCGCGGCCGTCGTCCGAAATGGTCGTTACGACGGGCATCGCCGAACCGCCGATCCGGCGGATCGCATTGCCGTCAGCGACATAGATCACGCCGTCGGCATCAGCGATAACGGCGACGGGCTGGACGAAGGACGCCGCCGCCAAAAGCCCGTCACGCAGGTCGCCGCCGCCGCCCGTGAGCGTCGATGTGCGGCCGTCAAACTCGACTATGCGAATGCGGCGGTTGCCGCTGTCGGCGACGATCAGGCGTTCGCCCCATAAAGCGACCGAGACCGGCGTATCAAACCTCGCGTCCTGCCCGACGCCGTCGGCAAATCCGGTAGCGCCGCCCGCGATCGTACGGACCGTGCCGTTTTCGATCACGCAAATGCGGTCATTGTACGTATCGGCGACAAATATCCGTCCGTCCGCGTGAACGGCGACACCGACCGGTGCGTCAAATGACGCCGTCGCGGCGGAGCCGTCCGAGCGGCCGGGTTTGCCCTCGGTACCGGCGACGGTCGCGGCCTTGCCGTCGGCATCGACCGACCTGATCGTGTGCGAACCGGCATCGGCGACGATGAGGCTGCCGTCCGGCGCGAAGGCGATGGCGGACGGCGTGTCGAGCCCCTCGGCGAAAACGCTCGTTTCGCCGTCGCCCGTTAATCTCAGTATCCGGCCGTTCTGTCCGTCGGCGATGTAAATGATGCCGCTCCGTGCCGCGACGCCGAAAGGTTCGCCGATATCGCTGCCGATCCCGGCGACGGTGCCCGTGTAAATTAGCGGGCGGCGAGCGGTCTCGGTCAGGCCGCAGCCGGCGGCGAGAGCCAGGAGAATGGCGATAAAGGACGCCGCGGCCGACATTCTGACCATCGGTAAGATCGCGGCACACCTGCGGAAAAAGCGTCGGAAATAAGATTTTGCTAACGTCTGCGGCACTCTGATACTATAGTGACACACGGGTAATTAATTCAAAAATCAGGGAGAAAATATATGTTTTCATTACAGGACCTCCTCGGCCAGGAACAGGGAACTCAGGCCGTCGAACAGATCAGCCAGAATGTCGGGGCCGATTCGTCGCTGGTCAATTCGGCGATCCAGCTCGCACTGCCGGCGCTCATCAACGGGCTTGCCAATAACGCCTCGACACCCGAGGGAGCCGAGAGCCTCAACACCGCTCTCGAACAGGATCACGCGGGCGGCGGCATCCTCGATAACCTCGGCGGCCTGGCCGGAATGATCTTTGGCGGAGGCCAGGCGGCACCGCCGCCGCGGCAGGCGGACGCGGGCGGCATCCTCGGTCACATTCTGGGTTCCAATCAGGGTGCGGTCGCCCAGGACGTCAGCAACCAGACCGGCCTCGGGATGGGCCAGGTCGCACAGATCCTGATGTTTCTGGCGCCGATCGTGATGGGCTATCTCGGCAAGCAGAAACAACAGCAGGGCGTCGGTGCCGACGGCCTCGGCGGATTGCTCGGCGGCCTGCTCGGCGGTGCGTCACAGCCCGCACAGCAGCAATCCAGCGGCAACGCGATACTCGACATGGCCTCGAATATGCTCGACAGCGACCGCGACGGCAGTGCGATGGACGACATCGCCTCGATGGCGTTCAAATACATCACAAACAAATAGGCCGACGATCGGCACCGCCCGACACCGATCAAACACCGAACCGAAAGCCGCCGGACCACACCGGCGGCTTTTTTCAAGTTAACCGGATCCCGCGTCAGTCGAACCGCCAAATCCCGACTAAACGCAGCGGACAACCGGCAACAGATCCAAACCCATTTTCTCAAAACGCAGTAAACATCGGCTGTCCACGCTGTCCTGGCTGTCCTGGCTGTCCTGCATGTCCTTGCTGTCCTGCGTGTCCGGGCTGTCCTGACGCTCTCGACTCACCCGACTCGACAGACTCACCCGACTCACAAGACTCGCCAGACTCGAAAGACTGACCCGACTCGCCATCGTGTTTAATAAGCTTTCAAAGATCTGATCAAACCTTTAGTTTAACATAGATTGTAGAGATGCAGCAAGATTTCATTTCTGCAACAGTTGGTCGGCGGCGTCAGAAAGGTGCGGTCATGTAATAGAAGATCGAACTCAAGACTTCGAGCCAAGAACGTAAGCAAATTTGCGATCAGACAAAGTCGCGTTGGCCGTACGGGGTGAATTCCCCGTGTTCGATAAAGCGTTTGAGCAGGCGAAGGTACGTAGCCCAGCAGAATGACGAGATGCGAAAGTGATCGGTCTCGGCGGCCCATCCGCGGTGATAAAAATCAACGACCGTCAAACCCTCGCCGCCGTCCCGGAGAACGACGCCGACGCGCGTCCCGATCCAGTCGTCCATTGCGTCGATGAGAGTCAGTTCAAACGCCGCGAGGGGCTCGCAAACCGTGACACGAGCCCGCCAGTCGTAACCGGGCATAAAGTACAACTGCCAGACCGCATCCAAAACGGCATCGCCGCTCGATCGGGCCGTCCACCATTTGGCGAGTCCGTCGCCGGTCGTGAAATGGTCCCAAACGACGTCCGGTTCCGCGTTGATGACAAGCTGGTGGAGCACATCGGCCATATGTCGGGTTTGATAATTGAAACAATCGTCCTGCAAAAGGCGTAACCTTTCGCATCACACGGGCATTTTACCCGATATTTTATCAGCGTCAATAAAAAAGGAGTCTTATGAGAATCAGTAGTGGATCCCGCCGCTTTGCCGCGGCGGCCTTGATCGGTGTTTTCGGGTTGGGAGCGGTGCTGCATGCACGACCGCTGCAGCCGTTTTCGGCGTTTGACATGGACGAAAAGCGTCCGCTGCCGGCGGTCAATTGGATCAGGAGCCGTCACATCGACGTTATCCATCTGGATATCGACCTGCGGTTCGACTGGGAAAAGGAAAGTGCCCTCGGCGTGACGGGAGTGACCTTTGCACCGTTTTCCGATACCGACAAATTTACGCTTGACGCGGCGATGATGACCATCAATTCGGTCAAACTCGCGGGCGGTGGGCCGCTGCGGTTCGCTTACGACGCTAGAAAGGACAACGATAACCTCGAGGTGACGCTCGATCGTGTCTATAAGGCCGGCGAGGTCGTCAAGGTGGTCGTCGATTATTCGACCAATTATGTGAATAAGGCCGAGAGCGGCGACACGGCGATCGGCGGATTTGGCCGCGGGCTGCGGTTTATCAAACCGACCGCTGACGACCCGAAAAAGCCGCGGCAGATATGGTCGCAGGGCGAATCCGAATTTAACCGCTACTGGTTTCCGTCCTACGACAGCCCGAATGATTTTCGGACGACGGATATGAAGGCGACCGTCGCCCGGCCGTTTTCGGTCGTCGGCAACGGCAAACTCGTCGAGACCAAAGAGAACAGCGACGGCACACGCACCTTTCATTGGAAAATGGAACAGCCGTATACCAACTACCTGACATCGATCGTCGTCAGCGAAACGACGCCGGTCGTGCAGGATTTTGACGGCATCCCGGTCTACAATTACGGCTATACCAACGAGACAAAAGAGGTCGCCGCGACGGTCAAGAACCTGCCCGCGACGATGCGTTTCTTTTCGGAGATAACAGGCGTCAAATACCCTTACGCCAAATATTCGCAGGCGTTTGTCGAGGATTTTGGCGGCGGAATGGAAAACATCTCGGCGACCACGCAGATCGAGGAGATGATCCACGACGAACGCGAACTGCTCGAGACCGACAGCGAAGGGCTGCAGTCGCACGAACTTGCCCATCAGTGGTTCGGCGACTATGTGACGTGCCGCGATTGGGGGCAGATCTGGCTCAACGAGAGCTTTGCGACCTATATGCAGGCGATGTGGACCGAAAAGCTAAAGGGCCACGACGAATTTCTCTACACGGACGTCCGCGGAAATCAGGACGCGACCATCGGCACATGGAATCAGGGCAGCCGGCGGCCGATCGTGACGAAATACTTTGCGGACAAGGACGGTATGTTTGACACATACGCCTATCCGGGCGGCGGCTCGGTGCTGCATATGCTCAGAAAGCACCTCGGCGACAAGGCCTTTTATGCCTCGCTGAAGCACTATTTGACGCAAAACGCCCATCAGCCGGTATCGACCGAGGACCTGCGGATCGCGATCGAAGAGACGACCGGCCAGTCGATGGACTGGTTCTTTGACCAGTGGCTGTACCGCATGGGCCATCCGATCTTTGAGGTCACTCAAAACTATGATGAAACCAAAAAGGAACTGACGCTGAACGTCAAACAGACTCAGAAACCCGACCTCAATAACGAATATCCGCAGACCGCGTATTTCCAAAGCTATGTCGATGTCGCGATCGATAACAAGGTCAGCCGCGTCTGGATCAAGCCGCAGGCCGAAAACACGTTTACATTCAGCTCGGCGGCAAAGCCGAAACTGGTCAATTTTGACTACGAAGGCACGCTGCTCAAGGAGATGAAGTTCGAGAAATCGACCGACGACCTTCTCTACCAAATGGCCAATGACAAGGACGTTATCGGCCGGCGTTGGGCGATGAATCAACTCGAGGGCCGGGCCGGCGGCGAGGACCGTCAGCGGATAATTGACGCATTGGTCAGATCGGCCGAGAGCGATCAGTTTTGGCGCATTCGCCGTGCGGCGTTGTCGGTGATCGCGAATATCTACTCACCCGACCCGAGGCCGGGCGAGGAGCGTCCGGCGGCAAAGCTCGACGCCGGTGTCGAGGCGGCCGTGGTGCGGCTGACCAAGGCAAAAGAGGTCCAGATCAAGGGCGACGCGATGGAATTGCTCGGCGAGACCCGCGATAAGAAGTTCGCCGATATCTTCTTGGAGCAGCTGAACGATCCGTCGTATGAGGTGATCGATCAGGCGTCGCTTGCACTGGCCCGCGTCAAGGACCCGCGTGCCTTTGACGCACTCGCCAAACTTACGTCGACGCCGTCGTGGAAAGGGCGCATTCAGATGGCCGGGCTCAACGCACTTGCCGAACTCGGCGACCCGCGGGCGTTTGAAACGGGCTACAAGATGGCAACGGACAAGGAACTCTCGGTACTGATCCGAACGGCGGCGGTGGTCGTCGTCGGAAAGACGGGCAAGGGCGACACACGGGCGTTTCCGCTGATCTTTGACAAGTTCAAGGCGGCGTTTAATTCGGGCAACGTGCAGGGCATCCAGAACGGCATCATCGCGATCGTCAAACTCGGCGATCCCCGCGGCCAGGAAGCGATCGACATGGTCAAGGCCAAGTTCAAGAGCAACGCCGGTGCGATGCAGTGGCTCGCCGCGCAGGAAGCCGCTCTAAAGGCGAACGCCAAACAATAACGGCCGCGGACAACGCGCACGAAAAAAGGCGGGCCCTCGGGCCCGCCTTTTTGTTATTCAAATCGTTAAAAGAACTAGTTCGCTCCGTCGGGGATGATCTCGACCTTGACGTTGAACGAACCCGAGTTGTCATCGAGGTAACCCTCGTTAATGCCGAGGAAAAGGGCACCGTCGCGGGTCGCGATGAACTCACGCTCGGCACCGATGTAGATAAAATCGTTGTTGTCGTCGCCGATCACCGCGATCAGTGCACCTGTCGGGACGTTCTTGAGCAGCTTTTGATCGTCGTTGAGTTCCGAAACGCCCGACGGCGTTGACGAGTTGCCCTTGCCGAGCGAGACCTTGCCGTCGCCCGAAACGCGTATCTTTTGGCCCTTTTTGAGCACCCAGCCCGAGTTTGTCCAGCCGTTTGCCGTGTTGTCGGCGAGGACCTTGACGTTCCAGACGATCGGTTTGATCTTGCCGCCCTTCGGGGCCGAACTCGGTGTCGTTGACGCACCGGTGTTGGTGCCGATCTTGATGTTCTCGGTCGTTACGACCTTGGGCGTCGATGTCGAGCTGGTGTTGATCATCGTCGGCTTGCCGTTATTGGCGGTAGACGGCGTCGTCATCGGCATCTTATCCGGGGCGTCGAACTGGATCGAATCGATCTCGGCGGCCGAATATGTAAGCTGCTTCATTCGCGAACCTTCGCCGATAGCGATCGTAAATTTACCGCCCGCAAAGCTGACGATCCGCCCTTTGAGAATGCTGCCGTCCTTGAGCCTGATCGTGTCGGCAAACGCGCCAAGCGACATCGTGAGAATTAGTGCGGCTGAGATCGAGATCTTAAAAATTCGTGAGCTAAATGACATATTTCCTCCAGCAGATGCTATGCAGCGGCCCTAATTTGAAATTGCGCCGGACAGGCCCTCAGGTTAACCGCAAAACAGATGAAAATTAGGGACTTTGAGTTGCAATATTTGCGAGAAGTGCAAATTCTGGGTAAATGATACATAAAAACCCTAAGGTTGTAAATTAAATAATCGTTCGTAGGCCGTTGATAACAACGAGTTTGTGGGGCCTAACGTGCTCAGAAGTTTTCCACCTGTGGAAAACTCGGTGAACGGTCGAGGCCGGTTAATGCCGAAAAGCGGAATGCTATAGGTCCGGCGGCCGAATAATTGACCGGGCCGTGTGAGCAAGGCCCTTGAATAAAGACCGAAAATGTGCCACAAGTTAGTTGGATATTTTAAGTAGAACGGGTCCGCCGACCACAGATCGCCGCCGGCGGAACAGAGGTGTCAGATGAAACATTTGATCAGAAGCGTCCCGAGTCTCGCGTTGGCAATACTTTTCTCCGCCGCCGGTATTGCGGCCCAAACCGGAACGCCCGTTCCGACACCGGCAGCGACACCGGTCCCGAAGATCGACCAGATCGAAGAGGAAAAGAAACTTATTCAGAAAGAGACCGAGTTGATAAAGGCACGGATCGAGTACCTTAAGGCGATCAGCGAGGCGTCAGGTTCAAGCAGCATCAATCGGGAAACGAGCGGCGGCAAGACCACGTTTGCCACGCCCGAACCGACGCCGGTCGTCGAGGTCACCGCATTGAGCTATGAGGCGCTCGACGAGGTCGCCGATAAGGTCGAGCAGCGGGTCAGGCCGCACATCGGCGGTTATGATCGCCTGGTGCTATTTTACGAGCCCGATTTTCTGGCGCTTTCGCGTTACCGCATCTATCGCGAGCAGGCAAAGGTGGCACTTGCGAATTATAAGGCGTTCATCAAGGCGCTACGCGATGCGGAGAACCGCGGCGGGCCGAAGATCGCCGGGGTCGAGTCGGGCGATAGTCGCGGAGGCGGCCTGATCACGGGACTCAGCATTCCGTCGATGGCCGGAACGACGATCAAATCGGTGGCGGAACTGATCTCGCTCTTTCGTACGGACCGCACGATCACCGAATCGCTGGATACGATCGATGAACGCGGTGCCGTCAATGCCGTGATCGCCGGCCGAATGCTTAACACGGGCAACGGACTGCGGGTGTATAACCCCGAGCAGTTCGTGCCGGAGTACGACGTCGGCATCGGCGATGAAAATTCGTTTTACAACACACTTGCCGAACTTCAGGCGGCGAGTGCCTTTATCGAATATTTTATCGACACAAACAAAAGGCCGGGCGAGGGCCGTCAGCCGGGCGACGAACTGAGCCGCTTTTATGCGACGGCAAAGGTCCTGAAGGGCCAGTTTGACTCGCTGTCGTTTGCCGTTACGCCGGATATTTTTCCTGAAACGCCCGCCGAAAAGAACGACGCCACCGAGTTTAGAAACATGGTGAGGGCCGAGAAACTTGACCGCTTTATGAGGGCGGCGGCCCGCGGGACCGGTGTTTTGCGGGTGCGTCTGATCGCGTCGGGCGGCAGCCGGCGTGAGAGCCGCAACCTTTTGTTCGGCAGCAAAATGGACTACAGCGGCAGTGCCGTGATCGAGGTGTCGCTATACGACGCCGACGGCACGATGCGCCTGTCGGAGGTGATCCGGCATCACACGGGATTTCGAAAATTCAAGCCGCGGGTAAGCGTCCAGCCGTAACGGCCGGACGCCGCATTTAACGCCAATTCTTTTCTTCGAGTATCTGAATATAGTTGCTCCGCTCGTAACCGGCGGGATCGGAGACGTGCTGCTGGCTCATCGCTCCTTTGAACGAGTCGATCGAAACGAACTGCATCTCGGTCATGTACCGATGCAGGTCTTCGAGTATGTCTCCGATCCAGCCGATGCCGTGTTTGAGCAGGGCCGAGGCGACCATCGCCGCGTCGGCACCCGCAAGAAGGTACTTGATCAGCTCTTTGGCGCCGTGAACGCCGGTCGTCGCCGCGAGCGAGACAGGCACGCGGCCATACAGCACCGCGATCCAGAGCAGCGGCAGGCGGATCTCGGCCGGAACGCTTAACTCCAGATTTGACAGGACTTTAAGCTCCTCAATATCAAAATCAGGCTGATAGAAGCGGTTGAACAGAACGAGGGCATCGGCTCCGGCCATCGCCATCTGCTGGCACATATGCCCGACGGATGAAAAGTACGGGTTCATCTTGACGGCGATCGGTATCCTGACCGTGCTTCGCACAAGCTGAACGATGTCGAGATATCTCAATTCGACATCGGTCGCGGTCAGCCTGAGGTCGGCGGGGATGAAGTAAACGTTGATCTCGAGCCCGTCGGCACCGGCCTGTTCGATCTCGCGGGCATACTCGATCCAGCCGTCGGCGGTTATGCCGTTGAGGCTGGCGATGATCGGAATATCGACACGCTCCTTGGCCCGGCGGATGACCTCGAGATACTGGCCGGTCCCGACGGAGAACTCCTCAAGGCCCGGAAAGAAGTCGGCCGCCTCGGCAAAGGCGTTGGTCGTTGAGCTTAAGACCATTTCGGCCTTGGCGGCCTCACGGCGGATCTGCTCTTCGAACAGCGAAAAAAGAACGACGGCCCCGGCACCGGCATCCTCCATCGCGGCGATATTATCAACCTTTTGCGAAAGCGGGTTGGCTGAAACGACCAGCGGCGTCCGCAGGCTAAGTCCCATGTATCGTGTGCTTAGATCGAGCATTTTTTTGGTTTCCTATAAAACGGGCTGAAACGAGCTTGCACCGTAGCCGGCCATATCTTCGTAAGTTTTCCAACGGAGGTCGACGATCTCCTGAGCCAACTGCATAAGACGCTCAGCCTCCTCAGGCTGAGTCTGCGTGAGCACCTTGTACCGGAGCTCGTTGTAAGCGTATTGCCGCAGCGAAATGGTCGGTTTGGGCGAATCGAGTACGAACGGATTCTTGCCGTTCTTGCGGAGCACCGGATTGTATCTGATGAGCGGGAAATATCCGGACGCGACGGCCATCGCCTGCTGGCTGAGGCCCTTTTCCATATCGATGCCGTGTGCGATGCAGTGGCTGTAGGCGAGCACCAGCGACGGGCCGTCATAGGCCTCGGCCTCGCGAAGTGCGATCAAGGTTTGCTGCGGATTGGCTCCCATCGCGATCTGAGCGACGTAAACATTGCCGTACGAGATCGCCTGCAGGGCAAGGTCCTTTTTCCCGACGCGCTTGCCGGCGGCCGCGAATTTGGCCGACGCGGCGGTCGGCGTCGCTTTGGACATCTGTCCGCCGGTGTTCGAATAGACCTCGGTGTCGAGCACCAGGACGTTGACGTTTCGGCCGGTCGCCAACGCGTGGTCGAGCCCGCCGGCACCGATATCGTATGCCCAGCCGTCGCCGCCGATGAGCCAGATGCTGCGGTGGACGAGTTGGTCGGCCAGCGACAAAAGGTGCTTGGCGTGCGGCAGGTCGATCGCGAGGAGTTTTTCCTTGAGCGTTTCGACACGCATCCGTTGAGCGTTGATCTCGCTCTCGAGATGCTGCGGAGCATTGATCAGGTCATCGACGAGCTGGTCGCTAAGATGCGGCCGTAATTCGGTCAATAACTGATGAGCGGTGCTGAGCTGTTTATCAGCCGTCATCCGCATACCGAGGCCAAATTCGGCATTGTCCTCGAAAAGCGAATTGGACCATGCCGGCCCGACACCCTTCGCGTTCTTGGTCCAGGGGGTCGTCGGCAGATTGCCGCCGTAGATCGACGAACAGCCGGTCGCGTTGGCGACGAGCAGGCGGTCGCCGAATAATTGCGTCAGGACCTTGATATAAGGCGTCTCGCCGCAACCGGCGCAAGCTCCCGAAAACTCAAAATACGGATCGAGGAACTGTACGCCGTGAACGGTCGAGAAGTTGACGTCGGTCTTTTCGTTGGCCGGCAGGCTCTCGTAAAACGCGATATTAGCCCGCTCGGCGTCGAGGTCGGCCGGCTTTTCGGCGATATTGATCGCCCGCTTTCGGGTCGTGCGGTCCTCGACCGGGCAGACCTCGTGGCAAAGGCTGCATCCGGTGCAATCCTCGAGATAGACCTGCAGCGTAAATTTGGTCTCGGGGAAACCGCGGGCATTTATCGGCGCCGACTGAAAACCGTCAGGCGCGGCCGCCAGATTGTCGCGATGGTAGAATTTCGACCGAATTACGCTGTGCGGGCAGACAAAGCTGCAGTTGCCGCACTGAATGCAGGAATCCGGTTCCCAGACGGCGATCCGATTCGATACATTTCGTTTTTCCCATTTGGAAGTGCCGCTCGGGTACGTGCCGTCCGCCGGCATCATACTGACAGGGATGTCGTCACCGCGGCCCTCGATCATCATCTGCGTGACGGTTTTGACAAAGTCGGGTGCGGCGGCGGGAATGCCGCGGGCGGCGGCGGGCTCGGCCGTCGTATGATCGGGGACCTTTACCTCAAACAGATTCTCGAGCGTCTTATCGACCGCTTCGAAATTTTTGTCGATCACGGACTGACCCTTTTTGTAATAGGTCTTTTCGATCGCTTTTTTGATCTGGGCGATAGCGTCGTCAGGCGGCAGTACGCCTGAGAGTGCGAAAAAGCACGTTTGCATGATCGTGTTTATGCGGCCGGCCATTCCGGTCTTCTTAGCGACGTCAGTCGCGTCGATCACGTAAAATTTGATGCGTTTTTCGATCAGCTCACGCTGGACCGACAGCGGAAGCCGGCCCCAGACCTCATCGGGCCCAAACGAACTGTTCAATAGAAAGGTCGCACCCTCGCGGGCGAAGGATAGCATCTCTTCCTTTTCGATAAAATTGAACTGATGGCAGGCGACAAAATCGGCCGAACTGATCAGGTACGGAGCCCGGATCGGGCGTTTGCCGAAACGCAGGTGCGAGACGGTCTTGGCGCCGGATTTTTTCGAGTCATAGACGAAATAGCCCTGGGCTGACAGATCCGTGTTCTCGCCGATGATCTTGATGCTGTTCTTGTTGGCACCAACCGTGCCGTCGGCCCCGAGGCCGAAAAATAGTGCCTGTGTCCAGTCTGATTCGTCCAGTTTGAACGAGTGATCGACCGGGATGCTCGTGTTGCTGACGTCGTCGATGATGCCGACGGTAAAGTGATTCAGCGGCTGTTCGGCGGCGAGATTGTCGAAAACGGCCTTGACCATAGCCGGCGTAAATTCCTTGGACGAGAGGCCGTAGCGGCCGCCGATGACGAGCGGCATCTCACTGATAGTGCCCGCCGAAACGGCCTCCATCAGAGTGATCATCAGGTCCTGATACATCGGTTCGCCCGACGCTCCGGATTCCTTTGTGCGGTCGAGCACCGCAATATTCCTGACACCGCCCGGAAGGGCGGCGATTAGGTCGGCGGCCGGGAACGGACGGTACAGCGATATCTGCACAACGCCGACCTTTGAGCCCTGTGACGCCATAAAAGCGGCCGTCTCGGCTGCGGTCTCGACGCCCGAGCCCATCAAAATTATGACGCTCTCGGCGTCAGCCGACCCGAAATACGTGACCGGAGCGTATTTACGGCCGGTGAGAGCGGCAAACTTGTCCATTTCCTCGCGGACGATCGCCGGTACGGCATCGTAAAACTTATTGACCGTTTCGCGGCCCTGAAAGTACACGTCCGGATTCTGTGCCGTCCCGCGAATGAACGGCCGCGACGGGTCCAGCCCGCGGCGGCGATGTTCGATGACCAGATCGTCATCGATCATTGCGCGGATCTGTTCGTCGTTTAGAAAGTGGATCTTATTGACCTCATGCGAAGTGCGGAAACCGTCGAAGAAATGTATGAACGGGATACGCGAACGCAGCGTCGCGGCCTGTGCGATGAGGGCCATATCGTGGGCTTCCTGCACGCTTGCCGACGCGAGCATCGCAAAACCCGTCGTACGGGCGGCCATTACGTCCTGATGATCGCCGAAGATCGACAGGGCCTGAGCGGCAAGCGATCGGGCGGCGACATGAAAGACGGCCGACGTCAGTTCGCCCGCGATCTTGTACATATTCGGGAGCATCAGCATCAGGCCCTGAGATGCCGTAAAGGTGGTCGTCAGTGACCCGGTCTGAAGCGCTCCGTGGACGGTGCCGGCGGCTCCGCCCTCGCTCTGCATCTCGATCACCTCGGGCGTGTTGCCCCAGATATTTTTGATGTCCTTCGCCGACCATTCGTCGGCAAACTCAGCCATCGCCGATGACGGCGTTATCGGGTAGATCGCGCAAACTTCGTTGACGCGATAGGCGACGTAGACCGCGGCTTCGTTGCCGTCGAGTGTGACGATTTGTTGATCTTGCTGATTCATTGATTTGACGCCTCCGGTTCAGCGGCCATTTCGATGGCGTGACAAGGGCATTGTTCGTAACAAACTCCGCAGCCCGTGCATAGTTTGTAGTTAAATTTGTATCGTTTGCCCGGGCCGAGCTTGATGATGGCGTGTTCCGGACATGCACCGAAACACCCGTCGCACTCGAAGCAGTTGCCGCACGAGAGACAGCGTTCGGCCTCATAACGGGCTTCGTCAGGTGTCAGTCCGGCGACGATCTCGTCAAATCCGGCGACGGCCGCTTCGGGTTCGATATGCGGCTGTTGTTTGGGGTCGGCCTTTGTCCGATACCAGACGTGCAGTTGATCGATCGTCACGAGCGGGTTGCTCGGCGGCTTGTGATACGAGATGCCGGTGAGCCACGAGTTGATGTTTCGAGCGGCTTTCTTGCCGTGTCCGGTCGCGATCGTCACTGTCCGCTCGCTTGGGACCATATCGCCGCCGGCAAAAATTCCGGGGTGGCCGGTCATCATGTTCTGATCGACGACGACCGTACCGTCTTCCTTGAATTCAATGCCGGGGACGGCCCGTAAAAAGTCCGTTTCGGTGTCCTGACCGAGAGCGAGGATGACGGAATCGGCCTCGAGCGTTTCGAATTTACCGGTCGGATGCGGTTTGCCGTCGCGGATCTCCATCTGTTCGACGGTGACCTCGGTCGACTCGAGGTACTTGATAGTGCGGAGCCAGTGGATCTTGATGCCCTCGCTGAGAGCCTCGTCCGCCTCAAAGTCATGGGCCGGCATATGCTCGCGGTCACGGCGATAGATGATCAGGGCCTCTTCAGCACCGAGCCGTTTAGCGGTACGGGCCGCGTCCATCGCAGTGTTGCCGCCGCCGTACACCGCGACGCGTCGTCCGATGTTCGGAGCGTTGCCGAGTTCGACGTCCTTTAGAAAACTCACGGCGTCGAGTATCTTTCCGGCGTCGCGGGCCGGGATCGCCGTCTTTTTACCGATATGTGCGCCGATCGCGATAAATACCGCGTCGAACCGGCCGTCTTCCATTTCGGCCTGCACATCGCTGACCTTGTGGTTCAGTTTGAGCGTCACGCCGAGCCGAAGTATGCGGTCGATCTCGGCCTGGAGCACATTTCGCGGCAGGCGATATGCCGGGATGCCGAAATTCATCATTCCGCCGGCCATCGGGCCGGCCTCGTAGATGGTCACCTCGTGGCCGAGACGCGTCAGGTGATATGCCGCAGACAGTCCGCTCGGGCCGCCGCCGATGACCAGCACACGTTTGCCGCTGATCGACGCCGGCTTATAAAAATCCCAGTTGTTTTCGATCGCCAGATCGCCAAGGAACCGCTCGATCGAGTGAATACTAACGGGGCTGTCGAGTGAAGTGCGGTTGCACGACGTTTCGCAGGGGTGATAACACACACGGCCGTGCACCGCGGGCAGGGGATTTTCGTCGGTCAACTTTTCCCACGCGTCGCGATAATCACCCGCCTGAGCGAGGGCAAGCCAGGACTGGATGTCCTCGCCGGCCGGGCAGGCGTTATTGCACGGCGGAAGAAAATCAACGTATTCCGGCCTTTGAGTGCGGGTTGGCCCGGTACCGGTGCTATGGCCCGCCAAATCGGTTTTTGTCGTCAGATCTGTCTTTAAAATAGTCATCACTCCAAAATTCTAGACCCGTTCCGGATATTTCAATGTGATTCAGGTCACGTTCGCGGCGAGAAATTTCACTTACGCAGAAATTGCCCGAACGGCCGGCGGCGAAAAGTCGAAATTTTTTTCCGAATATGATCCAAATCATAAAATCGGGCCCGCCGCCGCAGTAATATGCGACGGTCCACAATGATCGACAAAATGACCGCGGTACGACCGGGCAGCTGGGAGAGTTGGAAACGACAGCCTGCTTTTTAGCTCAAAACACCGCGGGAGTTCAGAAACCAAAGACGTCCAGGAATCGCAATGTTGCTTAAGGCCGAGGTTCCAAACGAATCCTACCACCAGAACCTGATCTCATGTCAGGTAGCTTGTCCTGTCAATACCGACGCCCGCGGTTACGTTCGGGCGATCGCCGAAGGCCGTTTTGAGGATGCCTATCTGATCGCCCGCGGGCCAAATCCGTTCGCATCGATCTGCGGCCGTATCTGCGGGGCCCCGTGCGAGGCCGCGTGCCGCCGCGGCAAGGTGCCGCGCGTTGACGACGACGGCTTTTTTGTCGGCCAGGACCGTCCCATCGCGATCCGGGCGCTCAAGCGTTTCGCATGTGACCAGGCCGGGCCGGAGGCGAGGCCCACGGAGGACGTGCTCGATGCCGTCCGCAGTTTCGTTCCGCCGGTCGCGGGAAATGCCGAGGAGATGGCCGCACTTCTGAGGTCGACGATTGAGGGTAATTTTGTTAAGGCCGACGGCGAAAAGGTCGCCATAATCGGTGCCGGCCCGGCGGGTCTGTCGGCGGCACATGATCTGGCACTGATGGGTTTCAAGCCCGTTGTATTTGAAACCGAACCGGTCGCGGCCGGAATGCTGGCGGTCGGAGTCCCCGCCTATCGCCTGCCGCGGGACCTCATCGACAAGGAAATAAAGGTGATCGAGGCGCTGGGTGTCGAGATCCGCTGCGGCGTGACCGTGGGTAAGGACATCTCGTTTGACGAACTCCGCAAGAACTTTTCGGCCGTCATTATCGCCGTCGGGGCCAAATCATCACGCAGTCTCGGGCTCAAGGGCGAGAACGGCCCGGGCGTTTTGGGCGGCGTCGATCTGCTGCGTGCGGTCTCGCTCGGCGAAAAGGTCGAGACCGGCGAGGCGGTCGTCGTGATCGGCGGCGGCAACGTCGCGTACGACGTGGCCCGCACGGTCGTCCGCCAGATCGCGTATGACACCGCCCGGACCGCCGCAAGGCTCGCGGGAACCGCGACCGTCAAACTCGTTTCGCTCGAAGGCGCCGAGGAGATGCCGGCCGATACGATCGAGATCGTCGAGGGCGACGAAGAGGGCGTCGAGCGTCAGAACGGCTGGGGGCCGACCGAGATCGTCCGTGACGCGGACGGCAAGGTCACCGGCGTCGCATTTCGAAAATGTCTGCGGGTCTATGACGACGACCGCAAGTTCTCGCCCGTCTATGACGATGACGACACGCTCACCATTCCGTGCGACACGGTTCTGCTGGCGGTCGGCCAGGCACCGACGCTCAAGTTCCTCGACGAGGGCGGCAAAGATGTCGAACTGATGAAAAACGGTTGGATCACCGTCGACAAGGAATCGCTCCAGACCTCGGCCAGCGACGTTTTTGTGACGGGCGACCTGGCCCACGGCACGCGGCTCCTGATCGACGCCGTCGCCTCGGGCAAACATTGTGCCCGCTCGGTTTACCAGTTTCTGACCGGCCGCCGGATCGAGGCGCACGCAACCACCTCGCACATCGTGCTCGATCAATATCGCCGCGAACGCGGCTATGAATCGCTGCGGCGGACCGAGGTGCCGACGATCCATCCGGCCGAACGCCTCGAACATCCGGAAAATGTCGTCGAAACGGGTTTCACAAAAGAACAGGCGATGAGAGAAGCGTCGCGGTGCCTCGACTGCGGCGTGACGCCGGTCTTTGACGGCACGCGGTGCGTGCTCTGCGGCGGATGCGTCGATGTATGTCCGACGAAATGTCTGAAGATCGTGTCCCTTGACGTCCTGGAACTGACCGGCGATGTTTCGGCCGCGGTCGAGGCCGCGATCGGGGCCGACCCTGAACTCAACGAAAACTCGGCGATCCTGAAGGACGAGGACCGCTGTATACGCTGTGCACTGTGCGCGATGCGCTGTCCGGTGGATGCGATCACGATGGAGCGAGTGGCGTTCTCGACAACTTGGAGGTGCAAATGACAACGAAACCAGGAAAAGAAAGGTCTCGTTTTGATCCCGACCCTGTGCCGCGGCGCGATTTTCTCGGCCTGGCGGCGATCGCGGCGACGGCGATGGCGTTCTTCGTCTCGATCCTCGGGATGCTGAAACTGCCGAAAGCTGCGGTTCTGGCGTCGCCGGCAAAGAAATTCAACGTTTCGCTGCCCGACGGCCTCGCTGACGGCGAAGCCTTTGTCCCGCCCGGCAGGTCGGCGGCGGTATTTCGCGACTCCGAAGGCGTCTACGCGATATCGATCGTGTGTACGCATCTCGGCTGCATCGTAAAGGCCACGCCGGAAGGATTTGCGTGCCCGTGCCACGGTTCCGGGTTTGCCAAGGACGGAGCCGTGACCAAAGGCCCGGCTCCCAAACCGCTCCCGTGGCTGAAGGTGACAAAGAACGGCTCTGTTTATGTAGTTGACGAAGAAAAAAAGGTGCCCGCCGGTACCAAGGCATAAGCTATGAAACCCGCTGACCACTCGGCACTGTGGAATTTCTGGGAAAACCTGCGTTCGACGCCTCGGCGCCTGCTTGAGGTCACGTTTCGCAGCGGCGTCCCGAAAACGGACCGAACCCGGTCCTCATTCGTTTTCGGCAATGTATTCCTGCACCTGCATTCGGTAAGGACGCACCTCTGGAGCCTTCGCTGGAGCACGACGATGGGCCTCGGCATCGTTACGACGGCCGCTTTCCTGATCACGCTGATAACGGGCGTCCTGCTGATGTTCTACTACAAATCGTATCCGGACGTCGCGTATCAATCGATCAAGGATATCCACTTTGTGGTACCGACGGGCCGGTTCATGCGCAATATCCATCGCTGGGCGGCAAATGTGATGGTCGTCGCGGTGATCCTGCATATGGCGCGGACGTTCTATACCGCCGCGTACCGCAAACCACGCGAATTTAACTGGCTTATCGGCTGGGGGTTGTTGGTCACGACACTTGCGCTGTCGTTCACCGGCTATCTTTTGCCGTGGGACCAGCTTGCGTATTGGGCGATCACGATCGGTGCCAATATCGCACAATCGCCCCGCGAGATAACCGACGCCCTTAACCTGACCGACGTGATCGACATCGGCGGGCTTCAACGCGAACTCCTGCTCGGGTCGGACAAGGTCGGCGAGGAAGCACTGATACGCTTTTACCTTCTGCACGTAATGCTGCTGCCGATCACGCTGGTCGTTCTGATGGCCGTCCATTTTTGGCGGATCCGGAAGGACGGCGGTTTGGCTCGCCCGGAGAACGCGGACGAATTGGTCGAGGCCGAGGCGAGCGAAAACTATCCCGTCTTTACGGAAGCACCGCAGAAGACATATCACATCGCCGCGGTGGTCAAAGGCAAGACGACCGCCGTAAACAAGGGGCCGGAGCACACGCTGCCGTCGATGCCGCACCTGTTCTATGCGGAAATGGCCGTGTTCATGCTTACGGTATTGATATGCCTGGCACTCGCGATGTTCTCAGACGCCCCGCTCAAGGAGGCAGCCAACGCTCTCGTGCCGGAAAATCCGGCCAAGGCTCCGTGGTATTTTCTTGGCCTGCAGGAGATCGTTTCATTCAGCGCGTTCATGGGCGGCATCGGCATTCCGGGTCTCGTCGTCGTCGGACTGGGCCTGATACCGTTCCTTGACCGCGAGACCGAGGGGACGGGCGAGTGGTTCGCCGGGCCGGGCGGTTGGCGTCTGGTCAAATGGTCGACGCTCGTAGGATTTGCCGCGTCGATCGGTGTCGAGGCGTTCGCTATCCGGTTTGGATGGCTTCGCGAATGGTTCCCGAGCATACCGCAGCTTTTCATTACGTTCATCAACCCCGGCACGGTCCTGACGCTCATCTACGCGGCGTATTCATTCTGGCTGGTCCGGCGCTACAACTCGACCAGGGCAGGGGCGTTGGGCCTTTTCACCTGTTTCCTGTGCGGCTTTATCGTACTGACCGTGATCGGAACGTATTTCAGAGGCCCGAACTGGGGATTTTACTGGTCGCCGGCAGATTGGCAGGCACACTAACCATATGAACAAGAATAAGTATCTATTGTTGTTCGCAAGCATTGGCGTCCTGCTATTGCTGGTCGTTGCGGCTGTGTCCGAAAACTTCTTTAAGGAATGGCAGGGCATCCAAAAGGCCGCCAAGAATCAGGAAGGAGCGATCGACGTCCGCCTAAGGCAGATAGTGAACCCGAACCTGAAGGTCACCGACCGGTGCGTCTCGTGTCACGTCGGTATGGCCCCCGGCGAACAGATCACGTCAAACCTGACGGTCGCCGGTGTGCATAAGCCGGTCTATCACTCGCCGACCGAGATGGGCTGTACGATCTGTCACGGAGGCCAGGGCCTGGCGACGGAAAAGAACGCTGCCCACGGCAATGTCGAGTTCTGGCCGGAGCCGATGCTGCCCGCGAAATACGCCTATGCAAGCTGCGGCACCTGTCACACGCCGCTCAACGTTCCCAACCTGAAGACCTACGAGGCGGCCAAAAACACCTTCGAAAGACTCGATTGCTACGCCTGTCACCGCGTCGAAGGCCGCGGCGGCACACTTCGGGTCGGCGGCGTCGGCGGTATGGAAGGGCCGGACCTTTCGGGTGTCGGCATTAAGGGCTACAACGCCGAATGGTACACATTGCACCTTCAGAAGTCGCAGCAAGCGGTCGACGGCGACTGGAAAACGTCCTTCAAAGAGGTGTCCGACGCCGACCGCGAAAATCTGAAGATCTATCTCGGGACGCTTATGGGTGCGTCGAAACTGATCGAGGCCAAAGCGCAGTTCAACTCGGTCGGCTGTACCGGCTGTCATAAGGTCGGCAGTTTCGGCGGCGACGCCGGCGTCGACCTGTCCCGGATCGGCGAACGCGATCCCGGCCAGCTCAATTTTACGAAGGTTCACGGCGAGCGTACGCTGACCAACTGGCACGAACAGCATTTCAAGTCGCCGTCGTCAACGGTGCCGGGTTCACTAATGCCGGCACTCGGCCTGACGGACGATCAGATCGATCTGCTGACGATGTATATGCTCTCGCTTCGCCGCCGCAGTTTGCCCGATCTGTACTTGCCGAAAGACCGGATCAGGGCGATGCGGTTCGGCGAACATGAGTTTGCGCTGAACGGAGCGACGATCTATTCAACGATCTGTTCGAGCTGCCACGGTGTCGACGGAAAAGGAAACCGCTTTGCCGGAATCCCGCCGTACCCGTCGATCGTCAGCTCTGACTTTTTGTCGCTGGCGTCGGACGACTTTCTTTTTCAAACGATCAACAAGGGCCGTCCCGGCCGCCCGATGCTCGCCTGGGGCGAACGCGAGAACGGCCTCAAGCCCGACGAGATCAAGGCGTTGGTCGCCTACATACGCCAGCTCGGCGGCAATGTCCAGCAACAGCCCGACCCGCTACCGCAGATCTGGGCGACCGGCGATGTGAATACGGGCGCGAGGCTGTTTGCGTCAAATTGTTCCGGCTGCCACGGCAAGAATGCCGAGGGAGCGGACGGCCCGGGCCTTAACAACAAGGTATTTTTATCGTCGGTCACGGACACATTTCTTGTCACCACGATCGGCAACGGCCGCACCGGTACCGTCATGCAGGGATTTCTTAACCCGTCGCCGACGCGCCGCGAACTGACAAAAGCCGAGATCGAGTCGGTCGTGGTCTATCTGCGGTCGCTGGGCAACAAGTAGAGGGTTTTATTGGGAGAAGGTGCAATTCGTCATTCAGATCTGAAGGGGAATCAATATGAGTAAGGAAATTTCGAGACGTGAATTTATGGCGAGGATGACTGCCGCCGGATTTGGAGCTTTGGCGGTGTCGGCGACGAACGCCTGGGGCCTCGAGGCGATCACCAATCCGTTGGCCGTATACCCAAATCGCGATTGGGAAAAGGTCTATCGCGACCTCTGGAAATACGACTCGACCTACACGTTTACCTGTGCCCCGAACGATACGCATAATTGCCTGCTCAACGCGTATGTCCGCGACGGCGTGGTCACCCGCATCGGGCCGTCGATGAAATACGGTTTGGCAAAGGACCTTGCCGGTAACGGCACGTCGCACCGCTGGGACCCGCGTGTCTGCCAAAAGGGATTGGCGCTGACACGCCGGTTTTATGGCGACCGCCGGATCAATCAAACGATGGTCCGTGCCGGATACAAGCGGTGGCACGACGACGGTTTTCCACGCGGTGCGGACGGCCGGCCCGATCCCAGCTATTTTCAGCGCGCCCGCGACGAATGGGTGCGAATGCCGCACGCCGAGGCCGCGGCGATCGTTGCTGCCGCATTGAAGAATATTGCCGAAACCTACACCGGCGATGAGGGAAAACGCCGCCTGACCGAACAGCACTATGACGAGGCGGTGGTCGAAGCGACACAGGGCGTCGGGACGCAGGTTATGAAGTTTCGCGGAGGTATGCCGCTGCTCGGAATGACGCGCATCTTCGGAATGTATCGAATGGCGAATTCAATGGCGCTGCTCGATGACGCGATCCGCAAGGTCGGCCCTGACAAAGCGATGGGCGGCAAGGGTTTTGACAATTATTCGTGGCACACGGATCTGCCGCCCGGCCATACGATGGTCACCGGCCAACAGACGGTCGAGTTTGACCTGAACTCGGTCGAGCACGCCAAGACCGTCGTCGTTTGGGGAATGAACTGGATCGCGACCAAGATGCCGGACGCTCACTGGCTGACCGAGGCTCGGCTGAAGGGAACGCGAATCGTCGTCATCGCGTGCGAATATTCGGCGACGGCGACCAAGGGTGACGATGTCGTCGTGGTCCGCCCGGGCACGACGCCGGCACTGGCGTTGGGTTTTGCCAACGTTATCATGCGCGAAAACCTCTATGACGCCGAATATGTGCGGCAGTGGACCGATATGCCGCTGCTCGTGAGGATGGACTCGCTCAAGTATCTCAAGGCGAGCGAGGTCTTCGGCGGAGAGCCCGCGGTGCTGAAAAACACGTTTTTGGTAAAAGAAGGCGAAAAGGAACCGCCGCCGCTGCAGCAGACCGGGCAAAACGTCATTCCCGAAAAGCTGCGTCTCGAATGGGGCGATTATGTCTGGTGGGACTCAAAGAAGAACGCCCCGCAGGCGTTGACACGCGACGAGGTCGGCAAAAATTCGAAGACCGCCGACGCAATGCTCGAGGGAGCGGTTGCAGTGACGCTTGCCGACGGTACCAAGGTCAAATGCCGCCCGGTCTTTGACCTGGTCAAAGAGTATGCGGCCCATTTTGACCCGAAGACCGTCGAGGAAATAACGTGGGCACCCGCCGCCGCGGTCGAAACGCTCGCCCGCCATTTTGCAAAAGAGCCGGGAACCACGATGTTCGCGGTCGGCATGGGCCCGAATCAGTTCTTTAACAACGATAATAAGGACCGCGACACGATCTTGCTCGCGGCTCTCACCGGCAACGTCGGAAAGATCGGCGGCAATATCGGATCGTACGCCGGCAACTACCGGACTGCTCTTTACAACGGTGCTCCGCAGTACATCAACGAAAATCCGTTCGACCTGGAACTCGACCCGTCGAAACCGGCACGACCGAAACAGTACTGGAAAGCTGAATCGGCTCACTATTACAACCACGAAGATCACCCTCTGCGTGTCGGTAAGAAGCTCTTGACCGGCAAATCGCACATCCCGTGCCCGACCAAATCGCTCTGGTTCGCCAACGCCAACTCGATCCTCGGCAACGTCAAATGGCACTACAACACGGTCATCAACGTCCTGCCGAAGATAGAGTTGATCGCCGTCAACGAATGGTGGTGGTCAACGTCGTGCGAGTGGGCTGATGTCGTGTTCGGGGTCGATTCGTGGGCCGAGCTGAAGCACCCGGATATGACGGCATCGGTCACAAATCCATTCCTGCTCGTGTTTCCCCGAACGCCGATCGAACGGATATTCGACACCAAGGGTGATATCGAGGTCTTTGCTCTGGTTGCGTCAAAACTCGCCGAACTGACCGGCGATAACCGGTTCAACGATATGTGGAAATTCGTCAATGAGAACAACACTGACGTCTATCTGCAGCGGATCCTGGACAACTCGACCAACACCAAGGGTTACAGCTTCAAGGATCTGCACGACAAGGCGCTCGAGGGGATACCGGCCTTGATGAACAGCCGAACGACGCCGAAATCGGTCGGCTTTGACCAGGTCACCGACTCGATGCCCTGGTACACCAAGAGCGGCCGGCTCGAGTTTTACCGCGAAGAGGACGAGTTCATCGAGGCCGGCGAAAACCTGCCGGTCCATCGCGAACCGGTCGATTCGACCTTTTACGAACCGAACATCATCATCGCTCCGCCGCATGAGGCGATACGGCCGGCCGGGCCCGAGAGCTACGGAGCGAAACTCGACGACGTCAGCTGCGAGACCCGCTGCGGCCGCAACGTCGTCTACGCGTGGGCCGATGCCAAAAATACGGCTCATCCGCTAATGAAGGACGGCTATAAGTTCATTTTCCACACGCCGAAGTACCGACACGGAGCACACACGACGCCGATCGATACCGATATGATCGCGATCCTTTTCGGGCCGTTCGGCGATATTTACCGCCGCGACAAACGGTCGCCGTTCGTGACCGAGGGCTATGTCGACATCAATCCGGCAGATGCCCGCGAACTCGGGATCGACGACGGCGATTATGTCTGGATCGACGCCGACCCCGAGGATCGTCCGTTCCGCGGCTGGGAAAAGGACCAGAAGAACTACGAGTTTTCACGCCTGATGTGCCGGGCACGCTATTACCCGGGAACACCGCGGGGAATTACGCGAATGTGGTTCAACATGTACGGCACGACGCCCGGCTCGCATCAGGGCCAGCGTGAACGAAAGGACGGCCTCGCCAAAAACCCTCGAACCGGATATCAGGGAATGTTCCGTTCGGGCTCGCACCAGTCGGCGACCCGCGGGTGGTTAAAGCCGACGCTGATGACCGACTCGCTTGTCCGTAAAGGTATGTTCGGACAGGGAATGGGGAAGGGCTTTGCCGCGGACATTCACTGCCCGACCGGTGCACCGCGTGAATCCTTCATCAAGATCACACGGGCTGAGCCCGGCGGCATTGATGGAAAAGGGCATTGGCGTCCCGTGGATCTCGGCATCAGGCCGGCCGCGGAATCGGACCTGATGAAGAAGTATCTGTCGGGCGGATTTATCGGGACCAAATAGGGTTTGGGGAACAAAGTACAAAATACACGGAGAATAAAATATGGCTCGCGTTAACAACTGGCAAATTGGAAGAGAGATGTCCTACTGGTATCCCGAATCCCGTCCGAAAAAGCAGTTTGCGGCGGTCTTCGACACCAACAAGTGCATCGCATGTCAAACCTGCACCCTGGCCTGCAAAACGACCTGGACGTCCGGCAAAGGACAGGAATATATGCTCTGGAACAACGTCGAGACCAAACCGTACGGTTCATATCCGCTTGCGTGGGACCTCAACCTGCTCGGGATGCTCGACGGGCAGAACTGGGAGCAGG
>JBGAOU010000012.1:0-108944 GCA_044221625.1 Pyrinomonadaceae bacterium | reverse complement strand
GTGCCGGCTCCGACTGTCGACGCTAACGCAAATTCAGCGGCCGCCAACGTTCCGGTAACGCCCGGACAGACGCCGCGGCCGACGCCGGCCGTCAAACCTACGACTGCGGCGAAT
The DNA here is from genome assembly GCA_044221625.1 of Pyrinomonadaceae bacterium. Lineage (GTDB taxonomy): Bacteria > Acidobacteriota > Blastocatellia > Pyrinomonadales > Pyrinomonadaceae > OLB17. The sequence continues at coordinate 108,830 of JBGAOU010000012.1, read as the reverse complement.
ACCGCTGCCACGCCGGCCAACAAACCGCCGGCAACGCCTAAGCCCGCCGCGGCCAACAAGCCGGCTGCAACTACCGGCCCGGCCAATCGGCCGCAATAGGTAAGCGGTGACGGCAAACTTGAAAATCTGAAACACGGTGTCCGCAACGTAATTGCGGGCATTTTTATTTAAGAGCGATTGAAATGAATATTAAAGAGATCACCGAAGGCCTGACATTTGATGACGTTTTGCTGGTTCCCGCATACTCTGAGGTGCTGCCGAACGAGGTTGATACCCGCACGCGCTTTTCGCGAAATATCAGTCTTAACATTCCCCTGTGCTCGTCCGCGATGGATACGGTAACCGAGGCAAGTCTTGCGATCGCCCTCGCGCAGCAGGGCGGGATCGGCGTGATCCATAAGAATTATTCGATCGAGCAACAAGCCGAGGAGGTCGATAAGGTCAAACGAAGCGAATCGGGCATGATCGTCGATCCGGTGACTATCGGGCACAATCGGCTTGTTTCAGACGCTCTGGCAATAATGGAGCGTTACAAGATCAGCGGCGTTCCGGTGACCGATGACGCAGGGCTTTTGGTCGGCATTATCACAAATCGCGACCTGCGTTTTGAGACCCGCTTCGACATTCCCGTGTCCGAGATCATGACGCCGCAGCCGCTGGTGACCGTGCCGGTGGGCACTACGCTTGATGAGGCCAAGGTAAAACTTCAAAAACATCGCATCGAAAAGCTGTTGGTGGTCGATGAAAACGGACACCTGAAAGGGCTGATCACCGTAAAGGATATTCAAAAGGCGATCAATTTTCCGCTGGCGGCCAAGGACGAACTCGGACGGCTGAGATGTGCCGGTGCGATCGGCGCTACCGGGGACTTTCTGGAGCGGGCGACCGAGCTGGTAAATTCTAGAGTCGACGCGATCGTCATTGACACGGCTCATGGCCACAGCTCGAGGGTCCTCGGAGCTGTAAAAAGCGTCCGCAGCAAATTCCCCGATCTCGAGATCGTCGCCGGAAACGTCGCGACGGCCGAGGCGACCAAGATGCTGATCGCTGCCGGCGTGGACGCCGTTAAGATCGGCATCGGGCCCGGTTCGATCTGCACGACACGGGTCGTCACGGGTGCGGGCGTTCCGCAAATATCCGCCATCATCGAGTGTGTCGCGGCCGCCAAGGGTACCGGGGTCCCGATCATTGCGGACGGCGGCGTCAAGTTTTCAGGCGATGTCGCAAAGGCGATCGCCGCCGGAGCCGATTCGGTAATGATCGGGTCGCTTTTTGCCGGAACCGAAGAAGCTCCGGGCGAGGTAATTCTGTTTCAGGGCCGTAACTTCAAATCGTATCGCGGTATGGGTTCGATCGGAGCAATGAAAAAGGGTTCCAGCGACCGCTATGCCCAGGAAGGCACGGTTTCGGACGCCAAATATGTACCCGAGGGCATCGAAGGACGAGTTGCTTACAAGGGTTCGGTGGCAGATATGGTGACCCAGTTGGTCGGCGGGCTTCGTTCCGGAATGGGTTACACCGGGTGCCGGTCGATCGAGGAGCTTCAGACAAAAGCCCAATTTGTCCGCATAACGTCGGCGGGCCTTCGCGAATCACACGTGCACGACGTCATTATTACTAAAGAAGCCCCGAATTACCGAAGCGAGTCCTGATCATTTCAGCTGATCGGCAACTACCGACCATTCGTCATAGAGGGCCTGGATGCGGCTTTCGATCGCGGTCAGTTTGGCCGTCGATTCGGATAGTTTGCCGTAATCGGCCGCGACCTCGGGCAATGCGATCTCGGCAGTGAGTTTGTCCGCCTGAGATTCGAGCGACGGGATCTCCGCTTCGATCTCCTTAACACGCTTTTCCAACTGGTTCCGTTGATTCTTAGAAAGCTCGGACGCGGTTGCCGTATCCGGATCTGCCGGTCGCTCTTGAACAGTTTCAGCCGGCTTCGCTGGCGTCAACTGAGGTGCCAGGCTTTGCTTCCAATCGTGAAACTCAGTGTAATTACCCGCAAAATCGAGGACGCTGCCGTCGGGCTCGAAGCTCAGCATCTGACTGGCGATCTTGTCCAGAAAGAATCGGTCATGGCTCACGACAATGATCGTGCCGTCGTATTCCTCGAGAGCGTTTTCCAGTGATTCCCGCGACGGGATATCCAGGTGGTTGGTCGGCTCATCGAGGATCAGGACATTTTTCTGCGAATAAATGAGTTTTGCGAGTGCGAGCCTTCCCTTTTCTCCGCCGGAGAGGGCTGAGACCGGTTTGAACACATCCTCACCCATAAAGAGGAATTTCGCCAGAAAACCGCGAAGGGTGTTGTTATCCGCCATCGGGGCGACTCGCCTGAGTTCCTGCACTACTTCATTTCGCGGTTCGAGGCCCTCAAGGTTCTGCGAATAGTAGCCGATGTTCGTCTTTGTACCCCAGTGGACCTTTCCGCCGAGTTCACGGATGTTTCCAAGCAGGGTCTTGATGAGTGTCGTCTTTCCGGTGCCGTTTCCGCCGATGATCCCGAGAGCCTCGCCCCGATGCAGCGAGAAATTCAAGTTGGAAGCAAGAACCTTGTTCTCATAACCGATGGTCAGGTCCTCGGCCGTCAGAACATTATTCCCGGTACGTTCGACCCGTTTGAGACCAAAATTGCCGCCGGACTTTTCGCTCGTAACGGCCTCGATCCGTTCCATTCGAGCGAGGAGGGTGCGTCGTGATTTGGCCTGTTTGGTCTTCTGACCTTCGAGATTTCGGCGGATGAACTCCTCCGTCTTATTGATCAGGGCCTGTTGATTCTCATATTCGCGAAGCTGCTGCTCACGCCGCAGTTCCCGCTCCTCGAGATACTTAGAATAGTTGCCCTTGTAAGTAACGGCGACGCCGCGATCGATCTCGATCACGCGGTTAGTGGTCCTGTCCAAAAAGTAACGGTCGTGGCTAATTACGACGTACGTTTTGTCGTAACTCTTGAGAAAATCTTCCAGCCACTCGACAGCGTCGGTATCGAGGTGATTGGTCGGCTCGTCGAGCAGCAGGACATCGGAATTTGAGAGCAGCAGCCGGACCATTCCCAGGCGGTTCTTTTGACCGCCCGAAAGCGTCCGTACGTCATCGGCCCATTTGTCCGGCGGAAATCCCATACCGAGCAGGACCGCCTCGGCCTTGGCCGCGTACGAAAAGCCGTCAGCGTGCTCAAATGCGGTCTGCAGGTCAGCATAACGCTCAAGCACGGCATCGGAATGATCGGTTTCCATCTGCTTTTCGAGCAGACGCATCTCAGCCTCGATATCGTGAATTTCAACAAATGCCGAAAGTGCCGCGGTATGGACGGTCTCGGCACTACCAAAATCGACGTGCTGGTCGAGCAGGCCGAGCGTGAGGCCGTTCATTTTGATGACCTCGCCCTCGTCGGGAGATTCCTGACCGGTTATTATTCTGAACGCCGTCGTCTTTCCGGCACCGTTACGGCCGACCAATCCGACCTTTTCTGAAGGATTGACCTGGAACGAGATGCCTTTGAGTATCTCGGTGCCGCCGTACGATTTCCAAACGTTGTTGAGTCTGAATAGCATCTGTCCGTGATCCGCTTAAAAAGCGAAAAAGGTAAAAGGCAAAATACCGCTTTGCCTTTCACCTTGTTCAACTTAACGAGTGGCCAATTACTTGTTGGCCGGTTTTGCCGGAGCGTTCGCCGCCGGCTTCGCTTCGGGTTTGGCCGGAGCGTTTGCCGCCGGTTTGGCGTTCGAATTGGCAGCCGCGTTGGTATTTGCCGCCGCGGTATTCGAGTTTGCCGGAGCCGTATTCGTATTGGCTGCCGGGGTCGATGCACCGGCCGGGCGTGCTCCGCTCAGTTCGTTCGGGTTGTTAACGACCTTCTTGGCAAGCAGGTTGTCGATCTTCGCCTCATTCATCGCGATCGCCTGATACGAGGCTGCCAACAGCTGCTTACGGTTGTTAACAAGCAGGTCGTTGATCTGCTGGCGAACGCCGGGGCTCTCGAGGGTCTGAGATTCCTCTTTCTCGATACGCTCCTGAAGCTTGAAGATATAGCCCTTTCCGTTCAAAGGAATAACGTTCGTGACACCGCCGACGCTGAACTGCGGGCTCATAAAGCCGGCCGCGTTCTGGGCACCGAAGTTGGTCTTGAGGTCCTCTTCGCTAATGTAGCCGAGATCGCCGCCCTGCAGCTTGCTCGGGTCCTCGCTGTACTCGCGGGCAAGCGATGCAAAGTCGCTGCCGGGCTGTGAAAGCTTGGTCAGGATCTCTTTGATCTTGACGTTTGCCTCGGCGTCGTTGGTCGTCGTGTCGCCCTGTCCGCTGTTTGACGGATCGATCACGATCGCTGCGAGCCTGACACCACGCTTCTTAACAAAAAGATCGGCGTTGCCGGCAAAGAAATCGGTGATCTCCTTGTCCTTGGGAACCTCAATGCGGCCCGTGATCTTTTCAACCAATTTCTTGATCGCCAGGCCCTTTTTGATCGATTCGCGAAATGCAGCTTCGTTGAGTCCCGCAGCGGTCATCTGTTTGTCAAACTCTTCGGCCGAAAGACGGCTGTCAACCTTCTGCTTGTTCACCTCGGCGGAGACTTCTTCGTCCGTTGGAACGGTTCCGTCCTTCTCGGCCTTCTGGAACATAACTTCCTGCTCGATCAGGCTCTGCAGAACCTGAAGCCGGGCACCGGCAAGCTCGAGCGGCGACAGTTTGACCTCCTGTCCCTGCGACTGCTGCTTGACCGCACGATCGACCTCTTCCATCTTGATGACCTTGCCGTTTACCGTTGCGGCAGTTTCATTAGGGTCAACCCCGCCGGTCGCGGTGTTGGCGGCCGGGCCGCCGCACGCGGCGAAACACGCAGCAAATACGCCGATTGCGGCTGCGGTCGAATACTTAACAAATTTGTTTTGCACTGTGGCTCTTACTCCTTTCAACTTATCGATCTGTTGCATAACTTGACTATACCTGATCCAATTTGATATAAAATCTATTTTTGAGTTTTCGCAAAAACTCTTCTTAGTACCTCGTACTATTTACCGGAGGCAATAATATTATGGCTAAACGCTGCGACGTATGCGGAAAAGGTCCGCAATTTGGAAACAACGTATCACACGCTAATAACAAAACGCGACGACGATTTAACCCGAATCTTCAGTCTGTCCGTGTCCAGCTCCCTGCTGGCGGCAACGGCCGGGCTAAGGTTTGTACCCGATGTATCAAATCGGGAAAGATCATCAAGGCTGCGTAAGTATTTGAGTTTGTGTTGACTCTTTTGGTTGCCAGACGGCGAAGTTAATTCGGCGTCTGGCTTTTCTGTTACCCGATCAACGCAATACACTCGATCTCAACACGGGCGTCACGCGGCAAACGAGCTGCCTGTACCGTCGCCCTGGCAGGTTTGTTCGTATCGAAATACCTGCCGTAAACCTCATTCATCTCACCAAAATCATTCATGTCCGCCAGGAACACAGTCGTCTTGACCACGCCGTCAAGGCTCGACCCGGCGGCCTCAAGCACAGCCGAAAGATTCTTAAGGACCTGATCCGTCTGTTCGCTGACGTTGTCCGAAACAAAATTCCCTGTTGCCGGGTCGATCGGGATCTGGCCTGAGCAAAATACGAGTCCGCCGGCCTTGATCGCCTGCGAGTAGGGGCCGATGGCTCCCGGAGCGTTTTCTGTTGAGATGATCTCTTTCATTTGTTTAGGTTCTGCCGGAAAAATCTTCCTTAAGCAAAAGGCGAATTCTAACAAATTACGGAGGAAAAAGAAAGTTGAGGCGGGTGAAAAGGTCTTGACTCAGGAGTTTACGCGTTCGACGGCAATGACGCCGGGGACGTGTTCGATCGCACTGGTCACCTTGTCGAGATGCTTCTTATCGAATACCTCGACGGTAACCTCGATGAGGCCGATATCGTCCTTTGAAACATTGGCTCGGGCGTCGCGAATGCCGGTCTTGATGTCGGCGATGGCGTTGGTGATGCCGGCGAGCATTCCCGTGCGGTTCTCGGTCGTCACAAGCAATTGGACCGACTGCTTCTCGCTTTGCTCGCTGCGGGCCCACTCGACCTCGACGATACGGTCTTTGTTGACCATCAAATGCCCCATATTCTTGCAGCGTTTGTTGTGGACGACGATGCCTTTGCCGAGCGAGATGTAGCCGACGATATCCTCGCCTCGCAGCGGATTGCAGCACTTTGCCCGCGAAGTAAGCAGGTTATCGACGCCCTTGACGACGATCGAATCCTCACCGAACCCGATGAATTTCTTAACCGCCTTGACGCTGTTCGAAATGCGGGTTTCTTTCTTCTTCTCAGGGTCGAGCTCTTCGAACTTCTCGGCCCCCAAGAACTTGGCAAGTATGTTGCGCGGCAGCACCTTACCGTAGCCGACCGACGCCAAAAGGTCATCCGGGCGGCTGAGGCCGTAATCATTGGCTATACGCGTCATTTCAGACTCGTTGCCAAGAAACTTCTTTGGGGCGAGCCGAAAGCGGTCCGCTTCTTTTTCGAGGAGCTTACGCCCGATCTCGATCGACTCTTCACGCTGCTGCTGCGATATCCAATGCCGAATGCGGCTCCGTGCCTTGGACGTAACGACGTGATTGAGCCAGTCCCGCGTCGGCTTGGCATTCTGGGTCGTCAGGATCTCGACGACATCCCCGTTCTGGAGTTCTGTTCGAAGCGGCACGATACGGCCGTTGATCTTTGCTCCTGTGCACTTGTCGCCGACTCCCGAATGGATCGCGTAAGCAAAATCCAGCGGGGTCGCCCCGCGCGGCAGCTGTATCACCTTGCCCATCGGGGTGAAAGCGTAAACATCCTTCGGAAAAAGGTCGAGTTTTAAGGATTCGATAAAATCTTCCGAGTCCTCATTTTGCTCGTTGGTTTCGACCAGGGGCAGAAGCAGTTTTTCGACGGTTTTGCGAAGTTCGTCGAGCGTATCATCGTCCTCATGGGCACCGAGGCTGCTTTCCTTGTACTTCCAGTGAGCCGCGACGCCCTCTTCTGCAACAAGATGCATCTCTTGAGTGCGGATCTGCACCTCGAAAGGCACGCCGCCGTCGCCGATCACCGACGTATGAAGCGACTGGTACAGGTTGTCGCGCGGAATAGCGATCCAGTCCTTAAAACGCTCAGGAACAGGCGTCCAGACGTCGTGAATGACGCTCAGCGTCAGATAACAGTATTTGCGGTCATTCGGGGTGATGATGCGAGCGGCGATCAGGTCATATACCTGCTCGATGCGGATCTTTTGCTTCTTCAGTTTCTTCCACAGTGAGTACAGACGTTTCACCCGGCCCTCGATCTCGACAAAAGGCACGTCATTCTCGGTAAGCTTCTGAGCAATGGTCTCCCGGATCCTGTGCAGGGCCGCTTCTAACTCGGGCCGCCGTGCGTCAACCTCTTTGGCGAGCTTTTTATATTCGTCGGGAAAGAGGTTTTGAAATGAAAGATCCTCGAGTTCCGAACGCATCTTACCCATACCTAGCCGATGGGCGATCGGTGCGTAGATATCGAGCGTCTCTTGTGAAATACGGGCACGCTTTTCGGGCTTAAGAAACTGCATGGTCCGCATGTTGTGCAGACGATCGGCGAGTTTGATCAGCACGACGCGAACGTCGGTGATCATCGCCAGGACCATTTTACGGACGTTCTCGGCCTGCTGCTTTTCCTTTGAAAGGCTGCTGACGTGGGCGATCTTGGTCAAACCATCAACGAGCAGCGTTATCTCATCGCCAAAATAGGATCGGATCGTATCGAGATCGACAAGTGTGTCCTCAACGACGTCGTGCAGCAAACCGGTCGAAACGCTGACCTCATCGAGCCGCATATCCGCAAGGATCTCGGCTACTTCCAACGGATGGACAAGGTACGGTTCGCCCGAAGCCCGGGTCTGCCCTCGGTGATGAAGTGCGGAAAAAAGGTACGCGCGGCGAATAAGATCGATATCGGCCATTGGCCGATTGTCCGTCACTTTTTTGATGACATCTTCGATCCTGATCATAAGATCAAACTAACCGTTCCGGCTTCCGGCCCGCAATATCGCTCGCGGCCGTCAAATAATAGCATCAACAATAAAAATGGTGATGCTCACTTAATTGTAAATGAGCATCACCAAAGTTGGAAAGAAATGTCAAACTACTTCTTGTTCGCGTTACTGTTTGCGTTCTTCTTTTCCGCTTCTTCCTTAGCGGCGGCACGAGCCTCGACCTCAGCCTGCATCTTCTTAACGATGTCGCTGAGCTCCTGGAACTTTGCCTTGGCCGCATCGGCCTCAGTCTTTAACGAGTCACGCAGAGCGGTGTTTCCATCCATTTCGGCTTGCCGCATTGCCTGAACCAAAAGGCTGGCTTTATATGAACGGGTTGATTCGAAAACCTTAAAGATCTCGCCGTTCAGGGCAAGCTGCGTGTCGGAAAGCGATGTAACGTTCAGGCTGCCGGCATTCTTGACCTCATCGGGCTCGATAGCCACGGCTTGGTCGATCAGGCGGTTACCCTCGGCGACGCATTCCTTGAGTTTCGATACATCCTCAGGATTGCTCGGCTTGACGAACTGATACACATCCTTGCCGTCCTTCTTAACGGTCTTTTTGGTCGCTTCGGTGTCCGTGATGTCGTTGGCACAAGTATTCATCTTGGCCGACAACGAACTCAGAGCACGAGCACGGGCCGTGACCGGATAATCCGCGCTGTTGGCGACCTCGGTCTGCCATTCTTTCGCCTTGTCCGGCTGCGCGAGATTCTCATAGAGGCTCGCGATGGCACTGGTCGTGCTGTTGACGTTCGAAAGCGACGAAAGGTACTTACGCTGGCCGTCCTCTGAAGCCTTGTTGGCGTTGTACGCCGCCGAGGTCTCTTTCAGTTCTTTCAGCGACAGTGGCAGGCTCTTCTTGTATTCAGAAAGTGCCTCTTCAGCCTTGCTCTTGTCCGACCGGTTCCCGATGTAGATCGAGTGGAGCGTACGAGCCAGCGAAAGCTGAGCAGTCCTGCCCTCGACGGTTTCACCGTTAGGATCCTTCGAAGCAGCATACCTGAAAAGCTTTTCAGCTTCGCCGAACTTTCTGTCCTTGTAGGCCTTCGCTCCGTCGACCAAATTCTTTCGGGCAATAACCCGGTTGTAATAAGAGCAATTCGCTCCAATGAATACGGTTACTGTTATTATTAGTAACAACCCGAAACGAGAGAATCTCATCTTTTGACTCCATTCACCATTCGGCACTACTGCCGCCCTCTGCGATTCGAGGGCGTTAAAGTCGTGCCAAGAAAATTAATCTGTTAAATCGTCGATCTGTAAGCCGATCGGTGATGCACCGGCCGCTTTTGATGCGTCGATGACCTTGACAACGTCGCCGTATCGAACGGTCTTCGGACTCTTAATGAACAGGGTCTTTTCGACCTCGTTCGTTCCTTCACGCAGCACACCATTGTCTTCGCGCTGTTTGAAGATCTCCCTCAATTTATCCGAGAGTTTCTGTGTGTCCGTAACGTCGCCAAATGGCTCGTTGTTCAATGTTACGACCTTGGTGTCCTTGTTGATCGCCACAACCAGCGTAAGCGGGTTAGGCTTGACGTTAGCCTGCGGCTGATCTTTCGGCTCGGCCGGAACCTTCGCCTCAAAACGGCTTGGCTTAAGCGGCGTGATGACCATGAAGATGATCAAGAGCACGAGCAGAACGTCGATCAATGGTGTAACGTTAATTGATGGCTTGGCCTCACCTGAGCCTCCGCCGGTAGACATTCCCATAACTTTGTAATTATTTCGCCGGGCCCGGTAGGCCAGGCCCGCGAAGCTTCTTTATTTCTTTGGATCGCCTTCTTTTTATCAGCGACCAATCCGATCTTGTCGATGTCCTGTTTACGAATGGTATCGATCGCCTGTACGACACGGCCGTACTCGACATCCACACCGCTCTTGATGTAAACAATGCGCTTTTCAGGCGTTTTGCCTTCCATACGCTTTTTGATCACGTCCCCTAGGGCGTCGATCGGATACTGCTCTTTGCCGATATAAAAATTATTATTATCGGGAATAGCAACAATGACCGACGTATCCTTTGCGATATCTCCGTCCTCATCCGGACTGACCATATCGCGGGGCAAGTTGACCGAAACACCCTGTTGCAGCAGCGGTGTGACGATCATGAAGATGATCAAGAGCACCAACATAACATCAACCATCGGAGTGACGTTGATATCTGAGTTGTATTCCTGGGCTCCGCCCACTTGTGCACCCATAGCAGTAAATCTCCTAGCTGGCTTTCGCCAAATTCCCGAAATTAGCCGCGGAGGCTTTTAGCACGCTGCTTGATGAAATAGTCGACCAATTCTGAAGCCGAGTTTTCCATTTCGACGCTAAAGCTCGTGACCTTGTTCGTGAAGTAGTTAAACAACCACACGGCCGGGATAGCTACGAGAATACCGAATGCGGTAGCAACGAGGGCTTCTGCGATAGCTCCACCGACGGCGCCGATACCGGCTGATTCGTTGGTCTTAAGAGCCTGGAAAGCACCGATGATGCCGACGACGGTTCCAAACAGTCCGACGAACGGAGCGGTCGAGCCGACGGTTGCCAGACCCGAAAGGCCTCGCTTGAGTTCGGCTGTCTTGACGGCGATAGCACGCTCAAGAGCACGCTTCGAAGCTTCCATTTCATCAGCCGAGATGTCGGTGTTGCCCTGGTGTGCGGCAAATTCCTTAAGGCCCGACGAGACGACCATGGCAAGGTGCGAATCCTTGTGCTTGTCGCTGATGTTGATCGCTTCGTCAATGTTGCTGTTCTTAAGTGCCTGAGCAACTTTCGGAGCATACTGACGCGACTGCTGTTTGGCCTTGTTGTAGGTCAGCCAGCGTTCGATGCCGACAGCGATCATATAGACCGACTGAATGAGAAGCGTGATGATAACGCCCCAGCCCGGAATCGTCAGGCTCTTTGCGATATCGTAGATACCGAACGAGACGCCCTCGCCGGTAAAGAGTAAGAAAAAGCCCGAAATGTCAGATGCGACCAGGCTGCCAAGAAATGTCATGATTTATCCTCCAAAGAAATCGAAAAGAATTTAATTGATTGCAAATTAAAAGGTCATTTGCGATGCGGCACCTCACGGTGCCGCACCTTTGATCTATTACGTACCCTTACGGGACAAAGTTATATGTGATCACACCCGAAACCTTAACGGCCTGTCCGGAAAGGAGGGTCGGGCTGAAACGAGCACCGCGAGCGGCGCCTTCGGCAGCGGCACGAAGCAGCGGGTGACCGCTGACGGCACTAGCCGAAACTACACGGCCTGACTCGTCGATCAAAACCTGTACGCTGACAGCACCGGCCGCTCTGACGGCTTTGGCTGCGGGCGGATATGCGGGCTTAGGCAAGCTAGTCGCCTTACCGTTGAGCACACCACCTGAAACCGTCTTAGGTGCCGGTTTCGGAGTTGCCTTGGGCGGCGGCGGCGGAGCGTCGCCATCATCAGCACCGGATGTGTCATTCCCCGTTCCGGTCGAGATGCCCTGCGTACCGCCGCTGTTTACCACGCGGGCGGCACCGGGATCGATCTTGGCACCGGTATCCGAGTTTGTCGTACCGAGCTTGGTAAGGCGATCTTCACGCATCTGCGGGATGTTGCTCTTGACCGTGCTGATCTGTTCGGGCACCTTCGGCGAAGCATTGATATTCTGGATCAGTTCCTTGCGAACGTCGACGTCCGGCTCGACCTGCTTCTTTTCCGGCTGCTTCTCCGGTTCGGGCTCAGGTTCCTCAGCCGGCGGCGGCGGGGCAACAAGCGTCGACAACTCAAGGTCGCCCGAACCCATTCCATAGTCCTTTGCAAAAAGGCTGTAGGTCCAGGACCCGATGAGGGCCGTAACGGCGATAATAAATGTCACCAACAGGAACTCGCCGCGACGCTTATTTTCCTGAGAATTACTCTTTGATTCAACTAATTGATCAAGCATTTTACTTCCTCCCTTTTTCCGGTGCCAAATGTTAGGTCAAGGGTTACGAAACCTTACAATGTACTTCGATGATACAAACTTATCCCGGCGTTGTAACCGACACCTTAAAGTGTCGATCTCAAACCGCGGGCTGCTAAATTTCCGGAATTTGTACTGTTTGACATCAAGTGCGGATTGTCGAGACTCTTGCCGGTCGAACATGCAAAAGTACTACTGATTCCGTCACTGATTCGCAAAACGAATACGGAAAAATGCAGACACAAACATTAAATTGACCAGCAACGAAATGAAGTCTAAAAGTTTAGAATTCGAAAGTCAAGAATAACAAAGGCGTTTGCGGTCAAAAATGCCATTTTTTTCAAATAAATCGGCCGCTATCCAGGGCTTTGAACGAACGCAGGTTCGCAGAGCATGGAGCGCGGCCGAAATTGGAATTAAGTTACCTGGTAACGGGCCTTCGGGCGACGGAGCGACGCGATGCCGAAGCCATTTTCTCGCTGCCCGATTGGGGCATTGCAACCTCTTTGACCTTGGCGTTGCCGATCTTTCCCTGCCACCAGATCGCGATCGGGCTGGCGATAGCGATGGTCGAGTAAGTTCCGGTGATCGAACCCACAAAAAGTGCCAGTGAGAACCCTCTCAGAACCTCGCCGCCGAAGAGCACCAGTGCCAGAACAGCCAGGAACACAAGCCCGTTGGTCACGATGGTACGCGACATCGTCTGGTTGATCGAATCATTGGTAAGCGAGTATATCGATTTGCCGCGGTGAAGCGTTATATTCTCGCGAATTCGGTCGAAGATAACGATCGAGTCGTTCACCGAGAATCCGACGAGTGTCAGCAGTGCCGCGAGCACTGTAAGGCTGACTTCCCATTGGAATACCGAAAAGAACGCAAGCGTGATCAAAACGTCGTGAAACACCGCGATAACAGCACCTGCGGCATACGTCCAGTCATAGCGAAACGCGATGAACAGCAGGATGCCTAAAAGGCCGAGCAGCGTGGCGATAACCGCCTGATTACGAAGCTGAGCTCCGGCGACCGGGCCGACCGAGTCGGTCCCGACGATCTGATAGACCGCCGATTCGTCATCCGCAAGCCGCTTGCCGACCTCGGCTTCCTTACCGAATGTGTCGAGGGCCTTTTTCACGGTCGCACGTCCCATATTGACCTGGGTCGCGTCCTCGCCGCCGGCCGGAGCCGCTTCAGCCGGAGCTGCATCGCCCTTCCCTTCAAAAAGAGGAACCTTGATCAGCACTTCGTCCTGCTTGTCGAGCGATGCCTGGATGACGGCGTCCGAGATGCCCTGAGCCTGCAGAGCACTTCTCAGATCGTCTTCGGCCGGCTTATTGCGAAACTTAGCGGTGATGACCGTTCCACCCTGAAAGTCGACTCCGAGGTTGAACGCGTCTGTCCCGCCCGGCGTGATCTGCCGTCCGATGGCAGAAAACAATCCGGCGATAAGGATCGCGATCGACAAAAAGATCAGAGGCTTTCGCAAGCCCATCCAATCAACGTTGATATTCTTGAAAATTTCTAACATCTTTAGTTTGCCCGGCAACATAATGCCGGCAGTCGATTAAATACTGATCGTCTCCATTTTGGCGTTACGGTGAAGCAGCCACATGAAGATCGTTCTCGAGACGAATACGGCCGAGAACAGGTTGATCAAAAGTCCCAGAACGAGCGTTACGGCAAATCCGCGGATCGGGCCCGAACCATACAGATACAGAATGGTCGACGAAATGATCGTCGTGATATGGGTATCGATGATGGTGATAAATGCCCTGTCAAACCCGAGGCCGATCGCGTCGGCGATAGACCGGCCGGCCCTGATCTCCTCACGTATTCGCTCAAAAATGAGCACGTTTGAGTCAACCGCCATACCGACGCCGAGAATAAGTCCGGCGATACCCGGCAGCGTCAATGTCGATTTGATCACGATAAGCGCCGCCATGGTTAAGAGCATGTTCAGGATCAACGCTACGACAGCGTTGACACCGGCACCGCGGTAGTAGATGAGCATAAAAATGACGACGAACGCCAATCCGCCCAACGCGGCCTCTACACCGGCCTTGATCGAATCGGCACCCAAGCTCGGTCCGACCGTACGCTCTTCCTGATACTCGATCTTGGCGGGCAGGGCTCCTGACTTGAGCGTCAGAGCCAGATCCTCGGCCGATGACTTGGTGAATTTACCCGATATCTCGCCCGAATCAAAGATCTGCGATTTGATGAACGCCGCGGATTTGACCTCGCCGTTCAGCACGACCGCCATGTAGTTGTTGATGTTTTTGCCGGTCCATTCGCCAAACTTCTGAGCTCCGGCCGGTTTGAACGAGAATGAGATCTGATAATCGCCCTCGCTGCCGGTACGCGAAACGGCATTCGCCTCGCGGAGTTCACTGCCGTCAACTACTGACGGATACTCGACAACGACGTACTTGTTGACCTTTGCGGCCGGATCGGTCTTGGCGTTTCCGGCAGCGGACGGTTCGTCACGGTCGGCGTAGGGATAAACCTTGCGTGTCTGGGTCTCGGCACCGCCCGATCAGCTTCTTGACGCGTTCCGGGTCATCGACACCCGGCATTTGCAGGAGAATCTGTCCCGAACTCTCAGCACCATGCTTTTGAAGGGTCGGCTCCTTAACACCGAACGCGTTGATACGGCTTTCAATGATCTTGAGCGCCTGATCCACCGCCTGCCGCTTCATCTGTTCCTGAGCCTGGTTCGGCAACGACCAAACAATATCGTTTCCGCTGCTGGTCTGGGTCCAAGCTGAAAAGTCGACCTTTTTCTTGACCTCGTCGAGCACCGCCTGCTGCTGCGACGGATCAGAAAGCGTCAGGTTCACCGAGTAATTGCCGTTTTCGGCTTTGACAGTGTAGGCCGTCGCCGGCAGTTTGGCGTCCTGCGCCGTTGTGAGGGCCGCCTGGCCGTTATTCTCGGTGAGCGTCTTGAGGTAATCGTCGGTCTTGACGCGCATCACCAGATGCGATCCGCCCTTAAGGTCGAGCCCGAGATTAATGTTCTCGGCCAGATTCGCCTTGATCCCGCTCCAGCTAAAGTCGCTGGCCACCGGCGTTCTGCGAGGCCCGAAAACGAGGTATATCCCGGCGATCGTGATCGCAAGGATAATGAAAGTTCTGATCCACAAACCTTTGTTCTTCATTACTAATTACGCGTAGAGCTAACTATTATTCCGCTTTACGGCCGACAACCGCACTCTTGCCAACTTCCAGAAACGACTTTTCGGCGCTCTGGATGATAAAGCTGGTTTCCTTGACCTCTTTTATCTTGCCGATGATGCCGCCATTGGTGACGATCTCATCATTGATCTTTAACTGAGCGATCATTTCCTGAAGCTGCTGTTTCTGCTTCTTTTGCGGAAGGATCACCAAAAAGTAAAAGATACCGAAGATAAATACAAACGGAAGCAGTGTCCAAAGGATACTACCGCCGCCGCCGGCATCTTGAAAAAAGAGCGCTAGATTGTTCATTGTTTTTACTGCCTAAAGACAAAAACGTAATGATATACATTTGATAGAACATTATCAAACGCTCTCAGCCCCGTTTTCTTTAAGCCCCGCTAAAAATCGGCGGCGGAATTCCTGAAATTCGCCGTCACGTATCGCCGACCTCACCTTTCGCATCGTATCGAGAAAGAACGCGACGTTGTGGTGCGAGATCAGTATCGCGGCATTCATCTCGCCGACCTGATACAGATGCCTCAGGTACCCGAGCGAGTATCGCCGACATACCGAGCACGGACAATCGGGGTCAAGCGGGCCGTCATTTCTCGCAAATTTCGCATTGCGGATATTCAATTTACCTCGCGAGGTAAACGCGCTGCCGGTTCGGCCGTTACGCGTCGGGATCACGCAATCGAACATATCGACGCCGCAATTGACGCCCTCGATCAGATCTTCGGGTGTGCCGACACCCATCAAATATCTTGGTGCGTCGTCCGGCATTTTCGGTGCAAGATGGCCAAGCACCTCGTACATTACCGACTTTTCTTCCCCGACGCTCAGTCCGCCGATCGCATATCCGTCGAAACCGATCTCGACGGTCCTCGCAAGGCTCTCGTCCCGCAGATCGAGATGCCCCGCACCCTGAACGATGCCGAATAACGCTTGACGCTGGCCCTCATCAAACTCGCTTCGGCGACCGGTATCGGCCCCATCGGACTGAAGTTGGTGAAACCTGTCCTTTGACCGTTGGGCCCAACGCACAGTCAACTCCAGACTTTTGCGGGTCGCGTCAAAACCGGCGTCACCGGGCGGGCATTCGTCGAAAACCATCACGATGTCCGAGCCCAAGGCCGCCTGGATCTCCATTGATACTTCCGGCGAAAGAAAGTATTTCGTTCCGTCGATGTGCGAACGAAATTCAACACCGTCCTCGGTCAGCTTTCGCAGATCCGTGAGCGAAAAGACCTGAAACCCGCCTGAATCGGTCAACAGCGACCTGTTCCATGACGAAAACCGGTGCAATCCGCCCATCTCACGGATGATGTCGACGCCGGGCCGAAGAAAAAGGTGATAGGTGTTGGCGAGGATGATCCGAGCATCCATTTCATCCTCGAGCCATTCGAAACGAACACCTTTCAGGGCACCCTGCGTCCCGACAGGCATGAAAACCGGCGTTTCGATCTCAGATCGCCGCGTCCGCAACAAACCGCTTCGAGCCTCGCCGTCGCGGGCCGTAATTTTCCAATCAATAGGACTCGTCATTATCCTCTAAACTCTATTATCGAGAAGTGCCCGTATGTTTGGGGCGCCGATCGCTATCTCAGACGCAAAGCGCCCTCGCTCGTCGATGAGTATTGCCGATGGCGTTCCGTGCATGCCAAGCTTTTCTGCGACCGCATAATCTTTATCCAAAACGATCGGTGACGTCAGACCGAGACCTCGGATGAGGTCGATATCGCCGTCGGCAAAGACCACGAGATCAGGATCAGACGGCTGTCGTTCCACATCCCATTTTCGTAGTTCGTCGGCCATTCTTCCGCAATGCGGGCAGGTTGGGCTCCAAAATGTGATCAATGTGGGCCGCGAGATACTGGTGGACGACACTTCCCTACCATCGATGGCCTCGACGGAAAACTCGGGCATCTTCGCGCCGATCTCAGCATGGCCGGCACCGTGTGCACGCTCGGGATCGTAAATGTACAGGTGATCGGCGGTCAGATCCGTGTCACGGACCCTTTTGACCAATTCCGCGATGGCGGTATCACCGGCCGCCACACGACTTGCGATCCTGCCGTTTCGATCAACGAAGACCGCGGACGGCGTCCATCTCGCGTACATTGCATCGGCAAACTCGCGGTCTTTCTGCCGGACAAGCAAATTTCCTTCATGATCGCCGAAACTGACTGCGTTTGCCTCGACCGAGCCGGAACTCACAAAGACCGTGCTCAGCCTGCCCGAAAATTCGGCCGCCCACTCGTTCATCCGGGGAACCAACGCCTTACAAGGCGTGCACGTCGGGCTTACAAAGAACAAGATCGCCGGCGTTCCACCGGAGACGATGGCCCGAGTCGAAACCTGGCCGCCATTACTGTCCTCAAGGAGCATATCGGGAACGAAAGCTCCGATCGGAAGGCCGTCATTCGGGCTGCCTGCATCGTGCCGATCGACGGCCGAGCCTTCACCCGCTATGAGTTCGACCATTTCGATCCGCCGCATCAACGCGTTTTGTGCGGCTGAATGTTGGGTTTGTCGACTGACGACCGCCACAAGCAGGCCAATGATGACAAATCCGAACACGGCAATGAGCACCGAAGGATCGACCAGCGCGAGGTCAATTCCCTGCGCCTTAGGCCCGCTTATGACTAGAACGATCCCGGCGGCGAAAAAAAGTATGTTGCGCACGAGCGACAGGACACTGACAGGTTCGCTGTGAAGTTGGCCGAAACAATGACAGTCCGGAGCATTTCCCTTGACGAGTTGATAGACCATGCCGGCGCAAAAAACAGCCAGCAGCAAACTGCCGGCAATAGCCGCCAGCCACGAGGTTTTCACAAAAAGCAAGGAAAATGCGATCGCGATCTCGACAACCGGCAACAGAACGGCGGCAAAATTCGATATTGAAGGCGGCACGCCGAAATCGAGCATTGCCTTTCGCGAACCGTCCCGATCCACGAGTTTGGCGACGCCGGCCACGCCGAATACCGCGGCAAGCAATGTTCTGATCGCTAAAAGTAAGAGTTCCATGCAAAAGTCAGGTCACAGTCACCCGAGAAAACAGATCTATCCAATTGCGGCCTGCCGTCTATTTCTTTTTCTCTCGTAACTTGTGCCTTTCGACAAGGCGGATCGGTGTTCCGAAAAAATCAAATTCGCTTCGGAGCTGATTCTCGATGTATCGCAAATACGAGAAATGCAGCCCCGCCTTACTGCCGCCTGAGGTGAAAAGAATAAACAACGGCGGCCTGATCCCGGCCTGAGTCAAAAATTGCACCTTTAGACGCGAAAAACCGCCTTTTACAGGAGCGGGTGCAGTTCCGCCCTTTGGCTGTGAGATCGACTCTTCAAAAAATCTGTTGAGACGTGATGTCTGGATACGCATGTTGCGGGCAGCGTACGCCTGGGCGACCAGCGGCAGGATCTTGGTCACGCGTTGACCTGTCAACGCCGAGATCGTAACGATCGGTGCCCAATCGAGGAATTTCATGGCCATTCGCAGAGATCGCTCAAATTCGTAGATCGTATTGGTCTCCTTTTCTTCGACAGCGTCCCACTTATTGACCACGATTATCACCGAGCAACCTGAATCGACGGCATATCCGGCGATATTCGCGTCCAAATTGGTTACGCCCTCGACGGCGTCGATGACGATGATGGCCACATCGGCCCGCTCAAGAGCCTTACGGGCCATGACCACCGATAGTTTTTCTGCCATTTCGGTCGTCTTGCCCTTTCGCCTGATGCCGGCGGTGTCGATTATCATGTAATCTTGGCCATCCGCCGTCAAATATGTATCGATCGCGTCGCGTGTCGTTCCTGCGATCGGCGACACGATCACGCGATCCTCACCGAGGAGTTTATTGAGCAGCGACGATTTACCGACATTCGGCCGGCCGATGATCGCCAGCCTGATCTCGCGCGGCTTTTCATCCTCGACGTTCTCTTCGTCAAACGTCAAATGATCAAATACCAGGTCCAGAAGGTCGCCGACGCCGGTACCGTGCTCGGCCGAGATCGGGGCCATTTCGAACCCGAAACTGTAAAATTCGCCGGCTTCGTTTTCTACCTTTCGCGACTCGACCTTATTGGCGGCTATGATGACCGGCTTGCCGGTATTCCTCAGCAGAACACCGAGTTCCTCGTCAAGCGGCGTGATACCCGCCCGAGTGTCCAGGACCCAAATGATCGCCACCGATTCATCGATTGCCTGTGACGCCTGCTTGAAAATGTTTGCCGGTATGATCGCATCGTCGTCAGGCACGATGCCCCCGGTATCGACCAGGCGGAAGGTCTTTGCGTTCCACTCGACCTCGCCGAACATCCGGTCGCGTGTAATGCCGGGCTCATCGCCGACGATGGCCTTTCGGCTGCCGGTAAGGCGATTGAAGAGTGTGGATTTTCCGACATTCGGGCGGCCAATAATGGCAACTAGCGGAGCTTTCATTAACACAAGAATAGTAGATTATTGCGTTTAGTGCATCTCAGGCGCGAAAAGGCCCCGCCGATCATGGTCGGCGGGGCCGGTCTAATAACGGATATTCGGTTAATCAGCGATGATGTCTATGATCGCTCCGATAACGGCACCGAGTATGGTGTATTTACCGTTGGAATAGTTGCCGTAACGACTTCGGCTGTAATAACCGTCCTCGTATCCCCGGCGAAATCCCTCGCGGAAATAGTAATTGTACTCGTCCATCGAAACATAGTAGCTGTCATAACCGAACGCCGCGTCCTGATACCCGTACGAATTTCGATAGTCGAAACCCCATCCATCCTGACGGTCAGCCTGCCCGGCGTAGAAGCCCTCCTCATAGCCGTTCCGAATGGCGTCGCGCAACATCTGGGCACCATACTGGCTTGTGTAATAGTAGTTGCCGCTGCGGTAATAACGATAATTGTTGTAATAATTGTCGTAAAACCTCATCTGGCGGAGCCGTTCACGGTCACGCCTGAGCCTTTCCCAGTACCGCTGTTGGTAACGAAGATAGGCATTTCGCCGCTGTTCCTGCAGCTGGCGATAACGCTGCTTTTCGATATTCTGCGAGTTTCGCCATTGCTGGTCATATTGATCCCAACGCTGACGCTGGAGCTGCTCCTGTTGACGGCGGTCGATCTGCTGATAGCGGCCGTTATTTCCGTTATTGCGGGGATCGCGGATCTGCCGGCTGCCTTCATCCGAACGGTTGCCCCACGGAGTCTGCTGCTGGCGCCGGTCATTGATCCGCCGTGTCTCGTCATTGTTCAGTTGACCGCGGTCCTTGCCTCTGGGCGTCTGGACGTTCGGGGCGGGCTGATCCGTAACGGGCCGGCGGTCCCTCTGAGGAAAATTTGACTGAACCGGCGTCGATTGCGGCTGTGACACCGGTCGGCGCCCCCGATCCTGCTGCCAATTCGGCAACTGCTGGGGTTGGCCTAACGGTGCCTGCCGAGGGCCGCGATCACGCGGTTGCACGCCCGGCAGTGCATTCTCTTGACGGCGGCCGCCGCGATCTCCGCGGTCACCACGGTCGCTGCGGTCGCTGCGGTCGCTGCCCTGCTGTTCCGATCTCTGATCGGACGGCTGTCCGCGGCCGCGATCCCGCTGCGCCATCGCATCGATTGAATACAACGAGCAGATCGAAAGCAACGAAACCGCCACCTTTGTTCCCAAATGTTTTCTCATAATTCACCCCTTATCCTGACTTGAATCGTCGGACGAACTTGTCGCCCCGCACGAGTCAACGGCAATCGGTGTACCACGAGCGTTAATTCCCGATTTTGGCGACATTTAGTGCCACTGCAGGGGAGAACAAACACGATATCGTGGCTTTGGGTGACGATATCGGGTAGTACAGTGAGCTTAGCTATTTGGAAAATTCGTAGGCGATTCGGATATTCAGCGAGCCGTTAGAGACCTCCGGCGTGACCCCGAGGGCCTTCATTCTGATGTTGCCGGCATTTTGGATCGGCACGCCGAACGACACTTTGTCGAGCCGCAGGATCTCGATCGGATTGAGCTTTTTGTCGATCGAACCCTGAATGAGTTTTGCGATCAGCGTACCTCCGACGCCGCCGGTGCCATTGAGGTTTACATTCAGAACCCGAGCCTTTCCGATAAGTCGCTGCCCCGCGTGATCATACTCAAGATCAATGACCGATTCGGCCCATCCGGCAAACTCCACGCATCCGACGAACGGCGGTGCATAGTTACCCGAAAATGCCAGCGGGACCAAGATCCTGCCTTCACGAAATCGAACCGCGGTTCGGACGCCGTCCATTTCCCTAAGTATGCGAACCGTCTCCCGGCAGGCACCTCGAACGACATTTGGCTTATTTTCCGACAAAGGCAGTTCGTAACTTGCGTTTTGAAAACCGAACGCCGTTCCGGGGATCGGGCGGTGCGGGCGGCGGTTGTCCGCCACGGAAAACTCGGGCGGGTCAAAGTTCTGATAGATCGAGTCGAGCAAGGCGTCAAAAAACTGTTCGCTCAGGCTGACGGCGACCTCAGCCCTTTGGGCATTGACGCCAAACACCAACACCAATAACGTCATACAAACCGCTAGGTACTTTTTAGTCATTGTTCCCCTCACTCGTGAGCCGTTCATATTTTCTGAGCTCGATCAACGAACTGATGGTATTCGGAAGCGATTGGTTGGCAATTTTCTCGTGGTCACAAGCCGCTACCTACGACGTCATGAAGCCGAAGGATGCCGACGCACTTGCCGGAATCATCGGTTACGGGCAATACCGATATTTGCGACGGCCGGTCTTCCATCAATCTAAGGGCGTCATACGCCAGCATCGAAGGCGACACACATATCGGGCCGGCGGTCATCATTGCCGACGCCGTCAGACCGCCGAAATCGGCCGGATCAGTTCTCTCGATCGTTCGGCGGAGGTCGCCGTCGGTTATGATGCCGACAAGGTCTCCGGCCGGGCCGATCACGTTAACTGCCCCGAGAGCGTACCGGGATATCGACCGTACGACCGTAAGCCAACCGTCTTCCGGCGAGACGTTCGGGCTTGGATGCATAAGACTCTCGACCGTCAGAGTGAGCCGCTTGCCGAGACGCCCCGCGGGATGGTTGGCCGCAAAATCCTCTGCGGTTAGTCCTTTGGCACTCATCAGCGTCATCGCCAACGCATCGCCGATAGCGAGTGCGACGGTCGTAGAAGCTGTCGGAGCGAGATTTAACGGACACGCTTCTTTATCGACCGCAGCATCGAGCGCGACATCAGAACGCACAGCAAGCGTTGAGGCAAGATTTCCGACGATCGAAATGATGGGAACGTTCCGGCTCTTAAGGGCAGGCAGTATCGCCAGGAGTTCGTCAGTTTCACCCGAATTACTCAGTGCAATGACCACATCTCCGTCCGAGATCACGCCGAGCCCGCCATGAAGGGCGTCCGAAGGGTGAATAAAAACTGCGACGGTACCGGTACTTGTCAGCGTCTGGGCGATCTTTTGGGCGATCACGCCTGATTTGCCGACGCCCGTGACTATTACTTTACCCTTAGCCGCACCAAGGATCTCGATCGCCCGGTCAACAGTTTGCGCCGATAAGTTCTCCGAGACACGAGCGATCGCATCAGACTCGATCCTCAGGATCTCCGCAACTAGTTCGTAATTGGTTTTCGCCATGTCGGATGAACAACAACAAGCCTAAATGACTGTAATTTTAGCATATCGATCGGAGCAAAAAACACAGGGACAAGGCTCATTGAGCCCTGTCCCGTTCTTCCCGATCGGTTGAAAAGTTAAAAGAATGTCTTCAAATGCGAAGTTACATAATCCTCGATCGCCTTTACCGATTTCAGTTCGTTCAGCTTTGAATTGGCATCCGCATCGGTTGTAAAGGTCTTGCCGTTATTAACATATACCGCATTCGCGGGATAGGAATCTTTGGCCGCAAGACAACTCCCGGCCATGATGATGTCAGTCTTGCCGTCGCCGTTTAGATCCTTGAACGAAACTGCCTCGACCCAACACGCTGGTTGCCCGTCAAAGGCATCCGGCAGATCAAGCATGCTCTTGCCGCCCTTGAAGATGTGAAATGTCGAACCCCGCGGGACGTCCTTTTCGTCGAGCATTTCGTCCTTGCTTGCAAAGGTCGCAAAACAGCCGCCCGCGAACGGCTCAAAGTCGATCGGAAAGGACTGTTTTGAAATAAAGGCTTTGCCGGCAAGTTTAAGATCCTTGCAGCTATCACCGGCCGGCTTAGGAGCCGGCTGGGCATTCGCGGCAGGAGTATTAGCGGGCTTAGACGGCGCAGAATCGGCCACGGGCGCTGATGTCGCGTTCGAAGCGTTGCCAGTGCTGCTTTTCGAACAACCGGCGATAGCTATGGAAGCAACCAAAACGATCAATAAGTTTGTGATTTTCATATTCAGGTACGATTTTCGGGCCATGTTCAAAAAGGATATGCCATTGCTAGATCGGCCCGATCCCGGCAATGACCTGGACTTACCGCGGCTGTCAACGGTCGTCACTTTCGACCATTATTACATCACTCGTGACGACGGAACTAATAACGGCCATGCGTTTCCGATCCGGTGAGAACGCAAAATCGCTGATCCGCTGGCGTTTCAGATCGGTGACCTGCGTTATCGCCCCGGTCTTAACGTCCAGATCCCAGATATTACCGGCGGTTCCGTCAGCCCCGATAAAGAACATTTTTGAGTTGTTATCGGACCATCGAACCCTATTGCCTTCGAGGATCTGCGGCACGGGAAACGACGTTGACACTGCTTCGCGGGCGGCACTTGTCGTGTCGATCATCCACTTGTCGTCACTCATACGAAAGTACGAGATCCCGGCATCGCCACCCAATAATGCGGGCCATTTGCCGCGTGAGACGATCATTCGCTCGGCTTCCCCGCCGACCACCGGCACCTTCCAAATTTCGGGCTTTGAATAGATCCCTCGTTGAAAAACGACCTGGCGGCCGTCGGCCGAACACTGCGGAAAAGCGTCAGCGGAACCATCGGTCAACTGCGTGTATTCCGTACCGTCAAAACGCGCTCGCCAAATGTTCGATCGGCCGTTTCGCCAAGAAGTGAAAACAATATATTTCTGATCCGGAGTGACACAAAACCCGCGAAAATCGACCCCGGCGTCAACGGTCAATTGGCGGCGGTCCGTTCCGTCCGGTTTGATCGCCCAAATATTTGTCGAGCCGTCCTTATCAGAACGGAATACGATGCTTTCATCTGCCGCCCATTCGATAGGCCGCAGTTCATTGGTCTCCGAGACCAATTCGGTGAGGCTGTCTAATCGCGCCTCGAGAAATCCGACCGAAAGCTTGTGCTCTGAGTATGACTGGATGGCCACGAGCATGTTACCGCTTCTTGCGGCTCCCACCGATGAATAAGAGTTCAGGTCATTGGTCACGCGGACGGCATCGGCAAACGGAGACTGCATATACCAGATCTGATCTGTATCGGTCCGCTCACGTTTTCCGGCAACCAGAATTGCCGAACCAACCTTTGTCCATTCGACGCGAGAGATCTCGTGCCAACGTACTGAGCCGAGCGGGGTTTCTATCCCATCATCCACATTGATCGAGACCAAGGAAGTGTAATTGGCTCCGCTGTCAAATCGGTTTACGATGCAGGCGATATTACGTCCGTCGGGCGACCAGCTAGTAGATCGCCCCTCGAAGATGAATGTTTCTGGTTGAGGCTTTGACAGAACAATCCGTGAATTTTTACCTGACGCATCGGCGACCATCAGATGATTGACCCCACGTTTTGCGTCGGGTTGGATGTATGCGATCGAATTACCTTCCGGCGAAAACGAAACCGCCCCGGTAACGTTATTGGCCAATGCTTCGGGCTTGCCCCCGAGCGCCCTGACACGGGACAGGGACAGTTCCGACTGACCCTTTAGAAACAGGTTGTAATAGACGAACTTGCCGTCCGGCGAAAATGTCAGCCCCCAAAATTGTCCGGGCGAAGCCGGCACGACCTCTACAACCAACCCGCTTCCGATCTGCTGAAGAGAAAGACTATTGCCGGAAGCGGTGCCGCGAACGAACGCGACATAGTTGCCGTCAGGTGATACGGCTACCGCGGTAACATCGCCGGTATTAGTTATCCGTGTGAACCGTTTTGCCTTAAAACCGCCATTGACCGGTGCGGCGGAGGGTAATCGATAGAAAAAGACACCGATCGCTAATACGAGAACCGCCGTGAGGATAACTGCGAAAGCCGCTTTGCGGCCGCCCCTGAGAGATAAAAGAGATCCGCCCAACGGTCTTTCGACTGAACCGGTTGAGGTTAGGGGACTGTTATTTGAAGAAAGCACTTCCGTTTCGGTCGATAGGACCAACGTGCTCGACCGCTCGACGACTATCTCCGCGGCCGGAAGCTCAGTTTGTCCGGCAAATCGGTACCCTTTTCCCGGAATTGTGATGAGATATTTTGGTGAGTGCCGATACTCACCGAGTGCTTTACGTATGGCCGAGACCTGAACCGTAAGATTGGCTTCCTCAACATATTGATCCGGCCAAACTGCATCCATCAATTCTCGTTTAGTCACGACCTCGCCGTTTCGGCTGACCAGGACCTCAAGAATATCGAAAGCCTTTGCGAAAAGAGGCACCGGATCGCCTCCACGATAGATTCGGCGCCTCGAAAGGTCCAACTCGAAATCGTCGAACTTCACATTTGTACTGCGATAAGGCTCGGGTTTATCCATTTTTGGAAACTTTCGGAAAATTTAACCCAGAATTTTAGGACTTTCGCCGGACCGTGGCGGCAACATATCGATAGTCAGGAATCTTAGCAGAAAAACGGCACCGTGAGGAACACTTTTGGTAATGATCCGAAACAGAACAGAACTCTCACTCTCCCACACAGAACGAATTACCATCCGCGGTTGGCCGGGCGAAATAAAGCTCTGCCCCGTTTGCCTTAGAACATTTGAGGCCGCCGGCGACCCGATCGGCCAAGACAGCGAAACATCTGAGAATATCGTTGAACCGCCAAACCTCGGCGGCGTTGAGGAAAGCAACTCATGACAAAAAAGCTAATAACATTCGTATTTTTGATAGCGACGGCGGCCGGATCGGCGTGGACGCAAACGACCGAATTTTCGTATCAAGGCCAATTGAAAGAAAACTCCCAGCCGGCAAATGGCAGCTATGATATCGAGTTCCGACTTTTTGACTTATCGTCCGGCGGTAATCAACTCGGCAGCCAAACGTTGACCGGCGTAGCAGTGGTTAACGGGATATTCTCAGTACGCCTCGATTTCGGATCCCAGTTTGACGGCGGTTCAAGGTTCCTCGAGTTAGCTGTCCGCCCCAC
Source organism: Pyrinomonadaceae bacterium (assembly GCA_044221625.1). Taxonomy (GTDB): domain Bacteria; phylum Acidobacteriota; class Blastocatellia; order Pyrinomonadales; family Pyrinomonadaceae; genus OLB17. The sequence goes on along the minus strand of JBGAOU010000012.1, from coordinate 82,420 downwards.
GGGTATTGGACCGTTTACGACTCTGGCACCGCGAAACCTGATAACGTCGACGCCCTACAACATTCGAAGCATTACATCCGGCAACGCCGAAGCTCTCGGCGGTATTCCCGCGACCGGCTTCATAAGAAACTCGACCGCGCAGCAAGACGCCGATTTCAACATCAGCGGGAGTGGAACCGTTGGCGGCGACCTAACTGTTGCGGGTGCGTTTACGACCGCATTGATATCGGTTGATTCGCAATATCAAATCGGTCCCGACCGAGTGCTGAGCATTGCCGGATCGCAGAACGCATTCGTAGGACGAGGAGCCGGAACCGCAAATACTACCGGTAACGGCAACGCTTTCTTTGGGAATCTTGCCGGAACTACCAATACCAACGGCAGCGGCAATTCATTCTTCGGCACGGATGCCGGTCGCACGAATAATGGTAATTCAAATTCGTTTTTTGGGCGCTCTGCCGGATATGCAAACTCAAGTGGTTCCGACAATTCATTCTTTGGAATAGACTCAGGCAGATTCAACACGACAGGAAGCAGAAACGCCTTCTTTGGAACGGCCGCCGGATACGCGAACACAACCTCTAACGGTAATTCCTTTTTTGGCGTCGAGGCAGGCCGGAACAACACCGCCGCGGGTAATTCGTTCTTCGGGCGAAGTGCGGGCATTGCGAATACGACCGGCGAACACAACGCATTCTTCGGCCTCAGTGCGGGATTAACTAATACGACAGGGTCGTACAACTCGATATTTGGTTCGAACGCAGGGCTGAACGTAAGTTCAGCGTTCAATTCGTTTTTTGGATACAAGGCAGGCTTTTCCAACACGACCGGCGACTCAAACACCTTTATGGGCTTCCGCAGCGGTGAAAGTAATACGACCGGTCAAAATAACACATTCGTCGGCGCATTGGCAGGAAGTTCGAACCTTGCCGCCGGCTCAAACTCATTCTTTGGATACGGCGCCGGGTTTGCGAATACCAATGCTTGGGGAAATTCATTTTTCGGTCATTACGCCGGATACAACAACGTCGGCGGATTCAATTCAATATTCGGCACCCTGGCCGGACAGGCAAACTCGAGCGGCTCGTACAACGCTTGGTTTGGCTACCTCGCGGGTAACAAGAATACTACCGGTGACTACAATACCTTCCTTGGATCAACCTCCGGCGAAGAAAACACTACCGGAACATGGAATACATTCGTCGGTGCGGGGACCGGGCATCTGAATACGACCGGCGGTACCAATACATTTGTCGGCTATAACGCCGGTGCCAGCAACACAACCGCGAATTCTAACTCATTTATCGGGTTCCAATCCGGACTATTGAACACGACGGGTGCAATGAACGCATTCTTTGGAACGGAGTCCGGCCGAAGCAACACATTCGGAAATCGAAACGTATTTCTCGGTCATCGTGCGGGCTACGCCAACACTTCTGCTAACGACAATACGTTTGTCGGCTGGCTTGCCGGGAATACGAACATTAGCGGAAATCAAAACGTCTTTCTCGGGACGGGTGCCGGTTATGACAACGTTTCGGGTAGCGACAACACGTTTGTCGGTCAGGGAGCGGGCCGGACGAACAGCACCGGGCTGAATAATGTATTTATCGGAAACAATGCCGGCGAAACTAATACGAGCGGGGACAACAACACAATCATCGGCGAAGAAGCAGATGTGGCAAGCAGCAACCTAGGGTATGCCACTGCGATCGGAGCGGGATCGGTCGTCTCCACGAGCAACACGATCGTTCTAGGCCGTAGCGGGGGACAGGATACGCTGATCGTAACCGGAAACATTAACCCAGCCGGAACCAGTATTTTCGGTTACGTTCGTGCTGATTACGCTCTGGGAGGCAGTGGTAATCCCGTTTGTCGGGATACTCTGGGTACCCTTGCCAATTGCTCATCGAGTCTGCGTTACAAGGCTGATATTGCTCGGTATCAACCCGGCCTCAATATTGTTAATCGACTCCGGCCGATCACTTTTAGTTGGAGGGACGGCGGAATGAGGGACTTGGGCTTCGGGGCCGAAGACGTATATGAGGTCGAGCCGCTTCTTGTCACCCACAACAACAACGGCGAGATCGAAGGCGTGAAATACGCTCAGATCTCGGCGGTCCTGGTCAACGCTATCAAAGAGCAACAGATACAGATCGAGAAGCAGGAAGAAACGCTTCGACGGCAGCAGACGGAGATCGATGGGTTGAAAAGGCTTTTGTGCACACAAAATATCGGTGCGGACATTTGTCAGGGCGTCTTGAAACAACCGTGATGAACCCGGGCCGGCAACAACCAAAGGGAAAACCCGGACGGCGAGGCAATTCGCGATTCTTCTTTATCAATTTTAGTTAAGGAGCAAATATGAAGACAAAAACCAGATCTAAGGCCGTCATTTTCTTAGCGTTGTTCACCTTGTTCATCAATAGTGTCACGGGCGTTTTTGGAGCTCCGGGTGATCCGGATCTATCGTTTGGCATCGGTGGTTCGACCACCTATCAAACGTTCCCTTTAGTATCTAGTATTGTGGCTGACGAGAACCTTTATTACACGTGTTGCCACATCACGCAGCAGGCCGATGGAAAAACTATCGTCGCTGGAGCTACAGACTCTGACAAAATGCTCCGGATCATCCGGTTTAACACAGATGGAACGGTAGACACCACCTATGGGTTGAGCGGACAGGCGGTCGAATCCGCGTTTCCCTCGATCGTTGTATATGGTGTACCTCTCGCCACCAAGATCGACCGCTACGGTAAGCTGCTGGTGGCGGGCTACATTGACGGCGGAATCTCGGTATCGACGCACTTCGCCCTGTGGCGTTTCAATACGAACGGGCTGCTGGACCAAACATTTGGCACTAATGGTCATATATATTGGACTGACGCAGTAAATTCGCAAGCTGTTGCCGTTACTAACTATCTGGATACTATTTTTGTTCTGCGATGGGCGGACATTCCCGGCGTTCAAGACCATTCGGTGCATGCGCTTAACAACAACGGAACGATAATTTCCACCTTCGGCGGAGTCGGGGTCGGCCGCATCAAACTCGATCGTGCCGAAGACCTCGCTATCCAACCCGTCTCTAACAAATTGCTGGTCGCTACAAGGGATGAGGTGCGAAGGTACTCTATTCAGGGAGTCCTGGACACTACTTTCGGCAACCAAGGCGTTGCCAACCTTTGCCCGCTCTTGGCTCCCGCGCCTGCTTTTGCAAGCCTAAATCGAATCGCCGTCCAGTCCAACGGCAAGATAGTATCGGCTCGAACGGCGAATCTCGTACTTATCGGATATGGCGTCTATTTGTATTCACTGGCTAGGCTTACGGATCGCGGTCGTCTGGACACCACTTTCGACTCTAACGGCTGCAAGGGACTCGAGTCACAGTTTGAATTGTGGCCTGATACCGGTGGTATCGCGAAAAGGGTGAGAATTCAATCTGACGGTCGGATCGTGACGTCGAACAACAAGAGATACAACACGGACGGTTCGATCGATAGTTTCTACCAACCATCGAACAGAAATCAAACACAGGATATTTGGGTCCAGACCACCGATAACAGGATCGTAACGCTGGAAACCTCAAACAATTCAGCTTTCCCGACCGAAACGCGCCAGAACTACATTTTGTTCCGATTCATGCCTTAGTTAAAACCTCTAACTCGAGTCCGAAAAAAAAGGCGGCCGGGGCCGCCTTTTTCTATCTCTACTCGACCCGAACGAAGTCGGTGCCGGTCCTGCCGAAGGTTTCAGGATGATACATCTCCTCTGCCTTGGCCGGCGGGACCACGAACTGCCCCGGCGTCGTCGCCCGTGCCACGTAGTTGTAGTTGTATACGCCTTCCCAGAGCAGTGACGTGAAAGCCTCTGCTCGTTCGTCGCGGAAATTCTGGTGCTCGAACCAGTATTGGCGATACCACCAATAGCCCCGGCCAAATGAGCGGCTGCCAAACTCCATAACCGACGTGTTTCCACCCGGATCGCCCGGTATAGATTCGGTCACCGCAAGGCCCGGATTAAGGATCTCGAGCCCGGCGGGAAGGTTGTCAACGAGAGCGACGTGATAACGGCGGGCCTGGGCGACCATCGTCAGGCGAACGCGAACGCGTGCTCCGGCCTTGATGGTCCAGCTGCCGTCGGCATTTTGCCTCACATCGTCCTTATCATCGACCGCCTCGTACTTGCGGAGCACGGTGAAACCATAATCCGCCGGGTCGAGTTTCAGGTTCTTTGGCGCATATTTCATACCGATCCGGTAATAGAGCCGGCCTGCACCCTGTTTATCAACGATGAGGTTCGACATACCACCCTGGTCAGTCAAATACGACATCGGGATGTTCAGCTGGTTTGAGTCGACCGATCGCCCCTTGAACGACTCTTCGCCGGCATACGTGTTGCCAAGCCAGATTCGAGTCACAAAATCAGGCGTCACCTTCTCGAACGCGTTGAAATACTTGTCCAATGCCAGAAGGATAAAGACATTCTCCTGCGTATTTGACCAGGCACCCTTCGTCCGATGGTCGAGCAGTCCGCGGACGAGCTTCGGAATAAGATCGTTCTTCGGATCAGCTTTGATCATCGCCTCGAGCAGGACACCGTCGGCACGACGGTTCGAATACATGATCAACCAGGCACCGTCGCCATAGTTGGTGACGAAATTAGCTGTCGAAGCCGTTTCCGTCGTGCGGTTCATCAGGTGACGAATGATCGCCTGAACCTCAACTGTCGAGTCCGGATCCTTAGCAAGCACGGACAGGACCCAGCCGAGAGCCTCGAACGGCATTTTCTCGATCGTAGCTTCATTGAGCAGCTTCTTGGTCTTGGCAATGTCGCGGTCGCCCAGCATTTCGCGGATATACAAGGCGTATGCCGAGATGGTCCAGCGAACCTCACGTGAGCTCTTGTACCAATCGTCATAGTGCTTTTCGACGTCCTTGAGGTACGGCTTGACCTTTGTGATCATCTCATCGGGCACCTTGTAGCCCTTTGCCTTGGCCAACGCCAGAGCATGCGCGACGTGCACTGTTAGGAACGGATATTCGTATCGCTCCTTGTCACGTTTCCAAAGGCCGAAACTGCCGTCATTTCGCTGACGCGACTGCAATATCTCGATGTCCCGGGCGTAATAGCTCTCGAGCTGTTTCGCCGTCGGCATATCCTTGGCCTTGAAGGCACTCAGAACGTCGCGCATCGCGGCGATCGAGATCATTCGCGACGAGATCTGTTCCGAGCAAGCGTACGGATAATTGGTCAGATATAGAAACGCATCAGTCAGTTCCTGAAGCTGTGTCGATGACGTCGTAACCTCGAGACCGCCAAACTGCGGGTAAACGTCGCCCGGCGTCTGCACCGGTTGAATGATCGCCCCGTTCTGGTCGGTAGTGCCGTAGGTCGCAAACGCCTCGGTGGTCGCGGGCGTCCAGACCGGCAATGAGATCTCGGCGGCATCGTTGAATTTGCCGGAAGTCACGGCGATCTGAAATCTCGCCGTGCCCGCCTTCATCGCCGAGACCGGGAATCGCACCTCGACACGGTCATTGGCCTTAACAAGCACTCGCTTGCCATTGCCGCCGGTCAATTCGGCATTTGTCGCGCGGACCGCGACATCGACCGCCATGTCCTTGTCGGTCTGGTTTTGAACCACGACCGGCATTTCGATCTTGTCGCCGAAATTCATAAATCTTGGTGCCGACGGACGTACCATCAACGGCTGTTTGGCCGTGATATTCGATTCGGACTTTCCGAACCGTTTTCCGGTATCGACCGAAACGGCCGTAATGCGGTACCGCGTTAAATTGTCGGGCAGCTTGATATTGACGACCGCCTTTCCGCTGCCGTCCGTTCTGACGGTCGGCGAGAACAATGCCAAGGCATTAAAATTCTGCCTCAGGTTGATCGGCGTCTCAGCTTGCTGAGCATTACCGTCATCGCGTTCGGCAGATACCATCGCATCGGCCATTACCTCTTCCCTGCCTCCCTTCATCTTGGCGGCCGGTGCGGGCCTCGCGACTCCGCCAACCGCTCGATTCTCGGACAAAACACCGCTGCTCACCGGCATCGGCGGAGGCGGCGGTTGAGCCTTGACATCCTCCGGGTTGCCAAGCAAAACGTCCTTTCGAAGGTGATAATCGTTCACGCCATCGCCACGGGTTGTGTAAAACACGCCCATCGGATCGCCGATCGAATACCGCGTGAGTGCAAGCACGCTCTCATCGACCACGACCACGGCGACTTCGCTGTTGGCGACCGGTTCACCGCGATAATCAGTAACTGCGACATTTACCTTGGTCTCGCCGCCCGGTGCCAGGGTCTTGTCGACCGGTTCAGCCGAAACAGTCAGCTGGCGAGATGCCGTCGATATGGCAAGATTCATCGAGCCGCTGGCAAATGCCGGCCGTTTAGCGAGTTTGGCGTCGATCTCGCCCTTGTCGTTCGTTCGGGCCGCTGCCCCGACAAGATCGATCTGAGCCGTAATGTTAGGCAAATATTTCTCGTCGAGCGGGATCTTCAATGTTGTCGACGAATCTTTCATCGAAAACCGTTCGGTCTTGACGATGCCGTCGCGTCTGAGGGTTAAGACGCCCTCGGCCGGCGTGAACGGAGAGATCACCAGCAGTTCGGCGACGTCGCCCGGAGCAAAATCCTTTTTGCTCGGGATGATCTGAACTTCTTCCTGTTCGATACTGCGTTTCGGGGGTGTTTTGCCGCCCGGGACCCAGATCGTGATCTCGCTTTCGTTAAATCGTTCGCGGTCGTCCATTACGGTCGCCGTAACGATATATCGCCCGCCCTGTTTTGCGACGAAACTGCACTTTTGAGCTGTGTCGGCCGATTTGACCGTGCAGTTCTGCTCATCGACGACCACTTCTTTCCACGATCCTTTGTCGAAGGTCCAATCCTTCAACACCGCCTTGATCTCGGCATCGCGGCCGCCGACCAAATTGCCGTCGATATCGCTGACGATCGATTCGATCTCGATCTTTTCGCCCTTTTGCACGAAGGTTCGAGGCGTTCGAATTCCGACATACAGCGACGCCGGGTGCACCAACAGCGAGGTCGAACTCGACCACGTCTGACGATTTACGTCCATCACCGACGACGATGCGTTGATCGTGTACGGCCTCGGCGGCTTTACCGAGTCGAAATCGATCTTCAAAAGGTGTTTTCCGGAAGCGTCGGTCACGCCCTTGAAGGACTGTGTCGATCCGCCGACATAACCGCCGTCATAGCTGTAACCGCGCCACCACGGGACCCACGTTCCGAAGGTAAAATCACCCCGGTTCGGCGGCGTATAGCTCGTCGGACTAGCGGTGACCGTCCAGTTTGCATCGGCGTTCGCGAGTCCGCCGCCGGCATAGTATTTCGCCTCGACGGACATTAACGCACTGCCGCCCACAAAGTGCGGAGCTTCGGTTTCAACCCTGGAAGTGACCTCAAATTCGGGGCGGCGAAATTCCTGGATCTGAAATTGATGTGAATAGCTGCCGCCGGAGATCGCCGTATTTGTCGAAAGATCGATCCGGGCGTAACCAAGATTGGCGTTGTCGGGAAGGCTGAACTTTAGATCGAACGCGCCGAATGAATTGAGATTCGCCGTTCCCTTGGCGATCTCGTTGTTCCTTGGATCCTTGACCGAGAAGGTGATGCCGCTTGCGGCATCGCCAAGGCCCTCGACATCGCCAAATTTACCCGGCGTGATGCGGCGAATATATCCTTTGACCGAAACTTCTTCTTTTGGCTTGTATAACTTTCGATCGTCGAATACGAACCAGCGAAGCGATTCGCCCGCTGACTTTCGATACCAACTGCCGTTGTCCTGCCAATAGTAATCCGTGTTCTCGGGAAGGAAGGCTATGTCTTTGCCGCGTTTGGCAACGAGATAGTTCTGGCCTTTCACCGAACCCGACTCTGGCAATTGCAATCGCAGGATACCGTTCTCACCCGTCCGGTCACCTTGAGCCTCGGCGATCGTCTCGGTTCTCACCGATGAACCGTCTGACTCGGTCGATACTATGCCGTCAGGCTCGCTGCTGCCCCAACCGCTGAACCACTTCCACGCGCGTTGGAAGATGCCCGGTTCCGCGGCGGCAACCTTTGCACTGCCTGAGGCCTTTTCGAGCGGATAGATCGACAGGTCGACGCCGGAAAGCGGTTTTCCGGTCTTGAGGTCGGTGACGAAACCAACCAGTTCGGTATTGTCCACAAAGGCGTCGAGGCCGATCTGGGTCGCCTCGACCCATGTAAATACTCGCACACGGTCGTATTTGTCCTTTCGTACGGTTGGTTCGATATCAACGACCACGTTGCCGAAACCGCCGTCGAGGCCTTTGGACAGATCGACCCGAGTCTCGACCATTTCGTCCGGTTTATTTGCGATCTGAACAACTTCATCCGAGACCAGGCGGCCCGGTATCGGCGGCCGTTTGCCGTCGTCATAATTTATCCGCCGAATGTACTCCTGGTACTTTTGCCAGTCGGAAGGCTGAACATCGTATAACCTCACCTTGACCGCTGAATGATTGGTCGAATAGATCGAAAATGTCGGCTTTGAGGTCGGATCAAGGACCGTCATGTATCCGCCCTGTGCGTATAGATTTTGGCTTGCCGAACCGACCTTGATGGTGGCGGTCGCGGGCTGGCCGAGCGATTGACCGAAGACGTCGCTGATCGAACCATCGACAGTAACTTTGTAGGTCGTCCTTCCTTTCTTGTATCCCTGAATGTAAACGTAGTTTCCCGAGGGATAAATGTTGAGCCCCTCGATCGCGGGCTCGACCTTTACCATCTCCTTTGAGAATTTGGCGGCATCGATCGAGTTGTTAAATTCGATATACCAGTTTTCAAATGGCGAGCAATTGCGGTTGTCCCTCCAGCCGCAGTAAGCACCGCTGAATTTCAGCGGGCTGTAGGTCTGAAAACTGAAAGCCTGATCATTGACGGTAGTCAGCGGCCCCTCGGCCGATGCTGTGCCCTTGCCGATCGTCACACTTATCGACGTCGCTCCCGGAAGAGCGTTCTCGGGCAGTCCATCTGAGTTGACAGCTCGAAACGCGAGCCAACGGCCGGGCTGCGCCTGTTTTGAGTAATAACTGATCGTACCGTCACGGTCGATCTCGTCCTGGGTGGCGAGCCTTATCGGCAGCTTTTTACCTCCGCCGGAAACGGTCAGCGTACGCAGTACCGCAGCGGGATCGATAGCCTGATCAAAAGAAATATACATCAAGGCATCTCGCCGTGTGATCCCGCCATTGGGATACATTGTCTCGGCCTTGGGCGGCGGAGTAGTAAAGGTCCAGACCACATCCTTCGCCAAAATCTGGCCGTTTGCCGACTTTGTGCCGGCCGGGACACGAGCCGTAAATTTCGTGGCCATCGGGAATCGCTTGTCGGTATCGAACATGAGCGTCTTGGTCCCGAGCCAGCGCCATCGGCCTTCGACCTGCGGAGAGAGTTCGACCGGCGCGAACTTTGAGGCTTCTTCCTGCGACGTCACGGCGACCATCGGCTGCGAAAACGTCACGCTAAGATCGGGCGCGAGCGGTATCTCGCCTTCAGGCGAAAATCGTACGACCTCCAATGTCTGGCCGCTGACATCCACCTTCGGCGTTCCCCGCTGGTCGTCGGACGGAAACTTGACCGGGATCTTATTACCGGTCTTCGGAGCCGGCAGAGTTCCGATCCGCTTGGCGAAATCGGTCTTGTCGTCGGTCTCCGGCTTGATCTCCGGAATGCGCTTGAGCAATGAATTTGCATCAGCCTCTGAAAGCGGGTCGGTCACCGCCAACGGCTGCTTTTCGCGCTTTTCGGCACCCTCGACGCCCTCGCTCAGGCGAAACTTCAATCCGTCAGGTGTGTCTTTCATCCTTTGTTGCATTGCTTTGCCGATAACCTGGCCGTTTGCGACCAAACTCACCGGTGCGATATAACCCAAATAAACTGCAATAAGTAATACCCAAGTCGTAATCTTTTTCATTATTGTCACGTCCCAACTAAAGATCTGTGTCCGGCATATGCGGCTCCGTCTGTGGAACGAGCGGACCATTGAAAACTTGCGTGCGATCAGTGCTCGTTCAACACGGCCAATGCCGTTTCTCCGCCGCCCGACGTAATATTGACCAGCGAGCCGGCCGCGAGGCGAACCATTCCGCCTTCGACCTCGCCCATAAATAGAAATGGGTCAAAATCAACCGTAAGACTCTCGATACCCGCAACTCCGCCAGCAAATACCGAAATATCGACCCGCTCAACATCAGCCCGCTCCTGAACTATGTAGGGCGACGAAACGGCGTGTTCAATAGCATCGTCCCATTCGCTTTCAGTACTCTCCCAACCGAACGCGATCCCCTTGCCGCCGTAGTCATCGTTCGGTTTGAGCACGAACCGCTGCCTCTCGGATCGAATAAGGTCGATCAGGTCGGTGTCGTCATCGCCCCGATACGACGTTAACCCGTATCCGACGCGTCTGGTCCACGGAATGTGTTTTGCGATCATATCTAACTGGGCCGCTGAAAACAGCCGATGGTACCGGTTATCACTCAGGATCGCGAGGCTTGCCTTTTTGTGCGGCAATTTGCACCTGAACGAATTTGCCATGCAAACGTTGCCGTCGGCCATTGCCCGGGACAGCGGATGGCTTTCGTCATACCGCTCGAGAAACTCGTGAATAATGACCCGCTTGTAGAAAATATCGATCTCAAAATTCCCCAACCGTAGATGACGGCCGTCGTATTCGAGGCTTTCGGGGTCACCGATCACGGTGGAATAGCCCTGAGACTCAAAATAATCGCGGAGGATCACAAATTCGGATCGCGTATCTACACCAGCCCAATCGACGATCGCGATATTGGGTTTGGCCTTGGTACCGCCGTATTCCCGATATGCCCGATCCAGCGTCGCCAACAGCCGAGCCTCCGGTTTGGGGAAAAAGTGTTCGTTTTCAGCCAAAAACCGGCGAACCCGCGGTATGTGAGTAAACAGCCTTTCTAACGAAGATTGGTCGCCGATACCCGCCGGGTTTTCAGCATTATATTCCAGGAACTTAAACCCGCCGTCGAACAGGAAAGTATCCAGCCGGCTGGTCACCGCGACACTTGAGTATCCCGGTTCAAATCGCGCAAACTGCTCCTCTTTTGCAGAAACGCCAAGTATTTCGAGCAATTCGTTCCTCTCGAGTGCCGCACGTGTCATCGCGTCGAAGGCCCCGCTGAGCACCCTCGAGGCCAGACAGATCTCGCGGTACCGCGAACCGCCAAGAAAATACGGCCTTAGGAACGGACATATCGGCCGGTCCCCGTGCATTATCCCGAGGCTTTTCTGCAGTTCGGTCAACTCCTCGAATAGCTCGGTATCGCGGCCGTAAATGTCTATCAGATCGCGATCCAGCCCGGCGACTAAATTGGTCAGTTCAGTGGTCATTTTGATCGTAAAGGCCTGTCGGAGTCCGCTCCTTTATGCCTCGATTGAAAACCCAATTTTGCCGTAAGTCAAAGTGATAATATGCTATTCACTTAATATTTTTTCCTGCTATACTGAGTTCGGAATTTGCAACTTTGGCAAACAGCCTGTCGTAAGGGATTTGGCGGAAAGATCTATTGACATCAAATTGTAGGAGCGGAAATAGAAAATGGGATTGTGGGCAAGAATAAGTAGAGTCTTTAGAGCGAGCACGGGAGCCGCACTCGACAAGATCGAGAACCCTGAATTGGTGCTCCAGCAGACGATCCGTGACATGCGCGATCGCGTGCCTGAGCTTAACAACTCAGTTGCTCAGGTAATGGCGACGGAGAGGCTTTTGCTTAAGCAGAAGGAGACCCTTTCGACGCAGGTCGTTGAGCTCGATTCCAAGATCAAAGCTTCGGTCAAAATGGGTCGTGACGACATCGCCACGGCGTACATCGGCCAGCTCCAGCAGGCTCAGATGGACCTCGAACGCACGTCGGTCCAGGCCGAACACGCCGGCGTCGCTTCCAAGCAGGCCCTGAAAGCTCGCGACAATTACGTCCTGAATATGAAGAAGCGCACCGCCGAGGCGATGCAGCTCATCAGTGCCGCGAAACAGGCCAAACTTCAGGAACAGCTCGCTCAAACGATGGATACGTTCAACATCGGCGACGACTCGTCGACGTTCAACGAAATGCGTGAGAAGATCGACCGCCGTGTCGCTGCCGCCGAGGCAAAACTCCAATTGGGCTCATCGAGTGTCGACGCCCAAATGCAAGACATCGAGCGCGAAGCGATGGATATTCAGCTGCAGGACAAATTGCTCGAATACAAGCAGTCGATGGGCATGCTCGGGGCCGGTTCACCGCCCGAAAGCAAGCAGATCTCGTCAGGTACCGGTTCGGCCGCCGATCAGGACGTATTAGACCAGGTGATAGTTAACGAAGTTTCGGAGACCGACCGCACGAATTAGGAACCGGCTTTTTGGGGGATCGGTCGATTCCGCAGATCTGATCCGACAGTGACTTTGATATGGCTGATATAGCTAAATACGGGCAGGAGATTGGCCGTTTCAATTCAAGCTACGCTAAAGAAGCGGTCAAAGAACCCGGCAACTTTTGGGCACTTGCCGGTTTTCTCGCTGCCGCGGCCTTTACGGGAAGCGTCATCCCGTTGCTTATCGCGCTTGTTTTCGAAGCCGCATATCTTTTGATCGTGCCTAATCTCCCCAAATACCGCCAACTCGTTCAGAGGCGTGAGAATGAACGCCGGCAGCGGCTCCATATCGCCGGCCGCGAAAATACCATCAAAGCCTTTACCCCGCGTGAGCGTGAGGCTGTCGAATACCTGCGTTGGCTCAAGGACAAGATCCAGGAAAATTACCGAAAGTTTACCGGCGCATCCGAATTGCCGTCCAACCTCAGGGCATTAGATCAGCGTTGGGAAGATTTCGTCGACCTTCTGGATGTCTACCGGCGCCGAAAACAGCACCTTAAGTCCATTAATCGTCAGGCTGTCCATAATCAACTCGCGCAGGCTTTCAGAGCGATGGAACGTGCGACCGACGATAAGACCAAACGAGTTCAGCAGACGAACGTTGAGATCTTGAAGCGGCGCATCGCGTCATTTGACGAGATCGAAAAAAGCGTCAAGCTCGTTGAGGGCCAGCTGCAATCGATCGAAAACTTCTTCAGTTACCTGAATGACGAGATCGTGACGATATCAACACCCGAGAAATTCTCATTGCTGGATTTCGAGCAGCTTTCTGATTCGATCGCGATGACCAAACAAATGCTCGATGCCACGGCTGACTCGGTCGGTGCCCTCGACACCTATAATCGCGAAATGGGCAATTACGAGTTATTGCCCGGTACAAAGTAAGTTTGTTTTATGATTTCCCGCGGCAACACACATCTGGGATGTGCGTGCCGGCCACAGATCCTTCAACATCACTCTTAATGGTATCGCTTGTCGACGCCGCGGCTATGACGGCAGGCATACTTGTATCGACCTCGATTCTCGAATAAAATACTGCTTTTGCTCTATTACAAATATCCGCTTCCAGGCGGCAATTTAGGCTATTTATTTACAATAATATTATGAAAAAAGTCGGAATACTTGCGGGGCGCGAAGTAACGTTTCCCGAATCAATCATCAAAAGCATAAACGAAAAGAGCGGCGGCACGGTCACTGCCGAAATGATCACGGTCGGCGGGATCAGGCTCGATGAACCTAAGAAATATGACGTTATCATCGACCGCATCTCACATGAGGTTCCGTACTATCGGGCAATGTTGAAGCGGTTCGCTCTCGAAGGGACCTATATCATCAATAATCCGTTTTGGTGGTCCGCCGATGACAAGTTTTTCAACTTCTGTCTGGCCGCAAAGCTCGGCGTCGCGATCCCGAAGACGGTTCTATTGCCGCAGCACAGCTACATCAAGGACATTACTAGCGAAAGTCTGCGCAATCTCGAATTTCCGATCGACTGGCAGGGCGTGGTCGACTATGTCGGTTTCCCGGCTTTCCTTAAGCCGTTTGACGGCGGCGGCTGGAAAAATGTGTCGAAGATCCACAATATGGAAGAACTTTTCCGGGAATACAATGATTCGGGCACGCTGTGTATGACGCTGCAGGAAGGCGTCGAATACGATCATTTCGTTCGCTGCTACTGTGTCGGAAAGGAAAAGGTCCTGGTGATGCCGTACGATCCGTCGAAACCGTATCTGTCCGGTATGCAGTACGTGGACGTTGATGATTACTTGACCCCGGAATTGCATGAACGGGTCGAACAGGACGTAAGGACGATCTGCAACGCCCTCGGCTATGATCTGAATACGGTCGAATTTGCGATCAAGGACGGTGTCCCCTACGCCATCGACTTTATGAATCCGGCACCGGATGCGGAACTCGCCTCGGTAGGCGAAAAGAACCACCGCTGGATCGTCGATAACATGACCGAGTTCATCCTGAACAAATTGGAGACCGGTTGGGAGATGCCCGAGTATCGATGGTCGTCGATGCTGAATCTGCCCGGAAAGTCGGCATCAAATGCCTAGTCTTACAATAAACCTGGAAAGGCTTCGTTCGAGAGAACGAAGCCTTTTTATATTGCGGGCAGATGGAATTGAATTGTCACCGTTTCCCTTTTGCGGGCTTATGACACGATGCACAGTTGGTCGATCTCGGGGCCCTGGTCCCCTCCGAGCGAAATCCGATCTGGAAATGGCAAGTGTCACATGCCTGATGAAACGCGAGTTGATTTGTGAGTTTTGTGCTCGTCCCCGTTCCAAGGTCTTCGAAAACCGGCATTTTGTCGAGCAGTTTAGGCTTACTTCCGGCCCGTGCGTGGCAATCGCGGCAAGCCGCAACGCCTGCCTTGATCGGGTCTTCGGCAAATAACTCAGCTGTGAGGGTCGTCGTGCGGCCCGCCGGCCAGACCGCCTTGTGCGGCGGAGCACTGACCAGATCAGCGGCGGGCTGCGCCGTGTGATGACACTCGATACAGGCTATCGGCCCGCCGGCATTGTACTCGCCGCCGTTATGCTTGACATGGTTAAATGTGACCGGCCCGAGCTTAGCATTCCTGGCCAGAATAATGACCTCAGGCATCACCTTTCGCTTTTCAGGCGTGGGAGCGGCAATACGCTGGGCGTTTGGAACGCTTGTGCCGACGAACAGATACCCGGCTGCCAAAAACAGAACAACCAGAGGTAAGACGAAATGCTTGTGCATACCCGAATTTTAGCTCAAAGCTTCCGCAAAAGCACCACACGCCATCCACGCCCTTTACTGCGTGGCCTCAGTCGAGGTAAACGTACCATTGGTGCTGTTTCCGCGGATCACGTTAAGTCCAAGTGAGATCAGCGATGATCCGGTCAGCCCTGTCGTGTTTCCGATGACCGAATTGTTGAACATTCGTATCACACCGCCCGACGCGGCCTGGACACCGACCCCGTTGCCGGAAACCTGACAGTTGGTCATCCCGAGTTCACCAAAATTGACGAGGACGCCTGTATTATTTCCCGTAATGATCGAATTTTGAAAGGTCGTCTTGACAGACTGGCTCAAGTTGAACCCGATGTTGTTGACGGCAAACAGCGAATCATTGACCGAGAGGGTGGCCGACGCTCCGCCGATAATAAATGTGTTGAATCCGTTTCCTAAATTATTACTGATCGTGGCTCCGCTGATGACAAACTTGGTAAGGCCCGTCGAGGTCTCGACAGAGATGCCGTGCTGAGTGAACCCGTCAATGATCACATCCTCGATAAATACACTGTTGGCGGCGAGAACGCGAACGCCATTCAGTCCGGTGCCGGCCCCATTTATCGAAACGCCGCGTAAACGAAATGTCTTGAGCGTGTCTGCGGGATTTGTGATATTGACGATCACTCCCGTAACACCTGAGGCCAGTATCGAGGACGAAACCTCGGTGCAGTCGATGGTGATTGACTTGGTAACGGTCACCGCACCAAATCCGCCCGGATCGATGCAATTGATCTCACCATTCGTTGCGGTCTTCGATATCGCTCCAGCAAACGTTTTACATGGTGCGGTTCGACTGCACGGATTAACATCGTCGCCGACGCCGGACACCCACGTTCTGGTAGCCTGTGCGTTAACACCAATTGCAAGCACCGCAAAACACAATGCGAGAGCGAAGATAGTGACTGTGCGCCTTCCATTAGTCATTTCCAATTCCTCCAAATTCAGATTGATCGTAAAAACGGCGATAAAATTCTCTGTTAGGGTCAGCGACGAGTCTATCACGAAATCTTGGCATTTGAGCAGAATTGTTCGCGAGGGCGAGCGGGCAGGGATATCGACGATCTCAATTTCTATCGTCCATTTCAACAAGATCGTACGGAATGCGGGCGGCAAGCATTTTCGCTCCGATATTCATACCGGTCCATAACAACAATGCGATCGCGGAGATCGACCATCCGATATTGGCTATCAGAGTATCATCAAGCAAGAGGCCGATCATTATTGCCGGAAATCCGAATAACGCGATGCGTAGTGAAGATCTCTTCAGGCCGTCAAGCGACTCAAGCATTTCGACGCGGCCGATCTCCAAATCGAGATATTCGTCGTCATTATTCAGATTTGAAAAATACTCGACCTCACCCCGAGTCCAGCGTCGTGCCGCCGGCGTTTCAGAAAATCTGTTGGCTGCCGAAAAATGGTGGATAACGTAGGCGAGTTTACTGTCGCGCAAAGCTATTTCGGCAAGGCCGCGAGCGGCCCTGAAATTGCCGCCGAATTCGTCCTGAACGCGGCGAAAGGCCCGTTCGGCAAGTACCGGTTCAGCGGCCTGGAAAAGAGATTCGCCGATTCTGGAGAGCGTTTCGCCGGCGATCCGCTGATCGCGCAGTGCCAACCGAAAGGCCGCTACGGCACGCCGCTTGAGTTTCGGATCCCTTTCGGTACCTGCCATCGACGCGAGACAGCTTGCCAATCCATACAAGATCCCGCTGCTTTTTGGATCAATAACAAGTGCCCTTCTGAAGGCCTCTGCCGCCTGCGGTAGAAATCCGTTTATTCGTAGTTCGTTGCCGAGACCTGTCAGATAATCCGCCCGCTCGCGATCAATCTCGTTCGGAGGAGTTGGCGGTCGCGAGCCTGACGACGTCTTTGCGAATTCCGTCCGTAAAAATTCCGCGGACGGGATGTGCTCAAACTCAGCTTTCATCAGGGCTTCTTTAGGGTCAGTCAGATGATCGCGCAGATCGAGCGACCGGTTATCAAGCACGTTCTCCGATAAAGGCGGCAGCAATGCACGGATCATTCGACGATATTCATCGCCGCCCGACGCAAATGCGAACACCAATCCGCGTCCTCTGATCGCCGTTCGATATCGATAGTAGACATTTCCGCCGCGTTTCATCGTGCGAAGCGCCTGTGTCTCGACTTGCTCGATGTCGTTGATCTTCAGCCTTCGGCGGGTCCCATTAAGTCTTGACCACAGGAATGGCAAAATGCCCGCCCGCGTCAGTGACCGTCCGTCGAAAACTAAATGGTCATTCATCGCCAGGAAAGGGACGACTATCCAGGCAATGATAAAAAGCGATATGGCCGGGAGATCAAGCTCGAGATAAAACAGGAATGCGGAAAAGAATGATCCGAGTAACAGAGCGATGAAATACGAATGCGGCGAGACCCTTATCCTGATCGGCTCGTTCATAACAGCGTATGCCCCGACGGCCGTTTCGCCGGCGGAACCTACATCATCATGATTCACGGTCTTTCTGAGCATCCTGGTTTCTGCGTCTGGTTGGATATACGCCTAATCGTTCGGCTTCATCAAAAATTCTCCGCCAGCCTCGATGGCAAACGAAAAAGCCCCAGTTGTAACAATAGTACAGCCGGGGCTCGTTTCAATAGTACTGACGGTCGGCCGTTAGTTGCCGAAAGGCGATTCAGGCGTCGATTCCGGGATATCCTTTGCTTTGTCCGGAGCGAGCTGCGTCACCTTGTCCTTGGCATCGCGTGCCGTTTCGGTTAGCGGCATGGCCTTACCGTCCGCATCCTTGGCTTCAGCAGCGGCCTTTGCGATCGCAAAGTAAATGTCGATAGCTTCCTGCTTTTTGCCTTGCTTCTCGTAAGCCTTGGCCAACGCAAAATTGATCGTGTCCTTTGCGACGATAGGATCGGCCATCGCGGCCAGTTCCTGATAGAGCGTCACGGCTTCGTCAAATTTGCCGTCATCGGCCTTTGTCTGAGCGAGAGCAAATTTTGCAAGTTTAGCCGTTTCCGAACTTCCCTTCGACATTGCCTCGAGTTCGGCGATCCCAGCAGCCCGATCAGACATGAGCCGGTTCACGGCGATGAAATATTTGGCTTTATCGGCAACCGAGCCGCCAAATTTGTCGGCAACCGCCTGAAACTCAGCGATGGCGGCATCAGCACGTTCTTTCTCGGTCTTGAACGTACGATCCGTAGATCCGGCCGGCGGCGGCTGATCCGTAACGCGCGCCTGCGACGTCTCGATCGCTTTGCCGAGGGCCGCCTGTGCCGCACCCGACGAACGCTTCATATACGAATACGCGACAACGCCAATGATCAATACGAGTACCGCAGCCGCAATTCCGTAAAGAATGGTCTTACCCTTTCCTTCGAACTTTTGGCCGACATCCTCGAGTTTCTTATTTACCTGCTGTTGGAAAGGATCCTGATAACTGATCTTTTCCGCCGGTTTAGTTGCGGCCGCAGCCAACTGTTCAAAACGTCTTTGCTTTCTTGCCATGATAAAAAAACTGCAATTCTAACTTATACAATCGTTGTATAATTGCCGAGACCGGCCGATTTCCAAAAGAGTTAATTTAGCTCAAAACGACGGATAGAGCAACTAATGGGAAATCGAAAGCCGGTATGCCTTGGCTGAAAACCATCGTCCGGGAAGTTTTTTTCGTCGTTCCGGGAACTTTTTCAGATGAATGGTGTCTAAGTATTCCGGTTCGCAAAAATATGCGGACGGACAGCTTGAGGGTTCCCAAGATCGGAACTCACTAAAGGCAGGAAATGGTCTTCACACGGTCAATGACGCTTGACGACGAAGAATTCCGAAGTGCCGCCCTGGCGGCTCAGCCTCTCTCCGCCCGAACATCATACGAATCCGAACTGCTTGAAAAACTAAAGGCCAACGATACGGACGCTTTTGACCGGTTCGTCGACAGCTATTCGGGCGATGTATTTTCCTTGCTCTACCGCCTGACCGAGAATGCTGATGACGCCGCCGAATTGACCCAGGAAACGTTCCTCAACGCATACCGCTCGATCGGCCGGTTTCGCGGCGATTCGGGACTAAAGACCTGGCTGTTTCGAATAGCGGTCAACGAGTCACGAAACCGATTTCGCTGGTGGAAACGCCGAAAGCGTGAACGAACAATCTCGCTGGACGCAGTGATCGGTGATTCGGAAATGACGCTTTCAGACGTCATCGCCGATCGCGGATCGAGCCCCGAGGACGAAGTACTGAGCCGCGAACGCCGGGCAGCCCTGAATTCGGCACTACTCGACCTGCCGATCGCGTTCAGAGAGGCCGTGATACTGGTCGATATCGAGGGCCTGAGTTATGAGGAAACGGCCATCGCACTGGATATCGGGATCGGGACAGTAAAGTCCCGTATCTCTCGCGGCCGTGAAGAGTTGCGGCGGAAATTGAAGGATTTTTGACAACTGAATGAATGGTTGACTCGCCCCGGTCTCATCTTTGCACACAAAAAAATCGGTGCCAAACGATAGGTCAAAAGAGAGCGAGAGTTGGGGGAAAAGGTCATCGGGAGTAGTAACAGCGGTACTTGTTTGAATGGATCAGCAACATGTCTATGCAGATATACCGAAGTTTCGACGATCGCAAACCTGAGCCGCAGCATAGCGTTGTTTTCGTCTTTTTGAAAACAGCCGGGGTCAGTGAGCCATTCATTCGGAACGGCCGGCAGTCAATTTTGCCGGATCGGAGTTAATTCAATGAAATGCAGTGATCTAAGATCTAAATTCTCGCTCTATGTCGACGGAGTCTTGTCGGACGGAGAAATGGCGTTGTATGACGGCCACCTTTCGGACTGTCCTCTCTGCCGTGAAGAATTAGACCAGGAGCGGCGTGTTCGGCACGACCTCAGGCGACTAGGCAGGCCGGCGATGCCGCCCGCGGTTGCGGGAAACATCAAGTTCGCTCTCCGCGAAAAGATCTCGGAAGGACGGCCTTCGATCTTTTCGACCTCGGTTAGCGACTGGATGCCGATGCGGCTGATGCCGTTGGGAATAGGCGTAGCGGCCTCGCTGGTGATCGGGATATCGTTTTTGTCGATGATGTTCGCGGGTGCCCGCTCCGCGGGTGAAATAATCTCGAGCGATCGCGGGCGCGACACTCGGATAATGCTTGCTCCGGGCAATGTGGAAGGCACGAGTGACATTTCGCCGACCGAGTACGCACGCTCACGGATGTCGGTTGCCGGCGAATCCCCCAGTATCAACCCCAATGGTGCGATCGTCGCACTCACGCGGTCACTGGTCGGCTCCCGAATGCGTGACGATGAGGTGGTGGTTGTGGCAAACGTACTTTCGAACGGCCTGGCGAGCGTGACTGAGGTTGTTGAGGGCAACAGCGACGCTAAAACGATGGCGGATCTCGAACGGGCTCTGCAGGCTGACGGATCAAATACACCGTTCGTGCCGGCGGTTTTGGACAACCGCGGTGACAACGTCCGCGTCGTGCTGAAGTTCAAGACTGTCAACGTAAGCACCAGGACGGTCTCTAAGCGCTAAAAAAAGGAGCATGCCGCAAAATGACATGCTCCCCTGTCTGATCATCAACTCCAGTTATAGCTTGTCGATATCTGCCTTCAACTGCGCCGCACGCTTCTGATCGATCTTGAGGAGTTCATTGTACTGCACCATTGCTCCGGCCTTATCCTTTTTCAGAACCAAAGTTCGGCCAAGATTTAACCTTGCCTTTGCAAATCGAGGATTCAGCTCAAGGCACTTGTTGTACGCATCGACCGCCCGTTCCCGCTGATTGTCGGAAAAATAAGCATTGCCGAGCAGGTACATTGTGTCGGAATTGGTCGGGTCCGCTTTTGCAGCTTCGGCCAATCCCTTTACCGCCAGCGAATAGTTTCGCGTCGCGTCGGCCGTCCGGCCCGAAAGGTCATATGCCCTGGCAAGGTAGAAGTACGTTTCGCCGTCTTTCGGATTGATCTTCAAGGCACTGTTACACGCATTTATTGCCAACGGATACTGTTTGGTGTCGTTATACGCCCGGCAGAGGTTCGTATACGCCATGTATTCCTGCGGCAGGATCTTTATGGCCGACTGAGCGGCCTGGATCGCTTCCTCATGACGGTCGGCAAGGCTGTAATACCAACTAATATCGGTGTAGATGTAGCCGTCATTCGGATACATTAGCAAGGCCCGCTTTTCGATGTCGATGGCTTCATTGTAGCGGCTTTCACTGCGAAAGATCTCGGCAAGATTTCGATATGCCTGATAACTGAGCGGCTTTGCGGCGATCGCCCGCTGGTACGAAGATATGGCATCAGCGTTCTTTTTCTGCTTTTGCTGTGCGTCCCCTAGCAAAAAGTAGGCGTCACCCAGCAGTTGGGTATTCTTTTTGATCGCCTCATCGGCAGCCGCTGCCTGGGCGGCCGTATTGCCAAGCCCGAACTGCACTCTGGCTATGCTGTAATAGAGGTCGCCATCTTTCGGTGCGACAAGCACCGCCTGTTGATAAGCCCTCAGAGCATCCTGGAGTTGATTCTTGGCCAGGTACAATTCGCCTAAGGCCTTCAAAAACAACAGGTTTCGCGGTTCAAGTGCCAGACCGCGTTGTATATCTGCGATTGCCGAATCATAGTCCTTTTGATCGTAATAGACATACCACCTGACCGTGTAAACCTGGATCGGTTTGAAGCCCTGTGACAGAGCGATCGCAAACTCGTTCAAAGCGGCGTCGTTCTCCTTCAGGTTGTAATGAGCATAGCCCTTCCAAAAGTGTGCGTAGCCATTGTTAGGCACGATGCGTATCGATTGCGCATAGGCATCAGCCGCCGACCGATAATCCTTTTGGTTAAAGAACTTATCAGCTTGGTTAACAAGCTGTAATGCCTGCTGGCGTTCCTTTTTTGTCTGGGCATTAGCGCTGATTCCGCAGAATAGCGTCATCGCCGACAACACGATCAACAAACTAAATATTGAAACTGACTTTTTGCACATAATATCGCTCTATTGGACCTATTGATCGATCACCGTTCGGTCGTTGTTCGGTTTAGCCTTAGGCGTCACCGGCGGCTTGGCGGCCGGAGTTTTGGCCGGTCCGACAGGCGGCGTTTTGGCCGGCCCCGTCTGCGGCGTTGGCCGCGTTGCCGGCGTTGACCCCGTTGTCGGCTCCGGTGTCGGCGAAACGGTAATGCCCGAGTTCGATTCGGAATTAGAGTTGGACTCAGGCGAGGCCGTCGGGCTCGGTTCCGGTGTCGGCGATGGGGTAGATGCCGGCGTTGCACTGGCGGCGGGCGACGGCGACGGAGTTGGCGACACATTGGCCGGAGCCATGAAATTATTGTAAATGAACCAAGCGGCACCTGCCGCGATGGCTCCCAAAAACAAAAGCCCTATCAATCCGCCTATGACGAGTCCCGCTTTTGAACGCTTTTTCGGCGCAGTTGCCTTTTCTGCCGTTGCCGGGACGGACGGCGCACTTTCGACGACGGCCGGTTCAGGCGGCGGCGGAGATGAAACAGCGGCCGGTGAGTCAAAAAACTCAGGGGTCGGCGGTTCGGAAGACGCAACAGCCTCGCTGACATCGAAGAGCGGAACAGTAGCGGCCGGCTCGAATGCCGGCGTCGGAGTATACTCGTCAGCGGGACTCTTGTCCGGCTCGACAAAAGGTGATGGCGGAACGGCAGCTGCGACGGGCGAATCAGCCCCCAAAAATACTTCGGTCTTGACATCGGCCTGACGGATCTCCTCGATCGCATCCGCTCTGTCCATCTGGATCGTCTCTTCAAGCGCCGGAGCTTCGGCGATCGGTTCAACTACCTCCGGCGAGGTCGCTACCGGACTGACGAATGGCTGCGAATTAGTGATGGTCGCCATCTCGGACGGTGCGACCGGCGCATTGGTATTTATCGGCGGCGACGTCAAATGCACGTCGGAGGTAATGTCGTCCGCGGTGATCACCACCGTGTCGGCGGCCATGGCCGTCTGGATCTGAGCGTAAGCGGCACGAAGGGCCTTTTGCATTTCGCTCGCAGACCCGAATCGCTTGTCCTGACTAACTTCGAGCCCCTTGAGTATTACCGATGAAACGGCAGGCGATATTTCCGGATTAAGTTCCGACAGCGGCCGGATCGGGTCGGCCTGGCCATTCAACATTACATCCGCACGCGAAAGTGCGTCGGCCGGCACCACATTGGTCATCAACTGATACAACGTAGCCGATAGCGAGTAAATATCACTTCGAGGATTGGTCCCGGTTCCCCGTATCTGCTCCATCGGTGCAAAGTGCGGCGTGTATCCGACGACACTGCCGGACGTTCCCGGAGCCGAGATCACCGACTGATTGGCCGTGTCCTTGCTCAACCCAAAATCAAGCAAAACTATGTGATTTTCATCAGTTAACTTCAGATTCTGAGGTTTGATGTCGCGATGGATGATCGGCGGCTCATGCGAATGCAGGTATGAAAGTGCGTCAAGCAGCTGATCGGCCCAGAACATTACCCAACTCACCGGAAATGCCTTGTTGGCGGATTCGAGACGTTTGGAAAGATCGTCGCCCGAGATGTGCTCCATCACCAAAAACTGGTCGCCGTTTTCGGTAAAATGATCGCTGACCTTGGGAAGGACGGGATGCCTAAGGCGTGCGAGTATCTTTGCCTCGCGTTCAAACGCGGCGGCCAAGCCGGCATCGTCGGCAAAGCTGGTTCGCTTGAGGGCGACCGCACTGCCTAAACGCTGGTCGACAGCAAGGTAAACCTCGCCCATGCCGCCTTTGCCAATAAGGTGAACCACCAAATAGCGGTTCTGGATCATCGTGTTCGGAGCAAGTGGTTTCATTGGTTAATCTGTAATTAGATCTCGGAACTTGTGTGCACGAATTCAGCTGATTCGCAGTTTACTCGCCGGAAGCATCGCCGGCATACCTTCGTGCTGATAACAGCGAACATTTCCCTTCACCTTACGCGAGCATGGCGTTCCCTTTTTGGTTTCAGCACCGCAATAATACTTCGCCTCATCCGGTGCAGCCGGCATTTCCGCGGTGTTGGCCGGCGTGATCTTTGTATTTGCCCGATCGACCCCGCGTACATCAACGGCATTAACCGGAACGTTTGCAGCCGCTGAACTGTTGGCAACCGGTGCGGCGGGCCTGTTCTCCGGTGCAGCGACAAATCTCTTTGCCTGTTCGGGTGATGGTTGCCGCTCTGGCGTTGGACCCCCAAAATAGCCCCCGAGGCCGACCAGTCCGGTCATAACGCCCAAAACGACAACGACCTTCGGGATCAGGTCCTGCCCTTTGAACTGAGTTTCACAGACCTGACAAAATCGCCGGCTGGTCCATATCCGCCATTCAGGCCGCTCGATCTTGGTCCCGCAGTTCGCACAAAAATTCGGTCGAAAGAGCATCCCGATCACCTTTTGTTGACGTGTCCGAGAGAGGATATTTGCCGAAAATATTTCGCCGCGTTCCTCGCCAAAGCAAATAAACTATCATTGTAGCCGATTATATTGTCAATGTTAAGAAATTTATGACCTCGGACGGCATACAACCCGGACTTCGATAAACAGCGTCTGATTGGTAATATTTTGTTATGAAGTCTGTCCAAGCGGCCGCTTTTCTTTTTCTAATTTCGATCCTCGCCGCGGCTGCGTTCGGCCAGGATGACGACCCGATCCGGGTCGAGTCATCGATCGTCCGGCTCAATGTCGGTGTTGTCGATGGCCGGGGCCGGCCGGTGCTCGATCTTGACCGGTCAAACTTCACGATCTATGAGGATGGTGTAAAGCAGCAGATCACCCGTTTCGAGCCGTCGTCTGCTCCGTTCAGCGTTGTAATGATCCTGGACATGAGCGGATCGACGCTCGGCTTCAGACAAGTGATGAAGCAGTCGGCTTTCAGATTCGTCGACGCGCTGACGCCGCAAGATCGCGTGGCGGTCATTGAATTCTACGACAAAGTTAACCTCCGTAATGACTTTACGACCGACCGGCGGACGATAGGCACGTCGATCGAACTCTCGAACGGCCGCGGCAAGACCCAGTTATACAAGGCGATCGACCTCGCCCTCGAGAAACTGGCCGGAGAAAAAAGTCGTAGAAAGGCTATCATTGTGCTATCGGACGGCGTTGATACGGCCCTCAGGGATCGCGACCGCGAGCAAATGGCCAACCTGACGGACGCCCAAGTACCGACCGCGATCAAGCCGGAAACTAACGAAACGCTCCTGCGGGTGCTCAACCAGGCCGATCGTCAGGGTGTGACGATCTATCCGCTCGCACTGCCCACCGGCGATCCTGCCAAACTGGCTGACCCGACCCCGCGGCAGATTGCAATGTACAAGGCCGCCCGGGCAAGGCTCCAGATAATAGCCGACCGGACCGGCGGCGTCGTAAATTCGATCAACCGGCTCGAAGAAATGGGTACGCTCTATGCTAAGGTCGCCGCCGACCTCCGAACGCTCTACACGATCGAGTATCAACCCGCGAATGAAAAGCGTGACGGCAAGTGGCGTTCGATAAAATTAGAAACGACGGACAACACTCTGATATCCCGTACCAAGACCGGCTATTTTGCAAAGTAGGTCGTAACTTGACACATCGCCGTTTGGTTTGTAGTCTATCTACTTGCTTTTGAGCACCCGTAGCTCAGCTGGATAGAGTACTTGACTACGAATCAAGGGGTCGCATGTTCGAATCATGCCGGGTGTACCACTAATTGCGAAAAGGACGGCTCTTTGGCCGTCCTTTTCTCGTTTCCCCACTCGATAACATATTTGTTCGCTGCCGCGTAAAAAGCTACACTTCGACTAGCAGAGGAATACAATTATGAAGTCACTTTATACCGCAATTGGAGCCGTATCATTAGGCTTCGCACTAACTATCTTTATGATCAAGTCAACTGAGATGCCCGCTATCGCATCCGTGACGGCAACTCCCGCTGAAAATCCGCTGACCGCGAAATGGACGGGCCCGCACGGCGGATTGCCTCCATTTGACAAGGTCAAACTGGCGGATTTCAAGCCGGCTCTTGAAATGGCGATGGCCGAGAATCTTGCCGAGATCGACAAGATCGCGTCAGATCCCGCCAAGCCGACCTTTGAGAACACGATAATGGCCCTGGAGCGTTCGGGACAGATGCTCGAACGCGTGTCGACGATCTACGGTATTTGGGCGACCAATATGAGTTCGGATGAGTTTCAACCGATACAGACCGAAATGGAGCCCAAACTCGCCGCACACGGCGACAAGATCACTCAAAACGCCGCATTGTTCAAGCGGATCGAGGCGGTCTATCAAGCCGAATCGAAAAAGCGTTCGGTTCGCGGCGAAAAGTATCGGTTGGTCTGGAAGTATTATACGGACTTCGTCCGGCAGGGAGCGAAACTCGCGGCGGCCGATAAGGCACGGCTCGCCGAGATCAATCAACAGCTCGCGGGTCTGTTCACAAGATTCAGCCAAAACCTTTTGGGCGATGAGGGCCAACTCAGTCTTATGCTGACGTCCGAAGCCGACCTTGCCGGCCTGCCGCAATCATTCAGGGACTCGGCCGCCGCCGCCGCAACGGCAAAGGGCAAGCCGGGCCAGTGGATGATCCGCAACACGCGTTCGTCGATCGACCCATTCCTCACCTATTCGGATCGTCGCGATCTGCGTGAAAAAGCCTTTAAGATGTTCATCAACCGCGGTGACAACGGTGACGCCCGCGACAACAACGGCATCATTCCTGAAATACTTCAATTGCGTGCCGAGCGAGCAAAATTGTTGGGCTACCCGACGCACGCCCATTGGCGTTTGGAACCACAGATGGCCAAAACGCCCGAGAATGCGATGAAGCTGATGGAGGGCGTCTGGCCGGCAGCCATCGCGAGGGTCAAAGAAGAGGTCGCTGATATGCAGGCACTTGCCGACAAGGAAGGGGCCAAGATCAAGATCGAAGCCTGGGACTATCGCTACTACGCTGAAAAGGTCCGAAAGGCGAAGTATGACCTCGACCAGAACGAAGTGAAGCCCTATCTCCAACTCGACAAGATCCGCGAGGCCATGTTCTGGGTCGCGGGCGAGATATTTGATTTCTCGTTTTCACCGGTAACCGGCGTACCCGTCTTCCATCCCGACGTCACGGTTTATGAGGTCAAGAGCAGATCGACCGGCAAACATATCGGAATGTGGTATTTCGATCCGTACGCCCGTGACGGCAAGCGCTCGGGTGCCTGGATGAATGCATATCGCTCGCAGAACCGAATGGACGGCGAGGTGACGACCATCGTTTCGAACAACTCGAATTTCGTTAAGGGCAAACCGGGCGAAGCGGTTCTTATCTCGTGGGATGACGCTGAGACGATGTTTCATGAATTTGGCCACGCTCTTCATGGACTGTCATCGAACGTCACTTACCCTACCCTGTCGGGAACTAACGTCGCCCGGGATTACGTCGAATTTCCGTCGCAGCTGATGGAACACTGGATGTCCACGCCCGAGGTGCTCCAGAAATTTGCCCTGCACTACCAAACGGGCAAGCCGATTCCGCAATCATTGGTCGACAAGATCGAAAAGGCAGGCACTTTCAATCAGGGATTCGAAACGACGGAATATCTTGCCAGTGCCCTGGTCGATATGAAACTGCATCTAGCCGGAGCGAAGAAGATCGACCCGGACGCATTTGAAAAGGAAACCCTTGCGTCACTCGGAATGCCGAATGAGATCGTAATGCGGCACCGGACGCCGCAGTTTGGCCATATCTTTGCAAATGACGGCTACTCGGCTGGGTACTACAGCTACCTTTGGTCAGATGTCCTAACGGCTGACGCGTATGGAGCATTTACGGAGGCGGGCGGCCCTTATGATAAAAAGGTCGGTAAACGGCTGAAGGATTTCATCTTTTCGGTCGGCAATACGATCGACCCGGCACAGGCGTATCGAAATTTCCGCGGGCGCGACCCGAATGTCGACGCGCTTATGATCAAACGCGGTTTTCCGGTCACCAAAAAATAGATAACGGGAAATTCGATAAAAAACGGGCCGCGTATGCGGCCCTTTTTTTGTAGTTAGTATCAGCTCTTGATCCCAAGGTTTCGCATTCGGCGGTACAAATGGCTGCGGTCAACGCCCATGTCGTCGGCGGCACGGGCGACGTTCCCGTCAAACTGGGCGAGTTTATGCTGAATAAACTCTCGCTGATATGCGTCGGTCGCGTCCTTGAAGGTCTGAAACCTGAAACTGATCGCCGGCTGCTCGTTTGCAGTTTCCATGTCCGGGAGTTCGGCGGGCGTTATCACGTCCTTTGACGACATGATCACTACCCGTTCGATCGTATTCTTCAGTTCACGAACGTTACCGAGCCAGTTATTTGATCGTAGAACGTCCATCGCGGCCTCGTCGAATGTTTTCGGGCGTTTGCCATAATCGGCCGAAAAGCGTCGGTTAAAATGCTCGACCAAAAGCGGGATATCTTCCGGACGCTCGCGGAGCGGCGGTATCTGAAACGGGATCACATTCAGCCGATAAAAGAGATCAGACCTGAAACTGCCGCTTTCGATCAGCCCATCCAACGGCTTATTGGTCGCAGAAATGACTCTCACGTCAACCGTTATGGGCGTATTGCTGCCAACAGGCTCGAAACGCTGTTCCTCCAGCACGCGGAGCATTTTGGCCTGTACCCGCGGCGACATATCTCCGATCTCGTCCAGAAAGAGCGTTGCTCCGTCAGCGATCTCGAATTTGCCCTTTTTTGCCTTCATCGCGCCGGAAAATGCCCCTTTGGCATGTCCGAACAGCTCAGATTCGACAAGTTCCTCGGGTATCGCCGCCGAGTTGATCTCGACAAATGCCGCATTCTTACGCTTTGACTTAGCGTGGATAGCTCTTGCGACCAGTTCTTTGCCGGTTCCGCTCTCGCCCGAGATCAAAACTCGCCCATCGGACGGTGCAACGATAGAGATCTGCTTTCGAAGGGCCCTCATTGCGACCGATTCGCCAACCATAACGTATTGTTCGGCAAGTTCAGATCGGAGTTGGGCGTTGGTCTGCTCAAGTTGGTGCTGCCGAATGGCGTTCTTGACGGTAAGTACAGTCCGGTCGAGGCTTAGCGGCTTTTCGATGAAATCATAGGCTCCGAGCTTTGTCGAACGAACCGCCGTCTCTATATTGCCGTGGCCAGATATCATTACGACTGATGATCCGACGCCCTCGGATTTTAATCTCTTCAGAGTCTCAAGCCCGTCAATTCCCGCCCCGAGCCAAATGTCGAGCAAAATGCAGCCAAAGTCTGTCCGGCGAACGATCTCCAAACACTCCTCGCCGGATGAGCATGATTCGACATCAAATCCTTCGTCTTCGAGCACACCGCGCAAGGTTTCGCGGATCCCCGGTTCATCGTCAACGATCAAAACTGAATTAATCATCTAAAAATCTATCCAATGGTCGGAAGTTCGATTATAAATTTCGCACCCCGAGGCTGGTTTGCCGCGACCTTGATCTTTCCCTGATGTTCGCCGATTATTCGCTGAACGATCGCCAGCCCGAGCCCGGTGCCGCGGCCCTTGGTAGAAAAATAAGGCTGAAACAACTTTTGGAGATCACTTAGCGGAATTCCTGAGCCGTTATCCGCGACCTCGGCCACAATTAGATCCCGTGCTGCCTCATACCGCGTCGAAATGCTGATCTGTCGATCGGTCGATCCGGCCGGAAACGCCTCGATCGAGTTCTGGATCAGATTAACAAAAACCCGCTTCAACTGCTCGGCGTCGGCCGAGATCTGCGGCAGGCCGTCGGCAAGATCAGCATTTATCATAAGGTCGGCGATTCGGTCCTGATACATCGACAGCGACTGTTGAACGATCTCGTTGATCCCGCACGGTTCGAGTTTGGCCGACGGCAATCGGGCGAATCGCGAAAATTCATCGACCATCGATTTGAGGCTTTCGACCTCGCGAAGGATGGTCTCTGTACCTTCCTTTACGATCTTACGCGCCTGTTCGGGACTGACGCTCGAGTGGATCGAGGTGTCAGCGTCAATGACAAGCGGCGTTTCAACACATTTCTTAGCTATCCGCTCGGCCGAGAGTTGTATCGGCGTTAGCGGATTTTTGATCTCATGGGCCATTCGCCGGGCGACCTCCTGCCATGCCGACGCCCGTTGGGCGCTGATCAGCTCAGACAGGTCTTCGATCACCAAAACAACGCCATTGTCGTCCGGCAACGCGGCCGCCGTAAGAACCACCGGAAGATCCGAAGGCGATTCGCTTTCGCCATCCCGCTGAGATCGCTTTAACACCGTCTGCTCAGACGCCCGGCCGACACGCTTTGCTCTGGCCAGCAGACGATCAAGTATCGGCAGGTCTTCGTCCCGGACGATGCGGTCCACCTCAACGCCGGCGTAATCTGCTTCGTCAAGCCTCAAAATGGACATCGCCGCCGGATTGATGGTGCCGACCGATCCGCTGCGATCAAACGAGATCACGCCGTTCGGCAAAGTTGCCACAACCGTCTCGATGTATCGCTGACGCTGGGTCAACTCGGTCGAGTTTGCCTTTAGCCGGGCGGACATCTCATTAAATGCCGACACCAACAGCGCGAGTTCGTCCTCAGCAAACGTGTCCACGTGATACCCGAGGTTGCCCCGGGCGATCTCGTCCGCTCCCTCAGCAAGAGCCTTGATCGGGACGGTTAGGCCGCGGGCGATATAGAACGCGATCCAGGACGATGCGAAGATCAGCAAAAAGGTCAGAACCCCCAGAGTCAAAAGGCTGACCAGGCGTACATTTACCTGCTTTTCCTTGAGGCGGTCAAATTCGAGCAGCGAATTTTCAACGATCTGGCCGACGTTGAGGCCGCCGAATGGGTCGGGGATGATCATCAGCTTTCGGTCGCCTGACATCGGCGCTATCGCCGCGTCAAACCCGAGTCCGTCGCGTAGCTGCTGCTCATCAAGCCGTCCCGAACGGATCAGGTTGATTATCGAATCGAGCTCGGCACGCTGTTCGGCCGCAACGTCACGGTCATACGAGGTGATCGTTTGGTTGTCGTTTGAAAGTACTTCAATGTGAGCGAGTTTTCCGGCTCCGGCGATCCTGGCGAGTTCGGCCTCGGTCGGCCGGTCCCGTTCGATCAGGGCCGCCAACATTCTTGCCGCATCGTCGAGCCTCGCGGTCCGGTCGGCGATCGACTGGCTTTGGACCTCGCGGGCCTGCCGAACGACGTTTTCGGGGATCTGCGTGAACCATCGCTCAAGCGCGCGGTTCATATACAAATATGAAAAACCGGCCATCGCGATGATCGGCAGCAGACTGACGATAAAGAAATACCCGAGCAGCCGTGTTTTTATCCTCGATCCGACCTGAAACTCCCGTCGCTCACGGATCAGCTTTGCGATGCTTCGCAAAAAGATAAATCCGAAGACGATAAAGGCGACAAAATTCAGCGACGAAAGGGCATACAGCAGGAGAGTATCGCTAGCTGTTTCCGCGGAAAAGGTCTTCCAAAGATTAGATGACTGCAGGAGCACCAGGAACGCCAGCAGAGCGAGAACGACCAGACCGAGGACCCATGGGACCTTTCGCTTTGGCTTTTGCGGTAATGATTCGGCCATTTCTCTGGGCAATTTTAACATAAACGCGAAAGTCCGAGCCGGGTTTTGCCCGTCGTCACTGATTTCGCTATCATCAAAACGCTTGAAGTCACCAAACCCGATAATTTTTGGCATAGACGGCCGCATCCGCAGCGGTTGGCGGGCCGCCGTCTTCATCGTCGTCTTCGGGATCGCCGCGGTGATGTTTGGAACCGTCGGTTTTATGGCCTTGAGTTCGGTTGGGCTCGATGTGAGATCGTGGACCTCGCTCTTCTTAGTGGCGAACGGCCTCTTTTCCCTGATACCGGCTCTGCTCGCCGGTTGGGTATGCGGGAAACTGCTTGAAGGATTGCCTTACAAGGCCCTCGGAGCGTCGTTTTCCGCAAATTGGTTTGTCAATTTCGTCTCGGGAAACATCCTTGGATTTCTAACCCTCGGAACGGCGGTCGCGATGGTATTCGGCAATATGCATTTCCGGCTAAACGCCGACGCAGACTCAAGGGCCGTTATGCTATCGCTGTTCTCGTCTTTTTTGGTCTTTGCAGCGGCATCTGCGTTTGAAGAGGCTCTGTTCCGCGGCTACATCCTGCAGACGTTCGCACGCTCGGGACTCGCATGGCTTGCGATCGCGATCACCGCGATCTTCTTCGGTGCAGTTCATGCGGGCAATCCGAATGCCGGTGTCATTTCGACCGTTAATACAGTCCTTGCCGGCATTTGGTTCGGTGTCGCATACCTTAAGACACGCGACCTTTGGTTTGTGTGGGGGCTGCACCTGATGTGGAATTTTGCCCAGGGCTCGATCTTCGGGATCGAGGTCAGCGGAATGCATGACATCGTAACAACGCCGCTATTGAGAGAGATCGACGCCGGCCCGCTCTGGCTGACGGGCGAAAGCTACGGGATCGAAGGCGGCATCGCCTGTACCGCCGCATTGATCCTTTCAGGCCTGGCGATACACTTTCTGCCGTTTCCAAAGCCTGACCCGGAAATGCTCGCAATGACCGAACCGCCGACCTCTAAAGCTGCCTAAGTAGTTAAGCGATCTGTATCTTAAACGAAATGTCGACCGCACGAGCCGAGTGCGTCAATCTGCCCACCGAGATCAGATCGACCCCGGCCTCCGCATATGAACGGACGCGGTCAAGGTCCATACCGCCCGAGGCTTCGATCAATACTGAAGGATTGATGTCGCGGGCCATACCTACAAGCTTTGCTGCCTCCTCGGGAGTCTGGTTATCCAGCATCACGATCTCGGCTCCGGCGAGCATCGCTTCGCGCAACTGAGCCCAATTTGTGATCTCAACTTCGATCTTGTGTAAATGGCCGACACTTCGTTTTGCCGCCTGCACGGCCTCGGTGATCCCGCCCGCAAGAGCGATATGGTTGTCCTTGATCAAAACGCCGTCGTCGAGGCCCATGCGGTGATTCTTGCCGCCGCCGACCGTCACCGCGTATTTTTCGAGCATTCTCAGGCCTGGCGTCGTCTTTCGCGTATCGACGATCGCGGCACCGGTGCCCTCGACCGCCTTGACATACTGCCGGGTCAAGGTCGCGATACCGCTCAGACGCTGTATCAGGTTGAGTGCCGTCCGCTCGCCGACCAATAATACGTCCGCATAGCCCTTGAGCGTGGCAAAGACAGTGCCCTCTTCGATTTCGTCGCCTTCGTTAAAGGTCGTTTCGATCTCGGCATTGTCCGGATCGAGATGAAAAAAGACGGCCTCAGCCACATCGAGGCCGCACAATACAAGATATTCCTTTGCCAAAAAGCGGCCCATACCACGGGTGTCGGGCGGCACTGTCGCCTTGGTAGTAATGTCTCCGCGGCCGATATCCTCTGCAAGAAACTCGCCGATCGCCGCCATCAATTCGCCATTTTCCAGCCAATTCATATAAAAACGATTATCTGCTTTGGGGCCGATTCCCGCAAGCCTTCGAAAAAATTAGCGCGATTGTGCCCCTATCGCTTTGACATACGGTCGGCGGCAAGCTATTCTCCCTAAAATCCATAATCAATTGGGACAATTTCCCTGTATTTTAAGTCAAAAAGGAGAA
Source organism: Pyrinomonadaceae bacterium (assembly GCA_044221625.1). Lineage (GTDB taxonomy): Bacteria > Acidobacteriota > Blastocatellia > Pyrinomonadales > Pyrinomonadaceae > OLB17. Next base: position 48,642 of record JBGAOU010000012.1, on the reverse strand, counting down.
TCAACCGTGAAGACCAAATTTTTTATTTTTGTAAGTATTGCCGCGATCGCTGTCGCAACAGCCTGCAGCTTTTCAACGGCGAACATGAGCAGCTTTAAGACGTTCAAGGAAAAGGACAGCAAGACCGAGACGACCACCTATAAGGCCGGTGAGACGATCTTTGCCGATGCCGTTATTTCTAATTCGATGGACAAGGTTACCGTCAAATTCAGCATGACTGATGAAAAGGGTACAGCCATGACCGGCGGCGATGTCAAGGTCGACCTGCCGTCGAGCGGAACCGCCAAATACTCGCTCCCGATCCCGATGGGAATGAAGGGCGGCAAGTTCAAATTGACGGCCGATATGCTCAACGACAAGGGCGAAAAGAAAGATTCGAAAAGACGACGACAAATAGTTCGCGTCCAAGCCGATAACTAAATGAGAGCGGAAAGGCCTAAGCCGATCCGCTCTTTTTTATTTGTTTACAGCGTGAATTCATTTACTTGACCAGTGTCTCGATCTTGAGGTCCTTTGGATCGTATTCGTATGACGTCTGGTCGAGAACGGCCTCGAGGGTTTCGATAACAGATGCTGTTCTTGAATGTTCTTAAATGAGTTGCCACTAGCTTTAGCTAGTGGTTTAGATGACAAAATTGCAATGGGCTTTAGCCCAAAATAAAATGCGGGCTAAAGCCCGCGAGAATTTTAGGGGGATCGTTGTCCACTAGCTAAAGCTAGTGGCAATTCACAAGACCGCGACCGAAACGGCGAGCATTTCCAAAACAAAATCACGCGAAAAGAATGTCATAACATGCTCCTACTTGATCGGAGCGAAGATCTTTAGGCCCTTTGGGTTGTATTCGAAGACCTCTTTGCGGTAAAAGACTTTCTCACCTGAACTCGATATGCTGGAGAACCTATCCTGACGAATCATTCGGCCATTTGAATCGACCCAGGTAATGTATTCAAATATGTCAGGGAACCTCTTTGTATTTGTCGGCCTAGGAGATTCCTTAATCTGTAATCGGTAAACTAATACGGGATATCCGTCCACTTTTTCGTCTGAAACTGAAAAACGAGTTTTCGCGTCTGAGTCGAAGACTGACATTGTTGACGGTGCACAGGAACTGTTAGATCGTTTCCACGACCGCTTTTCCTTGCAATAGAACTTGCCGGCGACGTTGATCGACTCTTTGATTTCCACCTTACCGCTTTTTTCCTTTCGCTCGACAACTCTCAATCGATCGGGCGGAAGTCTCTCCGTTATGATCTCGCCCTTCTCTTCTATCACTCCGCTCTCATAATGTTCGTCGTATTGAGTGATCCTTACCGGAGTTTTCCATTGAAAGGAATCCGCTGTTCTAATCGCCGCCCAATAAGTTTCCTCAGTAATTTCGCGTTCCTGACCCATCGCAAAGGTCGCGGAGAGAGCGAGTATCGAGCAGATAAGGAGCAGCTTGACGGTATTCATACTAATTCAAAGCCTCAAGGTTGTTATTCAACGTGTTTATCTGATGCGTTAGCTCGGATTGGCGTTCGCGGAGGGCATCGACCTTTTCCGCGGGTGCCCTTTCGACGAAGTTTTGGTTTGAAAGCTGTGCGTCGAGGCGTGATTTTTCCTCAGCGAGCTTGGTGATCTGATTGTTTAGACGCGTTCGTTCCTTATCAAAATCGATGAGGCCCTCAAGAGGAACGGCGAGCGACGCGTTTCCGGCAACAACCGCCTTTGCCGACGCCTTTGGAACATCAAGCGAATCTGAGATCACAAGATTCTCGGCTCGTGCAAGCTTCAGGATCTGTGCTTTGTTGGCTTCCATGACGTCCTGCAAAGCTCTTTCGGCCGCGATGTGCACCGTAAATTTGATCGAAGGCGAGATGTTCATCTCGCTTCGGATATTTCGCACCTTTTTGATCACTTCGATAACGGCGTTCAATTCGCTTTCCGCCGACACGTCGAGAGCTGATGCGTCTCCCGGCGGGAATTTCGTGAGCATTATGCTGGCGTCGGCCTTGGAATAGGCGGGATTATTCAGCTCTGACGACGTGCCCGGAAGTTTCAGCCACAGTTCCTCAGTCAGATACGGCATAAATGGATGCAGCATTCTGAGTGCGATCTCGAGGATCGTCAGGATGCGAGTCGTTGCCTCGACATCTCCCGCGTTGATCTCATCTTTCTTGAGCTCGATATACCAATCGCAGAAATCATCCCAGAAAAAGTGGTAGAGCAGCGAGACGGCCGTATGAAACTCGTACTTACCGAGAGCCTTGTTGAGATCGAGCGCAGTTTGGTTAAGTCGAGATATGATCCACCGCTCGGCGAGCGGCAGAGCTTCGGCCGTCAAACTCGAGTGGTCGACCTTTGCTCCTTCACTGTTCAGCAGTGAAAATCGCGTTGCGTTCCAGATCTTGTTAGCAAAGTTACGATAGGTCTCGACACCGACGTCATTCCACTTGATGTCGGCTCCGGTCGCGATCGACGCGAGATAGATGCGGGTCGCGTCAACGCCGAATTTATCGAACATCTCGATCGGGTCGACGCCGTTGTTTCGCGATTTCGACATCGGCTTGCCGTCTTTTCCGAGCACCGTTCCGGTAATCACGCAGTCGCGAAATGCCGTCTTGTCCGCGAACTTTTTCGTCAGCATCATCATTCGCGAAACCCACAAAAATATGATGTCGCGGCCCGTTACAAGAACATCGGTCGGCAAAAAGGCGTCGAGATCGTCAGTCTCGGTAACCGAGCCGTTCCAACCAAAGGTGGAAAACGCCCACAACCCGGACGAAAACCAAGTATCGAGCACATCGCTGTCCGGCCGCAATTCCCTGCCGCCGGCTTTCTCGCGTGCTTCATCGGCAGTGCGGGCGACGTAAACGTTGCCGTCGGTGTCGTACCACGCCGGTATCTGATGTCCCCACCAGAGCTGCCGCGAAATGGTCCAGTCCTTCAGGTTTTCAAGCCAGGCGGTGTAAACCTTTTCATGCGGCACCTGAGGCGAAAAATGCGGAGAACCCTCGGACTCCATCAACCCAAGTGCGAGGTCGCGCATTTCGTCCATCTTGACGAACCATTGTTCGGACAAGATCGGTTCGACGATCGTCTTGCAGCGTTCGCAGATCGGCAAGGTGATCTCATAGTCCTCGACCTTTTCGAGCAGGCCAAGCTCGTCGAACATCGCCACGACCTTTTCACGGGCGGCGAAACGATCCAATCCGTCAAACTCCGGTCCGGCGGCCGCGTTCATCGTGCCGTCGTCGTTCATGATCAGCAGCTGCTCGAGTCCGTGCCGTTCGCCGATCTGATAGTCGTTCGGGTCGTGAGCCGGCGTGACCTTTACAGCACCCGTACCAAATTCGGCCTCGACATATTCGTCAGCGACGATCGGTATCTCGCGGTTCGTCAGCGGCAAAGCTATCTTCTTTCCAACAAGGTCCTTGTAACGCTCGTCACTCGGATTTACGGCAACCGCGGTATCGCCAAGCATCGTCTCGGGCCGCGTGGTCGCAACGGTCAGTGTCTGGTCCGTTCCGACGATCGGATATTTGAGGTACGTGAGCTTGCCGTCCTTCCGCGTCTCTTCCTTGACCTCGAGGTCCGAGAGTACGGTCTTGTCCTTGGGGCACCAATTAACTATGCGTAGCCCGCGATAGATCCAGCCTTCTTCGTAGAGTGTGCAAAATACGTTACGAACGGCGAGCGAAAGGCTCTCGTCCATCGTAAAACGATGCCGTGACCAATCCACCGACGCCCCTTCGCGCCGCATCTGTTCGGTAATCGTATTGCCGTACTGTTCCTTCCACACCCAGCATCGGCGCAGAAATTCCTCGCGGCCGATGTCGAGCGGCGACTTATTCTCATCTTTTCTAAGCTGTTCGACGACCTTTCGCTGGACCGAGATCCCGGCGTGGTCAGTTCCCGGCAGCCAAAGGGTGCGGTATCCCTGCATGCGCTTCCAGCGCGTCAGCACATCCATGATCGTGTGCTGCAGAGCGTGGCCCATGTGCAGGCTGCCTGTGACGTTCGGCGGCGGAATAACGATCGAATACGGCTTTGCATCAGGATCTTCGTTGATCTCGGGTGCAAAAAAACCGCTTTCTTCCCAGCGCTTATAGTGACTTTCTTCGGCCGATTTCGGATCGTAGGCCTTTGCGAGTTCCATATATGAGTTTCCGATAAAAGCTATATTCTAAACCAAAAGCGGCCAGTTTTCATCGTTTCGATAAAGCTGACCGCCGTTCAGTATTTTTTACAGGTCCGGCAATATCTATTTTCGCTGATTGCCTTCGAGTGCCTCGCGGATCAACTTTTCAGCGATCTTCGGTACGGCGTCGAGTGCCACTTCGCGGACAACCGCGTCCGAAAGCCGGGCCACGACACGGTCGGCGATCTTCTCGATCAGGGCTTCGGAAATTTCTGCCCCGGCGAGGCCCGAACCGTCAACCGTATAGTCGGCGGCATCTGTTTCGGCCGTCTCGGCAGCGTGTGCCTCGTCGTCGATCGCAAATTTTACAGCGGTCGCACCGACCGGGAAAACCGGTTCGATATTGCCCGCAGATTCATTATTTTCCAGCGTTTCGAAACCTGCCGCCTGCGAGCTTTCAAACTCTTCAGCAGGTGTTTCAAACGGGTCGATAACGCCCGGTTTCGTGACGGTATCGACACTCGACGGGGTCTCAACGACCGGGTCAGGTTCCGAAATGTCCGGGGGCGTTATCTGTACCGCATCTATCATTTCGTCGTCCATCCCGGCATCACCGAGATCCGTTGCAGTCTCGACCGGCTCAACTATTTCGGTAACCGGATCCTCGATTTGGACTTCGGGCTCGATCTCCGGCATTCCCATCTCCGCCATCGCGAGAGGATCGGTATCGTGTATCGAGGTTTGAGGAACGGTCTTGTGTATTTCGTCGTCCTCGGCCTGCTCGGTATCAAACTCCGGTGAAGCGTAAGTTTCACCTTTCTCGGCATCGGCCGATCCGCTTTCGACCGCGATATCCTCGATAAAACTCTCAGGGATGGTCCGTACCTCATCCGGGTCAAATTCGACCAGCTGCGCGTGCAGCTTCGCCAACTCGTCGGTCTCGTCCTCCGCGTCCCGGGCCGTTGGTTCGGCGATCTCGGCAATGAGGCCTTCGGTTTCCGCCTTTTCATCAGCGACGGCACCATCGGCCAGACTTTGGTGATAGAGATCGTCAATATCGACCGATTCCGGCCCGGCATTATCAAATGCACCAAGTTCTAAATATTCCTTGACCCTTGATACGAGTTCCCGTATCGAGGTAAACGGCTTGGTAAAGTACGAGTTGCAGCCGACACGCGACGCCTCGGCAAGGTCAAACGGCTCAAAGGAACCCGTAAGCAGGATCACCGGAATGTCACAAGTCGATTCGTCCTGCTTGATCATCTCGCAGATCTGGTAGCCGCTCATGCCGGGCATATTTACATCCGCGAGGACGAGATCGGGTTCGATCTCGACAAATTTTTTCATGGCGGCATCGCCGTCAGCTACCGAATAGACATCTATGCCTTCGTCAGCAAAGGTCAATTCGATAACTTTACGTATCGTCGCCGAATCGTCAGCAAGCAGTATCTTCTTACGGTCTGAAATGTTGATGATGTCCATTGTTGCGGGAATATATTATCAAATGAATACGGGCGTTTACGAACCGGAAACCAACTTGGCGGCCAGATCGATCGCGGCCGTCATACTCGAGCACTCGGCGACGCCCTTTCCGGCGATCTCAAAGGCCGTTCCGTGGTCGACCGACGTCCTGATCAGCGGCAGCCCTAAAGTGACATTGACGCCGGAGTTGAACGACATCGACTTGACCGGGATCGTCGCCTGATCGTGGTATAGGGCGATCACCGCGTCAAATTCGCCATTAGAGCAACGCAGAAAGACGGTATCCGGCGAATACGGCCCTGATACGGTCATCCCCTTGCCGCGGCATACATCGATTGCCGGAATGATCTCGGACGCCTCTTCCGAGCCGAAGAGCCCGCCCTCCGAAGCGTGCGGATTTAACCCAGCCACAGCGATCCGCGGTTTACGTCTGAGCAGAAGGGTCAGTTGCTCGTCGGCAAACGTTATCAGATCGACCAACTTCTCGGTCTTTACAAGCTCGATCGCCTTTTTGAGAGGCAAATGCGTCGACAGCAAAACGACTCGCAGGCTGCCCGCAAAAAAACTCATGGCGAATCGCTTTGTGTTTGTTAGGTGCGCGAGAAACTCGGTGTGGCCGGGAAAGTCGTATCCGCCGAGAGCTATCGCCTTTTTACTGATCGGCGCCGTAGCGATCGCATCGATCCGTCCTTCCCGCCATATGGCGACGGCCCGTTCGATATACTCTGCCGATGCCCGCCCGGTCACGGCGTTGTCGGTTCCGAGATCAAATTCCTGCGTTAGGTTCGCCAGATCATCGACCGCCACATTTGCACGTTCGAGCACCTCGTCAACGCCAAATTGCGAAGCGACGGAACGCAAATGCCCTCCGTCGCCAATGATCAGTGCGTTGAACTCCGCCGAATGGCTGCCCGCCAGCGATCTGAGAACGATCTCAGGCCCGATCCCCGCCGCGTCGCCCATTGTAATGCCGATGGTCGGCAGATCGTTTGCGAAATTTACCATCGGAAACGTCCGAACTAGTCGGCCTGACGCCGGCGGAAGGTCGGCTCTTCAAAATCCTCATCAACGTGCAGGTCGCCGGCCTGGAAAGGCACCCGGGCAGATGACACCGCATGTGCCTCGGCCATCCGCGGCTGCGGCTGAGCGATCACCGCCTGCGAGTCAAAACCGGTCGCGATGACCGTAATGCGGATCTCATCGCCGAGGTCGTCTTTGATAACGCTGCCCCAGATAATATCCGCGTTGTCATCGGCCTCAGCCTCGATCATACCGATAGCGTCCTCGATCTCGCCGAGCACCATCTGCGGCCCGCCGGTGACATTGATGAGAGCGGCTTTGGCTCCCTTGATCGAATTTTCTTCGAGAAGTTTATAGTCGAGAGCGGCCCGCATCGCTTTCGAGGCAGCGTCTTCGCCGTCGCCCTTACCGATGCCCATGAGGGCGACGCCCTTGCCGCGCATAACGGTGGTCACATCGGCAAAGTCGAGATTGATGATACCCGGCGTCATGATGAGGTCGGTGATACCCTGAACCGCCTGTAAGAGAACGTCGTCAGCCCGCTTAAAGGCATCGAGGATCGTGATCTTCTCTTCAACCTCACGGAGTTTCGAATTCGGGATCGTGATCAGAGTGTCAACCACACCGCGAAGTTCGGCGAGCCCCTTTTCAGCCTGCTCCATTCGCCGTCGGCCCTCAACGCCGAAAGGCTTGGTCACGACCGCCACCGTCAAAGCTCCGAGTTCGATCGCGAGCGATGCGACGACCGGTGCCGCTCCGGTTCCGGTCCCGCCACCGAGACCCGCGGTGACAAAAACCATATCCGACCCCTCAAGGACGTCCAAAAGCTTCTGGTGATCCTCAAGTGCGGCGTTGCGGCCGATGTCCGGATTTGAACCTGCCCCGAGGCCGCGCGTCGACTTACTTCCGAGTTGGATCTTCATCGGTGCCTTTGAAGCGTTGAGAGCCTGAAGGTCGGTATTTGCAACAATGAAATCGACGCCCTTAATGCCGGCTTCGATCATACGGTTGACGGCATTTCCGCCGCCGCCGCCGACGCCGATGACCTTAATCCTGGCGCCTGTGATCGGCGGTTCGTCAATAAACATTTTGATTCCGGTGTTGCTCATTCTATGTCCTTCCATTGCTATCAAGACGGTCCAATATTAGGGAAACTCGTTATTTTCTAAGGCTTTTCGGGGTTTAGGCAATCTAACAATATATTGTGCCTTCGGCGAAAGAGCATACGACAATTAGCGTTAAAAATCCAGCCGAGACGTTACATTTACCTAAACTTATCGCGAATATTTCCAAAGAACTCAGCCACTTTCTTGCCGGGCGATTTTCCGCCGTGGCCGCCCTCGCGAAGCTGCCTGCGCATCGAGGTTAACGCCAGCCCCGCGGCCGTCGCCCATTCCGGCCCCTGAATGCGTTCGGCAAGGCCGCCAAAATACTCGGGTTCGATAAAACCGAGCCTTGTCGGTGCGTCAAATATCTGTTCCGCGATCTCACACATTCCGCGAACCAGCGAACCGCCGCCGGTCATGACAACGCCGCCGGAGATCTGTGCCCGGGCCGAATCGGCCTCACGGGAAATGTGCTGCAGCAGCTCGACGGCACGCGGCTGCATGATATCGCACAGGATCTCTTTAGAGAGGCCGCGCGTTTCGTTTCGGCCGACGGGCTGGATCTCGATCATCTCTTCACGCTCATCAGGGCCGAGCAAAAACGACGCGACACAGCCAAATTCATGCTTGATCTTATTACCCTGCGGTATCGATACCCGTAGTCCGACCGCAAGATCCTTGGTAAAGTGCATACTGCCAAAGGGAAAAACAGCGGTGTGCTGGACCGCACCCCGGCCGAAGATCATCATGCTTGTGATCTCTGAACCAAGGTTGACGATCGCGCAGCCATATTCACGATCGTCGTCGGTCAATGAACTCTCAGCGGCGGCCAGCGGTTCAAGTACGGTCTCCTCAACATCGAGCCCCGCACGTTTGACCGCCTTGACGAGGTTCTGCCGGGCGGCACTGGGGCTGATCACGACATGGACAAGAGCCTCCAGCCTCGCGCCCGTCATGCCGACGGGCTCCGTTATACCGTCCTGGCCGTCGATGATGTATTCCTGCGGGACACGGGCGACGATATCCCAGCCGGGCGGCAGCGGCATCGCGCAAGCGGACTCGATCGCCCGCTCGGCGTCGTCTTCGGTAATTTCCTTGTCCGGCCCGGCGACGGCGACAACGCCATTTTTGTTCTCTCCGCGAAAATGCTCTCCCGACAGATTGACGGTGGCCGAATCAACCTCGACGCCGCTGACGCGCCCGGCATCCGCGACCGCCTTGCGGATCGACTCGGAAACGGCCTCGGCGGACGTCACAATACCTCGCCTGAGCCCCTTCGAATCGGACTCGCCGACACCGAGAATGTTCAGTTTCCCGTCTTCAGAAGGCTCGCCGATCACGCATCGGACGCGGCTCGTGCCGACGTCCAAACCTACCGCAAGTATCTCGCTGCTCATTGCTCAATCTCCATTTTCAGACCAAACTAATTGCCCAGGTATTCGATGACGGGATAAACGCCGCCGGAATTTACTGAACGGATCCTTTCGCCCTTTCCGGCGACTGCCTCGATCGCCGATTTCAGGCTCTTGGCCAGGTTATCCTTGGCAACCGTGACGGCGATCGGCCGGCCGGTGTCCTCGATCACGGCCGCCGGGTCGCGCAGGTCGGCAAGGTTGACCTCCTTGACACGATCAGCTATCCCGATCCCCTTCCATTCGTCGAGCATTTTCTTGTATAACTTCAGACGGGCCAGATTGTCCGGGCCGGCCTTGTCGGTCTTGGCCTCGTCCCAACCTCGCATCACAAATGGCATGGTGCCTTCGGTCTTTGCCGCCGGTGCGAGCACAACGCCCTCACCGTCAACAAGATAGTCACCTCCGGCGAGTCGGACGACTGCGACCGGCACGCGTTCGATCACGTTGACGCGAATTCCCGCCGGCAAAGCCATCGATACAGCCGCGGTCTTAACAAATGGCAGCTTTTCGATCTTTGCCCGGATCTCGGCCAGATCGGCGTGCCATACACCGGTCGGTTCGGCGCCGGACGTCACTATCCGCCGAATGTCGTCGGCCGCGGCCCGCTCGACCCCGCGGATCTCTACATCACGGACCTTGAAGAATGGGGACGCCGTTGCGGATTTGTAACCCAGCAGGCTAATAAATCCTATTGCCGCCAATAAGCAAAGGCTCAGGGCGAGCGGAACCGCTATTCGGCTAAATCGCTGCGTTGCCGCGTTTCGGCGCATACTGCGAACCGATTGCGATCGCGAACGAACCGTCGTGGACTTTTTACGCTTGGATGTACTTTTCTTAGCCTTTGCCATAGTGATCTTCGATCAACCGTCAAACGTTCTCGCGTGCCTTGAGTGCCGCGACCAGTTCGTCCGATAGCCGCGTGACGCTTCCAGCACCAAGCGTGATAACGAGATCGCCTGGTTGAACATTGGGCAGCACCTGCTCGACCGCGGTGTCGATGTCGCCGATATACGACACGTTCTTGTGACCAAATTTCTTGATATTTTCTGCCAGGATCTCGGCCGTTACGCCTTCGATCGGCTGTTCACTCGCCGCGTAAATGTCCAATACGTACAGAACATCCGCGTTATTGAACGCGATCACAAAATCGTCCATCAGTTCGTGCGTTCGCGAGTATCGATGGGGCTGAAAAATGACGACCGACCGCTTTCCGCCCGAACTGTTCTTGGCGGCGGACAATGTTGCGACGATCTCAGTCGGGTGATGCCCGTAGTCGTCAACGACCGTGACACCGCCAACTTCGCCCTTGAATTGAAATCGGCGATTCGCGTTCTTGAATTTGGTAAACGCCTCGGCAACGACCTCAAACGGGATCTCCATTTCGAGAGCCACGGCGGTCGCCGCTAACGCATTGTAAACATTGTGCTTACCGGGCACCGGCAAGTGCATTTCACCGAGAACCGTATCGCCTTTCCAAACTGAAAATGTCGACCCGAAATTGTCATCATAGCGAATGTCATGGGCTGAGATATCGGCTTGGGCCGTCATCCCGTATGTCACCCGCCGCCGCTTGATATTGGGGATGATGAGTTGAACATTCGGGTCGTCAAGGCAAATGATCGCCGCTCCGAAGAACGGCACCTTGTTTACAAAGTCGGTGAAGCACTGAACGACGTCCTCCATTCCCTTGTACGACTCCATATGTTCCTTGTCGATGTTGGTCACGACCGCGATGGTCGGGTACAGCATCAGGAACGAACGGTCGCTCTCGTCGGCCTCGGTCACGAACCAATCCGAACTGCCGAGACGGGCATTTGACCCGAGTGTTTCAACGACGCCGCCAACCACGGTCGTCGGGTCGATCCCGGCGTGGCCCAGGATCGTCGCCACCATCGAGGTCGTCGATGTTTTGCCGTGTGTGCCCGAAACCGCGACGGCATACGGCTTGAGAGTCATCAGTTCGGCGAGCATTTCGGCACGCGGGATCACCGGTATTCCCTTTTCCTTGGCGATCACTACCTCGGGATTATCGCTTTTCACAGCCGACGAATAGACCACAACGTGGGCATCACCGACATTTTCGGCGGCGTGTCCCTCGGTGATCTTCATATTAAAGAGCGTTTCAAGACGATCGGTGTTCTTTGATTTCTTTATGTCCGAGCCGGAAACCGTAAATCCGAGATTGCAGAGCACCTCCGCAATACCGCTCATGCCGATACCGCCGATGCCAATGAAATGAATATTCTTTACTTGTCGAAACATCTCTTTACCTATTTTTTCTCAGTCCTTCGATCAGATCGACGGTCGCTTCCGCCGCATCCGGGCGTGCCAATCGCCGTGCAGCCGCACCCATCTCAGCGAGTTTGTCCGGATCATTCAGCAGTTCGATCAGACGTTCCGCGAGGCTGTCGCCGCTGAGGTCCGATTGCAAAATAATGCTGACCGCTCCATCCTTCGCCATCGCCTCGGCGTTTTTTCTCTGATGATCGTCAGCCGCACTCGGCAGCGGCACCATCAACGACGCCTTGCCTGCGGCGGCAACCTCGGCACACGTAGTCGCACCGGCACGACTGATTATCAGATCAGCCTTTTCAAACTCAGCGACCATATCGGCTATATATGGCCGGACGTCAGCACCGTCCGCTCCCGCTTCCGCATAAGCCTGTCGGACCTTTTCAAAATCAGACTCGCCCGTCTGGTGCGTGATCCGTAACGGAGTACCCGTTTCACGCAATTTCGGCAGTGCGTCGATCATTGCGTTGTTGATCGCTCTTGCTCCCTGTGACCCGCCGAAGATCAAAATGCCCAACGGCTCGACAGGCTTTCGCTCGGGTATCGAAAAAAAGTCACTGCGAACCGGATTACCGGTCACGATACCTTTTGACCCAAAGAACGGCACCGCATCGTCGAATGTCAATGCGGCCTTGTCAACGAACCTTGCAAGACGCCGATTCGTGAATCCGGGCAAAGCGTTCGAATCCATGACCAGTGTCGGAAAACCCATAAAATGGGCGGTCAACAGTACCGGCCCGGATACATATCCACCCGCACCGACAACGACATCGGGCCGAAACTCATTGAGCAGATGACGCGCTTCCAAAAAACTCTTGGGCAGCACAGAAAGGCCCTTTATCATCCCGGCAAGCCCAACACTTTTGAGTCCGGCACTGTGGATCAGTGCGAGTTGAAAGCCGTTGTCAGGCACGATCTTGTTTTCAAGGCCGCGGGCCGTTCCAACAAACAACACTTCATTTTCCGCATTACGCAAGATCAGTTCCTTCGCGACGGCGATTCCGGGATATATGTGTCCGCCGGTTCCGCCGGCAGCGATTAGTACCTTCATATCAATTTCCCGTATCAGGCGTTCCGCGTACGCCGGCTGTAAACTCTCGATGTTCCCGTATCGGCCTCGGTTCTCTTCTCGCCCGCGTATCTCGAAATGCTCAGTAAAATGCCGACCGCCATTAATGTCACGACGACCGATGAACCGCCGTACGAGATGAACGGCAGCGGAATGCCTTTGGCCGGCACTATCGAGATCACGACGCTGATGTTGAAAAGCGCCTGCGCGATTATCCCGGTAATAAGCCCGATCCCTAGCAACATACCGAACCGGTCAGGAGCGTTCATCGCGGCCTTGGCCCCGCGCCACAGCAGTAAGCCAAACGTAAAAACGACCGCCAGAGTTCCGAGCAACCCAAATTCCTCGCCTACCACGGAAAATATAAAATCCGAGTACGGATACGGCAGATAGAACAATTTTTGCTGGCCCTTGGCAAACCCCTCGCCGAGTATCCCGCCGGAACCGATCGCGTAGAGCGATTGGATCACCTGATAGCTTTCGTCATCAGCGTATTTGTAAGGATCGAGAAACGCCAAAACACGCTGAACACGCCAGGGAGCGATCGCGATCGCACCGGCAGCCGCGACCACCATCAGACCGGCTACCGCGGCAATATGCACCAGCCTCGCTCCGGCGGCAAAATATATCGCTGAGAATATAACGCACAGAACGATCGTGGTACCGAGGTCCTTTTCGAGCATGACCAACCCGGCGAGAAGCCCGAGCCCAGCTATACTGCGGATGACGGTCGTTTTGAGTTCAGTCACAGTGCTTTCATTCTTGGCCAGATACCAGGCAAGAAATATCGGCAGTGCGACCTTGGCCAACTCCGACGGCTGAAACGAAAAGCCCGAGAATCTGATCCAACGCTTCGCTCCGTTGATCTCAGGGAAAAACAAAACGGCCGCAAGCGCAATCGAGGTCACGACCAGGATCCCAAAGACCACCGCCTTATTGTTGAGGATCCGATAGTCAAAACGGCTGACGACGAACATCAGTACGATACCGATCAGGACGAACATCAACTGCTTCAGGAAGTATGTGTATTGGCTGCTTTCGGTCGATTCCTTCATCGACATCATCGCGGAGGCGCTGTAGACCATTAACGAGCCGAATAATGCGAGGCCCGCCGCGATCACGAACATGAACCAATCTGTCTGCAGCTTTTTTGCCATCGATAACTACGATCTCGCCCTTCGTTGCTTTAGTTCTACGACATACCGCTTAAATTCTCGGCCGCGTTCTTCAAAACTGCCGAACATATCAAAACTTGCACATGCCGGAGCTAACAGGACCGCATCTCCGGGCTCAGCGGCTTCAAAGCACTTTTGTACCGCGTCGTCGAGCGAGCCCGCCCGCACGATAGGTGAATGGCCCATCAACTGTGATTCGATATTCTCTGCATCTTCACCGATCACGACGATCGACCGTACCGAGCCATCGATCAGCGGAATTAGCGGGGCGTACGGTGCATTTTTTCCGCGCCCTCCGAGTATCAAGACGGTCTTGCCGTCGATCTCGCTCAGTGCCTCGAGAGCTTTGGAGGTCGCGTCAACCGATGTTGCCTTCGAATCATTGTAAAATTGAACGCCCTCGATCTCATCGACAAATTCGATTCGATGCTCGACGCCCTTAAAGTCCGCGACCGTCGCACGCATCGATTCCGGCGAAGCACCGCACGCCAAGCCCGCCGCCAAGGCCGCCAGCACGTTTTCGACGTTATGCAGGCCGCGAAGAAATATCTCGTCGCGAGTAGTGAGAACCTTTTCCGATCCGCCCGACCTGCAAATGAGGTCCCGGCCGCGTAGGAACAACCCTTCGTCAAGTTCGCGTTTAGTGCTGAACATCACGACGTGAGCACTCAATCCGGACGCCCATTCCGACGTGATCGGGTCATCGGCGTTCAAGACGGCGACATTTTCCGCCGTTTGATTCATAAATATCCGGTGCTTTGCCAACGCGTAATCGAGAAACGATTCGTATCGGTCAAGATGATTCGGCGTTACGTTAAGGCACATCGCCACGTCCGCCCGAAAATCCTTGATCGTTTCCAGTTGAAAACTCGAAAGCTCGACCACCGTCCAGGTGTCTTCATCGCTCGATTCGGCGAGACTCAACAAAGGTGTGCCGATATTGCCGCCGACCTGTACTTTCAGGCCCGAATTGCGCAGAAGTTCACCAACCAATGTCGTTGTAGTGGTCTTTCCGTTCGAACCAGTGATGCCGACAATTCGCCCCTTCAAAAAGCGAAACGCAAGTTCGACCTCACCGATGACCTCGCCGTCTTTGCGGTCAACATAGCGGGCCGGAATCGTGTTCGTCGGAACGCCCGGCGAGATAACGACAAGGTCAATCTGATCAAGCAGCCACGAAGGCAACTGACCGCCGATGAGCCCGACACCAAGTTCAGCCTTCAGGGCTTTTGCCGCCTCGGGCCACTGCTCGACATCCTTTTTATCGTGCAGAGCGACGACCGCACCGCGTTCGGCAAGAAAACGCGCGGCGGCCATACCGGACCGGCCGGCACCAAGAACGAGCGTTTTTCTGCCTTTCAACTCCATATAAAAAGACCGTGGCCAACAACTATCTGAGTTTTAGAGTCGCGAGACTCGCCAGTGCGAAAAGGATCGCGATGATAACGAACCGAAATACGATCTTCGGCTCTTTCCAGCCTGAGATCTGAAAATGGTGATGGAGCGGAGCCTGCCGGAATATGCGCTTTCCGACCCCGCCGGTCCGCTTGGTAAACTTGAAATACGACACCTGCAGCATCACCGATAAAGCCTCGAGAATAAACACACCACCGATGAACGGGAGCAAAAACTCTTGCTTGGTCAGGATCGCAACCGTCCCGAGTGCACCGCCGATAGCCAGGCTGCCGACATCGCCCATAAAGACCTCGGCGGGCGGCGAATTAAACCATAGAAACCCGAGGCTTGCCCCGACCATTGCACCGCAAAAAACGGTCAATTCGGACGACGCGGGATTATGGGTGATGTCCAGCCGCTCGGCCCAACGTGCGTCGCTCGCGACGTAAGTCAGTGCGGTCAGAGCGGACATCGCGATAAAGGTCACGCTCGAGGCCAGTCCGTCGAGGCCGTCAGTCAAATTAACGGCATTTGACGACCCGAGCAGAACAAAGACGATAAAGACCAGGTAAACGAACGGGCCGACGTAACTAATGCTGATCGCAGGGTTGGTCTCGGCCGTCGCTTTGATAAACGGAATGCTCAGGTTCCATGCGTAATTCGTCAGAAAATAGAGTACCGCCCAGATACCGAGTGCCGTCACTAATTGACCCGCAAGCTTCTGTTTGCCGGTCAGCCCGAGACTGCGTTTTTTGACTATTTTGATATAGTCATCCGCAAATCCGATCGTGGCGAACAATGTCGTTGCCACCAGTGCGAGCCATAGATACAGACTATCGAGTCTTGCCCACAGCAGCGACGACATTATTACCGACCCGATGATCAGTACACCGCCCATCGTCGGCGTTCCTTTCTTGGCCTGATGCTCGGCTGAGAGTTCTTCACGTATTTCCTGACCGACCTTTAGCTCATCGAGCTTTTTAATGACCTTATTGCCAAGAAAAAGCGAGATAAGCAGCGATGTGATCGTCGCCAGGCCCGTCCTAAATGAGACGTACTGAAATACGTTAAGGCCCTTAATGAAATAGGACTCGCTCATCGAGCCGTATTCCTTGAACAGCAGCTGATATAAAAGGTAATAGAGCATTAGAAGGTCTTTGTGGACAGCCTATCGGGTCGCAGGCCGGGCATCCTCCAATTCAAATTTTTCGGTCAACTTTTCGATCACCTTTTCCGTTCTAACACCCCTTGACCCCTTTACCAAAACAACGTCCCCGGCCCTGACAATTGACAAGAGCATCTCGCCGGCGGCATCCGAATTGTCCGCGAACTTCACTTCGGCAAGCCCGGCCGACCGTGCACCGTTGACCAGATCTGCGGCGAGACCGCGAACACCAATGAGAACGTCGATCCGCCGCGAAGCGATCGCAACTCCCGTTTCACGATGGATCTCACTTCCGTTATCGCCCAATTCAAGCATTTCGCCGGCAACGACTATGGTCCGTGAGCCCGACGGCGATCCCTCGACAAGAGTGTCAACCATCGACAACAACGCGTCGGGATTGGAGTTGTAGGAATCGTTTATCAACGTAAAGCCGCCCGCGAACTGCAATATTTCACCGCGTTGAGGCGGAGCGGACACACTCGACAAAGCAGCGGCGATGTCGCCCGCCTCCATACCGAATACGTGCCCTGCAGCCGCCGCGGCGAGCGCGTTCATAACACTATGAGTGCCGTTCAATGGAAAGACGACCTCGGCGGAACCGGTCGGCGTGTTTAACCTAAATCGAGTTTTACCAAAACCCTCGAAAACAAGATTGGACGCCGAAATGTCCGCCTTTTCCCTGATCCCGTATGTGACGACCAAACCTTTGGACAACGGCGCCATCGCCGCGACACGCTGATCGTCGGCATTCAATATGGCCGTTCCGCCGGCCTTCATCCCCTCGACCAACTCCGCCTTGGCCTTTGCGATGTTCTCAATGGTGCCGAGATGCTCAATATGGACCGGTAAAACATTTAGCTCAACAGCAACGTCGGGCGGCGTGATCCGGCAGAGCCGGGCGATCTCGTTGAGCGGCGTCGACATTCCCATTTCAAGGACCGCGATGTCATAGGTCGCATCCGCCGCAAGCCGCAAAACGGTAAGCGGATGGCCAAGACCGTTATTATAATTCTTGATGTTCCGCAGCACTTTGCGTCCGGATGCTTCAAGTACATGGGCGGTCAGTTCTTTCGCCGTGGTCTTACCGGCACTTCCCGTGATCGCCACGATCGGCTTGTCCCATTCCTGACAAACACCGTGAGCGAGACGCTGAAATCCGGCGATCACGTCCTCAACAAAGATCAGTCGGTCGCGACGGCTCTCTAGCTGTTCGAAATGCTCCTCAAAGCGGTCACGCCTGATGACGGCGGCGATCGCTCCGCGATCCAGGGCCTCGGCCGTAAACGCGGTCGAATCCGCAAATTCGCCGTTAAAGCCGTTTTGCAGATATTCCGGCTGAGATAATGCAAAAAACACGTCGCCCGCCTTAACCTCACGCGAATCGATCACAAATGATGTGACGTCTCGTTGGAGCAAAGCGGGGGACAGATCAGGCGTTTCGCCTTTTATGTATTCGATCGCTTTTTCTAAATTCAACTTTCTACCAACTCAGCTCGATCTCTTCGCGGCAACCCTGCGGCCGCGGTCGTATTACCCGAAATCTTCTTTCCGTTGCCCTGCTTTTTGTCCGAGCCTTTCTTTACGTCGGCCGGCTTTTTCGGTTCGGCGGCCTTCGGTGCGGTCAACGCCGCAGTCTTTCCGCCCTGCTTATCGGCCGCGGTTCCCTTTTCGACGTTCTTCGAAGGGGCCAACTCCGGGATATCCTGTGCGACCGGTTCTTCGCGAATTTCCGAACCATCGGGCTTGACGTTCATTTCCGGCAATAGCTGCTCGGCGATATTTTTGAAAACCGGGGCCGCTACCTGGCCGCCGTCACGGGCCCCGTTCCTGGGCTCATCTATCACGACGGCGATAACGATCTCAGGGTTATCGGCCGGAGCCATCCCGATAAACGACGAAATATACTTGCTCGGGTCGACACGCTTCGCGACCGGATCAAATTTCCACGCTGTTCCCGTCTTTCCCGCCGATGTATACCCATTTAACTGAGCACGGCGGCCGGTTCCGGTCAGTACGACCTGACGCAGCATCGTACGCAAATTACGGGCAGTCTCGACCGAAACCACACGGACGCCTTCGGACTTGTTGCCGGCGACCGGGGCCTGTTCCGGCTTGCGTATTTCTTTGATCAATCGAGGCTGAATCCTGACTCCGTCATTGGCTATCGTCGCAAAAGCCGATGCCATTTGCAACGCAGTCACACCAATTTCATAACCGATCGACATCGACGCCAATGAGTCGCCGTTCCATTTATCGGGCGACCTCACAATACCCGCAGTCTCGGCCGGAAGTTCAACGCCCGTGCGGGCCCCAAAACCCATATTCTGCAGCATCGAAAAGAAATCGTCCTTGCCGACACGAAGCCCCGTTTTTATCGCGCAGACGTTACTCGAATGAGCCAGGGCCTGTGAATAACTGACCGTTCCCACGTGGTGCGAATCGGTAAATTTGTGATTCGCGACCTCGATGGTGCCGTTTCCGGCATCGATCTGATCGTCCGGCTTAAATAGGTTCTTTTCGAGCCCCGATCCGTACGTCACCAGTTTCATAACCGAACCGGGCGAATAGACGCTCTGGATCGAGTGGTTCGTTATGCTCGCAGGAACGGCGTCCTTGATCGAATTGGGGTCAAAACTCGGATAGTTGGACATCGCGAGGATCTCGCCTGTCTTGACCGACAGAACCACCGCCATTCCGGACTTCGCGTTCGCCGCCTTTACGCCGTTCTCGAGCGCCTGATCGGCCTTGAATTGGTATGACGCCGCGATGGTCAGACTGATGTCGCCCGGGCGTTCCCTTTCAAATACAGTTTCGTCGTAGATCCTACCCAGACGGTCGCGCTCCTGGAGTTTCTTGATAACGGCGCCGTGGAGAATGTCATCCTGCGACTGTTCGATCCCGGCCATACCGGTGTCATCCTGATTTGAAAAGCCGATGACCTGAGCGGCCATCGTTCCGTACGGATAGCTTCGCGTCTGATCCTCGGAGTAATGGAGTCCCTCGAAACGCGGCATATCTGCCTTTTGGATATTGTCGGCGACGAGTGTCTTATTGATCTTCTGTACGGTCTCTTCGTCAAGCTTTTTCAGGATCGGCACAAAGCGCTTCTTCCCGGCCTTTGCCTCGTTCAACTGCTTTGCCAGCTGAGCCGCGTCAAGTTTGAGCGACTTGGCAAGTATCTTGGCTGTCGCGTCAATGTCCTTGATCTCGGTCGGGTCGGCGTAGAGCGACTTCACACGGATACTCATCGCCAACGGCCGATTGTCGCGGTCGTAGATCGTGCCGCGAAGAAGTTTGCTCTTTTTTACGTCCTGGCGTTGGTCCACCGCCTTTTCGCGGAGCCAGTCATGCTGTGTGACCTGCAGATGAACGAGCCTCGCACTGATTCCCAGCATCCAAACCGCAAAAACGGCCACGATGAACATAAACCGGGTAAATGCGACCTGTCGCGGATTCGCCTTCTTCTTTCGCGTGGATTTACGTGCCATTGTTCTCTGAGACCTTCTTGAACGCTAAACTGACCGACCGGAAGTGGGAAATACTATCGAGCGGCGACCATCGCGGTCGTCACTACACGAGGACGCGGAGCATCGTCCTTGCCCGGCTTCTCTTGCTTGGCGGACTTTCCGGTTGCGGCCGTAAACGATGCGTTCACAATAGGATACGTTGATCCGGGCTTGGCAGTGTCCGCAGCCTTGACGGCAGCGGCGGGAGTGCCCGCAGGCGTCTTGGCAAGCGATGCCGTCTGCGGCACTTCAATATCCTGTCCGGCGATCCCAAATTTCCTGGCCGCCTGCTTGATCTGCGACGGTGCGACCGAGACCTCACGTGCCAAGAGCAGGCGCCGCTTTTCGGTCTCAAGATCGTCGAGCTGTTTACGTAGTTTCGAATTCCTTATCCCGTAGTCGATCGACGCGAAATGCTGACGGGCCGCAAAGAAAAAGCCCGTGACGAGGATCGCTACGAATATGCCCATCAAAACGTAAAGCTGAAGCCTGCCGGCGGGCGAGTTGTTTCGGTTGCGGGCGATGGAGCGCCTCTTTTGTTCACGTTTGGTCATATGATTCAATTGTCGGTCTAATCTACAGGTCCGAGCTTTCTGAAAGCTCGCAATTTCGCACTTCGGGAGCGTGCATTCTCTTTCAACTCAGCATCGCCGGGCACTATCGGCTTTCGAGTGAGGATCTCGACGGCCTTTTTGGCACCGCAAACGCATTGTGGGATGCGCGGCCGGCAAGTGCACTTGCCGGATAATTTCTGAAACGCATGTTTCACGATCCTGTCTTCCAGGCTGTGAAACGTGATGATCGCCAGAATGCCGTTCTCTGAGAGCAGGCCGGCCGCATCGGCGATAAATTTTTCAAGTACCTCAAGTTCCCTGTTGACGGCGATCCTTAACGCCTGAAACGTTCTCGTCGCCGGGTGGATCTTGTCCTTCGGGCTTCGGCGGACCGAGCGTTCAACTAGTTCGGCCAGTTGACGCGTCGTCGAGACCGGATCGCCGCTTTCGTTGCGTCCGACGATCCGCCGGGCGATCCGCCGCGAAAACCGCTCTTCGCCATACTGGTAAATGATATTGGCGATATCGGTCTCACTTGTTTCAAGGAGCAATTCTGCCGCTGTTTGGCCGCCGGCTGCCGGATCCATCCGCATATCAAGCGGAGCGTCAAATCTGAAGCTGAATCCGCGGCTCGCGTCGTCAAACTGCAATGACGAAACGCCAAGGTCGGCTATGATCGCGTCAGGCGGCCCGAAGCCGGCGCTTTTGACGATCCTCGCGACATCCGAAAAATTACCTTTCGCGGCCGTAAAGCGGCTGCCGAACCTTTCGAGCCTTTTCGACGCGATCTCGATCGCCGCATCGTCCTGATCGATCCCGAGGACCGAACATTCCGGCGAAAGCTCAAGCATCGCCTCGGTGTGCCCGCCCAGACCGAGCGTGGCATCGACGACATGACGTCTCGAGGCGGCGTCGATCACGTCGAGCGTTTCCTGCAGCAGGACCGAGCTATGCGAAAATTCGGTTGCGTCCTCGTGCATCTTCAAAGAGCTTAGTGACTCGCCGCGAATGGTACAGATGATCAACACCGCGCCATGTGTACCGATAAATTTTTATTTGTGTAATGTGTGCCCCCGTAGTTCGTCGCCCGCCCGTCACGGCCGATCAGATTCTTCGGGTTTGATAAACAACTTACCTGACCAAATCCAGTTATAAAGTGCTTAATTGCTTAAGCATATTCTTTACATTTTCCCGACTCAGAACTTGCCTCGCCGGACTTCAATTCGATCGCGCATCCATATATTAGGACTCTTTATTGATATGTGTCAAGAACTATCTTCAGTCTTTTTTTCATCCCCTGAGTGTTTAAGCTGTTATACAAATATGCGCGCATCTCTTTTTCGATTTTGTTGTTTATGCTGCCGTTGATATACGATTAACCTTCGCTGCGGCCGCGGGCCGTGCGGCAATAAGCGTGTTGATCCAACTTCTAATTTTCGGGATAGTTGCGGCGGCGGCCAATATCGTCGGCGGCCTGATACTTTTCCCGTCAAAACTGCACACGACATACAAGCGTTTCCTCAAGTACCTTTTGGCTCTCGGGGCCGGCTTTATGCTGTCGGTAACGATATTTGAGATCCTGCCGAAATCCATCCTGCTCTGGCAGAAGAATAATCCCGAGACATCGGACGAACTCTACGTTCCGATGCTGCTGATAATGGCCGGATACCTTCTGACGCAGTTTGTCGAACACACGATCGCACCGCACTTCCACCTTGGCGAAGAGGTCCACTCCGACGAACTGATCTCGAGCCGTTCGGCGTATACGGCTGTCGGCGGCCTGCTCGTCCACACGTTCTTCGACGGTGTGTCGATCGCAGCGGCGGCACAGCTCGACCGCAATCTCGGCTTCCTCGTCTTTATAGCCGTGCTGATGCACAAGTTCCCCGAGGGATTTTCGATCGGGTCGATGGTGCTGGCGACCGGCAACGGCCTGCGGTCGGTTTTGACCTCGACCGGCCTTATGGGGATCACGACACTCGCCGGCGTACTGATGTTCTACTTTGTCGGCAGCAACATCACATCGGCGGTCGCCTACGCCCTGCCGGTTTCGGGCGGCGTCACGCTCTATGTCGCGGCGAGCGACCTGATCCCCGAGGTCAATCATCACGGCGGCAACCGCCCGGGCGTTTCGTTCTCGGTCTTTGCCGGGGTCGCCCTTTTCTTCGCTTTTCATTTCTTCCTGCACGAACTGCTCCCGCACTGACCGAGCCTCAGAAATCTGAAACTTTTTTTCGTGCCTGTCGTTATTTATCGGTGGAGGCGCGAAGCTTACGATGAGAGAACCTTTACTGGCAGGAATACTAAGTCTTCTGATCCCGGGCATCGGGCAGATATATAACGGCAGGATCGTTATCGGCATAATATGGTTGGTTTTGACCGGCTTTTCCTGGATCGGCTCGGCCGGTCTCCTCGGTTGGGTGGTTCACCTGATCGCGGGCTGGTGTGCGTACAGTTACGCAAAGGATAATCCCATTCGCGGCTAGAGTCTCTTCATATGATCCTCCTCTTCGCCCGGTGTCGTGTGACACCGGGCTTTTTTGCGTTTCGACAATGGCCGCAAATTGTGTAGTATTATCGATTGTTCTTATGGTGCGTGAAGGCATTCCATTCGTTCTGGTCCCCGGAGCGTTCATAATATTGTTCGGCGTTCTGCAATGGTGGATACCGGCGGCGATATGCCTGTTCATATGCCTGTTTATGGCGTATTTTTTTCGCGATCCTGCACGTATTATCCCCGATGAGCCCGGGATAATAGTTTCGGCCGCCGACGGCCGCGTCAGCCGCATCGACGAACTGCCCGAAGGCAAGCTGGTCAGTGTATTTCTGTCGCCGCTCGACGTGCACATAAATCGGTCGCCGATCGCGGGCCGGATCGAGACGATCGATTATGTCAAAGGCAAAAAACTGCCGGCGACGAGCAACAACGCCAGTTTTGTGAACGAGCGTAATACGCTCGACATCCGTGACGGCGGCGTAAGCGTAAAATGTACGCAGATCGCCGGAATTCTCGCTCGCCGAATTGTTTGTTGGCCTTCTAAAGGCGATAATCTTGAACGCGGCCAGAAATTCGGGTTGATCAAGTTCAGTTCGCGTACCGACCTGCTAATGCCCGGCGATGTGACCATCGAGGTCAAGGTCGGCGATCGGGTCAGGGGCGGCGAGACGATAATCGCCCGGCTGAGCGAAAAGTAACACGGCACAGGCCGCACGACGGCCAAAACACCATTCCATGGACGACGAAAAAGACACACGGCCTCCGCACAAAGGCATCAAGAAAGGGCTCTACGTGATCCCGACGCTTTTCACGGCGGCAAACGTCGGAATGGGCTTTCTGGCCGTGTTGTGGTCAGTTCGCGGTTTTCACGCGGCGGTCAGCGACCCGACGACCGCCTCGGTCTATTTCGATCACTCGGCGATCGCCATCGGGCTCGCTATCCTTTTTGATACGCTCGACGGCCGCGTGGCCCGGGCGACACGGACAGCGACCGAGATCGGCGTTCAGTTCGATTCGCTGGCCGACGTCCTGACGTTCGGCATCGCCCCGACCGCGCTTGTTTTCGCCTGGGCCGTCGCACCGACGTTTCACGAGGGAAGCCCGGCGTACAACACCGGCGTCCTGCTGCTGTTTATGTACCTGATGTGCGGTGCGTTTCGCCTGGCGAGGTTCAACCTCCAGGCGACGCGGCCGCGGGTGCTGGCCGAGGGCACACCGAAAGTGGACAAAAAGAATTTTGTCGGCCTGCCGATACCGCCGGCCGGAGGCCTGTTGGCGGCTATCGTACATTTCTCGCCCGAGCCGCTCAATTTTTACGGCCCCGAGACCTCGCGATACTACACCATCCTGATCTATTGCCTCGTCGCGGTCCTGAGCATACTGATGGTCAGCAAGATCCGCTATTCGAGCATGAAGACGCTCGGTTCACGCCGCACGAACTTTATGATGCTGCTGGGACTGGTCGCAATGGGAATGGCGGTCTGGCTGTATTCCGGATATGCCCTGCTGGCGATCTCGGTCATCTATGTCGGCCACGGACTCGTCTGGTGGCTGGCCCGGGCACTTTTCACCAAACGCTCCGTCACAGCATCGAGCACGATCTAAACTCCGTCCGGATGCCCGGCCCGGAAAGCCCTTTAATGCCAAAACGCCCGTATTTCGTACACTTTCCGCGAATGTCCCGGCTGTCCCGGCTGTCCTGACTGTCCTGCCTGTCCTGACTGTCCCGAGTGTCCTGACTGTCCCGAGTGTCCTGACTGTCCCGACTGTCCCGA
The DNA here is from genome assembly GCA_044221625.1 of Pyrinomonadaceae bacterium. GTDB lineage: Bacteria > Acidobacteriota > Blastocatellia > Pyrinomonadales > Pyrinomonadaceae > OLB17. The sequence continues at coordinate 24,070 of JBGAOU010000012.1, read as the reverse complement.
GTGTCCCGAGTGTCCCGACACTCTCAACTCACCCAACTCGACCGACTTACCAGTCTTGCCATCGATTTTAGTGAATTTTCAAAGATCTGCTCAAACCTTTAGTCTAACATACATTGCAGCGATACCGCAATATTTCATTTCTGCAACAGCGGATCGCCGGCGTGGCCCGATATCCGAAAACTCCTCTCCTTACCAAGGAGAGGTGGCATCCCGATGGTCTTTATCGGGATGACGGAGTGGTTCTCATACGTTGGGCATGAATTCGCACTGGTCAATGTTTCGACCCAAACTCCCTCGGTCTGATCCAGGTTGTTTGATCATCAACTTGAGAGAACCACCCCGTCGCAGGCCAAAAGACGGCCGCCGCCGATCTTTTGCCTTTTACACGCGTTTTCTTACTGGCATATAATGCCGTCGATATTTAAAGCCGTTGAATAGGGGACCGACGCCAGCGGCGTCGAATGTTTATAGAATGGGAAATGCCAAACAAAAGGCCGACCCCGGCGGGGTCGAACAAGATCGGATATAAATATGCCCGACACATATTCACAGATCTACATTCAAATTGTATTTGCCGTTAGGAACCGTGACACATTGATCCGTCGTGATTGGGAAGAGCAATTGTACAAATATATGACTGGCATCGTTCAGAACAAAGGCCAAAAGATGCTTGCGATCAATGGCATCGAAACCCATATTCACTTCCTGTTGGGTATGCGTCCGACGTGTTGTCTTTCCGACCTCGTACGCGAGGTCAAAAAATCGTCAACCGAGTTTATTAAAGAAAATAAGCTCACAAAATTCAATTTCAATTGGCAGGAAGGTTTCGGGGCATTTTCGTATGGCCATTCGCAGTTGGACGACATCATCGGATATATCATGCGACAGAAAGAGCACCACGCAACACGGTCATTTAAGGACGAATACAAATCGTTATTGAACAACTTTGCTATCGAATATGAAGAGGAATATTTGTTTGATTGGATCGATGATGGCGATTCCGATAAAGGCGGTAAATAAACAGAAACGAAATGACGCCAATGGAACATTCAGTGACAAAGCAACGTGCGACCCCGCCGGGGTCGGAAGGTTGTGTTTTGTCCGCTTTTCTATAAACATGCGATCCCGCCGGGATCGAGTTGAACATCGACGCCAGATGTGTCGAATGTAGAAAACGACACCCATCCAAACGAAGCGACCTCGGCAAGGTTAACCAGATCGGCGAAGCCCGATCTTCTCCGTGGAATCGCAATTTCGCAGGCCGGGACGTTTCGCACCCATCACCCAAATGAGTGTTGACAAAGACCGCCGACAGGCACAAACTGACCGGAACGAACGTCACCAATGTCTGCCGCCGCTGCGGCGCCGCTGTGACCTCGCCCGGCGAAAAATGGAGACCGATCTTGATATGAAAACGGCCGGTGAAATGTCTGTAAAATACCAGAGAATCGCATGATCGCATGCCTGACCCTGATTCTTCTAAACGATGCTAGGTTCTGCCGTGACTAAGAACAGGATTCGAATTACTTCGGTCTGTTGCACCATACTGTTAGTATCCGTGATTGGATGCTGGAGTAGTTGTGATTTTCGAAGTTCAGGTAACTTTATCGATTCGACTGACAGAGTAATCGACGTTTGTGAGTTGGATGCTACTGAAATTATCGGTGACGATAGTGAGGTTGTTGTTTCCGGTTCTATTGGCGGATACCACGAGGTATTCTTGTACAGCGACAAATGCTTAGGCAATGAAAATCTTGTGAAGTTAGAATTAGACTACGCAGCTTGGAAAGCAGTTTTCGAAGATTACCGGCGTTCAGAGAAAAAAAATGTCGATATCCAAGGTTCAATCGTAGTTAGAGGACGGTTTTTCCGGAACGCTGATAGCCTGTACACCTATCCGACAGCTCGTCCTACGATAACACAAACGGCAAATGAACCAATAAGAGTAAATAGTTTGAGAAACGTTGTAGTTATTTCGTATGAACCACCTAAATGACTTCAAACGTCAGGTTGATGTAAGTCATCTCTGCCAGATGACGAAGATCGTTAATAACTTTAATAGCATTCGAGATAAACCACAATCGCTTGTCTCGACGGGTCGGATGTTGAATGCTTTCTTCGGCACGGCGGAGGGTAACGGGACTGTTAGCAATTCGACGAGTTACTTCAATGGTCGCGGTCAAGTGAATAAATCTACTTACCAAGCCGGAACATCTAATCACAACGCGACGAGCATCAAATACAATGTAATGGGACGCCAGTGGAAGGTTTCTAGGCCGTATGACACGGGCAGTTCGCCGAGCGATTGGTCGGAGATCGCTTATGACCATCTCGGTCGAGCCACAACGCAGACGGCTCCGGATGGCAGTGCTACGACGATGAATTACAGTTCCTCGCAACCGAGTTCGGCTTCGTCAAATAGCGGCGATACGATCTTGACGGCGGATGCTTGGGGACGTGAGCGTTGGATCAGAAATGATGCTTATGGAAGGCTTGTCGAGGTCGTAGAGCCTGACCCTGCGGCGACGAGTGCGGCGGTTTCGGCGAGTGGAAACATCGCGACTTCGTACACTTATGATTCGCTTGACAGATTGACGGGCATCACGCAGGGCAGCCAATCGCGTTCGTTCAAATACGATTCGCTTGGGCGTATGACTCGGCAGAAACTGGCCGAGCAGACTGCGACGATCAATGATGCGGGAACGTACGTTGGTTCGGGCGGAAGCGGTGCGAATTGGAGCGATGCGTTTGTCTATGATTCGCGTTCTAATCTTACACTACGAACCGATGCTCGTGGCGTTAAGACGAATCTCTCGTATCTCGTCAGCAGTGCCCTCGATCCGCTTAATCGTCTGCAGTCGATATCATACGACTCATCCGTGGACGTGAATATACCAACAGTTCCGAATACCACGTTCGAATACATGACCACCGGCGACAAGACCCGCGTCAAGAAAGTCGATACGGCCGGAGTCGCAGAGGAAGAAAATGCGTTCGATACAGAGGGTCGAATCTCCGAATACAAACTGACTTTAGATAGTAGAGCTTCGTATCCATTTGAGACGGATTATTCTTATGATTCTGCACACAGATTAACGCAGATCGATTATCCAAAAGCGTGGGGCATGAGCGGCGATCCTCGCAAAGCCGTGGTGCCGAGTTATGATGAGACATCAAGATTGACAGGACTGACAGTCGATGCGGCGACGATTCTGAGCAGCGTTGCGTACAACACGTCGAGCCAAGTCACTTCGCTGACGACAGCGACGAGTACAACGGCTAGAGTGGAAGCGTACAGTTACGATTCGCAGACTGGTTTGCTTACTGGGCAAACGGTCAAGAATACGGCGGGAACCACAACGTATATGGACCTCGCTTACACATATTCGCGAGGCAACAGCTACGGCAGTGCTAACGGAAAGACTGGACAACTCACAAAAATAGTCGATAATCTCGACCGAAACAGAGACAAACTCTACGAGTTCGACGCTGTCGGCAGAATGCTCGTGGCGAAAGGTGGTTTAGCCGCAGGTGCAACTGGCGTTACTGCCAATTGGTCACAAACTTACAGCTATGATCGATACGGAAATAAACTTGGAGCCACGCCAAGCGGTGTCGATCAAAATAGTGCTTCGATAGTTGCTGATGGACTGCCATCAGTTTCCGCAAGCACTTCGACAAATCGAATAACAACATCAGGTTGGGAATACGACTTAACTGGTAACTTGATCCGAGGCCAAGACTCGAGTGGTGTCTGGCAGAAGTTCGAATACGACGCCGCTGGAAGACTTTTTAAGGTAAAAGACGACAGCAACAATGTTCTGGAAACTTACACCTATGGTGCAAGTCGAGAAAAGCTGAAAGTCGAGACTTCCAGTCAAAGAACATACTTTGCTTGGGGCGGCAGCTCAATCGTTGCCGAATATACGGAAGCGACTGCGTCAACAACGCCCGTGTACGCAAAGGCCTACGTCTATGCCGGAAGTCGTTTGCTCGCTACGTACTCGCCGACTTCAACAACAAAAGAAGCAAAACAATACCACCACCCCGACCGCTTGGGAACTCAGCTTGTTACGACCGGAGCAAGCACGTCATTCCGACAGACGTCATTTCCGTTTGGGACAACGATTTCTGCTGAGACTACAGGAAATAGTAATCAGGTGTTTACTTCTTACGATAGAAGCGGAACGACTGGACTCGACTACGCTCAAAATCGAACCTATTCGAAAGGACAATCTCGGTTTACGCAAGTTGATCCCATCGCAATGGCCTCAGCGTCGCTTGGGAATCCACAGTCAAACAACTTGTACGCCTATGTTCAGAATATGCCTACGGATCTTGTCGATCCGAGTGGTTTGTTACTCATGTATTGCACAACCAGTGTTTATTGGAAATGGAGTACGACCGCTCCGAGGTACAGCGATGGTGAGAATCCAGTTATTATCGGTTACGGTGACTATGTACTTGTTATGAACCAAAGTTGCACCTTCATCAACATTGGCAGCGGAATAGGCTCGAATTCGGGCCCAATAAACGTCGGAACGATCCCGGTGGCAGGAGGAGGTGGCGGTGGTTCCCCACCACCAAGTACCGAGAATCCTCCAGACTGGGACTGCTTCAAGAGAGAGCTTGGTAATTGGGCCCACGAAAAAGTTACCGCCCAGGTTGAAATGGAAGTTGGTAAGGCGATGGTTGGATTGGGAATAAGCATGGGACGTTTCACCTGAGCATTACCGGAAGTACGGGGAGGGCCCAGCAATACAATCCCGGCGGAGGCGACAATTAACGCGGCATCTTCTGTTACCCGCGAGCCGGCGACTCCACTCGGTTTAATTATAGGGGGAGGCACTGCAATGGTTGATGGAATGAGAAGGGACTATAACGCTAATATGACGTTTGCAGATTGGAGGCAACGATGTTAGAAAACCCTTTTGCCTTACTCATAATTGGACAATTGCCTGAGATAACCTATTCCGTCGTTGTGGGCATCGGTTATTTGCTTTGCATATCAGGCGCTGCGTTTCTTTGTATAGGAATATATCAGTCAGTCATTAAGTTGAGGGGCAAGTACGTGCCGCTCTTTTTGATCAGTTGCGTTCTGCTTCATGGGACGATTGACCTCGCAATTGGACTAATGATTGCTCGCCTATTCGAGCGAGACTCTTTGGTTTGGAGTACTATGATTCTACTTGGTCTGATCGCATATTCTATAGGTTCGAATTTCGCTAGACGGTGGTACTTGAAGAGGACTCAAGTTACGATCGACAGCAGTTCGGGTCCAATTCGCTGGCTCGGATGAATATTCGAAATATGACAACTTCGGATCATGTTCTATCTACTACTGCTTCGGTCTGGGCAGGCGAATAAATCAACTTATCAAGGCGGAACATCTAATCACAATGCCACGAGCATCAAATATGATGTGATGGGCAGGCAGGGACAAGTTTCCAGGCCGTATGACACTGGCAGTTCGCCGAGCGATTGGTCGGAGATCGCGTATGACTATCTCGGTCGTGCGACGACGCAGACGGCTCCGGATGGTTTCGTTACGAGTTAGATGGCGTGATGTATATTAAAAAATTAATTCTGGCGCCGATCTTGGTCGTTGTATTGACGGCGGGCATATTTCCGCAGACCGGACAGACGCGGACTATGCCCTCGGATTTTCGGTCGGATGGATGCACGTTGTTTCCGGACTGCAATTACCGTGAGTGTTGTGTCGAGCATGACAAGGACTATTATTTTGGCGGGACGGAAAAGGAGCGTCGGGCCTCGGACAGGCGGCTTTATCGGTGCGTTAAGCAGAAGAACAAGTTCGTAGCGGGGCTGATGTATTTGGGCGTACGCGTCGGCGGCGTTTCGTGGCTGCCGACACCGTTTCGTTGGGGATTTGGACTGAAATCCCACCGAATGAAAAAATGAGGTCAACTTTGACGCAACCCTTCGAGATCAGGGGCCGGCCTGCGATGATGCTATCCTAAACCGATCAGGGCCGATGCTTCTCCAACGCCGTTGTTGTCGGCTATCTCCGATTCCCGCTTTCGGCCGACGCAGTCCGTGCCGGAAACGGTTCGCGGTAATTACAAGTCACAGTTCAGAAACAGATAAGGTTGGGGATCAGCGTTTTGTGCTGAATTCGGCGACCTTTGACGATGAACGCCGTTTTCGGTGTTCGTGGCGATCGGGGTCCTTTTCGTCATCGGGATATTTTCGCAACGCGGCGGCGAGCATGGCGATCAGCGTTAGAAAGAGTATCGATATCGCCGTCGTATGCAGCACAAAATCAAATATGCTGTGGATCAGGATGGCGAAAACCCCCGATGCCGCACCGATCGCGATGCCCCGCCGAAACAGATTGTGAGCCTCGATCCCCTTTCGGGCATTCTGATAGATCAGGAACAGGAACGACAGGCCGATCAACGCACCGGGAACGCCGCCGTCAGCGAGCACCTGCAGATAATCGTTGTGTGCCTGTTCGACGCGTTCGAGGCCGTTAAAATCGTCGTAGGGCGTGTATGCCTGGGCAAAGGCCCCGAGGCCGCCGCCGAAAGGCAGGTTGCCGCCGATCGCCTTGACGGTGACGGCCCAGATATGGGTGCGGTTGGTCGTAATGTCCTTTGACGCCGCGGTCTCGGCAAATCGCGACAGCGACGTCTCGCCGCCGACAAAAAATGCTCCGGCGATGACCGCCCCGATCAGCATCAGCGACAGAGCGACGCGAAGGGCGATCTTTTTTGCTCCGTGGCTGCGGGTGGTCAGAAAGATCAGCAGGATCAGCTCGGCAAGCAACGCGATAAAGCCGCCCCGCGAACCGCTGAGCAGGAGCGCGACGCACATCAGCGTGATGCCGGTGATGTAGAGCAGCTTTTTATCGCGGCTGACGGCCCCGACGAACAGCAGTCCGAGCGGGATGCTCGCCGTCATTTCGATATACGCCGCAAAATTATGCCGGTTGACGAACGAGCCAAACGGCGACGGGCGTTCGAAGATGCCGTAGATCTTGGTGGGCGAGAGCACCGATTGCAGTATCGCGAAAAACGCGAATACAGCACCGAAAATGATGATCACGTTGGCCATTCGCCTGAGGCGGGCGGCACTGTCGATGTACGCGAGGGCGAGCGACAGGAATATGCCCAGTGCGGCGAAATGGAGCCCGGCCGCCTCAGTCGCGAACGGTGCGAGCGAGATCGTCCGCGGTATGCCGCTCAATCCGGCGGTCTCGGCGATGGTGCCGAACGGGATGATCTGAATAAAAGCGTAAACCGCCGCCAGATAGATCGGTAATTGGATCAGGCTGCGGCTGAATTTGATCGAACCGGACGCAAAACCGTCGACCGCCCAAATAACAAGCATTCCGGCGATCACAAAGTAAAAGAGCGCGATCGTCGGCTGATGGACCGTGCCGTACGCGAGCGTCGAAACGACGAGGCACGCACAAAGCAGGAAAAATATTATCTTGTTAGCAGCAGTCAATGTAATTTCTCTTAATTGATCTTTCTCAGTTCAAAATCGTCGTACCAAACAGTGCCGGTTATCGGACAATCGTCGCCGCAATAGGCCCGAACGGTCCTGATCGTGATGCCGTTGCAGTTTGCGGGGACGGCGACATCGAGCATTATCTGCTGCCAGTCGTTGGTGCCGGCGGCAAACACGGCCGAATTTGTGATTATCTTGTCGTCATTGGCGTTGACGACCTGCAGTTGCGGGCCGCCGCCGCTTTTCAGATTTTCGGTCCGCACCCAGAAGCTCAGTTTGTACGAGGCTCCGGGCTCGACCACGACCGTCTGCCAGATGTTGTACAGCTCAGCCTTCTTATAGGTGCGAAAGCTGACCTTGAGGCTCCGGCCGCCGCTGTGTTTGACGGTGGTGTCGCCCGAGGCGTCAAATTTCGGGTCCGTGCGAAAGATCTTCCAGCCGAACCGCGTATCCTTTTCATCGCCGACGCCGCGTTCGAACCCGCCGTTGGTGACCGCATTCGGTTCGGCGTCAGCGTCCATACCGATCTGCTTGGCAAACTCGAGCGCCTCGGGGAAATGCCGCTTTTCGTAAAGCCCCTGGGCGATGACCGAGACGAACTGCGGATGAGCGGCCTTGGCCGCGTCGTCGAGCTTATTCCAGATCCTTAGCGAATCGGCGGCCTGCCCGCGTGCACCGTAGAACAACGCGAGACTGGCGTAAACGTCGGGTTTGTCAGCGATCACCTGCTCGAGCTTGGCCGGATCCTTGCCGAAGTACTCCCAGGCGAGCGAAAAAACCTGTTCGCGATACGTCTGGTTATTCTCGGTGGCGGCCTTAAACTCGGCAAACGCCTCGTCGGTGCGGCCCTGCCGCAGGAGGAAATTACCGAACTGCCAACGCGGAAAAGTGTAGGTCGGGGCCAGTGCGATCGCCTGCCGGAGCGACGCCTCGGCCCGGTCGTTCATTTCGGCCTGCTCATAGGCACGGCCGAGCTCGATCCACCAGCGAAAATCGTTCGGCGACAGCCGCACCGTGTCCTCGTACAGCTTGATTGCGGCGCTTGTGCGTTCGGGCGAGAAGATATTGCGTTCGAGATTGGCCTTAAGCCAGAGCGTGATCGGGTCGGACGGTGCCATCGACCGTGCAAGTTCGGCCGCCGCCGGAGCATTAGGGTCGGTGGACGGCGTCATTTCGGCGATCATTCCGCCGAGTTGGCGGCGAACGGCGACCCAACCGAACAACAACGCGACCGCGATCACCGCCGCCAGTATTATCTTGGCTTTCGGTGTCGCTGAACTGCTCGAGCTGAGGTCAAATTCGGACATTTACGGGTCAACTGCCTTGTTCAAAAAACTCGCGGATCGATTCGACGACGTACGCCTGCTGATCGGCCGTGAGCTCGGGGTAAATGGGCAATGCAAGGGTTTCGAGTGCGGCCCGCTCGGCCTCGGGCAGGTCGCCCGCACGATAGCCGAGATACGCGAAACACTCCTGCAGATGGAGCGGTACAGGATAGTAGATATCGGTCCCGACCCCCTTTTCGGTCAGGTACTGACGCAATTCGTCACGGCGGCCCGCGGTGCGTATAACGTACTGATTATAAATGTGTTTTGCCGCCGGGCGTTCAACGGGCAGCGTCACCTGCTCGGTCAATCCGGCGTCGGTGAAAAGCCGCCGGTACCGTTCGGCGTTCGCCCGCCGCATGTCGGTCCAGCGGTCGAGATGCGGCAGCTTTATCCGCAGTACGGCTCCCTGAAATCCGTCGAGGCGTGAATTCAGGCCGACGTATTTGTGATAGTACTTGACCTCTGAACCGTGAACTCTGAGCGCCAGCAGTTTTTTGGCAAGAGCGTCGTCGTTGGTCGTCATAAAACCGCCGTCGCCCATGCCGCCGAGATTTTTTGACGGATAGAAACTGAACGCCCCGATCGCACCCATGGCACCGGCCCGCACGCCGTCCTCTTCGGCCCCGATCGCCTGTGCCGCGTCCTCGACCAGCGGGATGCCGTGCCGTTCGCTGATCTCGCGAAGCGCCGCCATATCGGCACACTGCCCGTAAAGATGAACGGGCTCGATCGCCTTGGTCTGTGCGGTGATGCGTGCCTCGACCTGATTAACGTCGAGGTTGTACGTGACCGGGTCGATATCGACAAAAACGGCCGTCGCCCCGAGCCGCGTGATGGCGCTGACGGTCGCAAAAAAGCTGTACGGCGTCGTGATCACCTCGTCGCCCGGCCCGACGTCGAGCGCCATCAGGGCGAGCAGGATCGCGTCGCTGCCCGAAGCACAGCCGATGGCGTATTTGGTGCCGCAATAGCCAGCCAATTCGCATTCGAGTTCGGCGACCTCGCCGCCGAGGATAAATCCGTTGGTGTCGAGCACTCGGCCGAGCGCCGCCTCGATCTCGGGCCGAAGCTCGTCATTCTGCTCTTTTAGGTCTAATAGAGGGACTTTCATCGTATTGGTCGAACGCCGGCCGCGGTCAAAAAAGAACGCCGATCAGTGCGGCACCGCCGAATATGCCTTGATTCTACCTAAACTGTTGAGAATTTGCATTTTGAGCCTTTCTTTTTTAGCCTTTAGCGAATGATGAAGGACAAACAGGCCCAGGCCGCCGAGATCATTAAGCGGCTCAAAAAGCGTTACCCCGACGCCCATTGCGCACTCGATCACACGTCGCCGTTCGAATTGCTGATCGCGACGATCCTGTCGGCGCAGTGCACGGACGAGCGTGTAAACATCGTGACCGCGAACCTCTTTCGCAAATATCGCGGCCCGGCCGATTTTGTTAACGTCAGTCAGGAGGAGTTGGAAAAAGACATCCACTCGACCGGCTTTTTTCGCAATAAGGCCAAGAACATTCAGGCGGCTTGCCGGCGGATCATCGACGAATTTGGCGGCGAGATACCGCAAACCATGGACGAACTGCTGACGCTCGGCGGCGTGGCGCGCAAGACGGCGAACGTCGTTTTGGGCAATGCATTCGGCATCGCGTCGGGCGTGGTCGTCGATACGCACGTCGGCCGGCTGTCGCAGCGTCTGGGCCTGACGGACGAAAAGACGGCTGAGAAGATCGAGCAGGACCTGGCCGCACTCGTGCCTAAGAAGCACTGGGTGATGTTCCCCCACTGGATGATCTATCACGGGCGGCAGGTGTGTAATGCCCGTAAGCCGGATTGCGGAAATTGCGTTCTCGCCGATATCTGTCCGTCAAATACCGCGTCGCAGTGATCGCGGCCTAGTCGTTGAGCCAACCGATGGCTTCGTCCATCGATTCGGTCACCAGGAGGCGTGCCCCGCGGTTATTTGCAGCGAGTTCGCCCATCTTGGTCACCTGCCCGGCGGGCAGCACCAAGGCGATCTTTTTGTCGCCGCCGAAGAGGCTCGCGAACATCTGGCCGCCCTCAAACCGCTCGACCTCAGTGATCTGCATATCGAGCTGCCCGCAATCGATCAGGACCTTATCGAGGCCTGAAACGTCGGCTTCGGTCCGGCAATGTTCGATAAATTGATACATCTGCTCATACGAATACGAACCGGTGGCAGTTATCCGGATGCGGTCATCCTCGATCGTCGTACTTGAATGGTATGTCATTGTCGCTAAATGATAAGTCGAGGCCGCGCCGCCGGTCAACAAAAAAATGCCCGCACCTCTCGGTACGGGCATTTCGCTCGCATCGGTTCAGTACCGGCGAACCATACTATCTCGGTGCCGGAGCCTTGGGCATATCGGCGGCTGAGAAACGCGGCAGCATCTCTTCCTGCATCGCAAGCTGATAAACAGCGGCGGCGATCGCGATCGCTGACGATTTGACGTCAGAATCTATGATCCGCTCGTAGGTATCGAGATTGGTGTGCCACGTATGAGTGAAATACTCGATCGGGTCCTGTGCGACGCCGATGCCCGGCAAACCGGCGGCGCTGAACGACGTATGGTCAGATCCGCCGAGGTTGCGGCCCTTGGTGGCGATCGCACCGGCAACGCCGATATCCGCGAAAGGTGCCACGGCCTGTCGGATCATGGTCGCGGCCTCGGGCGGCCCGAAAACGCTGAATCCGCGTGCGCGGCCCGTTCCGCTGTCGATATTAAAATAGCCGTTGAATTTTGAAAATTCCGGTCCCGGTGCTTCGGCCGTGCCGAAGTGCTTCTTAACGTATGCCTGCGACCCGAGCAATCCTTGCTCTTCGCCGCTCCACAGGGCGACGCGGATCGTCCGGCGGGGCTTGACGCCGATCGCCTTGAGGATACGAGCGGCCTCCATCATAACGGCACAGCCAATGGCATTGTCGGTCGCTCCGGTGGCTGAGTGCCACGAGTCAAGGTGGCCGCCGAGCATAACGACCTCGTCCTTTTTGTCAGTGCCGGGGATCTCAGCCACGACGTTGTAGCTGGTCTTGCCCTCGGGCACCAGGCGGTTGCGGACCTCAAACTGCAGGTTGACCGGCGTACCGTGAGCGATCAGGCGGGCAATGCGGCCGAAATCCTCGTTTCGCATCACGACGGTCGGCACGACCTTGGTGATGTCAAACGTCCGGTTGTTGAAAGCACGCATCAGGCCGTGGTCCATCGCCGCGTCATTGACCCTGAGAGCGGCCTTGTTGTCGACGAGGAACTTATCGAGCTGTTCGTTGACCTGCGCATTGGTCAGGGCACCCGGCTTGGCGGCCTGTGCCTGGCCCTGGCCGGCGCCGAAACCCGGAGTTTGGGGGGCCGCGTTCGGATCGAAACGCTGTTTCGCGGTCGCGTCCGGAATGCGACGCGGAGCAGGTTCGATCGTCACGGGGACGACCGCCGGTTTGCCGACGAGCACGATCTTTTTGGCGACCTTGGCCGACATTCCCGCGAAAAACGCGGTCAACTCCTCCTGGGTAGGCCGATCCGGCAGAACCATGTGAACGGCCGCCGAATTGACAACTCCCTTGGTCGATGGCGTCCACGCCAGCACCTCAAAGGTCAGCGTGTCCTGAACCGGCGATATCATCAGCCCGGTCGCCCGCTCATTGACCCAGCCGGGATGTCCAAAATCCCACGGCTCGAGAGCCGCATTGGCAAAACCCCACGACGTCATTTCCTTAACGGCCCAATTTGCGGCCGCGACGTGATTCGGGCTGCCCGTAAGACGCGGCCCGTAGAGGTCTGTAAAGTAATGCAGCGTGTTAAATATCTTAGAGTTTTCCATCGCCTCTTTTCTGATCGCGGCATTGACGTCTGCCGGAACAGCGGTCTGCGCGAAGGCGAAATTGGCCAAAACCACCGCCTGCGATATCAGGGCGGCTATAAAGGATCTGATTCGATTTTTACTGTTCATAGAGATTCGGTCGGCTCGCTCCTGCAGATGGTGCAAGGCGATAGCCGGGATTTTCTGGGCTCCAAAGCTGTTAAAGATTACATCGAAAGTACGAAGATAATACTCCAGAACCGCAATTATTGTTTCGAAATATCGGTATTCCCGGAAAAAAAGTGTTGACCTCGCTTGCCGACGGGCGTACTATTTTCTCAACAGAACAATTTAGCTTCGGGAGCTGACCCCAAAATCAGGTCCCGATAACTGGGAAAGGCGGTTATGACGGTGTGGGAGACGGCATAGCGGCCTTTTCCGCGTGAAACGCGCGCTAACAAAGCCACGCCGCGATCGCCGCAAGCGTGGCCTTTTATGGTCTCAATTCAGTTTACTTATTTAGTTTCAGGAGCGAGTATCTCGACCTTGTTCGGCGTTATGTAGCCGACCGTCTTCCCTTCGCTATTCATCAGATTGACGATCGTCCAGCCCTTTTCATTGCCTGCCTGATAGAGTTTTTGCAGGACCTCGGTCTGCTTTTCTTTCGACATCTGGTCGAGGTTGGCCTGAGCCACCACATACAGCGTATCGCCGCTCAGTTTAGCGGTCTTAACGACATCTGCGAGGTCAGTTCCCTGAAAACTCAATGTCTTGACACCGGAACTTGAAACCTTGGGCTCGGCGAAGTAGTTACCCCAGACAAAGACGCCGACCGACGCTATGATCATGACCACAGCACCGATCAGGAACCACTTATTTACCGAGCGTATCGCGTCGATCGCCTTGCCTGCCGCTCCGACGGACTTCTTTGTACCGCTTTCGACTTCGGTCGTTTCTTCAGTGTGGTGGTCGTGCCGCACGTCGGGCGAAATGACCTCGGCGACGGCATCTTCGTCAACATCGGCGTCATCGTCAGCCGCGGCCCGGTCGCGAAGCAGATTTACCAGCTCGAGCGTTCGGCCCGCCGCCTCAGAGACGACCTGATCGTCGATCTCACCAAAACGGTCATGGACCGAGGCGGCGTCCGTTTTGCGGCGCTCGCGGTCGATCAACTCGACATACTTGTTGCCGATCCGGACATTGCACTCGATCGCGGCCGCCGTGACCGACGGTGCGAAAAAGAGCTCGGCGATACTTTCCTTGAACAAACGCAGCCGGCCGAAGAAATCGCTTCGGATCAGGTCGTCGAAATTGACGGCGGCCTCGGCTTCATTGGCAAGGTCCTCAAAACTTAACGAAGTGAGAGCGATATTCGACTCTTCGCCCTCGGCCGAGTAGAGCGGAATGCTGGACCATTCGGCATAAAGTGTCTTGATATGGCCGAGCATTTCGTCACGCGTGAACAGGAGCAACCGCATCTCGTCCTCGGTCGGACGCGAAAACAACCGCGTAATGATGAAATCGAACTTACCGCGAACCGACTCGGAATACGGAAGATTGCGGTAGAAACGCGCCAGAGCGAGCATCGCCTGCGAACTGAGCATCGGCTTGCAGTTCTCGCAATAGCGGCGAATGTTTGTGACCGAGATCTCGCGGTCGCGTTTGGCAAGCGCCGAGCACCATGCCTCGGTCTCGCGGAGCAGGTCAAACTCTGCCTGTTTATGTTTTTCGGTCTCGACGTCGCCGGCCAATTGCAGGAACACGTGGAGGGCCTTTTTCGCCTCGAGGTCGTCGTAGGACCGCGGAACGATCTTCATCCGCTCGCGTTCGACAGCCGAGAGAACGGCCTCGACCATCTGGAGGCTCGATATCTCGCTCGTTGCACGCTTGATGAAAAATTCGCGTCCGGTCGTCGGCTTTCGTATCTCGACGGTCTCAGAATTGCCCTGCAACTGAATATCGGCCGACTCTGCTGCCGGCGGTTCGGGCCGTGCAGGTTCGGGAGGCTCAACGTCCGAAAGGCCGAAAGAACCCTTGCGGCCGGTATTTTCGGTCACAACGGCGTCTTCAAGGCCTGCCCCTTCGGTCAACACCGCGTCTTCGAGGACATCGCTTTCCGTCGGGACAGCGACCTCATCCTCAACGTCAAATTCGGCGAGGCCGGAGGTGACGGCCGGCTCTTCGTCAGACGCTTCGCGGCCACTTTCCATGACCGTGCTTTCTAAAAGATTCTCTTCTTTAAGTTCGACGACTAGGTCTTCGAAAAAATTCATTACTGTTTACCCCTAGGTGATTGAGGATTTTGAGGATGGGAGAGTGATCAGAGATCTCAGGGAAGGATCTGGCGTATCTCGCCGGTCTGTGTGATCTCGTACTTGTAAATAACGCCTTCGCCGCTGACGTTTCGGGTCGCCGTGATGGTGTATCGGCTGGCCAGTTCGGTATTTGTAGGTGCCGCCGGCGTCATTTCAAAAACAAACTTGCCGCGATTGATCTGATTTCCGGAAGTAACGCCCAAGCCCTGGCCGAGCACGTTGTTGAGTTCGCTCAAGCGGCCAAAGCGGTTATTTTGCGAGTAATAGCCGACCTGTGTCGAACCGATGGTCCTCAACGTGGCGAAGGTCGTACCGTTCTCTGCCGCCCGCAGGCCCTTCTGCAAAGCCGGAACGGCCAACGTGGCAACGATCCCGATGATCACGACCACGATCAAAAGTTCAATCAACGAAAATCCGCTTTCGCTCTTATTCTTCATTACCGACACCTCTCAGACGCGTTCAAATATTGATAATGTGACAGATTTTGGCATCGCCTTTTGACAAAGTACGGCACTTTTTTGACAGCGATTGCCGTCGAAGCGCCTATTTTGTAAGGATGCGACTGTCATCCGCCTAAAAACCAATTCTCCCGTTCGAGCTAGATGCAAGGCTTGTGCCAAACGGAAATGCCGGCCGATCGGAGCAAAAAACGCCGTGAAGCCCTTTTAATTATTGACTCTTTGAATTTCGGCCGATTTTTATTAAGCTAATTGTTTTTGTTGAGTATTGGGTTGGCCATTTTGAGGACAGGAGTTATACGGATTTGAGCGCAGTAATTGATCAGACAACCGAAACCTATGGCATCGCTAATTGGGGAGCAGATTATTTCGCCGTCAATCGAAAGGGTAATTTGATCGTTCGGGCTCCTGAGAACGACAACCTTACGGCCGATATCAAGGAGATCATTGACGATCTTCAGAAGCGCGGCATCAACACGCCGATCCTGCTCCGGTTTCCGCAGCTGATCTTCGGCCAGATCCGCAAACTGCAGACCGCATTTAGAAAATCGATCAAAGAGTTTGAATACGAGGGCGGCCACTTGTGTGTCTTTCCGATGAAGGTCAACCAGAATCGGGCCGTGATCGAGGAATATCTGCGTGAAGGCACCCGTTATAATTTTGGGCTCGAGGCCGGTTCCAAAGCCGAGCTTTATGCAGCACTCGGCCTCGAACAGTCCAAGGACAGCCTGCTCGTCCTGAACGGTTTCAAGGACCGCGACTTTATCAGACTGGCGTTCGCCGGTGCCGCGGCCGGCAAGAATGTCGTGATCGTGATCGAAAAGCTGAGTGAGCTCGATCACACACTGGACCTCGCCGATGAGATCTCAAAGATCAACGGCGACGTCAAAATGCCGATGATCGGGGTCCGCGTCAAGCTGTACTCCAAGGGTTCGGGCAAATGGGAGAAATCGGGCGGCGAAGCGGCGAAATTCGGCTTGACGACGACCGAGATACTTGAGGTCATACGGCGACTGCAGGAAGCGGGACGGATCGATATGCTGCGGCTGCTGCATTTTCACATCGGATCGCAGCTTACGGACATCAAGCGGATCAAGAACGCGATGAAGGAAGCGGCCCGCACCTACGCCAAGATCCGCAAAATGCAGATCCCGATCGACTATCTCGACGTCGGCGGCGGTATGGCGGTCGATTACGACGGCTCGCGAACGTCGTTTGAATCGTCGGCCAATTACAACGCCCGCGAGTTTGCAAATGACGTCATCTACGTCATCAAGACCGTTTGCGACGACGAGAACGTCCCTCATCCGACGATCATTCAGGAATCGGGCCGCTACCTGTCGGCATATCACGCAGTCCTTGTGACGAACGTACAGGACGAGATCGAGACCGTGGTCGAGGATCTGACGCCGATGACGATGGCCGCGGACGACCCCGAGGTCGTAAAGGAACTGTTCGACCTGCGTGAAACGATAAACGCCAAGAACTATCGCGAGTATTATCACGACGCTCTGGAGCACCGCGAGGAACTTTTCACGATGTTCAATCTCGGGCTGATATCGCTTGAGGCCAAGGGCAAGGGCGAGGTCCTGTTCTGGGACATTTGCGAAAAGGCGGATCAGTACGCACAGCTCAAAAAATACGTTTCCGAGGAATTTGACGATCTTCGGCGGTTGATGTGCGCCAAATACCTGGCCAACTTCTCGGTGTTCAGGTCGATGCCGGACAATTGGGCGCTCGAACAGTTGTTCCCGATCGTCCCGATCCACAAACTCAACAAAAAGCCCACGGAATATGCTACGCTATGTGATATTACATGCGATTCGGACGGGATCGTCGACAAGTTTGTCGACCTTCACGACGTTAAGCCCGTTCTCGAACTGCACAAGCTTGTGAAAAATGAGCCGTATTACCTCGCGATGATGCTGGTCGGGGCGTATCAGGAGGTGATGGGCAATAACCATAACCTCTTCGGTGTTCCCCACGAAGCACATATTTTTATCGGTGAGGATGGCTACATTATTAGAAAGGTTATTTGGCGCGACCCTGGGCGACTCGCTCGCGTCGGTCAGATTTGATGCCGTGCAGCTGCACGACAACTTTCGCAAGGCGGTGATGCTGAGGATCAAAGAAGGCATCCTCACAAACACCGAGGGCAGCAAACTGATCGAGTTTTACGAGGATCAGGTCGAAAGTTATACGTATTTAACGCCCAACGGCACGTTAGACAAGAAATAAGGATTTTAGACGATTTTAAGTTAATTCATTCGCGGAGAAATTATGGTTGCTCAAAAGAAAACAAAGGCTTCGAAATTTTTGACGGTACCGACGAGGCCCATCCCTATTGACCGAGATCGCTCGGTCGCGGGACTTCTGGAAAAGATGGAAGGTGCCGGATTCGGTGCCAAACAGTTGGCTGAGGCCCATCGTATCTGGCTGGATATGCTCGACGACAACTCGACGATCTACCTTTGCGGTTCGGGCAATCTGATCCCGTCGGGTATGCGTCGGCTGCTGGCCTACGTTATCAAGAATCGCTTTGTCGACGTCATCGTGATGTCGGGAACGGTGCTCTATCATGATATCCACGAGATCCTCGGACGCAATCATTTTCAGGCACACCCGAGCATGGATGACGAAGAGCTCGACGCCTCGGATGTCATGCGTATGGGCGACGTTCTCGCCAACCGCGAAGAGTACCAGGAAGCCGATGAATGGATCGGCAGCGTTATCAATCAGCTCGAATTGAGCCGGTCGTACTCGGTCCGCGAATTTCTGCATCTGATGGGCCGTGAGCTTTCGGAGATCGCTCACGAGGACGGCATTTTGACGTCGGCGTTCAAGTCGCGCATCCCGGTCTATTGCCCCGATCTCGGCGGTTCGGAACTGTCGGTCGGCATCGCCCGTGCAAAGTTCGAAAAGAAGATCAATATCTCATTCGACACGACGCAGGACACGATGGAGATGATGCAGATCGCGCAGCGAACCCGCAACTCGGGCATCATCACACTCGGCAGCACTAACAGCCAGAATATGGTCAATGTCGCCGAGGTTTCGTCGTACATCACGCGGACGAACATCCGCGGCCACAAGTACGCGATCTCGATCACGACCGACTCGGCCCCGCTTGAGATCCGGACACCGTCGTTCGCCGGCAACCATACGTCGACGTTCGGCAAACTGCTTCGCGGTGCGACGACGGCATATGTCCCGAGCGACCCGTCGATCGCTCTTCCGATGATAATCACGGCCCTGTCACAGACGGCCGCTAAATTTATGAAGGGACGCAAACGTCCGAATTTCAGCTTTGCCGGAAAGGACCTCGTCGTTGACGTTCCGTAGTAGCGTATATGAGCGAATCAGCTGAACTGCCGATGAACTTTGGCGGTATCGATGAGTCACAGTATTCTGACCTCGATACCGCCAAAATACTAATACTTCCCGTCTCGTACGAAGGTACGGTTTCCTACGGTACCGGGACCGGTGCCGGTGCGATGGCGATCATCGACGCCTCGCGCAATATGGAACTGTACGAGGAGGAGACCGATGCCGAGGTTTACCGGCTAGGCATCCACACCCTGCCGGAATTTACGCCTCGCGAGACGCCCCGATCGATGATGGACGATCTCTACGGTTATTCCAAAAAGCTGCTCGATCTGGATAAATTCATCTGTATGCTCGGCGGCGAGCACTCGGTCTCGGCTCCGATCATCCGGGCGCATAATGAGAAGTTCGAGAACCTGAGCGTGCTGCAGATCGACGCCCACGCCGACCTGCGCGACGAGTATGACGGCACGCCGCACTCGCACGCGTCGATAATGGCGCGTGTCGTCAAGGATCTGCGGATCCCTTCGGTCCAGATCGGCATTCGTTCGATCTCGGGCGACGAGGCACGCTCGCTGAAAGGTGATCTGCCGACGACGATCTATTGGGCCCGCGACATAGTCGGCCGGACCGACTGGATCGACGAAGCGATCGACCGTCTCACGGATAATGTTTATCTCACGATCGATATCGACGGCTTGGACCCGAGCATCGTGCCGACGACCGGCACCCCCGAGCCCGGCGGCCTTGGCTGGTACGAAACTTTAACTCTCATCCGCAAACTCGCTGAAAGGAAACGGGTTGTCGGCATGGACCTGGTTGAGTATTCGTACAACGAGCATTACGATTCGCCGGCGTTCCTATGCTCTAAGCTGGTTTACAAATCACTCGCTTACATATTTCGAAACGAAACGCCGAAAGTCACCTAGCGGCCGCATATTTTGCGAACCTGTCAGGCCGGCATTTCGTATTAGGCATCATACTCGATGTTCGGCATTTTCAATGTCGGGCATATTTTTCAATTCGATCTTTCTCGGAGAATTCAAAAAATGTTGGGCAGAAAGCTTTTCTATTTTGCACTTTTAACGCTTGTTGTTGTTTCGGGAGCATGTAAGACCGGCCTGCTCGGCGGCGGCGAAGCACCGCCGGCCGCAACCCCGGCACCGGCCGCTCCGCTTGTTGTTGACGGCGTAAGAACGTCTTACGCGGACATCGTGGACAAAACATCGCCAGCGGTCGTCAGGATCGAGGCCGAGCACAAGGAGACGCAGCAAAATCAGCCGCAGATGTTCCCATTCGGCGACGATATGTTTCGTCAAATGCCGATGCCCAGACAACAGATGCCGAATCAGCGGCCGCAGATCGAACGCGGGCTCGGCTCAGGCGTGATCGTCAGTGCCGACGGGACCGTGCTTACCAATTATCACGTTGTGGACGGTGCCGAAAAGATCACCGTTCTGATGAGCGACAACAAATCGTTTGAAGCCAAGATCGTCGGGTCAGACCAGCCGAGTGATCTCGCCGTTTTGAAGATCGACGGCCAGCAGCTGCCGTTCCTGAACCTTGGCAACTCGGATAATGTGCGTGTCGGCGATATCGTTCTGGCGATCGGCAACCCGCTCGGCATCGGCCAGACCGTGACGGCCGGCATCATATCGGCAAAAGGACGGCGTACCGGCCTCAGCGACGGCAGTTACGAGGATTTTCTGCAGACCGACGCCCCGATCAATCGCGGCAACTCGGGCGGAGCACTGGTCAATCTTGCCGGTGAACTTATCGGTATCAACTCACAGATCCTGTCGCCCGGCGGAGCGAGCGGCGGAAATATCGGGATCGGTTTTTCGATACCGTCGAATATGGCCAAGTCGGTGATGGAACAGCTGCTGAAGGACGGCAAGGTCCGCCGCGGCATGCTCGGTATCAACATCCAGAACGTCACGGACGAGATCGCCAAGGCCCTCGACCTCAAGGACAGGTCCGGCATCCTCGTCAGCAACGTCAAGGCCGGCAGTGCCGGTGAGAAGGCCGGAATTAAGCGGAATGACATCATTACCGCCATCAACGGCGAAAAGCTCGAAGACAGCAATGTCCTCAGGAACAAGGTCGCCCAGACACTTCCCGGCACCGCGATCAAGCTGACCGTTCTCCGTGACGGCAAGGAAGTCGAACTAACGGCGACGCTTGATGAATTTAACTCTGACGAACTGTCCAAGAACCCGAACGCGAAGGTTGAGCCGGGCTCGCCTGGATCGAATGACCAGGGCGGAAAGCTCGGATTAAGCCTCGAGCCGGTCACGCCCGCGATCGCAAAGCAGCTCGGGCTGGACTCAAATGACGGACTCGTCGTCGCGGACATTGATCCGAACGGGCCGGCGGCCGCGGCCGGTATCGCCCGCGGCGATGTCATACTCGAGATGAACAAGCGGCCGATCACCTCGGTGGCCGACGTCAAATCGGTACTTGACGGCTCAGCCGGTAAACCGATCCTCTTTCTCATCACCCGCCGAGGCCAGACGATATTCCTGACAATGCGGCCTGAGTGACCGCGATAGACCATTCAACAAGACTAACGCCCGAGCCGGTCTCGGGCGTTTTTTTTGTTATCAGGGCATAACTGTGATAAAAGATTCGTTAATGTTGAGCAAAATATTCATCGGCCTGCTCGCCGTATCGGTCGCGATCGTCGGCTTTTTTACGTATTACTCATATAGTTGGCTGCAGAGCATCGGCGTTCCGGCGGCCGCTGTCGAGGGCTATGTTTACCACTCCGCGACGGCGTGGTACATCCTTTGGATCTCGTTCGCTCTTCTCCTTGCCGTTGGCAACGGGATACTGTGGTCGACGAAAAGCTCCTGGGCAATATGGACCAGTTTTGCCTACCTGGCGGCGTTTCTGTTGATCCGGTATTTTGGGCTGGACGAGGCGGCTTTCAGATTCAAAAAGACGGCAGGACTTGGCGAAGGCTCGTTCTCGTTGGGTCCGCTGCTCGGTGCGGTGGTCATCGTTGCCGCGGGGATGATGGTCCTGGCCGACCACTTCATCGTCGTTCGGCTGTACCGCAAGTTCTTTCCCGATCCGCCGCCTGCCGAAGCGCTGCCCGACGAAAAGTCGGAAGAGGCGAATTAGCTATTATTCAAACAAAAAGCCCGGCTCAATCAAGAACCGGGCTTTTGCGTAAATGGTCGGGACGACTAGATTTGAACTAGCGACCTCTCGCACCCCAAGCGAACGCGCTACCAGACTGCGCTACGTCCCGAAAAGTCGAATTTTAAGATTAGATTTACCGCCGACAATTGTCAAACCTTCAATTTCGAACGATGGCGAGCGTCGCTACGCGGCCTTCGGCTTGAGGATCTCACGCAATTCGAGCAGGTTCTGAGCCAGCGATTTGATCGCCTCATGCTGATCACCGTTAAATACAGGCGGCATTTCAAAAGGCAGCGGCGGCTCAAGCGCTGTCTCGGAACGTTTGAAACCGGCGTCAAAGAGCATGGGGGCGCTGTTTCGGGACGTTTGGGTGACCGGGGGAGCGGGTACAGGTGCGGGCGGTTCCGCGGCCGGCTCCGGACGTGCCTCCGATTTCGGCTTAAATCCCTCTTTGATCTCCTGCTGTAGTTTCTTGCGGGCCCCGGCAATGGTAAACATCTCGTTGTAAAGGAGTTGTTTGATGCGAAGAGCGATCTCAACATCACGTCGTCGATAGCTGCGTTGGCCTGACTTGTTCTTTTGCGGCGAAAGCATCGAAAACTCGGTCTCCCAATAGCGGAGAACGTGAGCCTGAACGTCCAGAAGCTCACAGACTTCGCCGATCTTAAAGTAGATCTTCTCAGGTATTACTACAGGTTCTTGTGCCATCGACGCGGAGATTGTGTTAAAGTTTTTTATAAAACCGACAGGCGTTATTGTATGTATTTAATAAAGTTGTGTCAATAGGAATGTGATGCGGACCGAATTTGAGACGATCGAATATCTTAAGTCCACTTTTGGCCTGTCGAAGGTCGGCGACGATTGCGCCGTCCTTCCGAAAGACGCCAATACCGATCAGGTGATCACCGCCGACATGCTGGTCGAAAACGTTGATTTCCGCCTCGACTGGGCGACCGCCGGGCAGATAGGACATAAATCTCTCGCGGTTTCGCTATCGGATGTCGCCGCGATGGGAGCCGCACCAAAATGGGCGATGCTCTCCATCGCAGTGCCTCAAAGCCTCTGGGATAGCGGCTTTGTAGATGAACTTTACTTCGGATGGCACGCACTCGCAGATAAATTCGGCGTTGAGCTGGTCGGCGGCGATATCTCGCGGTCCGCTGACCTCTTGGTCATTGACTCGATCGTCGGAGGCGAAACGGCGAAGGGAAAGGCCGTTTTACGGTCCGGAGCAAAGGCCGGGGACGCGATCTATGTCAGCGGTTCGCTTGGCGGCGCCGCGGGCGGGCTTGCAATACTCGAATCGTCCGGAACAAACCGCGATCCCGACTCAACATTGATCAAAAGACAGCTTCAACCGCATCCTCAGGTCGAGTTAGCTAACCAATTGACAACATTAGGTTTAGCCACATCAATGATAGACCTCAGCGACGGCCTCTCGTCGGACCTCGGACATATATGCCGTGCGAGCCGTGTCGGGGCCCGCATATACGCCGAACGTATACCGATCGATCCCGACCTTGCACAGATCTTCGATCCGGCACGGTCACTCGCGATAGCATTAGATGGCGGCGAGGACTTCGAGCTGCTGTTTACCGCAAGTAGCGAGGTCAAGGTTGATGACAGGTTTCAAGTGACAAGGATCGGTGAGATCACCGAAAATGACGGGAAGATCATCGTTTTCGACGACGGAACGCATCATGAACTCGATCCGAAAGGCTTTCGGCATTTCTAACTCATCCTGAAGTTCCCCGAAGTTAAGAGCAACAAAATATAGGCTTCCCTACCGGCACTTACAACTATATCTTGCATAATTGCACCAAATAATAGTAAATTGTAGCCATAATTTTTAAGGAGGGAGAGGTTTGCTTACAGGACGCGTTTTACTGTTGAACTTTTCGTATGAACCGCTCGGCACAGTCGGTGTTGCCCGGGCCGTTTGTCTTTGGTTTCGCGGTGCCGTTTTTGTCGAAGAAAATGACGGTGATAATGTCTTGCATTCTCCTTCGACAACCTTTCCTGTGCCGTCGGTCGTGCGTCTGCGGCACTACGTCCACGTCCGGCGTAACAACCGTGAAACGACGATGAAGCGTGCGAGGATCTACATCCGCGATCGCTATCGCTGCCAGTATTGCGGTGAGAGCAAGCACGCCAAGGATTTGACGCTGGACCACATCTTCCCGCGGGCGCAGGGCGGCGAATCCACGCC
>JBGAOU010000043.1:0-22473 GCA_044221625.1 Pyrinomonadaceae bacterium | reverse complement strand
GATCGTCCTCATCCACGGCGGCCCGCAAGGCGCGTGGAACGACAACTGGGGAGATCGCTGGAACCCGCAGAGCTTTGCCAATCAGGGCTACGTTGTGTTTATGCCCAATCCGCGCGGATCGACCGGCTACGGTCAGAAGTTTGTCGATGAGATCTCGGGCGACTGGGGCGGAAAAGCGTACGTCGATATTCAGAACGGCGTCGCGGACGTCATCAAGCGGCCCTTTATCGACAAGAACAACATCGGTGCCGCCGGTGCCAGCTATGGCGGATATATGGTCGACTGGCTGCTCGGCCACAACACCGACCCGCGGTTCAAATACAAGGCGTTCGTTTCGCACGCCGGTGTTTACAATCTCGAGAGTATGGCGACCGCGACCGAAGAATTGTGGTTCGTCAACTGGGAATTCAAGGGAATGCCGTGGGAAAACCCCGTCAACTACAATCGTTGGTCACCGCACAAGTTCGCCAAGAACTTTGCCACGCCGACGCTCGTGACCGCCGGCGAACTCGATTACCGCGTGCCGGTCGATCAGAGCCTGCAGTTGTACACCACGCTCCAGCTCAAGAATGTGCCGTCAAAGCTCGTTATTTTCCCGGATGAGGGCCACTGGATCCTCAAGCCGCAAAATTCGGAGTTCTGGTACGTACACGTCATGGACTGGTTCAAGACGTACCTAAAGAAATAAGCTCGAATGGACTTTACAATGAGAACACTACGTTCACTAACGCTTGCGGCCGCGCTGACTGTTATCGCGGCCGCAGCCGCAATTGCTCAACCCGCTAACCTGCCGAGTTTCGACCGCAAATCGAATTTTGACGCTCAGCATTACATTTTACGCGTTTCGTTTGACCGGGCTTCACGCTCGGTCAAAGGCGACACGACGGTCGTTCTCAAGCCGCTCACCGAGGGCTTTACGACGTTTGATCTGGACGCCGTCGGCCTGGCGTTTTCGTCAGTTAAGCTTGAGCCGGCGGGCACTGACCTCAAATTCATAGCGGTCGCCGGCGGCGTGCGGATCACACTCGACCGCAGTTACGGCCCGGCGGACACGATCAGCGTGCGGCTGAAATACACCGCGACGCCGAAAAAGGGCATCTATTTTGTTAACGCCGAGACCGATCCGCGGCGTGTGATGCACTCCGACCAGATCTGGACGCAGGGCGAGCCCGAAGAAGCACGCCACTGGTTCCCGTCATTCGATTTTCCGAGCGACAAGGCGACGACCGAAGAGTACATAACCGTCGAACCCGGCGAAACGGTCATCGGCAACGGCGAATTTCTCGGCAAGGAGGACACGCCGGACGGTAAGGTCACGTGGCATTACAAAATGCCGGTGCAGCACTCGACATACCTCGTGTCTTTCGTTGTTGGCAAATACGCCCGCATCGACGACACGTCGGGAACGGTGCCGCTCGCGTACTATGTCTATCCCGGCAAGGAAGACACCGGCCGCAGGGCATTTTCGCAGACGTCAAAGATGATCCCGGTGTACGAAAAGGTCACGGGCGTTAAGTTCCCGTACAACAAGTACGATCAGACGATCGTCGCGTCGTTTCAGTTCGGCGGGATGGAGAACATCACGGCGACGACGATGGCCGATACCGAGATATTTTTCGGCGATTTCGATTTTGGCAAGGACGTCGTCACCGACCTCGTTTCGCACGAGTTGGCTCACTCATGGTTTGGCGACCTTGTCACCTGCCGCAATTGGGCCGAGCTCTGGCTGAACGAGGGCTTTGCGACCTATATGGAGGCCGTCTATCGCGAGAACGCGAACGGCCGCGAAGACTACATGCGAAAGGTCCGCTTTGACGCGGCGACATTCCTCGCGGATGACTCAGTGACAAAGCGCCGCCACGGTTTGTACAATCTTCGTGCAGGCGACCCGGACAAGCTCTTTGACAACGCCTCGGTGACGTATAACAAGGGCGGCGTCGTTCTGCATATGCTGCGCGAGCAGGTCGGGACCGAAGCCTTTTGGAAAGCCGTCAACGTGTACTTGAACCGTCATAAGTTCGGCCCGGTCATCACGACCGACCTCAAAACCGCCATGGAAGAGGCCTCGGGCCAGGACCTCGCGTGGTTCTTTAACCAGTGGGTCTATAGTTCCGGAGCTCCGAAGCTGAGCGTCCGGCCGGTTTACAGTACGCGGAGCAAGACGCTCACGCTGACCGTTTCGCAGACGCAAAAGGCCGATGCGATCGTGCCGGCGGCGTTTCGCCTGCCGCTCGACATCGCCGTAAAGACCTCGGCCGGTGTTGAGAAAAAGACTGTCGATCTGCGTCAGCGTATCGAAAAGGTGACGATGAAGGTGCCCGCAAAGCCGCAAACGGTCGAGTTTGACCCGAGCGGCAAGGTCCTGGCTATGAACGTCCAGATCCTGCCGGTCGCCGTGGTGAAGTAGATAGTTTCCTGAAAATAAAAAAAGTTCCGTCAATCGCTTGACGGAACTTTTTCCCTTTGAGAAGACCGGATGTCTGCTTCCGTGTTGAATAGCGGACGCGAAGCACATCAAAATCTTGCCATATCGGCTAAATCTGTTGCTGTTACTTCTTTGCCACACCTACGAGGTTAGCTGTCGGGCTAGGAACGAAAGAGTATCCCCGTATCTCATGATCGAGACGCTTCGCCCCCGGTTTCGCGAAATTCGCTCCACCAATGGTTCCCCCGCGTCGCCTTACTTAAGGCGGCCTCGGTGATCGACTTTTCAACAAGACAATGATATCACCGAAACCGAACCGTTGACAAGAAAAAATATAAAAAAATTAACGGCCCGGATAAAATTGGTAGAGCAGCAGATAAACCACCACTCCGGTGACCGAAACGTACAGCCAAACCGGGTAAACGAGGCGGGCCAGACGCTTGTGAAGGTCGAATTTAGCCTTGAGGGCCCGATGAAGCGTCCAAAGAATGAACGGTGCCACGAGGGCCGCCAAAATGGTATGCGAGGTCAGGATCGTGAAGTAGATCGGGCGGATAATGCCCTCGCCGGTAAATTTCGTCGGCCCGAGGCCGAAATAGTACGTTCGCAGGGCGTGGTGCGTCAGATAGGACAACAAAAAGACCGCCGATACCGTACACGCCGCGAGCATCGCAACCCGATGCTTTGGGATCTGTTTCGTCCGGATAAAATACAGCCCGGCGATCAGGCAGCATCCTGACAGTGCGTTGAGTGAGGCGTTTAGGTGCGGAAAGATTCCGAGCAGATCCATCTTATTACTTCCAGAATCCAAGCAGGACGAAGAGCACGATCCACAGCAGTCCCATAAAGTGCCAGTACCAGCCGACGACCTGTGCGAGCGAGATACGGCGTTTGACGACGTCGGCGTCCGAGGTCGGATACCACGACTGCAGCAGGATCGCCGACAACGCCGTGATGCCGCCGAGCACGTGAACGGCGTGGACCGCCGTTAAAAGGTAAAAGAACCCGACATACGGATTGCCCTGCATATACAAGCCGCGACGCGACAGTTCGAGCCACGACAGCAGCTGCGACGCGATAAAAATGCCGCCGAGCACCGTCGTCGCCAAAAGGTACTGTTTACCGCGCTCCTGCAAATTGCGCTGTATTGCCCGCTCCGCGACATAATACGTGACACTGCTGGCAACGATAAGTACCGTACTGATCCATACCTGTAGCGGCAGCGTGAACGGCGCCCATTCTGCGACATTATTGGTAGCGATGACAACATACGCTCCGATCAGCCCGCCAAAGGTCATTAGGACGATCAGCAGCAGGAACCAGGTAAGTATCCGGTAACGGCCCGACGGATCGGAATTCTGGGCGTCCTCATCGTCGTCATTGGCCGGCAGCGGCCTGTCGCCTCCGCCGCCGCCGCCGCCGCGATAGCCTCCCGGGCCGCCGGGCGTTTGCGATCCGCCGCCGGACAGCTTTCCGGGCTTGATCTCGAGTTCCTCAGTGTTTGCGACCGGCTCAGCGGTACCGAGTTTCATAAGCCTAACGTTTATCCGCCACCATCAGGATGAAAAGCAGCGGCAAATAGATCACCGAAACAAGCAAAAGCGCACGGGCAGACTCGTTGGTCTTGGTCCGTGCAGTGCGAATGCTCGCCCAAAGGAACCAAATACCGAGCAGAACGGCACCGACCAGGTATATGACACCGTCGGTGGCAAAGAAGAAAGGCGCGAGGCTGACCGGAACGAGCATGATCGTGAACATCACGATCTGACGGACCGTTATTCGTCCGTCGGGCTCGACCGCCGGCAGCATCTTGATCCCGGCCTGACGATACTGGTCACGGTACATCCACGCTATCGCTAAAAAATGCGGGAACTGCCACAGGAACTGCATCGCGAACAGTGCCCACGCGACCATCGTGATCTCGTTGGCGGCGGCCGTAAAGCCCATCAGCGGCGGCAAGGCACCCGGGATCGCACCGATCGCGGTGCAGGCGGTGGTCTTGGTCTTGAGCGGGGTATAGACGAGCACGTATCCGACGATCACCAATATGCCGAGAAACGCCGTCAGGCCGTTCACAAAAAAGTATAGATACGCCTCGGCCGCGACACATTGCAAAATGCCGAAGACGAGAGCCTCGGTCGGCGTGACGCGTTTGCTCGGCAGCGGCCGTGTCCTGGTCCGCTCCATCAGCGGGTCGATGTTCCGCTCGATCCATTGGTTCAGCGTCGCGACACCGAACGCCAGCAGCGTGATCGCCGCCATCGAGTGTACAAAGAGCACCGTGTCAAAGGCTCCGGCCGTACCGATGTAGAATCCGGCCGCCGACGTCAGCACCAGCAGAAAGGCGATCCGCGGTTTGGTCAACTCAAAATACGCCGCCGCTTTGCATTTCAGCGAAATGCCCTTAATTTCTTCGATCTCAGCCGTTAACGTGTCCATCAATAATCAATACTGCCCGAAACTTAAAGCTTAAGAATACCGTCTAGAAAATAATTGTCCAAATTGGACATCATTAAGACGTATTTTTTCCGTCTGAAATGGAACTAATAAATAGACGGGTGACAAACCTTTTTCGCTCGGATATGCTTTTTAAGTAGTATGTCAGCTGTCGACGACGCTATTGAGCCTAAACCGGCTTTTAAGCCGAAAACTGCGCCGATCGTTAATCGTATCCTCGATTTTCTCAGTTCGGTTCGCTTTGGTGTGGTGCTTTTATGCATTCTGGTCGCACTTTCCATTGTCGGAATGGTGGTGCTGCAGCAGAATGTGCAGGGCTTTGACGCGTATTTTGTGTCGCTGACGCCGGCCGAAAAGTACGTTTTCGGTGCCCTCGGCATCTTTGACATCTACCACTCGTGGTATTTCAACGTCCTGCTCCTCGTCCTTTCGCTAAATATCGTGCTCGCGTCGATCGACCGCTTCCCTTCGGCGTGGAGCTATATCGTCAAACCCAAAACGACCGCAACCCGCCCGTGGCTGCTGGCGCGTAAGGAAAACGCGACATTCACGATCGACGCGGCGTCAGAGGTCGAGGCATCGTCGGAGATAGCGGCGATACTTCGCGAAAACGGGTTTAAGACCACGGTAACGGAAAAGGCCGGCGTAACGACCGTCTTCGGCGAAAGCGGCAAGTGGAACCGCATCGGAGCGTACATCGTCCACGTGGCGTTGCTGACGCTGTTCCTGGGCCATTTCGTCGCTCTCCAGACGGGTTTTGACGCCGACGTCAAGATGGTGCCCGGCGAACGCACCGACGAGATCCAGCTGATCCGGTTCGACCTCGACAAGAAAGAGAAGTTTAATGTCAAACTTCCCTTCTCGATGGAGTGTACCGACATCCAGCAGACGCTGATCGACGCCGGCGGGACGATCGACGTGACCAATACGATGGATTGGCGGACTCAGCTGCTGATCGACGATCCGCAGTACGGCGTCATGAAGGCCGACGTCGCCCTCAACGCGCCGCTCAATTATCGCGGCTACCGTTTCTTTCAGGCGCAGACAATTCCGGTCGGCAGTGCCCGAAAGGTCAAGCTCGAACTAACGCCGGTCGCCGGCGGAGCCCCGACGACGGTCGAACTCGAACGCAACGGAACGGCCGAACTCGGCGACGGCACGAAGATCAAGTTTGAGCAGTTTTTGGCCGACTTTACGATGGGCCCGGGCGGCAAGCCCGATACCAAGAGCGGCGAATACAACAACCCCGCGGTCGTTCTGACGGTCACGCCGCCGGGGTCGGATTCGCTCAGGGTGTTTGCCTTTTCGGAAAAGCTGCCTGACAACATCCCGATCAACGCCGCCAAGGCAGGATATAAATGGCGAATGACGGAGTTTGAAAAATCGCCCATGGCACACATTCTCTCGATCAAGTACGACCCGTTTCACGGTGCGTTCATCGCGTGGTATTTCGGCGGATTCGGGCTGATCTTTGCGTTGTGCTTTGTATTCTTTTTCGCACATAAACGCGTCTGGGCGGCGATCACACCGGCCGCCGACGGCAAGTTTGAGGTCGTCCTCGCCGGTGAGGCTAATCGCAACCAATTCGGATTTGAAGATAAATTCAAAAAGATCGCGGACCGCGTCGGCGGAACCGCGGACGAGCAGTAAAAACAAATGAAAGAACTCGACAGACTCGAAGAAAAGAACGGATTACTCAGCTATCTGCCCGCCATAATGGTGATCGTCGGAGCATTTGCGATGCTCGGCGTCAGGATACAGGTCGGGGCGTCGTTTATCTCGGACACGGCCCTGATGATGATCGCACTCGCGTGCTACATCCTGGCGGCGCTGTTCCAGTTGACCAACCTCTACGCGCCGTCGTCGATGGCCGAAAAGATCGGGCTCTACGGAGCGTCGCTCGGCGTATTTTTTAACCTTTCGAGCTGGCTGATCCGCTGGGTCGCGGCCTATGACCGCGAACTCGCTATGATGCGCGAAAGCGGCAATATGGCTACGCCGTGGCTGTTTCGCTATATTCCGTTCGCCAATCTTTACGATCTGAGCCTCGCTTTCGCCTTCGGGGCGGGCATCACGACGCTGCTATTCGCCCGGCGGAGTAATTTTCGCGTATTGACGGCGTTCACGCTGCCGCTGGCGGCGCTGATCCTGATCCTCGCGAGGTTTATCGGAGGCGAGTTCATCGACCTGCCGCCGGTGCTCGATTCGTATTGGCGCCCGATCCACGTCGGCGTCGCATCGCTCAGCTACGGCATCGCTCTCGTCTGTTTTGCGGTCGCGGTCGTCTATCTGCTCAAGGACCGCGTCAAGGTCGAGGCGATGGCGATATGGTCGAGCCTGTTCGCCGTCTCGGTCATCGCGACGGTCAGTAAGTTTTCGGTATTTACCGAATTTGTTTATCGGGCCGGATTGTTTGTCGAGAACGCTCCGGGCAAAAAGCCCTTTTCGGCGCCGTTCAGGCTCGAAATACCCTTTGCCGGGCCGGCACTCGCTATCGCCGGATTTCTGCTGATCGCGGCGATCGCGGCTTTTATCGTGTATGTCTACAAGAGCAACGAGGCCGCCCGTAAATTCGGACATATTTTCCTGAAACTAGCTCTCGTCGCACAGATCGTGGCGATCGGCGTGCTTGTCAACGGCATCAAGACCACGACCGACGTCCTGCCCAAACTCAAGGCCCAGCTTGCCGCCGAGCCCGGACAATATCTGGTCGCGGGTATGGCGATCGCCGAAACTCAGCAGCTGTCGGCGCAGGAATTGACGCAAATGCGCCCGTCGCAGTATGAGCAAATGGCCCAGAGCTATGTCGCGAACGCCGGCGACAAGATGTTCCTCAGCCTCAACACCAACCCGGTCGAGATCGCAGCATTGCTGACGGGCCTGGTCGGCACGATATTCGTGATACTTTTCGGATTCAGGACCGAGGGGCTGATCTCGCGGCTGCCGAGCCTGGAGTCGCTCGACAATCTGATGTACAAGACGGCGTGTCTGGCGTTTGCCGGGCTCGCGATGCTGCTGATCACGGGTGCGATCTGGGCGAACGAGTCGTGGGGCCGGCCATGGGGCTTTGACTCGAAGGAAACCGGTGCCCTTGTCGCATGGCTGACATACGCCGCATTCCTGCACACGCGGATCTCGCGCGGATGGAAAGGACGCAGCTCAGCCTATTTCGCGATTATCGGGTTCCTGTTGGTGATCTTTACTTACCTGGGAGTCAGCTATCTGCTCAAGGGGCTGCACAGCTACGCGTGATCATTCGATGCCGACACGCATCACGCCCGCCATCGCGTAACGGCCAATGTAGCCGTCCTTGAAGATAACGGTCAGCGTGCCGTTATCGACGGTAAAACGAATAACGTCGGTCATGGGTCGCTCGATCTTTTTGCCGTCCTTAAAGACAACAACTAGGCGAAATGCCGCCATCGGGTCGCCGGAAACGGAAGTTTCGGCGGCCTTTTTCTTTTCGTCAGCGGGCTTTGCGGGCGGTTTCGCGGCAGGCTTGGCCGGTTTAGCCGGATCAGTGGTCGGCTTGGTATTTTTAGCGACGGCCTTTGGTTCGCCGGACGCCGCCGATCCGTCAGCGGCGGTCACCGGAGGCTTGGTCTTCGCAGGCTTTTCGGACGCCGTTTCAGCTTTCGGTTCTGCCGGAACCAACTTCACGGGCGGTTCAATGATCGTGCCGACGGAATTTACTCTTACCGCCCCGCTGTCCGATCCGGCGATCATCGGAGCGGCGACCTCGTCCTTGCCGGCCCCCTTGGCGGCGACAAAGCTGCCGGCGAACTTGATCCGATACGCGGCGGCATCGTCATTGGGTGTCCGGCCCTGGATACGGAGCAAAAGGCGTTCGGGCCGCCTGAGATATACGATCCGGCCGGTCTCGTTTGACGCGGCGTCGGCAAATATCACGATCTTGGTCAGCGGCCGAAGCCCATCGGCGGTGAAGATGTCGATATCGCCGTCAAAATTCTTGGTAACGACGTTGACGAATATATCGCCCTGATCGCCGTTGAAAGTATAAAAGTGGCTCGTCAGCCGCGCGTCGCCGATATCTCTCGCCTTGATCGAACCGACGATCTCGTTGGCCCGGACCGCCGTCGGGAATGCCTGATCGGTCGACTGTGCCGCTGCCGCCGACACGACAAAAAGGGCAAACGCGGCGGCCGATAGTACTTTTGAACGCAGAGAGATCACTTTTTATACAAGGTCCTTTCTAAGGTGGACAAGCCGCGACGTTTCCTCATAACCGAGCCGGACGTGGGCGGCGATGCTCGAATCATTATCGATCTCGGCGTCGGACGCCATTTCGGTACAGCCCTTCTGACGGGCCCATTTTTCGGCGAGTTCGACCAGCCGCGACCCGATACCCATTCGCCGGTACGGCACATCGACATACCACCCCTCGAGATAGCCGACATTTTCGCTTTCGCAATCCTCGACAAAAGGACGAATGCTGGCCTCAAGGAAACCCGCAAGGCGGCCGTTGCCGTCATCCGCGACCGCGACGAACTGACTGTCGCTGTGATCGAGAATGTCCATCATCTCGCTCTGATGATCGTCCTGATCGGTCTCGTCCCACAGCAGCTGCCGCAGGCGAAACCACTCTCCGAGATCTTCTTCACGAAACGGGCGAATGCTGATCGGTGTGTCGTTCATTTGGTTTCGATTTTAACAGTGATGCAAATATACGACAACAAACAAAAAAGCCGAAATCGAAATTCCGGCCTTTCCGTAAATTTAGCTATCTGGATCGGCGATCAACCGACGGCCTTCGACGCGGCGGGCTTTTCGCCCAGCACCTCGAGCGCCTTTTTAAGCTGGATGTCCTCAGTCACGACGGGCTTTGCCTTCGGCGTGGGTGTCGGCGTCGCCTGCGGATTCTGACCGTCCTTGTTCTGCTGATCGACGAGGTCCTCGACATCGAGCGGTTCCGGCGTGTCGGGCCGTTTTACCTCGATCGACGGTTTAACGCCCATCGAATTGCGGTCCTCGCCGAAGAACGGCGTGCCGCCCGGTGAAGCCCATTTTGCCACGGTCAGCAGATAGCCGCCGCCCGACGACATAGTAAACAGTTTCTGATCGGTGCCCGAGCCGAATGTCCGTTCGCCGATCACCTCGCCGCGCTTGCGTTCGACGACCGCGGCAGCGACTACCTCGGCCGCACCGGCGGTCCCGAGACTGGTCAGGACGGCCATTTCGCCGTCAAAAGCCGCCTTCGACGGGTCAGCCGACACGGTCCGCGTCACCTTGCCCTCGCGGCCGACGACCTTGGCAAGTTCACCGTCCTTGATGAACAGATTCGCGACAGCGGCGCCCTCTTCGAGCGTACCGCCGGCGACGCCGCGAAGGTCAAGGATGATCTTCTGGGCACCCTGTTTGGTCAGCGACAGCAGCTGCGAACGAATATCGGCGGCCTCGCCGCTATCAAGGCTGTTGACTTTGATGATGCCGATCTTGCCGCCCTCGATACGCGATTCGGCGGTCGGGGCCTTGAACGTGCCGCGGGTGACCTTGATCGTTTGGGGCTTTTCGCCCGAACGGAGCACGCGGAGGCTGACGGTCGAGCCGGTGTCGCCCGCCAACAGCTGGCGAGCGTCATAGAGCGATATGTCGCGGGTCGCCTTGCCGTCGATGTACTCGATCACGTCGCCCGACTTGATCCCCGCCTTGTCCGCCGGCGAACCCTTGGGTGCGGAGATAATGTAAACATAGCCCGCGACCTGCGAAAGTTCGGCACCGATGCCGGCCTTTCCGGCAAAACCGCCGGCCTGAAACTCCTTGACCTGCTCGGGCGTCAGATATGACGAATACGGATCGAGCCCCGACGCCAGGCCGCGAAGCGCCCCGACGCGGACCTTTTCCATATTGGGTTCGTCAACATAGTCGTTCTGGATATGCTGCAAAACTGATTCGACGATGCGCAGCTGAGCGCCGGGATCGTTGACGGGCTGCTGCGCCTGTGTCGTCAGGAGGCTGCCGACTATCGGGAGCCCGCCGATGACCGCGTACATCGCAATTGCCCCGGAGAGCACCAAAACCCAGATCTTTCCGCGAAATGACATATAATACCTCTGATAAAAACAAAACGGCGTCGATCAGCAATTATCCGACATCAAAATTATTCGTGCAAGAAAAAGATACAGTTAATAACGGCCCGATTGCAGACATTTCACTGATACCCGCGGCCGGACGCCTGCTCGCCATCGATCCGGGCACGAAGCGGATCGGCATTGCCGTGTCTGACGAACTGCGTGTAACCACGCGGCCATTGGAAGTTATAACGCGGACCAATTGGAAAAGTTTACTTTTATCCGTCAAAAACATTGTCGCGGAATTTGATGCCAAAGCATTGGTGATTGGTTTGCCGCTCGAATCCGACGGCACCGAAAGCGAAATGTCGGCGTACGCCCGCGACATCGCCCGCAAGTTCGCCCTCTCACTCGACATTCCGGTCATCCTGCAGGACGAACGCGTCACCTCGTACGAAGCCAAGTCCCGGCTCTGGAGCCGCGGAAAGAGCGTCAAAGAATCCCGCCGCGAGGTCGACTCCGAAGCCGCCGCGATCATCCTCGCCGACCTGATCGACCGGCTAAGTTCGCGATCCTAAAAACCAGCAGCCGCCTTTCTAGCGCTTGGGTGACAGTACCAGCGTCACCGGAGCCGCTTTTTCGACGGCGTTTTTTGAGAATGGAAAGACCGCGGGTGTGCCGTCCTTCCAGGCGTCGAACTGGTCCTTGTAGTGCGGCGACTTGGGGTCGCCGGATTCGCCCAGCGGTATGACGTGGCGGGTCGCGTCCCAATTGCCGGGCGAGGCGATAAGCCGCATCGACACGCTCGAACCGACATTCGGCGTCCGGCCGCTGCCCGCGATCGGCACGTTCGGCGTCGCGAATTGGCCGCCGATGAGCGGTGCGGCGGCGAGCTGGTGCCCAAAACGCGAGGTAAAGGTCTTGCCCCAGACCCAGCCGGCGGGATCGCTGCCGTAGGCCTTGGACGCGGCAAGGTTCGTCCGAACGCTCACGTCGCATGCCTTGTAGAGTTCGCCGTATGACTTGTACGCCGCCGGCAGCCAGCGGGCGAGCTGTTCGCGGACCGCGAGGTCGAATATCCGCGCCTGGATCAGCCCCGCGGGAACGGGCTTATTGTCGTCGGCCATCTTGTTGCCGACACAGTTGCGGATCTCGTTCGCGAGTACCGCCCCGCGGCTGTCGGGCGTCATCTTGCCGTCCCAGTCCTTGAGAACGGCCAGCGTCTCGGCCGAGGCGAAACCGCCAGTGACGATCGTCTTGGCAAACTGAGCCAGCGGCCAGTTGTAAACGTCGTGCTGGATATCGCGCGAATCGTCCATTGTCATTCCCTGCTTTTTGGCCGAAATCAGGTCAAAGATCCGGCGGGCACGGTCCGAACCGTAAACGCGGGTCATCTGCTGGTACTTGTAATCGGTGCCGGCGATACGCTGGTTGGCGGTCACTATAAAGCCCGACGGCGGATTGTACAGATGCGGCAGTTCCTCGAACGGGATCATTCCCAACCAGTCGCCGTCGGTCGTCGAACCGTCGTAAGGCATCGAACCGTCGCCCTTTCGGCGGATCGGTATCTGGCCCGAGGCGTACCAGCCGATGTTGCCCTTGACGTCGGCATAGACGAAATTCTGCGTCGATCCGCCAAAGCCTTTGATCGCGTTTTGAAACTCCTGCCAGTTCCCTGCACGATTCAGCTTATGAAAGGTCGAAAGTTCGAGACTCTTGGGGTCGAGAGCCGTCCATTTGAGCGAGTAGCTCTTGCCGCCCTCGGTCAACACGATGGGCCCGTTGCGTGTTTCGTAAACGTCGAGGCTGACGGGCGATGTGTCGGGCT
Source organism: Pyrinomonadaceae bacterium (assembly GCA_044221625.1). GTDB lineage: Bacteria > Acidobacteriota > Blastocatellia > Pyrinomonadales > Pyrinomonadaceae > OLB17. Next base: position 9,734 of record JBGAOU010000043.1, on the reverse strand, counting down.
TCATCAGGTTGCCGCGGACGTTGATCGACTCTTTGCGGGTCTTTAGCGGTTCGAAACCGGTCGGCGTCTTGACCTTTGCGTTGCCGCTCGCCATATCGCCGTCGATCGTTTCGAGATAGATGTCCTGCACGTCGGGGCCGACGTTGGTCATTCCCCAGGCGATCTTTTCGTTGTGGCCGATGATGACCGCCGGAATTCCGGGCACGGTCACGCCCGCGGCATGGACCGTCGGGCTCTGAAGCGACGCAAGGTACCAGATGCCTGGTGCCGACGGCGCAAGGTGCGGGTCGTTTGCCAGCATGGCCTTGCCGTCAGCGGTGCGCTTGCCCGAGACGACCCAGTTATTGCTGGCCGCAAGCCCCTCGGCGTAAAGGCCGACCATTTCGAGTGACGCTTTTCTGAGCTGATAATCACGCTCGGCGGACGCGACGGTGTCGTCGGAAACACGGGCCGCGGAGAGCGTCGCAACGGCACTGCCGGTCGGGCGGCCGCCCTTGTCCTTACCAAACAGCACGACGTCGTACGGCGTGACCGGGTTGGTCAAATCGGCAAACTTATCTTTTGGGATCACCGAAAGCTGCTGCCGCAAAAGGTCCTGCTGCCAAGTGTTGCTGAGGGCGTCGGCCAGCACCGCCCCGATAACGAGCGAATCGGCGACCGTCCAGGGACGCGGCTTGTATTGAAGTATCTTGAATTCGACCGGCAGAGTCTTGTCATCAAGCGTCGCGATATAGGCGTTAACGCCGTTTGCGTATGCTTCCATCGCAGTGCGCATCTCGCCGGTTATGCCGGCCGCGGCCTTTTCCGAAAGAGCCGCAAAACCGAACCTCCGCCAACGCTTATCGCCGTCGAGAGCGGCCTGGCCGAAAAGCTCGGCTGTCTCGCCGCGGGCGACGCGGCGCATCAGGTCCATTTGCCAAAGCCGGTCGCCGGCCGTCGCATAGCCCTGAGCAAAATACAGATCGGCGTCATTCGCGGCCTCGATATACGGTATTCCGCGGCCGTCGCGGCGAATGGACACATCGGATCGAAGCCCGGCAACCGACGCGGCCGCCGGCGGCGTCTGGGCAAATCCTGAAATGACGGTGATCGCGGCGATCGCGGCAAGCGAAAAGATACGCAGTTTCATATTCTTGAACGGACGAATTGGTGTAAATTACGACCTTAAGTTAAACTTTTCCCCAATCGTAATCAAACGAAACGGAGATCTATTTTATGAATAAATTGAAAATCACGATCATCACGGCCGCGCTTGCGGCTTTCGCTGCCGCCTGCGGCCAGACTGCCGCTCCGACGGCCAACGCGCCGAAGAATGACAATAAGGCGGCAGCAGCGTCGCCCGCCCCGACCGCGGCGGCACCGACACCGGTCGATGAGGCGGCGTTGGGCCTCAAACTTTACACCACTAACTGCATGACCTGTCACAAGGACAGCGGCAAGGGCGGCAAGACGACCGTTGACGGCAAGGAGATCGATCCGGACGACATCACGACCGCCAAACAGAAGGCGAAACCGGACGAAAAGATCTACGGCTATATTGCTGAAGGCTTTCCGGACGACGGCATGCCCGCCTTCAAGGACAAGCTCAAGCCCGAGGAGATCAAGGCCATCGTCAAGCACGTTCGTACTCTCCAGCAGTAGTTAGCGTGGGCCGTTTGCAAATTGCGGCCCGCAAATCTAGAATCTTTACTTCGAGCACCCGTAGCTCAGCTGGATAGAGTATCTGACTTCGAATCAGAGGGTCGCATGTTCGAATCATGCCGGGTGTACCACATTTAGTTAAGCCGAAAAGACATCGCTTGCGGTGTCTTTTTTTCGTTTACTGAATCCGCAGCCGGTGCTCCGCCGAAACCAACTCTTCGAGTGATGAAGGGCGTCAAGAAGCAGCATTTACCGACCAAGACCTGTGAGGCGTGCTCACGGCCCTTTGTCTGGCGCCGCAAGTGGGAGCGCGATTGGGAACATGTCAGATACTGCAGCGACGCCTGCAGGTCGGCTAAAAAGGGGAAAACAAAGTGAATAAAAGATTTGCGATCATTGGAGCCAGTAAGGGTATAGGGCTGGAACTGGCAAAGCAGCTTTCCGAGCGAGGCGACGAGGTGCTGGCCTTTAACCGCACGGTAAACGAACCGAGCGGGCTGCAAAACGTTACGACATATGAATTTGACGCTGAGACCGACGACGTGTTTCCGCAGATCGAGGGAGCGATCGACGGCCTGGTGTATTGTCCCGGCACGATCAATCTGAAGCCGTTTCACCGGTTGACGGAAGCTGACTTTCTCAACGATCTGCGGGTCAATCTACTCGGAGCTGTTGCCGTTATTCAGAAACTGTTGCCCAATCTTAAGCAGTCTGAATCTTCGTCGATCGTGCTCTTTAGCACCGTCGCCGTTCAGACCGGTATGGGCTTTCACGCGTCGATCGCCGCGTCAAAAGGCGCGATCGAGGGATTGGCCCGTTCGCTCGCGTCCGAATTTGCTCCAAAGATCAGGGTCAATTGCATCGCTCCGTCGCTGACCGACACACCGCTTGCCGAAAGGCTCCTCAATTCGCCCGAAAAACGCGAAGCCTCGGCCGCACGGCACCCGCTAAAGGCGATCGGCGCCCCCGCGGACATTGCCTCGGCGGCGGCGTTTTTGCTTTCGGACCAGGCATCGTGGATGACCGGCCAGATACTGCACATCGACGGCGGAATGAGTTCGGTCCGGTAGGCAGCCGAGCGTTTCGCCGGGTGAAAAAAATCTGTGGACATCGGGCCAAGTCTCGTCTATAATCCGTTCACCAAAATTGGAGTCCGCAGAACACAACTTATGAAAAGATTATTGCTTGGCGTGATCGCCCTCGCCGCCATGGGCCTGCTTTTCGGCCTCAGTCAATTTATTACACCCTCGACCGCCCAGACCGGCAATTTTAACCGCCCGGCGAACGTTCGCCCGGTATCGACGCCGGCAAAACCGGCAACGCCGGCCAAACATCCGCTCGACAAGGGTGATTTCAAGGTCGGGTTTTCGCCCATCTCTAGGGCCCAACCGCCAAAAAAGGCGATGCCGAAGGACGAGGTGGCGGTACTCCAGGAGATCGCTGACGGCCTCAACAAGCTTCTTGCTCTGCCCCGCGACGTATATCTGAATTTTGACAAATGCGGCGAGCCGAACGCCTATTACAACTCCGACACCACCGAGGTCACCATCTGTTACGAGCTCGAGGAACAGTTCCAAGAGGAATTCAAAACCATCACCAAGGATCAGGCAAAGATCGATGACATGGTCGGTGACACCATCATGCAGGCGTTTTTTCACGAACTGGGCCACTGCCTGATCGACGTGCTCGACCTGCCGGCAACAGGCCGCGAAGAGGACGCGGTCGATCAGCTCGCGACGATCCTGATACTTGACGGGTCGCCTGAGGGCCGCCGAAGCGCGATCAACGCCGCACTCGAGTTTGACATCGCAAGCCGCGACACCGATCCCAATGATATGGCGTACTGGGACGAGCACTCATTCAGTAAGACCCGGTTTTACGATATGCTGTGCCTCGTTTACGGGAGCGACCCGAAGAACATGAGTACGATCGTCGGCCCGGACGGGTTGCCCGAAGGAAGAGCCGTCAGATGTACAACCGAGTACGAACGTGCGGAAAGAGCCTGGCTGCGGCTGCTCGAACCGTACATAATCAAATAGAAAGATGCACATCGGTTAATACGGCGGCCTTCGGGCCGTCGTTTTGCATTGTGCAAGAAACCACAAAGCGGAGGCCGCTACCCTCGATATCCGTTGATAAGAACTCCGAATTTAGCGCTGATACTTGATGTTGATCACGGTGATCAATGGAAGCGATTATTAAATATCAGGAACCCAGAAAGTACGGCCTGAATTCGTGACCGGCTTGAGGCCGAGGCCCGGGAGTTCTCCCTCCGACACCCCGAGATAGGTGAAATGCGGCAGATCCGAACTTACGGTTTGAAACCAACCGTGACGGGCGAGTATCGCACGCACGCGTGAATTCTCGTTCTGCTGGACATCGAGAGCGAGCATCGACAGGTGCTGCGACGTTCCCGGAGGCGCGACCGAGTAGATGATCGATTTTGAGAGGTCCTTGGCGAAATAGATGCCATCTCGTTCGAGCCGCAGTATCTCGGGCACCTGCTGAAAAGGCGACATCGCCTTGATCCGCGACGCCTCGGCCTGTGTGACGCGGCCCTTGCCGACCCAGAATACAAACCCGGGATTCACACGGCTTGCCCAAAGCGTAACGGTCTGCTGATATCCGCGTTTGGCGGAATCGGAGCCACGCGGCCCGATCGCCAATCCAGCCGCACGGGCCTCGGCGATGGCTTCCTTGAGGGCATTCATCGCGGGCGTCTGCAGCGTCAAAGAAATACCGCCGACGGTCTCGGTCGATTGCGGAGCGGATGCCTGAAATGCCCGGACATCGGCCTCGTCCTTAAACACCACTTTTTTCGGGGCGACGACACCGTTGCCGGCAACGAAGACCGAGCCGTACTCACGCAGCAGCAGTTTGCCCGCGTCGTCGGTCGGCTGTTCAAAATCCGCCGGCAGCTGTGCCATAAAGCCGCCGATCTTTTTTTGTTGTGACATGGTCGGGGTGGTGACGAGTGTCGGTGAAACCCGCGGCGTCGGCGTCGGGACCGAACGTTCGGACGGTGTTTCGGTGCGGCTGTTGCCGGCCTTTGAGTCGATCGACCAACAGCCCGCAAAAACAAGAATCGCCAAAAACGCCAGGAATCTGATTGAACGCATAATCTCCTAATTTGCCAATTGGTGGCCGGCTATGACCTCGCACGCCGCGTCGATGTGCGGCTTCATATATTCGTCTTTTTCGATAAAGGGTATCCGGCTTCGCAGCGAATCGTACAGCGGCCGGGTTCCCTTGCCAAGCTGCCGGCCGCCGCCGAGCACCTTTTTACGAAGATCGATACCCTGAGCGGCACAAAAAGCCTCGAGCCCGAGTATCGTCTCGAGATTCTTTGCTACGACGCGAAGTTTCAACACCGACGTTGCCCCCATCGAAACATGATCTTCAACATTTGCCGAACTGGGGATCGTGTCGACGCTCGCCGGATGTGCAAGGACCTTATTTTCGGTGCAGAGGGCGGCAGCGGTGTACTGCACGATCATAAACCCGGAATTGATGCCGCCGTGTTCGGTCAAAAACGCCGGCAGGACGTGAGCGTTGGAAGATTCGTCGGTGAGGCGCATTATTCGCCGCTCGGAGATATTGCCGAGTTCCGAAAGCGCGATCGTCAGATAATCAAAGGCGAGAGCGAGTGGTTCGCCGTGAAAATTGCCCCCGCTCACGACGTCGATCCGGCCGCTCTCGTCATCGATGAAGATCAAAGGATTGTCGGTGACGGCGTTTAGTTCGATCTTGATCAGCCACTCGGCATAGGCGACAGCGTCGCGGCACGCACCATGGACCTGCGGCATACAACGCAGTGTATAGGCGTCCTGGACGTTTGCCGGGTCAAAATCGCGTACGAACTCGCTTTCCTCGAGCAGTGCCCTTAGATTTTTGGCACATTCGATCTGCCGCGGATGCGGCCGCAGGGCATGGATGCGTTCGTCAAACGCCGATAGCGTGCCGTGCAGTGCCTCGAGGCTCAAACATCCGGCAACGTCCGCCATCGCCGCAAGGTGTTTTGCCTTGTGCGTTTCAAGCAGGCCGACCGCGGTCATTACCGTCGTCCCGTTGGTCAACGCCAACCCCTCTTTGGCCGCCAGAACGACGGGTTCGAGCCCGGCACGGGCCAGAGCTTCGCCGCCGGAGACGATCTCGCCGCCGATCTCCGCGACGCCCTCGCCGATCAGCACGCACGCAAAATGCGCCAGCGGCGCAAGGTCGCCACTCGCTCCCAGACTTCCCTTTTCGGGGATCTGCGGATGAATGCCGCGATTGAGGCACTCGAGGATGAGTTCGAGCGTCGAAAGCCGAATGCCCGAAAAGCCGCGGGCCAGCGTATTTGCTCGGATCAGCATGATCGCCCGAACCGCCGCCGTGTCAAAGCACTCGCCAACGCCGACGGCGTGGCTGACAACGATATTTCGCTGAAGCGTTTCAACCTCTTCGCGGCTGATGATCTTGTCCTTGAACGCCCCGAATCCGGTCGTGATGCCGTAGGCGATCTCGCCGCGGTCAAGCAGCGTCTGAACGGCCGCGGCACTGCGGGCAACATTTGCCCTGGCACTTTCGGACAACACCACACGCACTTCGCCCGGACGCCCGTAGGCGACCGCGACGACCTGTTCGAAGGTCAGGCTTTCGCCGTCAATAACTATCGTTCCTCTGTTTTCCAAAATTCTTCCCAACTCACACCGGCCCGATACTGATACTCGCGCCACTCGACGATCTTGTCGCCGCTGAGCCCGATCCAAACGGTGCCGTGATATGTACTGCGGCAGTCCGCCGTCGTCCCGAAAAAACGCCAGCAGCGACGCCCTGTCGCCAAAACCGTAATTAACGCCGTCAGAATAGACGAGTGTTTCGGCAAAATTGGCGGCGACGCGGTCATAGTCGCGGCACGTCCAGCCGATCGCCATTTCGGCGAGCATTTTCGCAAATTCCTCGGCGATCAATAGCAGACAACTCCGTTCTTAATGACAGTTTTGACCAGATTTCCGCCAAATTCGTACGCGAGCTGTCGATGGTCGCCGCAATCGAGGACCACCAGGTCAGCGTTCTTCCCGACCGCCAGCGAGCCGTGCGTTTCTCCCAATCCGATCGCAAAGGCCGCGTTTATCGTCGCCGCGTTGAGCACCTCGGCCGGCAGCAGCTTTTGATATCTACAGGCGATCGCCATCGCCATCGGCTGTGACGGGCACGGCGCCGAGCCCGGATTGTAATCAGTCGAAAGCGCGATCGCACAGCCCGCGTCGATCATCTTGCGCGCGTCGGCAAACTGCGTCTTGCCGCCGTTGAAATTTTCGGTCGGTATGACGACGCCGACGGTTTCGGAACCGGCAAGTTCGGCGACTTCGCTGTCCGAGATCGCGTCGAGGTGGTCGATCGAAGCCGCTCCCGCGGCGATCGCCAGCCCGCTGCCGCCGAGATTTGTAAACTGGTCAACGTGAGCCTTGATCCCGAACCCGAGTTCGCGGGCCGTCTCGATGATCCGGCGCGACTGGTCGAGCGAATACGCTCCGCTTTCGCAAAATACGTCACAAAAGAAAGGTACCCGGCCATAGAAGTGCGAGCCCTCGTACCACGTCCAGGCCGCCGCCAGCATCGTGTCGCAGATCTCGTCAACATAGACTTCCGGATCGGCTTTATGTTCGGGCGGAACGGCGTGAGCGGCGAGAAAGGTCGGCACTATGTCGATCGCGTGGCTCTTGTCCAGCTCGGCGATGACATCGAGCATTTTAAGTTCGGTAGCCGCGTCGAGGCCGTAACCGGTCTTTATCTCGCAGGCCGTCGTACCGCAGGCTAGCATCTTGTCGAGCCGAGCAAGTCCCTGCTCAATAAGCTCGTCCGCCGACGCGGCCCGCGTCTTTTTGACCGTCGAGATTATCCCGCCGCCGCCGGTCAATATCTCGAGATAGTCCGCTCCGCGGATCTTCATCTCAAACTCGTCCAGACGGTCGCCGGCGTAAACGATATGCGTGTGCGGGTCGACAAAACCGGGGCAGACCACGCGGCCCTCAGCATTGATGACCTTATCGGCCTCAAACGCAGGCAGGATCGATGAGGTTTCGCCGACACCCACGATCCTGCCGTCCGCTATCGCGACGGCACCGTCCTTGATCGTGCCGAGTTCACGCATTGCCGCGCCGCGTTTGGGTTTGCCGTCAGAGGCACACGTTACCAACTCGGCCGCGTGAATAATGATCAGATCACAGTCTTGCATCAGGGTTTTTGCTTCGCGATCCGTTTGTGGGTCTCGCTGACGCCCATCAATGCCGCGGTGCCGTACCACGGCGTCGCCTCGACGATAAAGACGCCGGCCTTAACAGCCGGGTCGGTTGCCGCCAGTTTCAAAGCCTCGTCGACGCTGGAAACGTTGAAAATAAATAGTCCGCGAAAAGCCCGGCCATTCTCACCAAAAGGGCCGGCAAGCGCCAGCGTGCCCTCGTCGGCGAGCCGGTTGATATTTGCCATGTGGCCGGCAAAAATGGCTTCGCGGTCCTTTCCCTTGATCGAGGCGTCCTTTGGTCCGGTCTTAAGGATGACGAGCACATAACTCTTCATTCCGTTGTCGTCGCCGCCGAACCGTTTTGCCAACTCTTCGTCATACGTCGGCTTTTCGTCAGCGCGTGCCGCCATCACCTGTGCCGACGCGGCCGAACAAGCTCCGATAAAGCAGAGCGCAATGAAAAAGGTTCTCAGGATCATAAATAAACGCCTCCGGTAAAGTTTTTCCGCCCAACAAGCATAATGAATACTGAGCCGCGGCTCAAGTTTTTGCGGCCAAATGCCTCCGGGCGGCGTCAAACTAGCAAGTCAACTTGTAAACGGAGACGGATATGCGCAGATCTTTTACGGGATTGTTCCTGATATTGGCGGCGGCCGCCGCGTCGGTTTTTGCCCAGGACGACAAGAACGAGACGATCCGGATCGACACGTCGCTGGTGAATATACCGGTGATAGTCAGCGACCGCAACGATCGGTACGTGCCGGGGTTGGCAAAGGCGAACTTTCGTATTTATCAGGACGGCGTCGAACAGACGATCGAACTTTTTAACAGCGATGCCGCCCCGATGAACGTCGTTCTTGCCCTCGACACGAGCCGGAGTACGGCCGGGGTGCTCGGCAAGATCAAAAAGGCGGCACGAAAGTTTATCAAAGATCTCGGTCCCGAGGACCGCTGTATGGTCGTCACCTTTGACAACGATCTCGAGATCCTCAGCGAACTCACCGCCGACAAACGCGCGCTTTCCTCCGCGATCGAAGACGCCGAGATCGGCGCGGATTTTGGCACCGTTTTACAGGATGCGGTCTATGACGCCGTCCAGCGTCGGCTGCGGAACATAAAGGGCCGCAAGGCCCTGATATTGCTGACGGACGGAGCGGACTATGGCAGCCGGATCACCAAAACGCAGCTATTCGAGCGGCTGAATGAATCGGACACGGTGGTCTATCCCATCTTTTACGAAAGCGAAATGCGTGTCCGAGACGTCTTTCCCAGGCGATTTCCCGATCAGGTCGGAATGGGCCGCATGGGTCGGCGGGGCGGCATCCGGCGCTTTCCGGGCGACAATTTTCCCGACCGTTTCCCGAACCGGCGTAACGGCCGCATCGATCCGCGTCGCGGTGGCAACCGGCCGAACGTCGACGCGCAACAGCAGGTGTCGATCGCCTTTCTCGAACGTCTGGCAGATATCACCGGCGGCCGCTTTTTCAAGGAGAAAAAGGCCGACCTCGATGACGCTTTTCGCCAGATCACGGACGAAATGAAGCGGCAATACGTACTCGGATTTTACCCGACGGAAGATGCGGCTCCCGGCACCGAACATAAGATCAAGGTGCAGATCGACCGCCCCGGCACCGTCGTCCGGTCGAAAGGCAGCTATCGTACACAGGCGAAATAGCGGTCTTCGCACCCGGCAGATCAGTCACCGTGGCCGTGCGGCTCGAAATTGGGAATCGTCCGATGGGATCGAGTTCATATATTTTCACACCTAGTTCTTACCAAAAAGAAGGGGGCAGCAATATTTGCCGCCCCCTTTTCCAGACAAATACTATGGCTTTCTTATTGTGGTGATATCGGTTGATCACCCGAT
>JBGAOU010000042.1:0-23172 GCA_044221625.1 Pyrinomonadaceae bacterium | reverse complement strand
TCGGCGATCTACAAGACTTACGCCAACGATTTTACTTACACGGCGGCTGGTGCAATATCGAGCCTAAAACTCGGAAATGGAAGATTTGAATCAACGCAGTTCAATAACCGCTTGCAACCGACTCAAATCGCGTTGGGTTCGTCCGTTGGTAATGCCGGACTTCTGAAAATCGACTACACCTACAACACGACCGGCAACGCCGACAACAACGGAAATCTGCTAAGCCAAACGATCACGGTTCCCGGTCTAAGCCATCCGTTCGTTCAAACCTACACTTACGACGAGCTCAATCGTTTGAAGTCAGCCAACGATGCCAACTTCGTTCTCGAACCAGGCTTTGACGAATCCGACTATTTCGACGAGTAATAATCGGCTGACTTCGACGGGTTGGACGTACGATTCGGCGGGAAACACTATTGGCGATCCTGACGGCCGTAGTTTCATTTATGACGCTGAGAATAAGCAAGTCGAAGTAAAGAACTCAAGTAACGCCAGCATCGGAACTTACTTTTTCGACGGCGATGGTCGCCGCGTGAAAAAGTATGTGCCAAGCACCGGCGAAACAACCATTTTCGTTTACGATGCCGCGGGAAAACAGATTGCTGAATACTCGACAATAGTTGCGAACTCGACAGATGCGAAGGTCAACTACCTAACCGCAGACCACTTAGGCTCGCCGCGAATCAACACCGACGTCACCGGAGCCGTCACCGCCCGGCACGATTACCATCCGTTTGGGGAAGAGGTTACAGCTTCGCGGACCCAAGCCGAATACACACCCGACACGGTTCGTAAGCAATTCACCGGCTATGAACGCGACGGCGAGACTGATCTTGATTTCGCCCAAGCAAGGACTTATGGAAAGAACTTAGGTCGATATTATTCAGTAGACCCGTATAAGATAGTTGCCGAGGTTCAGCAACAGAAAGATGCAAAAAAGGCGAAGAAAATGTTAGATAACTACATTTTAAAGCCAACGCGATGGAATCGATATATCTATGTGCAAAATAATCCTTTGATATTTGTTGATCCGTCCGGTGAGGTGGAAGTTCTGACAGGGTCGGCCGCCGACCAGAAAAGGGCGTTGCAGAGATTAAGGGCGGAACTAGGTGAGGAACGCTGGCGATATGTGAAAGTGGGAAAGGCTTGTGTTCAAGGTTGTTCCGGTTCGGGTGCATCGAAAAGCGACGTCACAATATTAGCGATTGACGAATCTGATTACAAGGCATTTTCGCAAATTGGAGGTAATAGTGATGAAAAGGCGTACAGCGCGGGAATGGGATTTATATTGAAGAGCTCAAGAATTGTAGAATTCCGAATCGCGGACACCGACTCTCTAGGAGAATCGGTCGCAGCTTCGGGTGGAGGAGTTACTATTCCTGCGGAGGCTAGTCCAAGTGGAAATATCCAGATTTTTGTTTCAAATAATGCGGTGCGAGATGCTAACGCGGCGTTTCAGGCGATGCCTAACCAGGGGAAAGATATATCGAGTGACCGTAACCCCCTTAGGTTTGGTTCTGTTTACGAAATAGATGCTCACGAGCACGGTCACGCTGCTGATCGTCTTCGCGGTATTAACACCGATGGCTCGGTTGATTCTGAAAACGCGTTGCGACGAAGGGGAAACAGGACTCAATTAAGGATGGCAGAGCAATGATAAGAGGTTCGATTTCTATAACTATTTTGGGTGCCCTCGTGATGGTGATCTTCTTATTGTTGGCAACCAAGGATCAGGGTATAAATGGATTTATCTCCAGTCCCAAGAAAGACTGGATCAAGATTTCTGGTAGTCAAATCGATGATAGTCCAAGCTACATTGACCTTTTCTTTTTCGATCACGATATAGGAGTGGCTTTAACTGTGGCTTCTGTCAAGACTACCTACGATGGAGGAAATACGTGGGAAACCAGTCATAATTTTCTAAATCGCGCAATGTTTGCCTTCGTAAATAGCGACCACGGCCTTTGGGCCGTGGGCAAACAGTTCGATGACGGTGCGAAGAGTGTTCCCGTATTAATGCACTCACTAGATCGCGGATTGACTTGGGAGGTCGTGGCCCCGTCTTCTAAAAGCAGACAAAAGTTGGGCAAACGTTTCTCGGTCTTCACGGGAATCTGTTTCGATGTAAACGGTTATTTGTGGTTAGTCGGTGACGGTGGAATTGTTAAGGCTACGGTCACGAATGACAAGATGGATGTGTTGGAGGTTTTTGAAAGAAAAGAGCAGTTAACCAAGTTGTTTCGTGGGAATTCGCCAGAAATGTGGGCTGCCGGCCCCAATGGGATCGTTGCGTCCTTTCGCAGTGGTAAATGGGAGTATCAAAACCTAGGTGAGAATCGAGGCATTACAAAAATTTTGATTCGGGAAAATTCCGTATGGTTAATCGGTACGGAGATTTCCCGCGTTATCGACAAAAGAAAACCCGTCATAAAGGGTATTTTGCTAAGGAGCTATGATGGAAAAACTTGGGAAGATAAGTCGCCTTTGAATGCTCATGGACTCGTCGATGGCTATTTTGATGGTAACCGTGGATGGGTTGTGGGACTAGGGGGAAGTATTTATTCCACAATCGATGACGGAAACGCTTGGGTCTCGGAACAAAGCCCGACAGCTGACAATCTCTTTGTTGTTACGTTTCAGGATACTAATAACGGTTGGATAGGTGGAAGCAACTCAGTCGTTTTGAGGTATCAAGAAAAATAGGAAAAATAGGTGCCAAAAATAGGTGCCAGGCCTTCTTTATTGCGATTCTTGCCCGTGATCGCTCAGCTCGGGTTATTCATACACTTTTCAGTAGTCTGGTTAGTCCAATGACCGACGAAGACAACGACATCACGAACGCGACAGAATACGACGACATCGGTCGTCCGATAAAGGCGATCACGGCTCAGGGAACCGCTCTCGAATCCTGGACGATCACTGAGTATCACGACGATGACAGATTCGTAGTGGAGTCAGATCTTGAAGCAAAGGCGACGGCAAAAAGGTCGCGACGCAGTCTACGATCAGCTTTACCACGAGTGGGTGCGCCTGATAAAGACGCTCGAAGACGCCTCGACACAATCTGCCACAAACGAAACCGACGGCATCAAGGTGCAGACGCGGTACGGCATCAACGACCCGACGCCTGGCGTAACAACCGACCCGGAAAACAGCCTTGGAAGCTATTCGCTGGTGTCAAATCCATATCGCGCAAGCTCGTTGGCAGCGGCTTCGACAGAGACAACAATGGGTTGGACATTATCGTATTCGTCAAAAACAGGACGACACAGCGATACGACCACGTATTCGGGCACGACCGTTCCGACAGTTGGAAGCACGACGAACTCAACGGGCGTCGTGAGCACCGATATTGATGCCAACGCCACCACGGTCACCGATCAGGCAAGCAAGGTGCGCCGTTCGCTGACGAACGCACTTGGGCAGCTTATTCGCGTGGACGCAACGGAATTGGGGTCAGGCCTGCTATTTTGTCGATTCTCATTTCTTACCGACGACATTCGCCAAGTAATTATCACACACGTTGTCAATGATCTTTTGAAATTCTTCGTCCGTAGCGGAGCGTTTTGCGGCCGCATCGGTGCGGCGGCTGACGTTGGAAATGGTCATTCCGGTCAGTTTGGCGAGTTCTGTGACGCTGGCTCCGAAACGGCGGCCGGCGAGGAAAAAGACCTGCTTTGCCGATCCGACGCGGGCCGCTTTACCGCGGCCGCAGAAGTCTCTCTGCGATACGCCTGTGACGCTCTCGACCGTTTCGACTAGCAAAGCGGTGTCGAGATGAGGATGTTCGCCCGCCGCCCTGCGTCGCGAGGCGGCGGCATGGACATCGTGCTCGGAGATACGATGGATCATCGAATCGACAAATTCTTCGCTGCCGAGTACGCCGGCCTTCGTCTGATACAGCGCGGCCATGTGCCCTTGCCCCGTTCCGGCCGCCACGTGCATGGCAAATCGCTCGCGGGCGGCATTTTTTCGCGGCCCGAAAAGCCTCAGGACCGGGTCAACGTCGATCGGCCCCGCCAGCTCGAGCCCGAGGTACGCCCGATGGCTGCTGTACGGATAATCCTCCGTCCGCTCGACCATCTTTGCACGGATCGGATTGAGGTGAATGTATCTCACCAACTCGGCAAGATATGCGTCCGTTTGGCAAAGTACCGCTTTATGCCGCCCCTGCAGCAAATGCCCCGACCTGCCGTACTTGCGGTTGTAATACTGTGTGTAGCCCGTCAACACCCGATGCATGATCCGCCCGATATCGTCAGTCCGCCGCTCGATCAGCAGATGAATGTGATTGGTCATCAGGCAGTAGGCGTACAGATAGAATGGCAGCTTTGCCTTTTGATCGGCCAGCAATGTGAGAAACTTCTCCCGGTCCTCCGGCGAATGAAAAATGTCTCTCCGCTCAACCCCTCTCGTTATCACATGATAAAGCGCGCCCTCGACCTCTATCCTCGGTTTTCTAGCCATCTGATCAATGATACTATCCAATTCAAGAGCTATGTTCTGTTCAATGAAGAATCGACAAAATAGCAGGCCTGACCCCACTCTCTTCTTTCTAGCCATCTGATCAATGCTACTATCCAATTCAAGGGCTATGTTCAATGAAGAATCGACAAAATAGCAGGCCTGACCCCACTCTCTTTTTGCAGGCCTGACCCCACTCTCTTTTTTAGATGTCCGCGAGGAGTACCAAAGTGAGGCCAAACGAGAATCGTAAGAACGAAGGCCTGACCCCGATTTCCTTTGACAGTCGCGAATCGAAGGCCAGACCCCATTCCTCACTCTACTTTTCTGCTTTCCGCTAATCTGGAAAGCCCAAACTACCATTCTCATCTCCGTCCCAAATAATCTTCTCCGTAAGTGGCTCATTGATCACCCAAAGTTCGCTCCCTATGATTTTCATGACCAATTGCAAGCATTGGACTGCATCAATTCCCCCAGCAAACTTTATATGTTCATCGCCGATTCCTTTAATCTGGTATGGCACATAGTAGTCATCGGAATCTGGAAACGGCATTGGTTTACCGATAGCGACGATGATTTCGCTTGTTAGTTTGGATTCGAACTTAAAACGCCTTTCCGCAATTACGTCGCCTAAATCTTTGATTTTCATATATTCTTACCAAGTGACAAGTGGCGGGATCCACAGAAGATGGGGCCTGGCCTACGATATTTCGGTTTAGAAGCGAATCGTTCGGGTAGCTCTGTCGCCCGCCCTCGCGGGCTCCTTGGGGCTTTGGGGGCGACTGACGGCGAGGCAAGCCGTCGCCGCACTGCGATACGGGCGAAGCCCGTTTAGGGATCTGCAATCAACGATCACCAACCACCAACCACCAACCACCAACCACCGACCACCAACCACCAACCACCGACCACCGACCACCAACCACCAACCACCAACCACCAACCACTTACCTCGGCATGACGGCGAGGGTGTCAGTCAGTTTTAGGGCGGCGTCGCGGAGAGGGTCTTTGGCGGCGACGAAGCGTCCGGCGATGGCCGAGTCCTCGGATCGCGAACCGAGATCGGTGATGCCCTGGATGTTCGGCAGATATTTGGCGAGCACGGGTTTGGTACGAAACTCAGACTCGAGCGTCGCTAGTGCGTCGCGGAGGTTGCGTATGGCGGCAATGACCTTTTGCTTATTGGCCTCGTTCTGATCGAGCGTCGCTTTTGGCAGGCGTTTGGCCTTGGATGAGGCGTCGAGGTCCTCGATGCCCTGGGCGATGGGGCCGAGGACGTCAATAAACCGCGTCACGTTGGCGAGCTGGACATCGACCTTTTCGCGGGCGGCCCGGACGTCGAGCGGCGGCACGGTCACCTTGGTGGTGGTCGGTTTTTTGGGCACCGGCTTTTTGACCGGCTTTTTCTGGGCATCGGCCGCCGCGGCAAAGATCGCAAGGGTTAGTATCGCCAACACGGCCGTTCTGAGATGCCTCATAATCTGTCCTTCCTGTTCAAAAGTTCCCGAAAATTTTATCATAGATGCAATGCATCAGCGGTATTTAGAGGTCAGAAGGCTCGGCCGGGTTGGCTACGCCAAATCGCTCGAGCTGCAAAAAGAGCTTGAGGCCGAGGTCATAGCCGAGCGGCGGACCGACTATCTGCTGCTGCTCGAACACCCGCACACCTTTACGCTCGGGCGGCGGTCAAAGGACGGCGGCGTGCTCGCCACGGCCGAGGTGCTGAGGTCCCTGGGCGTCGAGGTGTTTGAGATAAACCGCGGCGGCAAGGTGACGTATCACGGGCTCGGGCAACTCGTCGGTTACCCGATCGTCAGCCTCTCGCCGGACCGCGAGGACGTGCATAAGTACGTCCGCGATATCGAGGAAGTGCTGATCCGGACAATGGCCGACTTTGACATCGAGGCATTTCGCATCGAGGGGCTGACCGGCGTCCACACCGCGGACGGCAAGGTCGCGGCCATCGGCGTGCATATCAAACGCTGGGTCACGACCCACGGGTTTGCCCTCAACGTAAATACCGACCTGAGCTATTACAACTGGATCATCGCCTGTGAGGGCGAACCGGTGACGTCGATGGACAAGCTGCTCGGCCGCGAGGTCGATATGGCGGAGGTCGAGGACCGGATCGAGGCAAATTTTCGCGATGTTTTTGGCGTCACGGCGGCCGCGTCGACGGGCGGCTAACGCGCCGCGACGGCCGCTCTCTTCTTGCGGAACAGCCCGATTTCCCGTAACCTCTCTTATTCGGAGTTTTTATGCGACGTGATATTACATCGTGGTACAGCCACAATCTGAATATGGATATGCCGCTCGTTGCCTACGGGCACGCGGGCTATCCGCTGCTGATGTTTCCGACGGCCGCGGCCGACTATCTGGAATATGAGCGCTTTCATCTGATCGACGCGATCAAGGACTTTATCGAGGCGGGGCTGATACGGGCGTATTCGATCAACTCGGTCAACAAATACAGCCTGCTCAATAAGGAATCACACCCGGCGTGGAAGGTCGAGATGCTCTCGCGGTACGACAAGTACATCACCGACGAGGTGCTGCCGCTGATCCGCAACGAATGCGGCCAGGACGCGCGTCCGCTGACGACCGGCGCAAGCCTCGGGGCACTGCTCGCCGCCAACACGTACTTTAAGCACTCAGACGCGTTTCGCGGGACGATAGCGATGAGCGGCAGCTATGACATCTACAATTATCTTGAGCATCACTACGACGACAACGTCTACTTTAACAACCCGATGATGTACCTCAAGAATCTCAACGACGACTATCACCTGCCGCGTATGCGAAAGGCCGACTCGATCGTCATCGTCACGGGCCAGGGCAACTACGAGGCACCGGACCGCAGCCGCGACCTCTCGCGTCTGCTGCATTCGAAGGGAATACCGCACCGCCTCGAACTGTGGGGCTATGACGTCGCCCATGACTGGCCGTGGTGGCGAAAGATGCTGCCGTATTACCTCGGCGAGTTTCTGAAATAAACAGTTGAACAAAAAAAGGGAGCTTGAACCAAGCTCCCTTTTAATTTTATCGGCCGGGTGTTAACCGTCGCCTTTTTTGCCCTTTCGCCGTGTGCCCTCGGGTTTGTCCGACGGCGGATCGGGTTTCACGGCCGGCGGCGGCACGGGCGGCCGACGCTGGACCGGCGGCTGATCTGTGACCGCGGGCTTGTCGGTCTTGGTGTCGTCACCGGGCTTATCACCGCCGACCTTGTCGGGCGGCATCATTCCGGGTTCGTCGGTCACCTTGACGCCGGGCGTGAAGACGATACCCGTCTTTTTACCGGCGAGATCGGCGTCCTCGAGCTTTTCGAGCTCCTCGCGCTTGTTGCGTTCGGCGAGTGCCTTGATGTCGTTAGGCATCGGCGGCACGCCCGGGAACGAGTCGCGCGGCTTGTCTTTCATAAACGGGATCATGAACGCGTTGAAATACGGCACCGCGCCGTGACCGCCGGTCATGCCCGCACCGAGCGATTCCTTTCGCAGCGGATTTCCCATCCAGACGCCCGTGACGTAGGTCGGCGTATAGCCGATGAACCAGACGTCGGTGTGGTCGTTAACGGTACCGGTCTTGCCGGCCAGCGGAAAACCGCCGGCGCTTGCGCCGCTCGCAGTTCCGCCGCCAGAAACGACGCCGCGCATCATCTGGACCATCGTCAGGGCGACGTATTCGCTCGTGACCTTGGTGCTCTGATTCTCGTACTGTTCGAGCAGGCTGCCGTCGCGGCTGTAAACCTTGCGGATCAGATGCGGCGTCATTCGCACGCCCTTATTCGGGAACGCCGAGTACGCGGCCGTCATCTCGAGCAGCGACGCTTCGCTGGCGCCGAGCGCCGACGGCAAACTCGGGGCCATCGGGTTGCTGATGCCGAACCGGCGAACCATCTGCGCACCGGCCTGGATGCCGACCTGTTCGAGCAGGTGAACGGCGGCGATGTTGTACGATTTAGCAAGCGCGATCTTCATCGGCACGTTGCCGTGGCTGAGGCTGCCGTCGTAGTTGTGCGGCGTCCAGCCGCCGCGCTTGATCGGGGCCCCGCTGACGACCATGTCGGGCGTCATGCCGTCCTCGACCGCGGCCGTGTAGATAAACGGTTTGTATGCCGAACCGGTCTGACGCAGGCCCTGCGTCGCGTTGTTGAACTTATTGGTGTGGTAATCGTAACCGCCGACCATCGCGACGATCTCGCCGTTGTGCGAATTGATACAGGTCAGTGCGGCCTGGACCTCGGGCACCTGCTGCAGTTCGACCTCGAGCACCTGATTTGTACGGTCAACTTTCTTGACCAGGAACTCAGCCAAAAATCCGGGCTTCAGCTCGTCCTTCGGACGGCGTCCGCTGCGGCCCATATTGCCCGCCCGGACGACCGCCTTGTAACGGCCGAACCGCACCCCGACCTCGTCGGCGCCGGGATTGGCCTTCATCACGAGGCCCTTGATGTACTCGCCCTCTTCGTACTCGTCGCCGTACCAGTCGGCGTGCTTGAAGGTCGCGAGCGTCTTTTCGATCTCCTTTTCGTCGGTTATCGGCTGTTCATTCTCATCGAGGAGGATGTTTTGGTAATCCGACCTCCAGGCACGGCCGCGGTCGTAGGCGCGGAGGCGTTCGCGGATCGAGCGGGTCGCTATCTTCTGAGCCTCGACATTGATGGTCGTGTAAACCTTGAGGCCGCCCTGGGCGACGCGGGTGGTATATTTTTCTTCGAGATACTTGCGGACCTCTTCAACGGGATAATCCCAGGCTGTCGATTTGGGCTGCGACTGATAGTACGCCGTATCGGCGAGCTTGATGTCCTTGGCCTTGGCCGCGGCAACATCGGCCGCCGAGTAGCGGTCGGGGAAATACTTGGCCATCTGGTCGAGCACGATGTCGCGGCGCATCTTGGCCTTTTCGCGGTTGCGTGTCGGCGAGTACTCGGGCGATTTCGGGATGGCGGCGAGCAACGCGGCCTCTTCGAGGCTCAGATCCTTGACGCCCTTGCCGAAATAGGTCCGCGAGCCGGCCTCGAAACCATATGCACCGGCCCCGAGGAAGACGTAGTTCATATACATCTCAAGGATCTGGTCCTTGGTGTACAGCCGCTCGATCTGCAGGGCGACGGCCCATTCGTTGACCTTTCGGGTATAGGTCTGGTCCTTGTAGAGAAATAGGTTCTTGGCCAACTGCTGCGTGATGGTCGATGCGCCCTCGGTCTTGCCGGAGGTTATGTTCTTAAACACGGCGCCGAGAATGCGGTAAGGGTCGATGCCGATGTGATCGCGAAAGCGGTAATCTTCGATCGCGAGCAGGGCGTCGGTCACCTTGTCCGGCACGTCCTGGATCTTGATCGGGATGCGCTTTTCGATGGCAAACTCGGCCAGGACCGTTTCGCCGTCGTCCGCGTAGATCGTGGTCACCTGCGGCGGGCGATAGGTCGCCAGAGCCGACACCTCGACCGAGTAACGCGAATTGTTAAGGTAATACGACGCCAGAACACCCGTCAGCGCACCGGCGGACAGCGCCAGGATAACGGCCGTAAAGAACAGGCCCATTGTCGCCAGTCCGCTCCGTTTGGCACCGGTCGCGGCAACCTCGGTCGTACCCATTTTTCTCAATTCTCTCGCCATAAAACTACTTCTCCTAATTGACGAATCGACGCAGCTTAACGCTTACGACGAAACCGATCGCGACAAATGTCGAAAGGATCGCCGACAGCCCCGCACTCATCAGCGGCAGCGGAACGCCGATCACGGGCAAAACACCGAGTGCCATCCCGACGTTCATAAATATCTGAAACGCCATTCCGCAAACGATCGACATTATAACAAGCATTCCCGCCCTGTCGGAAGCCTGTCGGGCACCCGCGATCATTCTTGACAGCAAAAGTGCGTACGCCAGCAACAGCGAAACGCAGCCGATAAAACCGGTATTTTCGGCCGTCACGGCAAAGATAAAGTCCGAGTGCGGCTCGGGCAAAAATTTGAGCACGCTCTGCGAAACGTCGGTCTCGCCCTTGATGCCCGAAAGGCCGCCCTTACCGACCGTGATGGTCGACTGGATCGTGTGATAACCATAACCGCGGGGATCTACGCTGTCGGGGTCGAGGATCGCGTTGATGCGTTCCTGCTGATAGGTCTTGATCTTGCCGGTCTTGACGCCGACCATCCACGCACCGGGGATGAATATCGCCGCCGCGACGATCGCCAGCACGACGTATCTGACCTTGATGCCCGACAAAAAGAACATCGCCGCGAGGATCGGGAAATATGTGATCGCCTGGCCGGCGTCGGGTTCGAGCAGTATGAGCCCGACCGGCCCTGCAAAGATCGCACCGCCGATCATCATCTCCTTGAATGACAGTGTCGCCGATTTGCGCGAGCCGTAATATTTGGCAAGCATCAGCACGGTCGGGATCTTGACGAATTCGGACGGCTGAAACTGGCCGACGAGCGGCAGTCGGACCCACGCCTTTTGCCCGTTGACCGTAACGCCGAGCGGCGTCAGCACCAGAAACAGCAATATCAGCCCGATCGCGTAAAAGACCGGAGCCGAATCGATCAACCGGCGATAGTCGGTGAACGCGACGACCACAAACGCGACCAACGCGATCCCGATACCGTAGATCTGTTTTGTCCAGAAATTTTGGTCGGGTGCGGCGTTGTGGATCTGCCAAACGCCGAACGCGGCGATCATGATCGCCAGCACGGCCGTTTGCCAATCGAGGTCGCGGAGGTCACGCTTTTCGAGGATCGCTACCATAAACTAGCGCGAGGCGACCTCCTGGCCGTCGGGTTTCGGAAGTCCCTTTTTGGCAATGTAAGCACTGTAAACGGCGCGTGCGGCCGGGGCGGCATTGGCGCCGCCGAAGCCTGAGTTTTCGATCAGGGCGATGACGGCGATCTCGGGTTTGAACGCCGGTGCGAAACTGACGAACCACGCGTGGTCCTTGTTCTTGCCGCTGTCCTTGCCGAGTTCGGCGACCTGCGCGGTACCGGTCTTGCCGGCGATATCAAATCCGGCGATGCGGATCGATCCGGCGGTACCGCCGCCGTTGACCACGCCCCACATACCCTTGACCATCACGTCATACTGGTCGTCGGTCATGGGAATGATCTTCGGCTCGGGGTGCTGAAATCCGAAATTAGGCCGGGCGGGCATAAAGGTCGAATCGCCCTCCTCGCCGACGGGCCCGATGGCCCTGAATTCCTGAAGGAAATGCGGCGTGTACATCTTGCCGTGCATGCCGATGCTCGCGACCGCACGGAGCATCGAGATCGGCGTGACGACGACCGTGTCCTGCCCGATCGAGGCGTAAACGGTGCGAATATCGCTCCATTTGCCCTCGTGCTTGAGAATGTACGGCATCCAGGTCTTGGGCGTTTGCGGGACCTTTTCGTTGGGCAGGTCGATGCCCGAACGCTTGTCGTAGCCGAAGGTCTCGATCATATTTATGAGCCCGTCCACGCCCATCTTGAGCCCGAGCCGGTAATAATAGCCGTCGCACGATTTGGTGATCGCGTAGCTGAGCGGAGGCGAGCCGTGGCTGCCCATACAGCGGGTGAATTTCGAACCGATCGTGATGCCGCCGCCGCACGCCATATTCGAGTGCGTCGGGGTGATGACGCCCTGGATCAGGGCTCCCATCGACTCAGGTATCTTCCAGGTCGAGCCTGGCGGATAGCGTCCCTGGATAGCACGGTTGTAGAGCGGGCGCTTTTCGTCCTGCCAATAGGCGGCGATCTGACGTCGGCCCTCAGGGGTCGAACTGCCCTGGACGAAAATGTTCGGGTCAAACGACGGCGCCGATGCCATTGCTAAAATGCCGCCCGTGTTCGGATCCATCGCGATGATCGTTCCGCGCTTTGTCGATGAGTTGGCCAACTCGTTTTCCGCCGCGAGCTGAAGGTCGTAATCGATCGTCGTCACGAGGTCCTGACCGGACTGCGGGTCGACCTTTTCGACCTCAGCCTGAACGCGTCCGCGGCTGTCAACGACCACCTTTCGGTAACCGGGCCGTCCGCGCAGAAACTCGTCGTAATACTGTTCCAGACCGCCTTTGCCGATGATGTCGCCGGGCCGAAAGCCCTTTTCCTGCATCGCCGGGTCTTCGAGCTGTTTGGGGCTGATCTCACCGACGTAGCCGAGCACGTGGGCCAGCGACGTGCCGAGCGGATAGTGACGCTGCGGCTGGAGCTCGACCCGCAGCTCGGGGAACTCGAGCGAGTGCGATTCGACCCAAGTGATGTCCTGTATCCCGACGTTCTCCTTGAGGACCATAGCCTCAAACTCGTTCTGCTTTTTGATCAGATTCAGCCGTTCGACCACAAACTGGCGTTCGAGGCCGAGGCCCCGCGAGTAATCGTCGACACGGTCGTTGACGTTGATATTCTTGAGCGGTTCGTTGGAGAGAACGACGTTATACGTCGGCCGCGAATCGACCAGCAGCTTGCCGTTGCGGTCAAAGATGGCTCCACGCGGCGCCGGGATCGGGATCAGGCGGATGCGTTGATTTTCGGCGCGCTCGCTGTAATAGTCGCCCTTGACGATCTGCAGGTAGTAGAGCCGCGAGCCGAGCAGAGTCAAAAGGACGAACGCCAACACCTGGATCGTAAAGACCCTGGCACCCAGATTTTGAACGTGGTCGTTGAGTTTCATCGTACAGCCTCGAAACTGTGTGTGGTATTTGTTCAAACGTTTCGGGTTGCGCCGTCGCGTCTGACGCCTCGGCTTAAACACATCGGTCCGCCGCCGCCGGATCTTTTCGCCGGACATCGCCTCAAGCAAAAGGTAGATGACCGTACCCGCGATGGTCGTGCCGATAAAGGTGTAAGCGCCGGTCACTATCGGGTCGCCTGACGGTGCCTGGCCAAACAGCCGGTGCAGCCAATAGTAGATCACCGAATTCAATAAACACGCACCGGCTATGACGGGTATCCGCAAAATAAGGTTGTCCAGATAGACCCGCCGGGCGATCTCGGAAACGGCAAACGCGACGATCGTCTGCGAAAATCCGTTGGCACCGAGCAGGCCGCCGCTGAGGGCGTCGACCGTGATGCCCGAGATAGTGCCGAAAAGTATCGCGCGGATCGAATTTCGCTGAAGCGCGGCGTACACGACAATGATCAGCGGAAAATTGACGAACGCCATCGGCTCCGCCACGTTGCGCAGCGTCCACTGCAGCAAAACGGCTATGATCAGGGCTATCGTGAGTTTTACGCCTTCCATCTGTCGACTGGTCCTATTTCTTCTTTACGGCATTGGGCAGTTTCTGCTCATATTCCGTTTTCTGCGGTGCCTCATAGAGCAAAACACCGACTTCCTGCATCGAGTTAAGTTTTGCGGCCGGCTGGATCTGTATTTGATGCGGCGTGGTCGCCGAACCGGTCACGACGCTGACAATTTCGCCGATCTTGAGCCCGGGCGGGAAAATGCCGTCCTGTCCGGTCGTAAATACGGGCTGCCCGACCTGTACATCGACGCTGCCCGGAACATAGTTCATCTCGAGCAGGTCCTTTTTGCTGGTGCCGGTGACGACGCCGAGGGCGTTCGATGTGCCGACCTCGCCGATTATGCCGCCGACGCCGGTCTTGTTGTATGTGATCAGATCGACCTGCGAGGTCAGCGGACCGACTGCGGTCACGCGTCCGACGAGGCCGCCATTGGTCACGACCGCCATATTCAGCGTCACGCCGTCAAGGCTGCCGCGATTGATGATCGACGAGTCGAACCAAACTGAAGGGTCGCGCCCGATGATGCGGGCCGTCAAAACCTTGTATTTGCTCGTTTCCTTGAGCTGAAGCAGCGACCGCAGCCGTTCGTTCTCGGCCGAGAGGTCCGATTTCTGCTTCACCTCGACCTCGAGTTCCTGGACACGCTGTTTGAGTACGTCGTTCTCCGACTGTGCCGATCTGAGCGACGAGATCGAAATAAAGTAGTTTGAGATCGACGAACTGATTGTGGTGACCGGCGATTGGACAAAATCCGCCGCCGTCTGGGTCCACGTGCGGACAACGCGCTGTCCCGTCGTTATCTCGCGGGCGTCAAACGCCATGAGGATAAAATTCAGGAGCAAAAGTGCGATCATCAACCAGGGTGTCAGTCGCCATACTTCTTTTTGACTTCGCTCAACCATTTCGGATCAGGGACAATTAGAAAGGCGATGAGGGATGAAAAATATCAACGCGACAAATTCATCCCCCATCGTTAACAATTAACAGACATTTTAGCTGCCGGTCATTAACGAGTTATCCCATTTGACGCGTTTCAGCAGTTCGAAATCCGAAAGCATCTTGCCAGTACCCAGAACGACCGAGGAGAGAGGGTCGTCGGCGATGACGACCGGCAAGCCGGTCTCGATCATCAGGCGTTTGTCGAGATTCTTGAGCAATGCGCCGCCGCCGGTCAGGACGATGCCGCGCTCGACGATGTCGGCCGAAAGCTCGGGCGGCGTTCGCTCGAGAGCGACGCGGACGGCGTTGATGATGGTCGAGACCGAGTCGGAAAGAGCCTCGCGGATCTCTTCGTCGGTCATCGTGATCGTCTTGGGGATGCCCTCGATCAGGTTGCGTCCGCGGACATCCATCGAGAGCGGCTCTTCGAGCGGGAACGCGCTTCCGAGAGCGATCTTGATCGCCTCGGCCGTCCTTTCGCCGATGAGCAGGTTGTATTTGCGTTTGATGTACTGAGTGATCGACTCGTCCATCTCGTTGCCCGCGACGCGGACGGCACGCGAATAGACGATGCCCGACAGCGAGATGACGGCGATGTCGGTCGTTCCGCCGCCGATATCGACGACCATGTTGCCGTGCGGTTCGGTGATCGGCAGCCCGGCACCGATCGCGGCGGCCATCGCCTCCTCGACAAGGTAAACCTCAGACGCCTTGGCACGATAAGCCGAATCCTCGACCGCGCGCCGCTCGACCTGTGTGATCTCCGACGGGATACCGATGACGACACGCGGGCGGACCCACGATTTGCCGTTGTGGGCCTTGCGGATAAAGTGCTGGAGCATCTTTTCCGTGACCTCAAAGTTGGCGATGACGCCGTCCTTCATCGGACGGATCGCGACGATGTTGCCCGGAGTTCGGCCGAGCATCTCCTTGGCGTCACGTCCGACGGCCTCGACCTGATTGGTGACCTTGTTGATCGCTACGATCGACGGTTCGCTGACGACGATGCCGCGGCCCTTTGCGTAAACGAGTGTATTCGCGGTTCCCAGATCGATCGCAAGGTCGCTGGAAAACAAACTAAATAAAGACTTAAATGCCATTTTTGATATAAAACCCGAGCCAAATTAAAATTTTAGAGATCGTGTCGAACGGAGTGAAAACACCTGCGGAAAAACCGATTTCCGCGTCGCTAAAGCGGCTGCCGTTGGCCAAAACGTCTAACCTCTAAGCATACACCCATTCAAAGCCATTTTTCTACTGTAAAAATGGATATTTACGGATTTTTTTCCGCGGCGGGGAGAGCGGGCGGGCCGAGTGCCGGATCGGGACAAAAAAAGGCGGCCCGAAGGCCGCCTTTGTAATAACAGAACCGACTGACGATGTTACGGCAGTGCCGTGAAATCGACGTTTGTAAGGTCGCCTGTCGGAGTAATGTTCTGCGAAGTAAAGGTAAAGGTCTTGGACAATACCGAGACGGTGTAGGTCGAGCCCGTCAGGACGTTATCAAAACTGTAGTAACCGAACGGATTGGTCATGACCGAGCGGCGCGTGCTCGGGCCGAGGTCGGTAAGCGTAACGATCGCATTGCGAACGCCCGTACCGTTCTGATTGACCACGCGGCCTGAGATCGTCACGTTCACCGCCGGTGCACTCGGTCCCTGAACGGCGACCTGGATCGGCGATCCCGTCTTGAAGAATCCGATGGTCGCGTTGACATTTGTCGGCGGCCGGTTTGAGTCAAAACGGAAGTTGTAGAGCGTGCCCCAACGGATAGCGTTGGCGTTCTGATTCTGAGCGAAGGTCTCAGTCGCCCAGGTGATCGATCCGCCGGCCTGTGTTGACGGCCAAGGGGTGCTCGAATATCCGGCATTGCCGACGGTGCCGTCAGCGCTCCAACCCGGATGCTGCGGCGGGGCCTTAAAGCCGACGTTGGTGAGCGTCACGCCGCCGCCGACCGGAATGCTGAACGACTGGATCGCACGATCGAGATTCTCGTTGTAAACGGCATACTCATAGTGCCAGACGCCAGGCGACGGGTTCGTTACCTTGTATCCGACCACGCCGACGCCATCGACGCCCGGTGCCGGCTTAAATTCGGCAAGCGTCGCTCCGGTCCATGCAGTGATCGCACGCTTTGAACGCTGGGTGGTCGTGACCGGTGTGAAGCTGAACGGGCTGCCCGTTCCCGTGACCGAGTACTGGCGATACGAGACGTTGTTGTACATGTTGCACTGCGTCGGGTTGGTTTGGCACCAATCATACTCGTGCTTGGTGATGTACTGGGCCTCGGCAAAATACTTGGCACCCGGATTCAACGCCGTGCTGAGATCATTGATCTCGGTCAGGATGCGGTGCGACGGACCGGTGTGTGTGTGTCCGGTGTGGTTGTTCGGCGGCGTTGCAGCATCGCCACGCGGGAAGAATCCGGTAAACGGATTGACCCATGCACGCGAACCAAGACTCGGGCCCGAATTGAGGCTGGCCGAGTACGGATCGGAACAACCCGAGCCGAGGTTGGCACCGCCGACGCCGTTGCAGCCAAATCCGCAGAGGTTCTGGGTCAGTGCCGTAAAGCCGTGCTTCATCTGCGACTGGCCGATCTGTTCAAACCGCTCGTCATTGTTAGCTCCGCCGCTCATACGGTACATGTTCTGCGGAATAACGGGGTGATCGTTGTCGGGCAGGGCAAACCAGTGAAGGTCAACCGTTCCGGCGTTGCACGAATCGGTGCCGACCGCGAGGCCGACCTGCGTGCCAGAAGCCGCTCCGAACTGTGCAAGTCCGTTGAGGTCGCCGACGATAACGTCCGGTCCCGGGGTCGTTCCGTTGAGCGGGTCAGCCGGCAAAACTTCATTTGCGACCTCGCCGTTGACGACCTGAGCAACCTCGATCGCACGCATCGTGGCAGAGATATTGATCTCACCAACTATAGTGCCGGTGTCGGCCGGACGGCCGAGTTCCTTAGCGTATTCGTTCGACAGCAGGACGCGGCCGCCGCGGATGTTCAGCAGGTGCTGGTTCGCGTCGTAGTCATACTCGTGGCCCTCGATGTTGAAGAAGACGTAGCCGGACTTGGCATCGCGGATAACGTACTCGTAGGGGCTGCCGGGAAACGTATTTTCAACAACGAGCTGGCTGTACGATTTGTTGAGCGTGCCGGGCAGTGTCGCCGCGGCCTTCGGGATGATCGGCATGCTGCTGGGCAGCGGGCCGCGGAGCTCGTTGTTGAAAACGATCACCGTGAAATACGTGTCGTTCTCAACGTCAAAACGCAGCGAGTTCATCTGCGGAGCTTTTGCTCCCCGACCGGATTTTGCGATACGGGTCATATCCAGATCGAGCGAGGCGCTTCCGTTAGAAACGATCATCTTTTCGAGCGTGCCGGTGTCGGCCGAACGCGGCTTTTCACCGGAACCGGTGATCATCTTGTTCGTACCGTAACCAAACAGTACAAGTAACGGGAGCAGAGCAATAAGAACTGTTTTCAACATAAATTTATTTCCTAGCTAACTACGCTGTCCTACGAGCGAAAAATGTTTAAAGTTGTGACCGCTGGATGGAGGTTGACCTTTCTTTTACAACTTTTAGGTGTTTTAATCAAGTCTTGAGCAAAATTAACCGGGTGCGGCCCACGGCTTTTTTTCCGTAATTTTTGTATGAAAAGCGGTTGCGAGAATAAGAAATCAACAAAAAAAAGGTCGGTTGAGCTGCCGATCCTCAATAAAACGGGTAAAGACCGCACCGAGATACGGGCTTCGACGACCAGCAGGTGGCGGGCCGCGGCCCTGATCGGCGTCAATTTACTCATAGTTTTGCACATTATACAGTGGCTCGTGATGGGGCGGACGCTGTCGCCGATCGAGCCGTCCGAGTCGATGTACACGCTGCAGCAGGGCGTGCTGAACGCCGGATTCATATTCTTTGCACTGGCGATACTCGCGACGCTGATCTTTGGCCGGTACGTGTGCGGATGGGGTTGTCACATCATCGCCCTTCAGGACCTGTGTGCGTGGATACTCAAGAAGATGGGTTTGACGCCGCGGCCGTTCAGGTCGAGGATACTCGTCTTTGTGCCGCTCGCGGTGGCGCTGTATATGTTCGTTTGGCCGACGGTCAACCGTTATATGTTAAAGCCCGCCGGTGAGCCGCTGATCCCTCAATTTACAAATCACCTCATAACGACCGAATTTTGGAGCACCTTTCCTCCGATCGCGGTGGCGATACCGTTCCTGTTCGTATGCGGGTTTATGACCGTGTATTTTCTGGGGTCAAAGGGGTTCTGTACCTACGCGTGTCCGTACGGCGGATTTTTTAGCCTGGCGGACAAGGTCGCGCCGGGGCGCATCCGCGTCACCGACGCGTGCAACCAGTGCGGCCACTGTACGGCGACCTGCACGTCAAACGTGCTCGTCCACGCCGAGGTGGCAAAGTATGGAATGGTCGTCGACTCGGGCTGTATGAAATGCATGGACTGCGTCAGCGTCTGCCCGAACGACGCTCTGTATTTCGGATTTGGGAAGCCGGCGGCAGCGGTCGCGAAATCGGTCAAAAAAACGGCGTCGCTGAGCTGGCCTGAGGAGATCGCAGCGGCACTCGTATTCGGCGCCGCGTTTATGGCGGTCTGGGACGTGTATCAACTGGTGCCGATGCTGATGGCTCTCGGCATCGCGACGGTCACGACGTTTGTCGTAATGAGGTCGTACAAACTGCTGACCACCGGCGATCTGACCTTTTACCGGTACACTCTGCGGTCCGGCGGACGGCTGAAGAACGCGGGGATCGTCTTCCTCGGATTTGCCGCTCTCTGGACGGGGCTCAATGCACACAGCGGATGGGTGCGTTACCACGAACGTGCCGGAGCACTTGCGTTTCAGAGTCTGCAGATCCCCGACGAACTCGCGCTTGCGCGGTCAAACCCGGATCCGTGGCTGAGCGCGTCTGACCGTGAGAACATAGCCGCCGGCAAGGAACATTTCACAAAAGCCGTCAGCACCGGATTATTCACCAATGTTGACGCGATGCCGAAACTCGCGTGGTTTGAGTATCTATCGGGCGATCCCGAAAAGGCCGCGGACCATTTGGCAAAGGCCGCCGACAGGCAGACGGGGCAGGGAAGGGCACTGAGCCTGTATTATCGCGGTGCGATCCTGAACCGGCTAGGACGTTTCGACGAGGCGATCGCAAGCCTTGATAAGGCACTGGCCGAGAGGCCCGACCTCGCCGCGGCACGCGAGGAGAAGGGCGAATCGATGTGGCAGCTCGGCCGCCGGCAGGAAGCGGTCACCGAGTGGGGCGACGCCGTTCAAAATAATCCGCGATTGGTGCTGGCGAACAGTTTTCTCTCGGGAGCCGCCGCGTCGATGGGGCGGCAGGACCTCGCCGCGGACTATCGGGCCCGAGCGGACCAGTCCGTTCCGGCTGATGCCAGATTTCATTTCATGCTCGGCCTACGGCTGCAAAAGGCTGGGATGAACGATCTCGCCAAAGAGAATTTTCAACGGGCGATCAAACTCGACCCGTCGATCCAAACGCGCTGGGTCCTGAGCGGCGGCGACCGGTAACCGGCGGCCGCTCGCTCATGGCAAAAAGCTACTCGGGAGCCGTGATCCGGCGTTCCTGAGAGCCGTCCTTGGCGGCGGCTTCGCCGGGCAGAACGTAGTTCGGCTTCGGCGCGTCGGCCGGCCCGCCCTCAAGTGCGGCATTGAGGACGTCGCTGATCCTCGTGGCCGGAAACACCTCAAGTTCCTTTCTCACGTCATCCGGGATCTCCTCGATGTCGGCCTCATTCCGATCAGGCAGAATGATCCGGCGAATACCGGCCCGATGAGCCGCGAGAACCTTTTCCTTAACACCACCGACCGGAAATACGAGGCCCGAAAGCGTGATCTCGCCCGTCATTGCCGTATCGGTACGGACCTTTCGTCCGGTGTAGAGCGACGCGAGGGCTGACGCCATCGTGACGCCCGCACTCGGGCCGTCCTTGGGTATCGCACCGGCGGGCACGTGAATATGAACGCCGTTCTGCTTGATGGTCTCGGG
Source organism: Pyrinomonadaceae bacterium (assembly GCA_044221625.1). Lineage (GTDB taxonomy): Bacteria > Acidobacteriota > Blastocatellia > Pyrinomonadales > Pyrinomonadaceae > OLB17. The sequence continues at coordinate 2,509 of JBGAOU010000042.1, read as the reverse complement.
GTCGATCCCGAGTTCGGCAGCGTGCGACCACAGATAGCTGCGGGCCGCCTGGGCCGACTCTTTCATAACGTCACCAAGCTGGCCGGTCAAGGTGAGTCCGCCGCCGCCGGGCAGGAGCGTCGCCTCGATGAACAGCACCTCGCCGCCCATCTCGGTCCAGGCCATTCCGGTCGCAACCCCGGGCGGAAGCTCCTTTCGCGCTTCTTCAGGATAAACGCGCGGCGGTCCAAGGTACCCTTTGACCTCCTCGGCGGTGATCGAAACCTTTTCGGTCAGGCCCTCGGCGACCTTCAGTGCGACCTTGCGGGCAAGATTGCCGACGGTGCGTTCGAGTTGGCGGACGCCCGCCTCGCGCGTGTAGCGTGAGGTCAGCAGGTTGATCGCGTCGTCCGAGATCTCGAGCTGATCGTCGGTCAGGCCGTTTTCCTTGATCTGACGCGGAATGAGGTACTGTCGGGCGATGCCCAGTTTTTCGCGGTCGCTGTAGCCGCCAAGCTGAATGATCTCCATTCGGTCGCGGAGCGGCATCGGGATCGGCTGCATCTGATTGGCGGTCGCGATAAAGAACACCTTGGAGAGATCGAACGGCAGATCGATGTAATTGTCACGAAACGTATTGTTCTGCGCCGGATCGAGGATCTCAAGCAACGCCGATGCCGGATCGCCGCGAAAATCGTTGCCCAGCTTGTCGATCTCATCGAGCATCAGCACCGGATTGTTGACGCCGACGCGGCGGAGCGACTGGATGATGCGTCCGGGCATCGCCCCGATATAGGTCCGGCGGTGTCCGCGAAGCTCAGCCTCATCACGCATTCCGCCAAGGCTCAGGCGGTCGAACTCACGGCCGAGTGCACGGGCGATCGAGCGGCCAAGCGACGTTTTTCCGACTCCCGGCGGTCCGACAAAGAGTATGATCGGGCTTTTGGAATCGGGCCGCAGCTTGACGACCGCGAGCGACTCGAGGATGCGTTCCTTGATGTCCTCGAGGCCATAATGGTCCTCGTCAAGTACCCGTCGGGCCTCGTGGAGGTCGAGCTTTTCTTCGCTCGAACGCCGCCACGGCAATTCGAGAATGTACTCGATGTAGGTGCGAATGACGTGGTAATCGGGCGCCGACTGCGGCAGCTGCTCCATCCGCTTGAGTTCGCGGTCAGCCTCTTTCCTGACGTCGTCGGGCAGGTCGGCCTTTTCGAGACGTTCGCGAAGCTGTTCGGCCTCGGCCTGTTCGCCGGATTCGTCGTCGCCGAGTTCCTTCTGGATCGCCTTCATCTGCTGACGCAGGACGTAATCGCGTTGCGATTTGTCCATCTCGTGCTGCGCTTCGGAGGCGATCTTTGAACGGATCTGCATGATCTCGACCTCGCGGGCGAGAGCCGCGTGGGTCAGCGTCAGAAGGCCGTCGACGGTGCTCGATTCGAGCATCTTTTGTTCGGTCTCGGTCCCGAGATCGAGGACCGACGCGAGAAAGTACGCCAGCTGCACAGGGTCTTCCTGCGACATCACGGCCATGCGGATCTCGGGCGGAACGTTCGGCAAAAGCGCGAGCGCCTCCTGGATCATGCCCTGGATGTTGCGCCTGAGAGCCTCGATCTCTTCGTCGTCGACGCGGCGAAGCTCGGGCATGATCTGGATCTTTGCCTTCAGATACGGCTGCTCACCGGTCCACTCGACGACCTCAAAGCGGTCCATTCCCTGAACGATGAGCTGCATGACGCCCTCGTTGCGCATCATCCGTTTGATATTGACTACGGTGCCGATCGTGTAGAGGTCGGACGGCGTCGCGTCGTCGCCGGTGACGTTCTCTGACTTGGTAGTAACGCAGGCGATGAGCTTTTCTTCGGTAGCGAGGGCCGATTCGACAGCACGCGTCGAGCGTTCGCGGCCGACCGCGAGCGGCACGACCGTATCGGGAAAAAGAGTGGTGTTTTGCAGCGGCAGGACCGCGATCTCCAGTTGCTCCGGCAGTGTCGGTACCGCAGGATCGATGCTCTGCCCGTCAGTAATGTCAGCCATAACGTCCTCGATCAAACCAATTACTTAGATGCCTTGCGCAGATGAATGATCAACAATCCGTTCTCGAAATTATGTTCGACGACCGCTCCCTCGATGGATGCGGGGAAGTTGAGCGTCTTTTCAAAATTGCTATAGGTGATCTCCATCTGCTGGTACGAAACGCCCGTCCCGCACGATCTGTCCTTGCGGCAGCCGGCGATATACAGGACATTTCCCTGGATATCGAGCTCGATGTCCTCGGGCGAAACACCGGCGAGCTCGACCTTGACCAGCCAGCCCTCGGGTGTCTGAAAGACGTCGGCCGCCGGATACCAGAGCCGGCCGGACTGGACATTTTTAGACGTGCCGAGAAATTGAAAATTCCGATTAATAGATCTTGCCATTGATGCTGACTGCGAAACGATCCGCAAAGGGGATCAAGCTACCGCTTTCCCCAAAAGCTGCTGCCGCTCGAGATCTCTTCGAGAGCCTCGGCGATCTCAATTTCATCCTCGGT
>JBGAOU010000041.1:0-23541 GCA_044221625.1 Pyrinomonadaceae bacterium | reverse complement strand
CCCACGCGATCTCGATCATCGGCGTCAGCAGCAGCAGGGCAAGGTCGTCCGACGGTCCGCCCGCGGTCCGTACGAGATGGATGATCCGCCTCGATGCGGCGGCGAACCTTTCGCGATTATCTGTATGTTGTTCGAATTCTCTGAGACTCTGATTGAGAAACTCGGTCATTTTACACTCCCTTTTTGGATCGGGCCTGCAAAAAGATAGACCTCTTGCAGACATTAGCCGCAAAAGGTCTCGATATTTCCCAACGCACCGGATCGTCCTGGCGTAATGACGATCGTATTGACGATGCTGAAGGACCCCTGAAGATATCAGAGGTTTCTACTCCCCCACAAATTGTAAAAGGATATTACCTATACCTTACGTAAATGTCAAGTATCCTCGCGAACATCTGTTTGTGTGATATAATCGGCGTTTCAAATTGGTGAGGAAGATCGTAAATGGCAAAAGTTGAGATCATACCGCTCGGCGGTATCGGCGAATTCGGAATGAACTGTATGGGCGTCCGATACGGTGATGAGATGATCATTATCGACGCCGGCATGGGATTTCCCGAGGAAACGCCGTTTGGCGTCGACATCTGCATTCCGAATTTCGATTTTCTTGAGGAATACCGCGACGACCTCACCGCCATCATCCTGACCCACGGCCATGAGGACCACATCGGCGCTCTGGCGTACATTCTGCGCAAGTTTAATCTGCCGGTCTATGCGTCGCGGTTCACGCTCGCGCTGACCGAAAAGCGGCTTGGCGAATTTGATATGCTCGACGACGTGCTGCTCCATCGCGTCGAGGCGAACGATGTCGTGACGATCGGCAATTTCAAGGTCGAGTTCATTCACGCGTCACACTCGCTGGTCGAGTGTTTTTCGCTCGCCATTCACACGCCGGTCGGCACCATCATTCACACCGGCGATTACAAGATCGACGACACGCCCGTCATCGGCAAACCTTACGACCTCAAAACGCTCGGCCGGATCGGTGACGATGGCGTGCTCGCCCTGCTGTGCGATTCGACCAACGCGACCGTGCCGGGCCGGACGCCTTCGGAAATGGCGGTCATTCCGGCGTTTGAAGAGATATTTGAGGAGACCGAGGGCCGGCTGATCATCTCGACGTTTTCGTCGTCGCTCCACCGCCTGCAGATCGTCTTTGACGTCGCCCATCAGTTCGGCCGTAAGGTCTGCGTCATCGGCCGCTCGATGCAGAAAAATGTCGAGATCGCCGACGAGCAGGGGCTGCTAAAGATCCCGCACGGCACGATGATCGACCTCAGCACCTCGCGGGCGCTCGATGATGACGAGATCTGTTATCTCGTCACCGGTTCGCAGGGCGAGATGCGGGCCGCACTGTGGAATATGGCGACCTCGACATTTAAAGGCATCGAGGTCGAAAAGGGCGACACCGTCGTGCTGTCGGCACGCATCATCCCGGGCAACGAAAAGAACATCAGCCGCCTGATCGGCCACCTCTACAAACGCGGCGCCAACATCATCGAGGAAAAACGCCGTCTCGTACACGTTTCGGGCCACGCCTCGCAGGAGGACATCAGGATAATGGTCGAGACCGCCCGGCCGCGGTATGTCGTGCCGATCCACGGCGAATACCGTATGCTGTTCCGGCAAAAGGAATTTATCAAGAACCACGTCGGAAATTATTCGGACGACGACATTATTCTCATTGAGAACGGCAACGTCCTCGAGATCGACGAATACGCCGCCAAGATCGTCGACCGTCACGAACTGCACAAGACCTTTATCGACGAAGAGTCGATGGAGGAGATCGAATACGATATCGTCCGCGAACGCAAGAAACTCGCCTACGGCGGCGCGATCTCGCTCGTTGTGACCGTGGACAAAAAGCAGCACACGCTCGCAGGCGAACCGCACATCACGTTTCAGGGCGTCGCCGGTGTGGACGAACTGCCTTCGTTCGGCAAACAGGCCCGCGACGCCGTCTCGGCCGCGGTCGCGGATATGAAGCCGGCACAGATCGCCGACCGAAACGCTTTCAAGGAAAATCTCCGCATCCACCTCAAACGCTTTGTCCAAAGGGAACTGAGTTCAAAGCCGGTTATTGTCACCACGGTCGTTGAGGTGTAAAACGCCGCATTTCCGGGCAAAAACATGCACGTTTGAACGCCGGGCCGCCTGACGGCATAATATTATCCGCATGGAACTGCTGGCGCATATCCTCTATTTTCTCGCGAACCGCGGCGTTGTGCTTTTTGTCTTTTCGATCTTTTTCACGATCGCCGCCGTCAGCATCGCGTCGCATTGGCATCGGCACTATCTTAAAAGGTTTTCCGGGCAGGGTGCACCGAGATTGTTGCTCAATGTCGGAGCCGCGGCGTGCTACGCGCTGATCTTCGGGCTGCTCGCATTTTCGGCGTTTAATATCTTTCGACCCCACGGCATTGACGGTTATCTGATAAACCTTGTCGGCAGCCGGGCGGACGCGGTCGTCACCAACGTCGAACCGACCTGGAACCGCCTCAATAACCGGACGGTGCACAAACACAGCATCGTTTTTAAGACCGCCGCCGGCGAGAACATCGAGACGTATTTTCATACGTGGGACTTCAACGTTTATCCCTCGGCAAATTCGGCGACATATCCGCAGAAGGGCGAGAACTTCAAGGTTCTCTACCTGCCGTCGTTTCCGACTACATTCCTGATCATGACCGCCGCTGCTGATAGCCCTCATAATAAGGCCGTCGCCTGTGGCGAGCTTGAAAAGGCGCTTGATGCCGCCCGGATCAAGTACGAATTCGACCCGAAAGACCCGAAATTCAAAACCGCCCTCGACGAGGCGGAGCAAAGGGTAATTGATGCCCAATGCCGCACGCCGGTGGTTGACGAAAGTTCGTTTTGACGTATATTTGACTCACGATGATAGTCAAATCTCTTACGATCGCCGTTCTGGCATTTGCCGCGTTTGCCGCGGGCTGTGCCGGCCTCAATGCGGGCAACCCGAGGGCACTCGACGAGGTCGCTGACATCGGGCCGTTCACGGATCATTGGTTCTACGTGGGTTTCGTGGAACTGACGTTCGCCGGCGAACGCGGCGTTTACGGCTATCCTAAGGCCATCGTCGTCGTCCGCAAGGGTTTGTCCAAGGCCGATCTTGAAAAGGTGGCATGGGCGTATCACAGGTCGAACCCGAAGGCGCGCATCGACTTTTTTGACGACGAATCGAAGCTGGCCGAGTACATCGAACTCGACAAGATGCGGCCGAACAGTCCGCGAAACTCAAAAGCTGTTTACGACGAGGGTTTTATCTCAAAGCACCGCGTCGCCCAGCTTATGCAGAACGATAAGGGTGACTGGTTCGTCCGCACGGAGAATTACACCGGCCGCTGAGCGGTCCCGGGAGAGATCAATATGGATTGGCATGGGAAACGCGTCTTTTTGACCGGAGCGTCGAGCGGGATCGGCGAGGGGCTCGCCGCGGCACTTGCAAAGAAAGGAGCGGTCATCGGACTGCTTGCCCGCCGCCGCGATATGCTCGACAAGCTCAAGTCCCGCTGCGAAAAGGCCGGCGGCACCGCGCGTGTCTTTGCCTGTGACGTCACCGATGCTGACGCTGTCGCGGCGGCCGCGGCCGAGTTTTTACACGAGTTCGAACATATTGACGTCCTCATCGCCAATGCCGGAATCGGCGGCAACAATCGCGAAACGCGTGACCTGCAGCCGATCGCCGTGAAAAAGGTGATCGACATCAATCTGCTCGGAGCCGTCAATTCGGTTCACGCCGTTCTGCCGGCGATGCTAAAACGCGGCAGCGGGCATATTGTCGCGATTTCGAGTCTCGCGGGTTTTCGCGGCCTGCCGAAAAGTGCGGCGTACTCGGCAAGCAAAGCGGGCATGACTGCTTTTTTTGAAAGCGTCCGCCTCGACGTCAAACACCAGGGCGTCGACGTCACGATCATCCAGCCCGGTTTCATCAAAACGCCGCTGACCTCTGGCCGCGACGCCAAAATGCCGTTCCTGATGGAACTCGACGACGCGATACCGCACTTTATCCGAGCGATCGAACGAAAAAAGCGTTTCGCCGCTTTCCCGTGGCAGCTCGCGACCGTCGTCCGTGCCGGCAAATTTATGCCGTCCTGGCTCTACGACCGCATCGCGGGCCGGGCACGCTATCGCGAATAGCACGGCACCGCCCATTGTGTTAGATTGTTGGTTCGACGTTCTGTCGCATCGTCCGCTGAACCTTAGTCCATATGAACCTCATTCAGGCTATTATTCTGGGTATAGTCCAGGGATTGACGGAGTTTATTCCGATCAGTTCGACCGCTCATCTTGTGTTCGCGAGCCGCTGGACCGGCATTTACGGCGGCGACCCCGAAATGGTCACCGCGACGATGGCGGTCATCCAGTTGGGCACGCTCGCGGCGGTATTTGTGTATTTTGCGGGCGACATTCTGGGCATTGCCGGTGCGTTCGTCCGCGACCACTACGCGGCCTTGACAGGCAAGCGTGGAATGCGATTTTCCGGCACCGACGGCATTCGTCCGATATGGCTTTCGGACGAAGCGTGGCTCGGGTGGCTGATCATTCTCGGGTCGATCCCGATCGGCACGATCGGATTTATTTTCAAGGATTTCATCGAGGGCCCAGGCACCAAGAACCTCTGGGTCATCTCGATAATGCTGATCGTCATCGCTTTGCTATTGACGGTCGCCGAAATAGTCGGCAAACAGCGCAAGGACATCCGCCATCTCGGCATCGGTGACGCGATAGTGCAGGGATTTTGTCAGGTTCTGGCCCTGATGCCCGGTGCCAGCCGTTCGGGTTCGACCATCATGGGCGGGCTTTTTATCGGCGAAAAGCGCGAGACCGCCGCCCGTTTTTCGTTCCTATTATCGATACCCGCGATCACGGCGAGCGGCCTGCTGGAATTGCGTAAAGCGTTGAAAATACTGCCGCCCGACAGCCTCGTACCGCTCCTCGTCGGGACAATCGTATCGGGCATCGTCGGTTATCTCGCCATCTGGGGCCTGCTCGCCTTTCTGCGAAAAAATACGACCGCCGTTTTTGTCATTTATCGCCTGATACTCGGCACTGTCCTGCTCATCTTGCTCTGGCAGGGAGTGCTCAGCCCGGTGGTCAACTAAAAGGGCCGTTCCAATACTTTTTCGCCCGCAGCACCTATGCAAAAGCGTTGGAATATTCGCAAGCACGACGCTGATGCCGTCAATAAGCTCGCCGCTGAGCTTGCCGTGCGTCCGCTGATCGCGGCGTTGCTGATCGCCCGCGGCCACGACACGGCCGGGGCGGCTGCAAGCTTCTTAAACCCTTCGCCCGAGCACCTGCACGAGCCTTTTCTGCTCAAAGGTATGCGCGAGGCTGTTGAGCGTATCCGCCAGGCGGTCGAGGCGAAGGAAAAGGTCTTTATCTGGGGCGATCTGGACGTCGACGGCACGACCGGAACGGTACTGTTGAGACGTACATTCGCACTACTTGGCATCGAGACCGAATATCACATCACCAACCGCTTTACCGAATCACGCGGCCTCAACGTCGAGCCGCTCAAGGCCGCCCGCGACGCCGGATTCACGCTGGCCGTCAGCGTCGATACCGGAACGTCAAATGTCGACGAGGTCGCGTACGCACGGTCGATCGGCCTCGACTTTATCATTTGCGATCATCACGAGGTCAGCGAGGACGCCGATTTGCCGCCCGCGGCGGCACTGATCAATCCGTTTCAGGCCGGCTGTGAGTACCCGGACAATAATCTGGCCGGCGTCGGCGTCGCCTTTAAGCTCGCTCACGCCGTGCTGCGTGAATACGGGCTCGAACGCGAAATACCGCCGCTTTTGAAGATCGCCGCACTCGGCACCGTCGCCGATGTCGTCAACCTTACCGGTGAGAACCGCGCGATCGTCGCGCTCGGCCTGCAGGACCTTCGGCGGACCGACAATTGGGGGCTCAAGGCGTTAATGGAGGTCGCGGACTGCAATTCGGACATGACGAGCTACGATATCGGATTTCGCATCGGGCCGCGCATCAACGCCGCCGGACGGATCGACGTCGGTACGCACGTTGTCGAACTGCTCGAGGCCGATGATTTTGCTAAGGCCCGCGGCCTGGCCGGCCTGCTCGACTCACGCAACCGCGAACGCCAAAAACTGCAGCGTGAGGTGACCGAGAGCGCGATCCTCGAGGCGGCGTCATTTCCTGACCCAAATTTTGTCGTCGTCGCCGGCGGCGGCTGGCACAAAGGCGTCGTCGGCCTGGCCGCGTCGCGTGTCGCCGAGCGGTTTCACCGTCCGGCGATCGTCTTTTCGGTCGAGGACGGCATCGCCACGGGCAGTGCCCGCAGTATTCCGGGATTTGACCTTTTTAAGGCGTTGCAGGCGGCTGAGGACCTGCTCGAAACGTTTGGCGGGCACGTCGCCGCGGCCGGGATGAAGGCCAAGGAGTCTAATATCGACGCCCTTCGCGAGCGGCTCGACGCCTATGCGGCCGAACTGATCACCGGCGACGCACGCCTGCCCGAACTTAGGATCGACGCCGTCGTTACGCCGCAAACGCTCAGCCTCGGCCTCGTCGAGGAACTCGCGATGTTCGAACCCTTCGGCGCCGGCAACCCGAAGCCGATTTTTGTAACACGCGGCCTTTATCTGGCCTCTGAACCGTATGTAATGAAGGAAAAGCACCTCAAACTCAAGCTCGCGGGCGGCGGCGGCCAGCCCTTCGAAGCGGTCTGGTGGGACGGTGTTGAGCGTTCAAAGGGGCAAACCCTCGCCGCCGGCACGGGCATCGAAGTAGCTTATGTCGCCGATGCCAATTCGTGGCAGGGAAACACGCGGCTGCAACTTGTCGTACAGGACCTGAGAGCGGATAATTGACCGAAGTGCCCGAGAGAAAGAACCACGATCTACGCGAATTTCGCCTGCGTGCCAAGCTGCCGCAGGTGATCCGCTACGCCGCTCTGGCGGTCATCGTGATCACCATCGGCGCTGTGCTCGTCGGGTTTTACCGCGAACGCAACAAGGCCGGTTTTCGGCTAAAGAGCGAGCACACGCAGCTTTCGTCCGACGTCATCGCCGAGATCAACGGCTACGAGCGGCTCGAGTCCGACGGCACGCTGCCCAAGTATTTCATCAAAGCGGCCTTTGCCCGCACGTTTTCGGACAATCACCAGGAACTTCGCGACGTCTATCTCGAAACCTACGACGAAAAGGGCGAAAAGGCCGATGTTATGACCGCTCAGGAGGTGCTCTATGTGCCCGAGGCGGACAAGAATTTTACCGCCTATATGAAAGGCGACGTCAAGATCGAGAGCCGCGACCGCCTCAAGGTCAAAACCCCGAACATCGTCTATACCAAGGCAAACGAGACCGCCGAGGCCGATCAGCTGATCGAATTCGAACGCGACAATGTTCGCGGCCGTTCGGTCGGCGCGACCGTCAATATGGGGCAAAAGCGCGTCGACCTTTTGCGCGATGTCGAGATCGAGACCTTTGAGTCGGCCGAACTCGCCGCCTCGGGCGTCCGCTACGCCAAGATCAACTCGGTCTCGGCCGCGTTCGATCAGCTTAACGAACAGATAACGCTCAACGACGACGTCAAGATCCACGTCGATTCCAAGTCAAAAACGTCCGGCCACACGGTCCGCACCGACGTCGCCGCCCAAAAGGCGGTCGTTTATTTTACCGGCGAGGACAAACCGGGCGAAGCGGCCCCGGAAAAGATAACCGATCCGCGGGCGGCATTCACGCCGGGTTCGGCACAGCTTAAGAAGTTCGAACTGTTCGACGCCGTCCATATCTCGTCGGCCGACGGCGACGCTCCGCCGACCAATATCGACGCCGGTTACGCCCTGTATGACAAGGCGGGCGACCGGTACGAGCTGAAGACCGCGGTCCATATCGTCACCGTCGCTTCCGACAAGCCGACCGACATCCGCGGCGAAAGCGCCGTTTACGAACCCTCGGCGCTCAAGGTGGCGATAAACGGCTCGGCCGAGATCACACAGGCGACCGACTACCTCAAGGCCAACTCGATCACTGCCGACCTGTTTCCCGAGAAAAAGCTCAGATACGCCCTGCTTCGCGGCGACGCTCTCGTCCGTCAGGTGACCGACGCCCGCACCACGAGCGTCAACGGCCCCGAGCTCAACGCCGTTTTTGGCGATGATCGGCAATTACAGGCCGCGAACGCCGTCGGGGCGAGCACCGCTGAGATCGTGCCGAACCGCGACCCCGAATATTCGCGCGTCACGATGTCCGCTCCGCGGGCGATCCGCGTCACATTTATCGGCGCCGGACTTCTGCGGCAGATGGTGACCGAGGGCCGCACGACCATTCAGGCCAACGCACTCAATAACGCCGCCGATTCGGCCAACAAACGCATTACCGCCGACGCGGTCAAGACCGTTTTTGACGACAGCGGCAAGGACCTCAAGCGGGCCGAGGCGGTCGGCAACGCCGAACTTTACGTCGAACCGCTGCGTTCCGCTCCGGACAATTACCGCAGCACGGTCACCGCACCGCGATTCGACTGTGATTTCTATCCGGGCAATAACGCCCGAAATTGCGTCGGCGGCAAAAAGGCCCGTGCCGTTCGCGTCCCGACCGTTCCGTCCGCAAGCCGCGGCGAACAGACGCTGACCGCCGAGACGCTCAACGCGTCTTTCAGCGAAAAGAGCAAGGATATCGAGCGGTTTGAGGCCGTCGGCTCCGCCCGGTTTACCGAGCTCGACCGTACCGCCACGGCGTCGCAGATGACATATACCGCGGCCGACACGACCGTCCGCCTCCGCGGGTCCGACCCGATGGCGTGGGATTCGCGTTCGCGCGTCAAGGCACGCGAGATCGACTGGAATACGTCCGCCAAACGCTCGTATTTTCGCGGTGCGGTCAGCACGACATATTATTCGGGCCGCAGCATGGGCGAGGCTCTGCCGTTCGGCTCGTCGGACAAACCGATCTTTGTGACGTCAGAAACGGCCGAGTTTGACCACGCCGCCGAGACCGCCGCCTTTGCCGGCAACGCCCGCGGGTGGCAGGACAACAATTTTGTAAGGGCCGATCGGCTCTTTATCCGTCAGTCCGAAGGCCAGGTCCAGGCCGAGGGCAGCGTCCAGAGCGCGATGTTTGACGTAAAGCAAAAGCAAAAGGGCCGCGAGGTCGATCAGCCGGTTTACGCGTCGTCAAACAAGCTCAATTACGACCGCCGCACACGACTCGTGCAGTATCGCGAAAACGTCGATATCCGGCAGGGCACCGACCGCATTACCGCCGGTTCGGCCGATATTTTCCTGAATGAGCAGAACGAACTCGCCCGCACCGTTGCCGAGACCTCCGTCGTTGTCACCCAGCCGGGACGCAAGGCGACCGGTAATTGGGTACAATATACCTCGGCCGACGAGACCGCCGTTCTTCGCGGGTCGCCGGCGACCGTCTCAGATGCAATCAACGGTTCGTCACAGGCCGCCGAACTTACATTTATGATGCGTGACAACCGCGTCACCGGCGAGGGCAAGCCCAAGACCGGCGGCACCGGCCGCATTCGTTCGGTCTATAACGTAAAGACCAATTGATCCTGATGTCAGATTCGTCAAACAATAACGGTAACTCCAGCCACCTCGAGGCGGGCATGCTCGCGGGCTTTAACCTGCAGAAATCATACGGCGGCCGCCGCGTCGTCGATGATGTGTCGATCAACGTCCACAAGGGCGAGGTCGTCGGCCTGCTCGGGGCCAACGGCGCGGGCAAAACGACGACGTTCTACATGATCGTCGGGCTCGAGCGGCCGGAGAAGGGCGATGTTTCGCTCAACGGCCGCGACGTCACCGGCCTGCCGATGTACCTTCGGGCACGGCTCGGGCTCGGCTACCTGCCGCAGGAAGCGTCGATATTTCACAAGCTGACCGCTGAACAGAATATCCTCGCCGTGCTGAACAGAATATCCTCGCCGTGCTCGAAACCATGAAGATCTCGCGTGAGGCGCGTTTTGCCCGGCTCGAGGAACTGCTTGAGGAGTTTGGCGTGACGCATGTCCGCCGTGTCCGCGGCGACGCCCTTTCGGGCGGCGAACGCCGTCGTGTCGAGATCGCCCGCTGTCTCGCGACCGACCCCGAGTTTATCCTGCTCGACGAGCCGTTCGCGGGCATCGACCCGCTCGCCATCGACGATATCCGTGAGATCATCCTATATCTCAAGGGCCAGGGCATCGGCATTCTCATCACCGACCACAACGTCCGCGAAACGCTCGGCATCACCGACCGGGCATACATTCTCGCCGACGGCAAGATCCTTCGCTCGGGTGCTCCGGCCGACCTCGTCAACGACCCCGACGTCCGGCGGCTTTATTTGGGCGAAAGATTCACTTTGTAGCCGATTCCGTTTACTTTTGGTTTCTAAAGTAGCTATAATTTAACTTAGGAACGGTAATTGCAGTTGCCGGTTCAAGATCGTCCGAAAACGTCCGATAGAACCGTCTATGTCGTCGCTAAGGCTCACACACCAACTCCAGCAAAAGATGATCCTGACGCCGCAGCTGCGGCAGCGGATCGAAATGCTGCAGATGACCTCGCTCGAACTCGCCGAGCTCATCGAACAGGAGATGGTCGCCAATCCTATCCTTGAGGAGATCCAGCCCGGCGACGAGGTGCAGGAGATCTCGGACAACATTCTCGACCAAAATTCCGACGGCCACGACGCCGATTTTCAGGCGGGCAATGATCCCGGCTCCGACGCCATGCGCGAGGCCGTGGTCGATTACGCCGACGCCGAACCGTACATGCCCGACACGCCGTCGATGAACGGCGACGACCCGGCGGGCCTCGACACGGCCGCGGACGACGACTTTCATACCGAATCGTCCGATTCCTTTGACGAGATCGATTACGGCCGCGAGTTTCAGGACTATCTCGACCCGGGATACCGCACGCAGGAGATCGAGTATAAAGAGGACGGGCCGAGCTTCGAACAGTTTCTGACCCATTCGCCAAACCTCAGCGAGCACCTCGAGTGGCAGCTTAATATGCTCTCGCTCGACGAGGACCGCGATTATGCGGCGTCGCTGATCATCGGCAACCTCGATGAGGACGGCCGCCTGACCGCGACCAATGACGAGATCGCCGATATGGCCGGCACGACCGAGGAACTCGTAGAGGAAGCACGGCAGGCCGTGATGCAGCTCGACCCGGTCGGCTGCGGTGCCCGCGATGTCAAGGAGTGCCTCATTGCTCAGCTTATCGCCCGCGGCGACGGCGAGAGCCTGTCCGTGAGCCTCGTTCGCGACCATCTCGAGGACCTCCAGCCGCATCGTCTGCAGCATTTGTCCAAAAAGACGGGCATCGAGATCCATCGCCTCGACGACGAGATCCGCCGCATCCGCACGCTCGACCCGTATCCCGGCCGCCGTTATTCGTCCGAAGAGGCGATCTACGTCGCCCCCGAGGTCTATATCGAAAAGGTCGATGACGAGTTTGTCGTCTATTTTGCCGATGACGGCAGCCCGCGGCTCCGTATCAGCCCGACGTATCATAAACTTGCCGAGCAAAGCGATACGACCAAGGAAACCCGCGATTTTATCAAGGAAAAGGTCCGTTCCGCCGTCGATCTGCTCCGCAATATCGAGCACCGCCGGCAGACCATCTACCGCGTGGTCGAGTGCATCGTCGAACGCCAACGCGATTTTCTCGAGTACGGCGTCGAGCATATCAAGCCGATGATGCTCAAGGACATCGCCGAGGACATCGGGATGCACCTTTCGACCATTTCACGCGTCGTCAACCGCAAATACGCTCATACGCCGCAGGGCGTCATCGAGCTCCGCAGATTTTTTAGCGAGGGAATGATGAACGAGGAGGGCGAGGAAGTTTCGACCCGTATCCTCAAACTTCGGATCAAAAAGCTGATCGAAGAAGAAGATTCTAAAAAACCGCTCACGGATGATGATCTGGCAAAGATCCTGAGCAAAGAGGGCGTCAAGCTTTCGCGTCGGACGGTGGCCAAGTATCGCGATCAGATGCAGATCGCCGGCTCGCGCGAACGCAAGACGATAATTTAGATAAATACCTTAGGGTATAAGGCGTAAACTACTATGAAATTTGATATTACCGGCAGGCACATTGACGTTACACCCGCGATCAGGGCGCACGTCGACTCGCAATTGGCGAAGATCGACAGCCTCTTCGACGGCAAACCGGCCAACGCACACGTCATCATTGAGGTCGAACGCGGCCGCCACAATTCCGAGATCGTCGTCAATTATCGCAACGACGTTCTCACGGCGGCCACCAGCGACGCCGATATGTACAATTCGATATCGATGACCGTCGATAAGATCGAAAAGCAAGCCCGGAAACTTAAGGACAAGATCGTAGAAAAGTCACGCAAGGCCGAAAAGATCGGCAAGGTCCCGACGGCGGACCAGCACTAAACCCCATATGGCAAACGGCACGAAGGCAGATCCCGATCTGCCTTCGCTGATCATCATCACAGGACTCAGCGGTTCCGGGATGAGCTCGGCGACTAACGCGTTCGAGGATCTCGGGTATTTTTGCGTCGACAATCTGCCGCTCACGATGCTCTCGACCTTCGGCCGCCTGCTCGTGTCGTCCGACGGACGTCCGCCGGCGATCGAAAAGGCCGTTCTGGTGATAAATATCCGCGAGCGGCACTTTCTGTCGGAGTTTTCGGCCGAGTTAAAAAAGCTCGCCCGCAAGCGTCTCGTGCCGTTCGTCGTGTTCTTTGAGGCGTCAGACGAGGTGCTGCAGCGGCGTTTTTCCGAAACGCGGCGTCCGCATCCGGCCGATCAGGGCAAAGGGCTGCTCGGGGCCATACGTGCCGAAAAACGTGCGATGACCGACGTCAGGCGGCTGGCCGACCTGATCATCGACACGTCCGAACATACGGTCCACACGCTGCGTCAGCTGGTAACGCAAAAATTCAGCCCGCACCCGGACGGCAAGGCGCTGAATGTCGAGATCGTCAGTTTTGGCCATAAATACGGCAATCCGCGTACGCTCGACCTGCTTTTCGACGTGCGGCATCTGCCGAACCCGTATTTTCAGAAGGGCCTCAGGGAGTTGCCCGGCGACACGCCCGAGGTGCTCGCGTTTTTTGCCAAGCACCCCGAGGCGGACGAGACCGTCACCCGCCTCGTCGACCTGCTCAGCTACCTTTTGCCCAAATACAAACGCGAGGGCAAATCGTACCTGACCATCGGCGTCGGCTGTACCGGCGGTCGGCATCGCTCGGTAATGGTCGCTAACGCGATCGGCAAAGCGCTGAAAAAGAGCGGCGAATTCGACATCTCGGTCTCGCACCGTGATATCCAGAAATAAAAGGTTTCTCTCACGTTAATGTCGCACGGCCAGGTGGCAAATGAGCTTTTAGCGGCGGCCGAGGCCGTCGTCGGCGACCTCAGCAATATAACGGCCGTCTCGATCGGCTGGCACGACGATGTCGAAACGGCCCGTGACGAGATCGCGAGGGCGATCAAGAATATGTCATTCGGCTCGGGCGTACTGCTCCTGACCGATATGTTCGGCGGCACGCCGACCAATATTTCGGCGATGTTCCTCAAGGAAGGCGAGGTCGAGATCGTCACCGGCGTCAATCTGCCGATGGTCATCAAGCTCGCGACCGAAACACGCCCGATCGGCCTCAAACAGATGGCCGCCGAGGTCGAGGACGAAGGGAAATCGGCGATCTGCCGGGCCGGCGAGCTGCTTATGCCGCCAAAGCTGAAAAAGGATGCTTGAGCGCGAGATCAGGATCATTAATCCGCTCGGGCTGCACGCGAGGGCGGCCGCCAAGGTCGTACGCTGTTCCGTAAGGTTCGAGAGCAGCGTTACGCTTCGCCGCGGCGAGGCGTCGGCCGACGCAAAATCGATACTCAGCATCCTCGCTCTCGCCGCGGGGTTCGGCACCGTCGTAACGGTGGTCGTTGACGGCAGTGATGAAGAAGACGTGATGAAGGAGCTTTCGGTACTGTTCTTGTCGGGTTTTGGAGAGATTTAGAGATCATTTATGTCGATCGAAAAGGTAGGTATTCTCGGTGTTCCGCTCGGTTTCGGCGCCGGTCAGACGGGAAGTGAGCTCGGCGTCAACGCCATGCGGCTCTCAAAGATTCGCGGCAGCAGCCTCGCCGAGCACATCCGTATGCTCGGAATCGGGGTCCGCGACCACGGCGACGCGGTCATCGCTCGTCCGCACGACGAAGCCGCACCCGAAAACCCGAAGCATCTCGCCGAAATGGTCGAGTCGAGCCTTAACATTATCGCCAGCCTCGACACCATTTTGGACGCCGGCGAACTGCCGCTGATCCTCGGCGGCGACCACGCCATCGCGATCCCGACGTTTTCTGCAATTGCCGCTCATTATCGCCGCCGCGGGACCGAGATCGGGCTGATCTGGTTTGACGCCCACGCCGACATCAATACGCCCGAAACGTCGCCGTCCGGCAATATTCACGGTATGCCGCTCGCGGCCCTGCTCGGCCACGGCAACGAAGAATTAACCGGCCTGTGCGGCTATTCGCCAAAGCTCGACCCGCGGTATTTCGCCCACATCGGCGCCCGCGACATCGACCCCGGCGAACGTTCGCAGATCGAGAAACTGGGCCTTCGCGACCATTTCTTTACGATGAGCGATATCGACAAGCGCGGTATGGCCGCCTGTGTCGAGGACGCACTCGCTATCGCCTCGCGGGCACCGGGCGGTTACGCCGTCACGTTTGACGTCGATATGATCGATCCGCGGTTCGCTCCCGGCAGCGGTACGCTTGTCCGCGGCGGTGCGACCTACCGCGAATCGCACCTCGCCCTCGAAATGATCGCCGCCGCCGGCGGTATGCGTTCATTCGAGATCGTCGAGGTCAACCCGCTGCTCGATCAGAGCAATATCACGGTCGAACTCGCCTGCGAACTGATACTCTCGGCACTCGGCAAGACGATCCTGTAGCTTTTGCGTCGGCCGCCCGGGCGGTAATACAATTTACGTTCTTCTTTGATCGTTATGAAACAGACCATCGGTGTTATTTTTGGCGGGCGTTCGGGTGAGCACGAGGTTTCGATCCGCTCGGCCAGGACCGTTATCGAGCAGATCGACAGTTCGCGTTACCACGTCGTCCCGATCGCCATCACGCACGAAGGGAAATGGCTCAGCGGCACCGAGTCGCTCGCGCTTTTTCCGGCGATCACCCAGGCCAAGTACCGCGAACGCTTCGGCGAACCGTCAAACCTGCCGATCTCGCTCGCCGGCGACACCTCACAGCACGGCCTGACGACGATGGAGATTCCGGGCGGCACGATCCCGCTCGACGTCATTTTTCCCGTACTTCACGGCACATTCGGCGAGGACGGCACCATCCAGGGGCTTTTCGAGATGGCCGATATCCCGTATGTCGGCTGCGGCGTGCTCGCCAGCTCGACGGGAATGGACAAGGTCTTTATGAAGACGCTCTTTCGCGACGCCGGACTGCCGATGTGCAACTACGTATGGTTTCTCCGCGGCGAATGGGAATCGGCCGCCGACACGGTCGTCAAGCTGGTCGAATCGAAGATCGGCTATCCTTGTTTTGTAAAGCCCGCCAATCTGGGCTCATCGGTCGGCGTTTCACGTGCCGACGACGACGAGAGCCTCCGCCGGGCCATCACGCTGGCGGCCGAATATGACCGCAAGATCATCGTCGAAGAAGGCCTGGATATGCGCGAGATCGAGTGCGCTGTGCTCGGCAACGACAACCCCGAGGCGAGCCTGCCCGGCGAGTACATCATCCGCGACGCGTCGAAAAAGTTTCTCGATTACACCGAAAAGTACGCCGGTACCGGCAATAACGAGTTCATCGTGCCGTCGCCGGTGTCTGACGAGCTTGTCAAAAAGATCCGCGCCTTTGCCATCGCCGCCTTTCGTGCGATCGACGGTTCGGGGCTCGCCCGCGTCGATTTTTTCCTTCGCAATGACAACGGTATGCTGCTTGTCAACGAGATCAACACGCTGCCCGGCCTGACCGACGCCTCGGGCTACCCGAAAATGTGGGCCGGCAGTGGAAAGCCGTTCCCGCAGGTCCTCGACGAACTGATCAGCCTCGCCGTCGAGCGCCACCGCGACAAAAACCGCAATAAGACCAGCAAATAGAGCCTAAACGTTTTCGGGCCCGCCCGACGCACCGCACACATCACGGACCACGCTCCGCAGCCAGCGGTGCACCGGATCGGCGTCGAGCCGCGGGTGCCACAAAAGGGAAATGGGTATCGCGGGCGTTTGGAACGGCAGTTCGAAGGTGAACAGCCCGGCCCGAAGGCTTTCCGTGTGGCGTCTGGGAACCGTCGCGATCATATCCGTCCGCGCCGCCAGGGCGATCGCCGCCGCGATCCCGCCGACCGCCGCCGATATCCTTCGTTCCAGTCCGATCGCCGACAGAGCGTCATCGACCGGCCCGCGGCCGGCACCTCTTCGCGAGACGAGAATATGTCGACCTGCCGCGAACCGTTCCGGCGTGATCTCGCCGCCGCATAATTCGTGTCCGTCATGGACGACCCCAGCCAGGCGGTCCCTGAACAATAGCTGAGCACGCACCTCGGGCCGCACCGAGCGGCCGACCACGCCGGTCTCGAGATCGACCGCTGCCTCACGCATCAGATCGCTTTCCTTTTCGGTTCGCGGCACGAAATAGAGCAATATTCCCGGTGCCTCGGCCTCGGCCCGAGCTATCAACTCCGCCCCGAAGTTTTCGACAAAGCCCTCGCTCGTTCGGATGGTGAATTTCCGCTCGACCCGCGTCAGGTCGGGCATCTCGGCCGGCCGCAACGCCGCCGTTGACTGTGCGACCAGCGACGCGACGGTCTCGCTCAGTTCGATCGCCCGCGGCGTCGGTACCAGGCCGCGTCCGGCACGTACCAGCAAAGGGTCGCCGGTCGCCTGCCGCAGCCTCGCCAGCGAACGGCTCATCGCCGACGGGCTCAACCCCAGTCTGCGGGCCGCACCGGCGACGCTGCCCTCGGCAAGCAAGGCGTCGAGCGTAAAAAGTAGATTAAGGTCGGGCTTGTTCATAGATCGCATTTTAGCACCTAGCGTCATATGCACGTATATAGTGCAACCCATGCGTCTTCCGCTATCTCATAAATTGCCGGATAATTACGGCATGAACAAGAACGACACACGATCACAGACAAACACCGCACCGGCTGCCGGTGCCCGTTGGGCGATGGCCGCCCTTTGCCTCTCGATGCTGATGCCCTCGCTCGACACGAGTATCGCCAACGCCGGCCTGCCGCATCTCGCGGCCTCGCTCGACGCTCCGTTCGGCTCGGCACAGTGGATCATTCTCGCGTACCTGCTCGCGATCGCGTCGCTCATCGTCAGCGTTGGCAGGCTCGGCGACCTTTTCGGGACGCGGCGGCTGCTGCTCGTCGGCATAGGGCTTTTCACGGCGGCGTCGCTCCTGTGCGGAGCGGCACCGTTGCTGTGGTTCCTCGCGGCGGCCCGCGGCCTGCAGGGGATCGGTGCGGCGATAATGCTGTCGCTGACGATCGCGATGGTCAGGCAGTCGGTTCCGTCCGAAAAGCTCGGCAGCTCGATCGGCCTGCTTGGCACGATGTCGGCTATCGGCACGAGCCTCGGGCCGTCGCTTGGCGGCGTTTTGATCGCGAGTTTCGGCTGGCGTTCGATCTTTCTGGTCAATGTGCCTGTCGGCATCGTCAATTTCCTGCTCGCACGGCGTTTTCTCTCCGTTGACGTCAAAACTACGCAGCCCGCGGCCGCCCGCTTTGACATCGCGGGCACGGTGGTTCTGGCGGTAACGCTCGCGGCGTACGCACTCGCCCTGACGGCGGGAAACGGCTCATTCGGCACCTTGAATTTGATCTTGCTTTTCGTCGGGCTGGCCGGAGCGGCAGTATTCCTGTTCATTGAAACACGGGTCGGCTCGCCGCTGCTCGATCTGTCGCTGTTTCGCCGCGGTGAACTCGCCTCGGGTCTTGCCGCGAGTTCACTCGTCTCGACCGTGATGATGGCAACGCTGGTCGTCGGCCCTTTCTATCTGGTTCGCGGCCTCGGCCTCGGGACGCTCGCGGCGGGTGCCGCCTTGTCCGCCGGGCCGATCTTTGCGGCACTCTCCGGCGTGCCGTCCGGAAAACTCGTCGACCGTTACGGTTCGGGAACGATGACGCTGGTCGGCCTTGCGGGGATCGGGGCCGGAGCGGTGACGATCGCACTTTTGCCCATGGAAGCGGGAATAGCGGGCTATATCCTGCCCGTCGTCGTAATGACGTCGAGTTACGCGTTGTTTCAGGCCGCCAATAACACCTCGATGATGCGATCCGCGGCCGAGGACCAACGCGGTGTTATCTCGGGACTGCTCAGCCTCTCGCGTAATCTCGGGTTGATGAACGGAGCCGCGTTGATGGGTGCCGTATTTGCCGCGGTATCGGCGTCGGCCGGCATGATCTACGAACCGGCGATGGCTGCATCCATGGGCATGCGTGCCGCATTCGGCATTGCCGTTCTATTGACGCTGCTCGCGGCCGCCGCCATCGCCGCGGGACGTGCTTACTCGGCCCGGACATCGCGTCGCAGAACGCAGATAACCGACGCCGTCGCCTGCGAAGCGTAAATTTTGGAATTACCGGCACTTAAACGACAAAAGGGCCGGCTGAACCGGCCCTTGCGTCTATGTCGATCGGGTTACCTATAGCTGACGCGGAGTTTGTATTTGGCGCTCGGGTGGGCAACGACGTAGATGTACAGGTCGCCGGTCGAAGGGATGCGGGCGGTCCATTTGTCTTCGAGATAGGTTGTCTGCCCGAACCGCACCATCTCGGCACCGTAAAAGTTCGCCGACCGGCTGACGGTAAACTCGGCCTTATTGTTGTCCTCCTTGGTCCAGGTGATCTGGATGGTCATCCGCTGGCCTTTGCGGGCACGGATAACATACGCATCGTGAGCCTCGCCGCCGATCTCGCCCGAAACGGTCACCGGGCCGTTCAGACGCTTTTTCGGCGTCGTGTCCTCTTGGGCCGAGGCGGCACCGGCCGCGATGGTGATGACCGTTATAGCCGCAAGCCCCAGGCCCGCAAGTTTAAGATATTTGTTCATTTACATTCTCCTGGTCTGAAAATTGGTAGAGCTTTATTGCCGGATCGGCCGTGATCTGATCGGCCGTCAGTTTTGCAACGCGGGTTTGATGCCATTATCGGGGGTTATGGTAGCCCGCTATTTCACTTATGGCTACTTTTTCGGGGCGTTATAGCCCTTGCGGGTGCGGATGGTCAGGTTCGGGCGTTTTACGCGGATCTCGATCGCCCTGAATTTACCGTCTCGTTTGAGGTTTGCCGGTTGATAAGTGATGGTGTACTGGCTGCCGAGCTCCTCGACGATCGATTTGAACGCGGTCCGCATCGCGGGGCCGCCCGGCGTCGCGACAAAGGTGCCGCCCGATTTCGCCGCAAAATTCTTCAGCACGCCCTGATTCTGGACTTTTTCGCTGCCGCGTTCGTCCGGCGACGACATATCGATCGTGTAAATGGTCGCGTTTGCCGCGATCGCCGCCTTGAGTGCGGCATCGGCCGGCTTGCCGCTTTTGGTATCGGCTCCGTCCGACAGCACGATGATCGCCCGCCGCTTTTCGGGCCGGACGCTGAGCAGTGCCGCGGCCTTGTAGATAGCGTCGTTGAGCGACGTCATACCGTCGGCCTTGAGGTCGAAGATCGACTCGACGATGTCCCGGCTGTTCGAGAAATCCTGCACCAGCTTGACCTGCGAATCAAACCGGTAGATCGCGGCGTTGTCGTCTCGTCTGAGCCCGTACAGAAACTCGATCGCCGCCGAACGCGCGATGCTCACGCGTTGTTCCATGCTGCCCGACGTGTCGAGCAGTATGACGGCCGCAAACGGCGTCGATTCGTTCTCAAATGAAAGTATCGTCTGTTCGACGCCGTCCTCGAGGACGGTGAACTGCTGTTTCGTGAGCCCGCCGACGGTCTTTCCGGCCGCATCGAGCACGGCGGCGTTTAGCAGCACGATAGACGAATCGACCGTGATCACGTCGTCGTCCTTATCCTGAGCGTTGAGCAGGGAAACCGCACCGAGGGCGATGAAGATCGTCAGCGTGAGGGCCAATCGTCGGTGCATCGTGCGGCGGTTTATCTCCAGAATTTTAGCAGCCGCGTCATTCGCAGAACGGCGTTCGAAGTGTAGATGGCCGAGGCCGAAATGCTGAACCGCGTTGTCTTTTTGAGCTCGTCGACGAGCTTTTCGGTCGTGCTTTTCAGGCTCTTGAACCCTTCGACCAGCGACGCCGGTTTTTCTTCCTTTGCTGTCTCGTCGATCACCTCGTCATCGTCGCCGCCGAGGTCGCCGCGGATCTTCTTGACGATCTTCTCAAGCGAGGCGAGCTTGACGCGGTCGGCGTCGGTCAGACGCTGGTTCTTTTCGAGCGATTCTTCGAGTTCGTCCGAGAGTTTGAGGGCACTCTCGCCGCGGTCAAGCATTTCCTGATGCTCTTTCTTTTCCTGATCGATCCGGAGTTTGGCCATTATCTCCCGGACGCCTTTCGGCGGTTCTTCCTTCGGCGGCCCGTAACTCGGCGTCTGAGCTTCGGCTCCCTGGGCGTTGACGATCGCCGCTCCAAAGGCCGCGATCGCCGTAATGATCAATATTCTAAACGCTTTGAATTGCATAGCGTTGACCTCGTGATCAGAAACTAGTTATCCGGCTGGTCCTGTGTCGGGTCGGGCGAAGTGCCGGTGACCATCTCGACCAGCTTTGCCAAAAATTCGTCTTCGGCCAGGCCCGAACTCGGAACTGTCCGCCATTCGCTGCTCAGTCCGTTGCCGGCACGGCCCTCGACCTTGGCGATGACCGAGACCTTATTCTGTATGCCGTCGATCGACTGGACCTCGATCGTCAGGCTGTACTGTGCCCGCGACCACGCCGCGTCGTCATAACCGAGCACGCCGTAACGCCCGAGCTCGCTCACGGTCGTCACCGGACCCTTGACGAAAACAAACGGCTGCGTGACGATGATGCCGTCCTTTGGCCGAGAAGCCGCCTCATCGATAACGATACGCTTTTCGCGAAGCACCTCAGAGATCGTCTCGAGCAGCACGTCGCGGCGTGAATTCAGCTTGTACGGATTCGCCAGCCGTTCGCGGACGCGGGTCTTGCCCTTGCCCCAGTCGAACGAGCGTGAAACGTCGGTCGAGCGGCTCGTGACCTTGTTCCCCTCGTCCTTTATCTTTTGGGTCTGGGTATCGATACCTTTCTGCCCGTAGGCGAAGGTGAGCGAAAGCAGGATCAGTAAAAATTGACCGATTATAGATCTCATATGTGCGGCGCCGAGAGTGAAAGTATTCCCAACTAATAAATATAGTCCAATTAGCCGGTATTTGAAAGATTTGATGTGCTTAAAGCGATTTTGGTTGTCGGTCTGAGGGCATTTCGCCGCCGCGTTGGAGTTCGTACAGCATCATATGCTTGAGCACCGCGTGATACGCCGAAAAAATGGCGATAAACAGCCCCGCGACACCGTCGAGACAGCCGGCCTTGAGCATATAATCGCGGATGAACGCCGCCGGGCCCGCAACGAGTATCCCGAGCGGTGATGTGCGTCGGCCGCGTTCGTACGAACTTCGTGCCCCGAGCGGTGCGTACCGCTCGGCGATCATCGCGGCGTGCTGGCCGACGCTGTCCACGCTGCGGTGGATGAGGTCGCCGGCGAGCTTGCCGACCGACGCGCCGGGCTCCATCTCAAACGACTCGTGGATCACGACCTGTTTCCACTTGCCCTTTCGTCGGTCAAACAGCCGCAGCTGACGATCGGGATACCAGCTGCCATGCCGGATCTCGCGTCCCATATAGACCGACGCCCGCGGTACCGTCATTCCGTCAAAGGGAAGTTCGCCGCCGCCTTTGAGCCCCGCGATCTCACGTTTAAGTTTGTCAGACACCGCTTCGTCGGCGTCGAGGCTGAAAATAATGTCATTCGCGGCCGCATCGACGGCAAACTGCTTTTGCGCGGCAAAGCCCGGCCATTCGTTGACGATCACCCTCGCACCGAGCCCTTCGGCGATCTCGCGCGTCCGGTCCGTGCTGCCTGAATCGACCACCAGCACCTCGTCGGCCCAATCGGCCGAGCGAATGGCGTCGGCGATCTTTGCTTCCTCGTTAAACGCTATAATGACGGCCGAGATCTTCACGCCTAGGATTTTCGCAGGTTTGCCCCAAAACTAAAAGTGCCGCATCGCTGCGGCACCCTTAAACGTCACATATACGGTGACTTACTTGATATCGACCGGCGATGCGAGCGTGATGTTATTTGCCCGGAATGACGTCGCCGTCACACGCTGAAGGTCGCTCAGGGCCTTGTTGTAATCGGTCTCGGCACGGATCTCGGCGTTGCGGGCGTTGGCCAGCGAGTTTTCACGCTGAAACAGCAGGAACGTCGTCGAACGGCCGGCGTCGTAGAGTTTGCGTTCGCCCTCGAGCAGCGTTTCGGCGCTCTCGCGGGCCCGGCGGGCGGTCAGTACGCGTTGCCGCGTGGTTTCGACCGCCTGGACCGAATTGCGGACCTCGACGATCACTGACTGTTCCTGGGCACGCGTCTGGGCGGCGATCTGCTCGCCGGTGATCTTGGCGCCCTCGAGATTGGCCTTCGCCGTACGGTTTCGCAGCGGGAACGAGATGGTCACGCCGAGCGAAAAGTTGGGTGCGTCGCTGCGAAAGATATTTGCCAGCGAGCGGTTAAATCCGCCGTACAGATACGACGCCGACGCCGGAATGACGATAGTGTCATTGACGATCATCGGCAGGTTGACCGACGGCAGGGCACGGATCTGGTTGATCGCGTTAAAGAGCCGCAGGTCGCCCGTCGATGTAAAAAGATTGGTCGTCAACGCCGAGTTGGTGCCGCTCCGCGACAGGCCGTCGAGCGAGAATGTCGTGTTCAGGTCGATCTGCGGACGGGTCTGGTTGCGATAATACTTGACGTCGATCTCGTTGATCTCGCTCTGCAGTTTGAGCCGCTTTAGTTCAAAGCGGTTCTCCATCGCGTCCTTCATCGCCGCGTCGAGATTTGCCGGGTCGACGCTGAAAACGGGTTTGTCCGTCGGCACCAGCGTCTGTGACCATTCCGGAGCGGTCGGTTCACGCAGGATCAGCTGCTTGAGCGAGTTTTCGGCCACCGACACCTGTTGGGTCGCCGACAGCAGGTCGCCCTCGCGGTTGGCAAGCTCGGTCTCGACCGACGCCTTTTCAAGCGGGGCGGCCGCACCGGCCTCGATCTTGGCCTCGATCTGCCGCAGGTTCTCCTTGGCCAGATTGAGGTTCTGGACGACGTTCTGCTGATTTCTCAGCGCAAAAACGAGGTCCCAGTAGGCCGACTGGACCGCCGAGATCGTCCTCGCCGCCTGCAGCCGAAAGTCCGAATCGTTCTGTTCGAGCCGTTTCTTGGCGATCTTGATCTGCTGGCGCTTGCTGTCGATGTTAAAGTTGCGGAGCAGCGGCTGGGTGTAGGTCATGCCGAGGCTTGACGAATAGATCGCACTGCTGCTCGACCCCGAGACCTGGCCGG
>JBGAOU010000011.1:0-115465 GCA_044221625.1 Pyrinomonadaceae bacterium | reverse complement strand
AGAAATCGAGTCCTTCCTTTGCGGTCCGGGCACTTACCGCCGCAACCAGAAGCATAGTGTCTCCGTATCGGATCACGACCGAACCATCGGCCTGCTTGGCTACCTTGCCCGTTTCAACGACCAGCTCTCTTGTCCCAAGCTTGATCGATTCATTCAAATATTTCTTATTTGTCATTATCTGTTCCTCAAAAAAACAAAGACGAAAGGAACTGTGCCGTGAAGCCCTTTCGTCTTTGAACAACTACTGGTTTTTTCCGATGACCTTCAATTTACCGGCGGCGTAGTGTGCTGTCACGTTCAGCAACCCCCGGCAAAATCTTCGCGAAGATATCTTGTCCTAAAAAGCCCGAAGCGGCTTTCAATTACCTCTGCCAAAACAAGCGGGAAAGCGGAAGCGGCACAGCGGCCGCCGCCATTTCGATCCCGGCCAATCCATTAACGACGCAGGCCCAACTTCTTGATGATCTCGTGGTACGCGTCAATGTCACGGCGCTTGAGATAATCCAAAAGTTTCCTTCGGCGTGAGACCAATATCAGCAGACCTCGACGCGAATTGTTATCTTTCTTGTGAACCTTGAAATGAGCAGTAAGCTCATTGATACGCTGCGAAAGCAACGCGATCTGGACCTGTGACGAACCCGTGTCAGATGCATGGGTCTTAAAATCACCTACTATTTGTTCTTTTACTTCTTTTACTGTTGACATGCTTAGTCTTGCTGTATCAGCCTCTCCTATTGCTCGCAGTAACTCCGTGAATATACACGGTAACCGCGAAATTTTATTGAATAACTTAAAACGGATCGTGAAAAGTAATTCTCAAAAGATTATCTACTATTCACGAAATTCTATCAACCACGGGCGGGCGGCCCGCTATCTGGCTCAGTTCAAACTTCGTATTTGAACTCTTCCATAAACTTTGTCGAAAAATTACCCTTCCTGAAATTCTCGTCCGCCATTATCTTTCGGTGGAGCGGGATCGTGGTCTTGATGCCTTCGACGACCATCATCTCTAGAGCTCGCTGCATTCGGGCGATCGCGAGTTCACGCGTGCGTGCGTGCACGATCAATTTAGCGATCATCGAATCGTAATACGGCGGAACGACATAACCAGGATAGACCGCGGTATCGACCCTGACGCCCGGGCCGCCGGGTATGTTGAATGCCGTGATCTTGCCGGGACTGGGCGTAAATTTCACCGGGTCCTCAGCGTTTATTCGGCATTCGATCGAGTGGCCTACGATCTGCACCTCGTCCTGGGTGTAGCCGACAACTTCGCCGGTAGCGATGCGGATCTGATTGCGAACGATATCCGCAAGGGTGACCATCTCGGTCACCGGATGCTCGACCTGAATACGCGTGTTCATTTCCATGAAATAAAAACTGTCGTCTTCGTCGAGCAAAAATTCAAAGGTTCCTGCGCTTGAGTAACCGATCTCCTGACAGGCCTTCACCGCGACGGCTCCCATTCTTTCGCGGAGTTCCGGTGAAATGACAGGCGACGGAGCTTCCTCAAGCAATTTCTGATGCCGTCTCTGGATCGTGCATTCGCGTTCGCCGAGATGGATCACGTTTCCGTGCTCATCCGCCAGAACCTGTATCTCAATGTGTCGCGGCCGCTCGATATATCTTTCGATATAAACAGAGCCGTTCTTAAATGCGTTCAACGCTTCGGTCTGGGCGAGCTCCAGATTGCCGTGAAGTTCGCTTTCCTCACGAACGATACGCATTCCGCGTCCGCCGCCGCCGGCCGCAGCCTTGATGATCAGCGGAAAACCGATCTCGAGTGCGATCTTTCTTGCTTCTTCGGTCGATTCGATCGGGTCGGGGCTACCGGGCAGGATCGGCACGCCGGCCGCCGTCATCGTACGTCTTGCCTCGACCTTGTCGCCCATCATGGCGATCACATCCGGCCGCGGACCGATGAATTTGATATTGCAGTCTTCGCAGATCTTGGCAAAGGTTGCCGATTCAGCCAGAAAACCGTAACCCGGATGGATAGCGTCGACGTTTGTGATCTCGGCCGCACTGATGATCGCCGGGATGTTCAGGTAACTCTCGGCTGATGCGGCCGGCCCGATGCAGATCGCCTCATCGGCAAATCGAACGTGGAGCGCGTCGCGGTCGGCCTCAGAGTGCACGGCGACGGTCTTAATGCCCATCTCCTTGCATGTCCAAATGATACGGCAAGCTATCTCACCGCGATTTGCCACCAATACTTTACGAATTTCCCGCATTTATAAAAAAAAACCGCCGAAACGCCGAGCCGCTGAATAGTTGAGACATTGGGCGGCCCAAGGCCCGCTTATTGTTCTCTCCTGTCGGCTCCGCGTTTCCGCGGCGAAAAATTACTTCCTCACTCCGAATAGAGCCTGTCCAAACTCGACGGGCTGGCCGTTCTCGACGTAGATCTTGACGATCTCGCCCGAAACCTCAGCCTGGATCTCGTTCATCAGCTTCATCGCTTCGACGATACACACGGTGGTTTCGGCTGAAACGACGCTTCCCTCGGATACGTACGGATCCTTATCCGGGCCCGGCGAGCGATAAAAAGTGCCGACGATCGGCGAGGTTATCTTGTGAAGGCCGGCGTCAGGATCAGCTTGCACATCCGGGGCGGTCGACGCCGCCGGTGCCGACGGAGCCGCCGCAGGAGCAGCGACCGGAGCCGCATGTGCCACAGGGGCAGCCGTCATTTTGCTTAGACGCACACGGATATTCTCGTTCTCAAACTCGAAATCCGTAAAACCGTGTTCGTTGACCAGTTCGGCAAGAGCCTGGAGTTCGTTCATGTTGAACGACGCCCCTTCGCCCGTATTTCCTTTCCGTTCG
Source organism: Pyrinomonadaceae bacterium (assembly GCA_044221625.1). Taxonomy (GTDB): domain Bacteria; phylum Acidobacteriota; class Blastocatellia; order Pyrinomonadales; family Pyrinomonadaceae; genus OLB17. The sequence continues at coordinate 112,636 of JBGAOU010000011.1, read as the reverse complement.
GCGACGATATCGTCTTTGGCCGGAGCCGTCTTTTCGCTCATACTGGCAATCCTCCGATGAACTAGACCTTAGCGGCCAGCTCGCGTGGGTTATCAACCAATTCGATAACAGCCATTTCGGCATTGTCACCGACACGGCGGCCGAGTTTGATGATACGCGTGTAACCACCGTTACGGTCTTTATAGCGCACGCCGAGTTCGTTGAAAAGCCGCTGGACGGCTTTTACGCCCGCGGTACGCTCGATCGGCTCCTTAGCCTCACCTTTCTTACCACGAAAACGGCTCTGCTCCGCCTTGAACGTGCTGTTACCGGCGTGGAAATACCGCGATGCCTGGCGTCGCAGATGGACGCCGCGCAATACTGCGTCGTCACCCGTGAGGTCCTGTGCCTTGCGGGCAAGCGTTATCGCCTTTTCGATAAACGGACGCAGTTCCTTGGCTTTTTGAACGGTCGTCACGATGTGCTCTTTGTCCGCGTTGATGAGCGATGTCGCCAGGTTGCGGAGCAGCGACATACGATGTTCGCTCGTGCGTCCCAATTTACGATGTGCTTTTAAGTGTCTCATGTCTTTAAGTCAGTCGAGTCAAAAGATGCCCGGCCAGCCGTTCGCCGCTCGTCCGGGTCACAAAACTCTTAGTCTAGATCTCTCCCGCCCGACCCCGGGATCGGATTACCTTGCTCGTCGAAGTCCATGCCGAAATCGAGCCCCATTCCGTGGAGCATGTCCTTGATCTCGGTGAGCGACTTCTTGCCGAAGTTCTTCGTGTTCAGCATGTCCTTTTCGCTGCGGCGGATCAGATCGCGGATCGAACGAATATCTGCGTTCTTGAGGCAGTTATAAGAACGGACCGACAGTTCCAATTCGTCGACCGACTTATCAAGCAGATCGTTGCGCATCAGCGGCGGACGAGCGATGTCTTCGTATTTGTACTCTTCTTCTTCCTCTTCGAAATTGATGAAGATGGCCATGTGGTCCTTCACCAATTTGGCAGCCAGGCCGATCGAATCTTCCGGCTTGACCGACCCGTCCGACCAAACCTCGATCGTCAAACGGTCAAATTCGGTGTTCGAACCCTGACGGGTCTGGTCAACCGTGTAATTGACTTTTTTGATCGGGGTGTGCACCGAGTCGATGGGGATATAGCCGACAGACAGGTCTTCGTCGTTATTCACCTCAGCCGAAACGTAGCCGCGGCCCGATTTCAATCTCATTTCGATCCCGATCGATCCGCCGGAGCTGACCGTTGCGATGTGGATCGTCTTGTCGAGAACCTCGACGTCGCCGTCAGCCTCGATATCGGCACTGGTGACCTCACCAGCTCCCTTTTTGCTGATCGAGAGCGTTTTGGGGCCATTTCCGTGTAATTTGAACGGAACCTGCTTCAAATTGAGGATCACGTCCGTCGCGTCTTCGACAACGCCCTTGATCGATGAAAATTCGTGCTCGACACCATCGATCTTGACGGCGGTGATCGCCGCACCCTCGATCGACGACAAGAGTGCCCGCCGGATCGAGTTTCCGATCGTTGTGCCGAAACCACGTTCGAACGGAGCGGCGTAAAACTTCCCGTAACGTTCCGTAAGGGTTTCCGTCTCAACATTCAAACGGCTCGGCATTTGAAAATCTGTCCAACTATTACTCTGTGTCATATGCGTTTTAAAATAGTTTTTAGTTCCCGGTTTTTAGTCCTTGCCCAAGCCGGATCGCTCGGAGCGTTAAGACCAAAAACCGGAAACTGACTGTGTTACTTGCTGTAAAGTTCGACGATAAGCTGTTCGTTAATGTTTGCGTCAACATCCTCACGTCGAGGGCTTCCCGAAACCGAAACGCTGTATTCGACCGCACCTGAACTGAGCCACGACGGACGTCCACGGCCGGCCGCAGTCTGCCACGCACCTTCGACGTGAGCATTCTTTTGGCTCTTGTCCTTGACCATCACGACATCGCCGGTCTTCACCTGAAATGACGGGATATCGACCTTCTTTCCGTTAACGGTGATGTGCCCGTGATTGACGAGCTGACGTGCCTGACGGCGCGAGGTCGAGAAACCTGAGCGGTACACGACATTATCCAATCGACGTTCAAGCATGAACAGGAGGTTTTCGCCGGTAACGCCTTTCTGGCGAAGGGCCTTTTCAAAGTAGTTTCGAAACTGCTTTTCGAGGATGAAATAGATGCGCTTTACCTTCTGCTTTTCGCGAAGCTGTTCGCCGTAACCGGCAAGCATCTTGCGTCGGGCTGCACCATGCTGTCCCGGCGGGTTGGTTCCGCGTTTCTCAATTGCACACGACGGTTTGTAGCAACGGTCGCCTTTCAAAAATAACTTTCCACCTTCGCGGCGGCACAGGCGGCACACCGCATCTCTATATCTAGCCATAATTTTAATTGCCTTCGGCAAAAATGGTCTTTGATATTAGATCTTTTAGCTCGACCCTAATATCTCACCTCATTTTTGCGGAAAAAGTTTACGGGACTCTTTTCGGTTCCCTTCGTCCTTTCGATAAAACGGATCGAGTGTTATTCGACCCAAAAATCAAAAATCAAAGATCCAGGATCAAACTCTGCGCCTCTTCGGCGGTCGGCAGCCGTTGTGCGGGATCGGCGTCACGTCGCGGATCGCGGTAACGCGGATGCCTGCCTGGCTCACCGCACGGATAGCCGATTCACGGCCGCCGCCCGGACCCTTGACACGAACCTCGACCTCACGCATCCCGGCCTCGACAGCCTTGCGGGCAGCCTCTGACGCGGCCTGCTGGGCAGCGAACGGCGTGCCTTTTCGCGAACCGCGAAAGCCGCGAGCGCCCGATGAGCACTGCGCGACCAAATTGCCGTTAGCGTCGGTGATCGAGATCAGCGTGTTGTTGAACGACGCCGCAATATGAACGATCCCGACCGGAATGTTCTTTTTCTCTTTCTTCTTGTAAGTCTTCTTTGCTGGTGCTTTTGCCATATATTCAGAGAACTGTGAGCGGCAGGCAGATAGCAGGTCTATCTGCTAGCGGCTCACGGCCCACCTCTTAACTACTTCTTGCCCGGAGCTTTCTTCTTGGCGACCGCCGCTTTACGCGGCCCCTTACGTGTACGTGCGTTCGTGCTGGTGCGCTGTCCGCGAACCGGCAGGCTTCGGCGGTGCCGCAATCCGCGGTAACAGCCGATATCCATCAGACGCTTGATGTCCATCTGGACGCGCTTTCTGAGGTCGCCTTCGATGTCGCCTTCAGTATCCAGGATCGTGCGGATCTTGTTCAGTTCGTCTTCGCTAAGATCCTTGATGCGGGCATCAATGCTGATGCCGGCCTTGTCCAGGATCTCAGTCGCACGCGACTTGCCCACACCGTAGATGTAGGTCATTCCAATCTGTGCCCGTTTGTTGGGCGGTAAATCAACTCCTGCTACGCGAGCCATAATGTCTCCTAAATAAACCTATCCCTGACGCTGTTTGTGCTTCGGATTGTCGCAAATTACCCGAACAACGCCTTTACGATGAATGATCTTGCACTTATCGCAGATCTTTTTAACTGACGGTCTGACTTTCATTACTTTTCCCCTGTCCTACTTATAGCGATACGTTATTCGGCCCCGATTCAGGTCATAGGGCGAAAGTTCGACGAGAACCTTGTCGCCCGGGAGGATTCGAATAAAATTCTTCCTCATTTTCCCCGAGATATGGGCCAGGACCTCGTGTTGATTCCCGTCCACCGCAACCTTGAACATTGCGTTTGGCAGCGTTTCTAAAACCGTCGCCATTACCTCGATCGCTTCCTCTTTAGACATACATTCTAAAGCCAACTCTCTTTCTAGTTGGACAAACCGTTAATGTTAACGTTTTTATCCAACATTTTCAAGTCATGCGGCACTCTTTGCCGCCAACTGCCGTTTCTGCTCTTTCGTCAGCGTTAGGATCTCGGGCCCGTCAGCCGTTACCGCAAGCGTATGTTCGGCATGCGCCGAAGGTTTCCCGTCCATCGTGACGACCGTCCATTTGTCGCTCAGGGTCCGCGTCTCGTGCGTGCCCATATTCAGCATCGGCTCGATCGCAAAGCAGTAGCCGGCTCGGATCCGCTCTTTAGTTCCGGGACGTCCGTAGTTCGGGATCTGCGGGGCTTCGTGCATGGCACGGCCGATACCGTGGCCGGTATAATCGCGGACGATCCCGTATCCGTACTTCTGAGCGTGCTCTTGAACGGCCCAGCCGATATCTCCGATACGGTTGTTCACACGGGCCGCATCGATGCCCAGTTGAAGGCACTCTTCGGTAACCCGGATCAACTGCTTCAGATCATCGGTTATCTCGCCGACCGGCACGGTCATCGCGGTGTCACCGACGAAACCCTGAAATGTCGCCGCCATGTCGAGCGAAATAATGTCGCCCTCGTTGAGCGGGTCCGGCTTTGAAAATCCGTGCACGATCTCGTGATTGACCGATGCACAGATAGCGAACGGAAAGCCGTGGTATCCGATGAACGTCGGGATCGCTCCCGCATCGCGGATCATCTTTTCAGCCGCCGTGTTGAGCTCGAGCGTCGAAACGCCCGGCTTGACCATTACTCGCAAAGCTTCGCGGACCTCGGCGATCAGTTCGCCGACTTCCCGCATCTTGTCCAGATCTTTGGCTGACTTTGCGATGATCATCTTCTTACCGGTCAAATACCGCCAAACCCTCTGTATGGTGGTATTGGAATTCATTTCTTCGCCTAAACGACGGCCGAAAGTTCTGAATAGATCTCCTCTACGTCTCCCGTGCCGCTTACCTTCTTCAAACGTCCCGACTTAGCGTAATACTCAAGCAGCGGTGCCGTATTTGCCTGATAAGTATCGAGACGTGTTTTAACGCTCGATTCATTATCGTCCGCACGATGGTCAAGGACGCGTTCCGGATGGTGATCGCAAAAGCCTTCGACCTTTGGCGGCTTGGAATAGATATTGTATATCTCACCGCATTCGGGACAACTACGACGGCCTGTCAATCGCTTCATCAGCTCATCGGCCGGGATATCCACCTCGATCGCCAATATCTCTTTGCCCTGCTCTTTCGCCAATTCCTCAAGCTGCTCGGCCTGGACCGCGGTCCTCGGATAACCGTCAAGAACAAATGTTCCGGCCGTGTCGCTTTTTGAGGTCCGTTCACGGACGATCCGGTACGTGATCTCGTCCGATATCAACTTACCCGAAGCCATTATCTCCTGCACCTCGCGTGCGAGCGGGGTGTCAAGCGACCTCATTTCGCGGAACATATCACCCGTCGATATCTGCGGAATGCCACGCCGTTCCTGCAGCAATCGAGCCTGCGTTCCTTTCCCGGCTCCCGGGGCACCGATCAAAACTATGATCTTACTCATACGTCAAGAAAATTTTTGCCGCAGATGAACACAAATCACGCCGATAGGAATATATCCCTTAATATCTGCGTTATCCGCGTTCATCTGCGGCCGGTAATTCATCTGCCGCTCATCGGCTCGTTACGAACGTCGTCCGCGCAGCCGTGATCCCGCTCCGAGGAATCCCTCGTAGTTTCTCATGACCAACTGAGCCTCGATCTGTGCCACAGTATCCATTGCTACACCGACAAGGATCAGCAGTGACGTGCCGCCGAAGTAAAACTGGTATCCCAAACCGGTCGGGATCCAGCTGAGTCCCGGCGTCGCGGTGAAAAAGTTATCAAGTGCCGTACCGATGAAAGGCAGACGAGCCACTTTGAATCCGCTAAGCAATAGCTGCGGGGTGAACGCCACGAAAGCAAGATAGATGGCTCCGACGGTCGTTAGACGCGTCAGGATGCCGTTCATATACTCGGCGGTCGGAGCGCCCGGACGGATGCCGGCGATAAATCCGCCGTGCTTCCTGAGGTTGTCAGCGACCTCGTCGGTATTGAAGATGATCGTAATATAAAAGAACGTGAACAGAACGATCATCGACAGAAAGAACAGTTCGTAATACGGGTCGCCGCCGTGGAACTGCTGCATGAACGCGTAAACCTTGCTCCACGTCGAATTCGGATCATTCTGGTCGGGCGGAAACGCTGAGAACAGCGTCTGCGGCATCGCCAGCACCGACGAAGCGAAGATCACGGGGATAACGCCGCCCATGTTGATCTTCAGCGGCAGGCTGGTGTCCTGACCGCGAACGGTCTGGCTGCCGACACGTCGGCTTGCGTAACTGATGGCTATATTTCGGCGAGCAGACTCAACATACACGATCAATGCGATCAAGGCCACGAGAACCACGACGAGGAAAAGAACACCAAGCGTCTGCATCGCGTCGCCCGCGCTTACACGGTCGCTGATCTGGGTCAAGCCCCTGGGCAACCCGATAACGATACCTGCAAAGATGAGAAGTGAGATCCCGTTTCCGACGCCGCGCTCAGTGATCTGTTCACCAAGCCACATCACGAAGATCGTACCGGTCGTAAGGGTGATGACGACCATCGACGTTGCCCACCAAGTCTCAGCAATGATGCCGTTGCGGTGCAGCCACGTTGCGACAAAGAACGTCTGGATAGAACAAAGTACAACGGTCAGATACCGTGTCCATTGGTTCATCTTCTGCCGGCCGACCTCGCCTTCTTCCTGGATCTTTTTCATCGCAGGCGAAAGCACAGGCATCAGCTGCATGATGATCGAAGCGGTAATATAGGGAGTCACGCCAAGGGCGAAAACCGAGATCGTGCGAAAGTTGCCGCCCGAAAAAAGGTCCAGCACGCCGAGCAGCGTTCCCGCCACTTCGCCCCAAACCTGTTCGAGACGGACCTTGTTGATCCCCGGAGCCTGAACGTGTGCACCAAAACGATAAACCGCCAAGAGCCCGAGCGTGAAGAGGATTCGCCTCCGCAGCTCCGGTATCTTGAACATGTTCTGAACCGCACCAAAAAACTTTTCCATATCTTTGTTTGTCGTTCGCCGCGTAAGCCGGGCGTCGGGCCGAGCGTAACTACCGTCGACGAACCACGTTCAACGAACTAGGCTTCTGCCTCGGCTGCTTTCACGATCGCTGTAGCGGTACCGCCGGCCTTTTCGATCTTTTCCTTGGCCGTTTTCGTAAACCGGTGAGCGGATATGTTGAACGACTTGGTAACATCGCCGTTGCCGAGGATGACCAGATCGTGTTTCGCCTTTTTGATCAATCCGCGTTCGTGGAGGATCTCGGGGGTAACGACGTCACCCGCATTGAAGTTCTCCTCGATCTTAGCAAGGCTGATCTCAAGCCACTCTTTCTTAAAGATGTTGGTGAATCCGCGCTTAGGCAAACGGCGCTGAAGGGGCATCTGGCCGCCTTCAAATCCGGGACGGCTGCTGTATCCCGAGCGTGACTTTTGTCCCTTGTGGCCGCGTCCCGACGTTTTGCCGAGGCCTGAGCCGGGGCCGCGTCCAACGCGCTTCTTCTTGTGTGTCGAGCCCTTTGCCGGATGTAAGTTGTTTAATGTTAATGCCATCTTTTCCCTCGTTCGTCGAAAATCGCAAATCGTAAATAGCAGAGTATCGCGACCGATCACTCTATTTACGATTAGCGAAAGCCGATTTACTTTACCTTAATCAACGATTCGCAACAGGTGCGGAACCTTGGCAACAATGCCGCGGGTCGCAGCCGAATCGGTGCGTTCGACCGTCTGATTGAGTTTGGTGATACCAAGGCTCTTGACGATCTCCTTTTGCTTTTTGGCGTAGCCGATCATGCTCCGGTAGTACTGGATCTTGATCTTCCCGCTTTCGGTGTTTTCTGCTTTCTTTGCCATAACTCTATAGATTCCAAAGTTTGCCGCGATCTTATTCTCCCGGAACCGCCGTGGTCAACGGACGAACCGTCTGCCACGAACTCCGTGAGCGATCGACCCGACAGCTTTAGACCAACTCCTCGACCTGCTTGCCGCGAAGACGAGCGACCTCGATCGGGTCTTTCATTCTAAGCAAGCCGTTAAATGTAGCACGAATGACGTTATGAGCGTTATTCGACCCGAGGATCTTGGTTCGCACATTGTGAACGCCGAGGCTCTGCAGCACGGCACGGACGGCACCGCCGGCGATAACGCCCGTACCTTCCTTAGCCGGCTTGAGCAACACGCGGCCCGCACCGTATTCGCCGATCATTTCGTGCGGCAGCGTACCGTCGATAAGCGGAACGCGGATGAGGTTGTTCTTTGCAGCCTCGACCGCTTTCTTGATCGCGTTCGGTACTTCCTTGGCCTTTCCGGTACCAAAACCGACGTGTCCGGCCTCGTCGCCGACGACGACAAGCGCCGCAAACGACATATTCTTACCGCCCTTAACGACCTTGGTAACGCGGTTGATCGAGATCAGCTGATCCTTGAGGATAAGTCCGCCCGGAGAAATTCTCTGTTTATTCATCGTCATTGCTCTTTTCTTCTGCTTCCTTAACGGCTTCTTCGTGCTTGTTCAGACCGGCTTCGCGAGTTGCGTCGATGAGGGCCTTGACCCGGCCGTGATAGACGTAACCGCCGCGGTCGTAAACAACGCTTGAGATCCCGGCTTTCTGTGCTCGCTCGGCGATCGCCTTACCGACATTCTTCGCGGCCTCAACGTTGCCGCCGGTCGAACCTGCCAGAGCCTTTTCGGTGGTCGACGCCGTTGCCAGCGTCTTGCCCGACCGATCATCTATCACCTGGGCGTAGATGTGGTTTAGGCTGCGGAATACCGCAAGACGCGGACGCTCAGCGGTACCCTGTACTTTCTTCCGAATGCGGCTGTGAACACCCTGTCGGATCTCTGCTCTACTTTTCTGTGCCATAATTTTAGTTGATCGTAAAACACGGAACCTGAGCAGGCGTAACACCTGCCCATGATCCCCGAATCACTATTTACCGGTTTTGCCCGGCTTCAATTTGTAATGCCGATCGGCGTAACGCACGCCCTTTCCTTTGTAAGCGTCCGGCTTTCTCAAACGGTTCAATTCCGCAGCCACCTGTCCGAGCAGCTGTTTATCGATGCCGCTCAGGGTGATGGTCGTCTGATACTGGTTGATCGACGTTTTGGTATTGACCCTCTCGGCCTTGGCGTCGATGCCCGCGGGCAAGACGTATTCGATCGGATGCGAATAACCAAGTGAGAAATTGATCTTTGAGCCTTGAACGTCGGCCTTGTAACCAACACCCACGATATCCATCTCACGGGTGAATCCGTCGGTCACACCGACGATAGCGTTGTTCGCGAGAGCACGTGCCAGGCCATGAAACGCGGCCTGATCGTCGCTGGCACGCTCAGCTGTCAGTGTTCCCTCTTCGAGCTTGAAGCTAACGCCGGCCGGAACCGGGGTCGTGAGGGTGCCTTTCGGCCCTTTTACTTCAAGGATCGTGTCGTTGATCGTTACGGTCACGCCCGCCGGGACAGTGATCGGTTTTTTTCCTACTCGAGACATAATCTTTTGCGGATTGGGTTTCGAAAACCGGAACGCATTCCGGAATTCGCCTTCATCCTTTTTCCTTTAATAAACTTCCGCCAAAATCTCGCCGCCGACTTTCTGACGTCGAGCCTGCTTTCCGCTCATCAACCCCTGCGAAGTCGAAACGATGTTGATGCCATAGCCTCCCAGAACTCTCGGGATATCGGCCGCACCGACATAAACACGGCGGCCCGGTCGCGAAACTCGCGAGAGATGGGTGATCGACGAGACACCCTTCGCGTCGTAGCGAAGGAATACACGGATCATATATTTGACGCCTTCGCCCTTGGTGGTAAAGCTATTGATATAGCCCTCTTCCTTCAGGATGCGTGCAACTTCAAGCTTTAACTTCGAGCCAGGAATATCAACACGTGTGTGATTCGCAGCGATCGCGTTTCGAATCCGCGTGAGCATATCGGCTATTGGATCTGTCATTACTGTTTACTCCGTCTTTTTCTGCATTTGGTCCCGACATTCCCGGTTCCGTTGCTCCTCGCACGGCCTTGGATCGCGGTCGTCCAACCTTTTTACCAACTTGATTTCGTCACGCCCGGGATCTGGCCTTCGAGGGCCAACTCGCGAAGAGCGATACGTGAAATCCCGAATTTCCTGAGATACCCGCGTGAGCGTCCCGTCTGCGAGCAGCGATTACGAACACGGATCGGGCTGGCGTCGCGAGGCATCTTCTGCAACGCGATCACCGCGGCATCGACCTCTTCGACGGTCGATTTCGGGTTGTTGATGATCTTCTTGGCCTCGGCACGGCGATCAGCCCAGAGCTTCACCATATCCTTGCGTCGGTCGTTTTTGACTACTTTGCTTATCTTTGCCATGTTCTTCTAAACCTATTGTCTAAAGGGCATCCCAAGAGCCTTCAGCAGCGAGCGAGCCTCTTCGTCAGTACGAGCGGTCGTTACGATCGAGATATTCATACCGCGAGTCTTATCGACCTTGTTAAAATCAATCTCCGGGAAGATCAGCTGTTCGCGGATGCCTAGCGTATAATTGCCGCGTCCGTCGAACGCCTTACCCGAGATCCCGCGAAAGTCACGTACGCGGGGCAGAGCCACCGAGATCAGACGATCGAGAAACTCATACATACGGTCGCCGCGAAGGGTGACCATTGTGCCGATGCTCATTCCCTGACGAAGCTTGAAAGCCGCGATGGATTTCTTCGCTTTGGTCACGACCGGCTTCTGACCGGTTACGACCTTAAGCTCTTCGGTCGCAACGTCAAGGATCTTGGCATTGGCGCTAGCCTCTCCAAGCCCCATATTGACCACGATCTTCTCGATCTTGGGGATCGCCATCGGATTCGAGATCTCAAACTCTTTGGCTAATGCCGGTGCGATCTCGCTCTTATATTTTTCTTTAAGTCTGGCCATTTTCGACCTCTCCCTTATGTCGTCTGGGTATCGCTCTCAAAGCGTTTCCAGACAATGAATGTTTATATTATTCGGCGTCGCCTTGGACCTTCTTCGCCGATTCACGTTTGTACGATCCCGATTCCGGAATGACCTTGCCGCTCTTGGCGACGCGGACCTTTTTCCCGTCACGCTCTTCGATCTTCACTCGGGTCGGCTTGCCGGTTTCCGGGTCGATCAACGCAACGTTCGAGATGCTGACCCACGCTTCTTGCTCGACGATGCCGCCTTCGCGGTTGAGCTGCGGAACCGGTTTGCGGTGACGCTTGACGATCATCGCCCCTTCAACCTTGACCTTTGCGTTGCGGGCATCGACCGCCATCACCTTGCCGCGATACGGCTGCCGATTCCCGGCGCTGTCGTAGCGGTTGTACTCTTTGCCGGCGATGAACACGACCTGATCGCCGCGCTTGATCTTGCTCCGTATTGTACCTGTCTTAACCGTTTTCATTTTCTTATATAACCTCCGGGGCGAGGCTGACGATCTTCATAAAGTTCTTTTCACGAAGTTCGCGGGCGACCGGCCCGAATACGCGGGTACCGATCGGCGAGCCGTCGTCCTTGATCAGGACTGCGGCGTTCTCATCGAAACGGATGTAAGTACCGTCCTTTCGACGAACTTCTTTTCGCGTTCGAACGATGACCGCGTTGTAAACTTTCCCTTTCTTAGCGGTGCCATCCGGAGCGGCTTCCTTGACGGTCACCTTAATGGTGTCGCCGAGGCGTGCGATCTTGCTGGTCGATCCGCCGACCGGCATGATCATCTCAACCCGCTTTGCTCCTGAATTGTCAGCGACCGCTAACGAGGTCTGCATCTGAATCATAACTTTTCCTCTACCAGTTAACTGTTAGTTGGACTCCAACTATTTACGACTGTGCTTTCTGAATGATCTCGACCACGCGCCAGCGCTTTCTCGCTGAGAGCGGGCGGGTCTCGACGATCCTGACCTTGTCTCCGATCTTTGCTCCCGTTTCGTCATGGGCCATAAATTTCTTGCGGCGCTTGACGTACTTGCGATAGATCGGATGCTTGACGAGGCGGTCGACCCGCACCGTCACGGTCTTCATCATCTTGTCCGAAGAAACGATCCCGACCTTTTCAGCCCGCTTTCCGGACTTCTTCTTCTCTTCGGTCTCGACCGGAGCAGCCGCCTTTTCTTTTTTGGCAGCCTTCGGAGCCGCAGCCTTCTTGGGCTTGGCTTCGACCGCCGGAGCAGCTTCTTCGACCGCAGCCTCAACGGCAACTTCTTCAGCCGGTGCAGCTTCTTCCGTTACGGGTGCAGCCTCTTCGGCGGCGGCTTCGACCACTGCCTCTTCGGCTACTGCCGCCTCGGCCGTCTCTACCGTAGTTTCTTCGATTTCTTCGTTCTTCTTCTTTGCCATCTTGTTTTCTCAGGGCCGTGCCGGTCTATTTGGCCTCGGCGTCCTTTTTGTTAAGCAGCGTGTAAACACGGGCCAATGTCTTCTTTTCGCGGCGGATGTCCTTAACGGTCTCGCCTACTCCGAGCGTTTTGCGAAACTTCAAGCGAAAAAGCGACTCTTTCAACGCATCGGCCTGGTCTTTCAATTCTTCAGCGGTCATCTCCGACAGCTGTTCCATCTGTTCCTTTCGTTTCATTGTTCTAGACTATGCCTCCTTCCATATCGGCACGGCTCACAAACTTGGTCTTGATCGGCAGTTTCTGTGCCGCCAAGCGAAACGCCTCACGTGCTAACGCCTCGTCGACTCCCTGGATCTCATACATCACACGGCCCGGTTTGATGACCGCAACCCAGTGATCCGGTGCACCCTTTCCGCTGCCCATACGGGTTTCAGCCGGCTTCTTGGTGATCGGTTTGTCAGGGAACATGCGGATCCAGATCTTTCCGCCGCGCTTTACGTGACGGGTCATCGCGATACGAGCGGCTTCGATCTGGCGGTCAGTTATCCATCCCGCTTCAAGTGCTTTCAGTCCAAAATCACCAAAGCTGATCTGTTCGCCGCGGGTAGCCTTACCACGCATGCGGCCTTTCATTACTCTTCGGTGCTTGACCTTTTTCGGCATTAACATAGCTAATAAACCTCTTTCGTTCTCAGTACGTGGTCATTGGCCCCAATTAAACGCTCGCGTTTGCCAATGACCGGGGGCAAACAGCCGGGGACGATTATTATCTGTTGCGATCGTCGCGTCGCGGGCGTCGGTCGCCGCGACCGGCTCCGCGTTCCACCTTGACCTCGTTCATCGGATCCGTGGTCGTGCCGCGGGCCATCGATGCGTTCGGATCGAGGATCTCACCGCGATATATCCAAACTTTGACGCCGATGATACCGAATGTCGTAAGAGCCTCGGCAAATCCGTAATCGATATCGGCACGCAGCGTGTGCAGCGGCAATCGGCCCTGCAAGGACCATTCGGTACGGGCGATCTCGGCTCCGTTCAGGCGGCCGGCGATCATCACCTTGATGCCCTGAGCTCCGAAACGCTGCGACTCTTCCATCGTCTTTTTCATCGCACGGCGGAAAGCGATACGCTTTTCGAGCTGCTGCGTGATCTTTTCAGCCTGCAGCTGAGCATTGAGTTCCGGATGGCGGATCTCCTGGATCGAAACCAGGACCTCGCGGCCGGTCTTTCTCGACAGCTCTTCGCGAAGGCTCTCGATCTCTGCACCTTTGCGGCCGATGATGATGCCCGGACGCGACGTGTAGATGATGATCTTCAAACGGGCCGCGGCACGTTCGATATCAATATGCGAGACTCCGCCGCCGCCAAAGCGCTTTTTCAGATCACGCTTGAGTTTGAGATCCTCTGCCAGAAACTCGGCGAACTCACCTTTAGCGAACCAGTGCGAGTGCCAATCTTTGTTGTAACCGACCCTGAAGCCGTATGGATGAACTTTCTGTCCCATAAAAAAACCTTAATCTTTCTTTTCAGCGTCCTCGCTTTCTTCAGCCGGGGTTTCAGCAGCATCTGCTTCAACCGTTTCAACCGCAGCAGCCTCAGCTTCGGTCGCTTCCACCGCTTCTACTGTCTCGGCAGCCGTTTCGACGACCGTTTCCTCAACGACCTCTACCACCGGCGTAGCCTCGACCACTTCTTCAACGACCGGTTCCGCAGCGGGCTTTTCAGCTTTTGCTTTCTTCGGTTCCACTCCGGCGGCCTTAGCGGCCAGCTTCTTGCCCAGCGGCTTGGCCTTCTTCGAGGCCTCGGCGAGCAACTGCTTTTCCGTCTTCGGTTTGTCTTCGCTGGTCACCTGGATCGTGATGTGGCAATAGTGACGCTGTTCGCGGTACGCGCGTCCCTGCGGGGCAGGGCGCATACGACGGCGGTTCTTTGTCGGCCCCATATCGACATAGCAAAGATTCACCCAAAGGTCATCGGGGTCAATGGCTATGTTCTGCTGCTCGGCAAGGTACGTCGCATTTGCGATCGCTGAATTCAGGCACTTTGCAATCGGCAAAGCCGCTCTCTTGTCCGTAAATTTCAGGATGGACAACGCGTGAGACACATTCTGCCCGCGGATCAGATCGATCACGAGTCTTGCCTTACGCGGCGAGCCTTTCAGGTGTTTTAATTTTGCTATCGCTTCCATATTCTTTGTTAGCTGCTCAGTATCGGCGTGATTCGGCGGTCATGCCGCCGTTTCGGCCGGTTTACAAGCTATTTCCTCTTCGCCATCTTTTCGGCTTTCGTTCCCGGATGTCCCTTGAACACCCGCGTCGGCGAAAACTCACCCAACTTATGGCCGACCATATTCTCGGTAACAAAGACCGGAATGTGGCGTTTGCCGTTGTGGACTCCAAAGGTCAATCCGACCATGTCCGGCGTGATCGTCGAGCGTCGCGACCAGGTCTTGATCGCCGGCGGCTTCGGTCCGCCCTCAAGGATGCGGCGGAGCGTCTTTTGAACGCTAAGATCGATAAACGGTCCTTTCTTTAATGAACGTGGCATAATTCAAATCTCGAATCTCGAATCATGAATTTCGAATGCGGAGCATGTTGGTCAACATTCGATCTTCGCTATTCGCTATTTCCTTCTCCTGTCTTTCACGATCATGTTGGTCGTGCGTTTGTTGCGACGCGTCTTGTATCCGCGGGTCGGCTGTCCCCAGGGGGTCACCGGGTTACGTCCGCCTGAGGTTTTACCTTCGCCGCCGCCGTGCGGGTGATCGACCGGGTTCATAGCGACACCGCGAACCTTCGGACGCTTGCCCATCCAGCGTGAGCGGCCCGCCTTACCGAGCGAAACATTCTCATGCTCGGTATTGCCAACCTGGCCGACGGTCGCCATGCAAACCACCGGAACCTTTCGGACCTCGCCGGACGGCATACGAAGCTGAGCAAAATCACCTTCTTTAGCAACGATCTGAGCAAAGCCGCCGGCCGAGCGGACCATCTGGCCGCCTTTCCCGGGCCTGAGTTCGATGTTGTGAACCGAGGTGCCAAGCGGGATGTTTTTGATCGGCAAAGCATTTCCCGGCAGGATATCGGCATCCTCACCGCTCAGGATCGTCGTCCCGACCGTCAATCCGACCGGAGCGAGGATGTATCGCTTTTCGCCGTCAAGGTAGTTGATAAGGGCGATGTGCGCCGAACGATTCGGATCATACTCGAGCTGTGCAACCTTTCCGGGAATACCGGCCTTGTCACGCTTGAAGTCGATGATGCGGTAAAAACGCTTGTGACCTCCGCCGCGGCGGCGGATCGTGATGCGGCCGTCGCTGTTGCGTCCTGAAATTCTCTTTTTTGCCTCGAGCAGTGATTTTTCGGGTACTGCGTTCGGGGTCAATTCATCGCGGGTCAAGTACGTCTGGTAACGTCTTGCCGGTGATGTCGGTTTTAATCTCTTGATTCCCATATTCTTAAATGATGATCTCAGAATTTAGAATGATGGCCGGGTCATTGTCCCTGTTCATCACTCTGCATTCATCATTCGTTATATCGCCTCTGCGTAATCAACCATCGGTTCGCCCTTTCTGAGCGTTACGTAGGCTTTCTTAAATCCTGCACAACGGCCTTCGATGCGGCCGCGCTTCTTGACCTTGCCGTCATACTGAACGGTTCGAACCGCAGCGACCTTGACGTTAAAGATCTCTTCGACCGCAGCCTTGATGGCGGTCTTATTTGCCTTTTTGTTAACCCGGAACGTAAGTACCTGTCCCTGGTTGCGTTCGCCGCTCTCGTCAGTCGAGTCTTCCTTGAGGATGACGCTCTTTTCAGTGATGACCGGCGACTTTAATATGTCCCAAACTCCTAAATTACTCATTTTCAGTCGCCTCCTCTGCTGTCTCTACCGCAGGTGCTTCCTCGACGGCCGGGGCTGCCTCAGCCTTAGGGGCCTTTTCAGCCTTCGGCTTCGCTTCTTTCTTAGCTTTCGGCTTCTCTTCGACAACCGCTTCGGCCGCTGATTCGCCGGCCTTGCCGGCCTCACGTTTCGGATCGAGCAGCGAGCTCAACTCTTCGACGGCAGCCTTCGAGATCAAAAGTTTCTCGTGATAAATGATGTCGTAGATGTTCAGTCCAAAGCTGTTGGTAACCTTGGTCTTCTGGACGTTTCGCGACGACAGGATAAGATTCTCGTTATCCAGCGAATCAATGATCAGGGTCTTGGCCCTTTTCTTGTTCTCGATCAATCCGAGCTTGTCCATCACTCCGAGAAATTCAGCGGTCTTCGGGTTGGCGAAACCGAATTCGTCGATGACGATCAGGTTGCCTTCGCGAAGCCTTTCCGAGAGAGCCGACCGCAGAGCACCGCGGCGCATCTTCTTCGGCATCTGGTATGACCAGTCGCGGGGCTGCGGGCCATGAACGTTACCGCCGCCTTTCCACAAGGGCGAACGCAGCGACGCGATACGCGCACGGCCGGTTCCCTTTTGCTTCCAGAGCTTACGGCCCGAGCCGGAGACGTTTCCGCGGGTTTTGGTCGCGGACGTTCCCTGTCGGCCGTTGGCCTGATAATTCATCACAGCCGAGTGGATCAAAGCTTCGTTCAACTCAACACCGAATACGGCGTCCGGAAGCTTTACTTCACCGACCTCTTTATTCTTCAAATTGCGAACCTTTACGGTAGGCATAACTTTCTCCATTACTATCGGCATTCGGCCGATGATCTCTTCACTAGTCCATTCATCCATTAATTAATGATGCAATGAACAAATGACCAAATGAATAAATACCCTTAGCTCTTCTTGACAATGACCAATCCGCCGTTAGGCCCCGGAACTGCTCCGCGAACCATCAGAAGGTTGTTCTCGATATCAACTTTTGCGACCGTCAACCCTTTTACCGTCACGCGGGCGTCACCCATGTGGCCCGATGACCGCGTGCCCTTGATAACACGCGAGGGGTAAGCCGACTGGCCGATCGATCCCGGTTCACGAACGTTCATCGAACCGTGCGACTCGGGGCCGCGTGCAAACTTATGGCGCTTGATCGTGCCGGCAAATCCGCGACCTTTCGACTTTCCGACCACTTCCACGGCGTCGCCGTCGGCAAAGAGGTCGACCTTGATCTGGTCACCGATCGCCGCTTCCGGCTCACCGGTCAAGCGGATCTCCTTCAGCACACGCGTCGGGGGCAATCCGCCGCCCGTCTTTTCAAAGTGGCCGCGAAGCGGCTTGGTCACATTTTTCAGACGGACCGGCTTGTCTTCGACGAGGCCCAACTGAACGGCGTTGTAACCGTCCCGGCCTGCAGCACTTTTAGTTTGGACGACGACACAGGGCCCGGCCTTGATGACCGTGACCGGAGTAACGGTGCCATCCTCAGCAAAGAGCTGCGTCATTCCCATTTTTCTACCAATGATTCCGCTTATCATAATGATCCATCCATCCATTTTTCCATCGAGCCGCGTTTTATATCTGCTATTGACTCAATGTTCAAATGAACCAAACTCTTAGTTTTTGCCAAACGCCTTGATCTCGACATCAACGCCCGCCGGCAGGTCCAATTTCATCAACGCATCGACCGTTTCCGCTGTCGGATCAAGGATGTCCATCAATCGCTTGTGGGTCCTGATCTCAAACTGCTCACGCGACTTTTTATCAACGTGGGGCGACCTCAAAACCGTCCACTTGTTCTTGATGGTCGGTAGGGGGATCGGACCTGCGATCCTTGCTCCCGTTCTCTTAGCCGTATCGACGATCTCCTGAGTGGACTGATCCAAAACGCGATGATCGTAGGCCTTTAACTTGATGCGAATCTTTTCGTTTAACATAATTTCCGTGATCCGTCAGCGGCAGCGGCGGACAGCAATTTTCAGCCCGCCGCTTACCGCTTACTGAATGTTATTCCACGATCTCCGAAACGGTTCCGGCACCGACCGTGCGGCCGCCCTCGCGGATAGCGAAGCGGAGCCCCTTTTCCATAGCGATCGGAGCGATGAGCTCGATCTCCATCTGGATGTTGTCGCCCGGCATCACCATCTCGACGCCTGCCGGCAGGTGTGCGACGCCCGTCACGTCCGTTGTTCTGAAGTAGAACTGCGGCCGGTAGCCCGTAAAGAACGGGGTGTGGCGTCCGCCTTCTTCCTTCGTCAGAACATAGGCCTCGGCCTTGAACTTCGTGTGCGGCGTGATCGAGCCCGGCTTCACGATGACCTGTCCGCGTTCGATCTCTTTACGGTCGACGCCGCGGAGCAGCAGTCCGACGTTGTCGCCCGCCATTCCCGAATCCAAAAGCTTCTTGAACATCTCGACGCCCGTGACGACCGTGTTCTTCGTGTCGCGGATACCGACGATCTCGACCGGCTCGTTGATGTTGATCACACCACGCTCGATGCGGCCCGTAGCCACTGTTCCGCGGCCCTGGATCGTAAAGATGTCTTCCACCGGCATCAGGAACGGCTTGTCCGTCTCGCGGGCCGGCGTCGGGATGTAATCATCCACCGCCTGCATCAGCTCGTCGATCTTCGGCTCCCATGCCGGATCGCCTTCCAGGCCCTTCAGTGCCGAACCCTGTACGACAGGGATCTCGTCACCCGGGAACTCGTACGAACTCAAAAGCTCGCGGATCTCCATCTCGACCAGCTCAAGCAGTTCAGGATCATCGACCATGTCCACCTTGTTCATGAACACGACCATCGACGGGATACCAACCTGACGGCCAAGCAGAATGTGCTCGCGCGTCTGCGGCATCGGGCCGTCCGTCGCAGCCACCACCAGGATCGCTCCGTCCATCTGGGCTGCTCCCGTGATCATGTTCTTCACGTAGTCAGCGTGGCCCGGGCAGTCAACGTGGGCGTAGTGACGGTTTGCCGTCTCGTACTCAACGTGTGCCGTCGCGATTGTGATACCTCTCGCCTGCACGTACTTCCATCTTCGGATTGTGCTTCGACATCACCTTCGTGATCGCTGCCGTCAATGTCGTCTTGCCGTGATCCACGTGCCCGATCGTCCCGATGTTCACGTGCGGCTTGCTGCGGTCAAATTTTTCCTTACTCATAACTTCTCCTAATCTCTCTTGGTATCAGAACCGGGCCAAAAACTAATTGCTGCTTGCTCCCTTGACCTTTGCGATGATCTCCTCGGCCACGTTTCGCGGAGCCTCGGCATAACGCTCAAAATGCATGCTCGAAGTTGCTCGTCCCTGCGTGGACGAACGAAGGTCCGTCGTATAACCGAACATTTCCGAAAGGGGCACGAACGCCGTGACGACCGAAACATTACCCGGACGCGGTTCCATCTTATCGATCTGGCCGCGGCGGCGATTGAGGTCGCCGTTGACCGAACCCATATATTCTTCGGGGGTCACGACTTCGACCTTCATGATCGGCTCAAGCAGGACGGGCTTAGCCTTCTTGACCGCATCCTGGAAAGCAAGGCTTCCGGCAATGTGGAATGAACGCTCGTCCGAGTCGACCTCGTGATACGAACCGAAAACAAGGCTCGCCTTGATGTCCACCAGTTCGTATCCGGCAAGGAAACCGCGACGCATGGCGTCTCTGATACCTTCCGAAACCGGTTTGATGAACTGACGCGGGATCGCTCCGCCGGTGATCTTGTCCTCGAAGACAAAACCTTCGCCCGGTGCCGGCTCGACCTCGAGCTCGACGTGGCCAAACTGACCGCGGCCGCCTGACTGCTTCTTGAAGATCTCTTTGCCCGGTGCGGCCATCGTGATCGTTTCACGGTAGGCAACCTGGGGTTTACCGACATTCGCCTCGACACCGAATTCACGCTTCATGCGGTCAACGATGATCTCAAGGTGAAGTTCGCCCATGCCGGCGATAATGGTCTGGCCCGTCTCATGATCGGTCGAAACCTGGAACGACGGATCTTCCTGAGCGAGGCGGTTGAGTGCGATGCCCATCTTGTCCTGATCGGCACGGGTCTTCGGTTCGACCGCGACACGCACGACCGGATCCGGGAATTCCATCGACTCAAGGATGATCTGCTTGCTCTCATCCGAGATAGTGTCGCCGGTCGTGACATTTTTCATGCCGCCGATAGCGACGATCTCGCCGGCCGATGCCGTCTCGACGTCTTCACGCTTGTTCGCGTGCATCATCATCAAACGGCCGACACGCTCTTTCGTGCCCTTGATCGTGTTGTAAACGTACGAACCCGACGTAACGGTTCCCGAGTAGATGCGAACGAACGCGAGCTGTCCCAAATGCTTGTCAGCCATCAACTTGAAAACAAGTCCGGCAAACGGCTCTTTGGCATCTGCGGCACGCGTCTCGATATCGCCGGTTTTGGGATTCTCACCCTCGATCGCGGGAATATCCAGCGGGCTCGGCAGGTAATCCACGACAGCGTCAAGAAGCGTCTGCACACCCTTGTTCTTGAATGCCGAACCGGTAACGACCGGAACGATCTTCATCGCGAGCGTACCTTTTCGCAGGGCAGCACGGATCTCGTCTTCCGTGATCTCTTCGCCCTCGAGGTACTTCATCATCAGGTCGTCATCGATCGCCGAAACAGCTTCGACCAGCTTTTCACGCTGCGCCTTGGCGGCATCCAGCAGATCCGCCGGAATGTCGAGCGTCTCGTACTTGGCACCTTTCGTCTCATCACTCCAGATGAGGGCTTTCATCGTGATCAGGTCAACGACGCCCTTGAGGTGCTCCTCGAGGCCGATAGGCATCTGCAGTGCGACCGCATTGGCTCCGAGACGCTTAAGGATCGAGTCAAACGAACGATCGAACGAAGCTCCGGCACGATCCAGCTTGTTGATGAAGCAGATACGCGGAACGCCGTACTTATCAGCCTGACGCCAAACAGTTTCGGATTGCGGCTCAACGCCGGCAACGCCGTCAAAAACGCAAACCGCACCGTCCAGAACACGCAGCGAACGCTCAACTTCCATCGTGAAGTCGACGTGTCCGGGGGTATCAATGATGTTGATGCGGTGCTCGACGTTATTGCGGGTCCAGAAACAGGTCGTGGCGGCGGATGTGATCGTGATGCCGCGCTCCTGCTCCTGTTCCATCCAGTCCATCGTCGCCGTTCCTTCGTGAACCTCGCCGATCTTGTGCGAAACACCGGTGTAGAACAACACGCGCTCCGTCGTCGTGGTCTTACCCGCGTCGATGTGGGCCATGATGCCGATGTTTCTAAATTTGTCTAAACTGATCTTAGCCATTTTGGTAAATCATTGGTCGCAGGCAAAAAGGCCCGCTCTCTACTAGAATCTGTAATGTGCGAACGCCTTGTTGGCTTCGGCCATACGGTGAACGTCGTCCTTCTTCTTCATCGCTCCGCCGCGTCCGTTGGTCGAATCGAGCAGTTCGCCGACCAGACGGTCTACCATCGTCTTTTCGCTGCGGTTGCGGGCATTAAGAACGATCCAGCGGATCGCTAGCGTATTGCGGCGGTCACGGCTAACCTCGAGCGGCACCTGGTAGGTCGCACCGCCAATACGGCGTGATTTGACCTCGAGGGTCGGAGCAACGCCTTCCAGAGCCTTCTTGAAGACCTTGATCGGCTCTTCGCCGGTCTTTTCAGCGAGTTTCTCCATCGCCGCGTAAAAGATCTGCTCGGCCACGCTCTTCTTGCCTTCCCACATCAGGCCGTTGATAAATTTGGTCACGGCGATGCTGTTATAGATCGGATCCGGCAATACTTCTCTTTTTCCTGCAACTCTACGTCTTGGCATAATCGAATTTCGAATTATGAATTTCGAAGATCCGATATCGTGCGATCAGGCGTTCGATATCGGATGTCCTGTATTCAATGTTTATTTCGCTCCTTTCGGTCTCTTGGCACCGTACTTCGAACGGGCCTGGTTTCGGTTCGCGACGCCTGAGGCATCCAGCGTTCCGCGGATAACGTGATAACGAACACCCGGAAGATCCTTGACACGGCCGCCGCGGATAAGCACGATCGAGTGCTCCTGCAGGTTGTGGCCGATACCCGGAATGTATGTCGTGACTTCGATCTGGTTGGTCAGACGCACACGGGCGACCTTACGAAGAGCCGAGTTCGGCTTTTTCGGGGTCGAGGTGTAAACACGTGTGCAAACCCCGCGCTTCTGCGGATTGGACTGCAGTGCCGGGCTGGCCGTTTTGTACTTAACGCGTTGGCGTCCTTTTCTAACTAATTGGTTGATCGTCGGCATTTTTCGCTACCTTTAATTTAAAAATCCGAAAGGCAAAAGTTCTCTCTTACCTGACTCTTGCCGGACGCATCCGGCAGTTAGCTCAAGCAGCATTCAGCTTGCTTAGTTAATTAAATTGAACCGTCTTCCTAAGAAAATGAAACTTTGCTGTAGCGTGGCATATAAGATATGTTCAGATTCACCGAACGGCCTGTGATGACCGTCTTTACGCAACAATCCGTGTTTCAATTCTCAAAAAACAACCTTGTTTTCTCACTTGGAGTCGCAAGGCAACCCAGACCGCTATAGTCCGAAACTTTAGATACTATGAATTTACGCCCTTCTTGTCAAGCGGGGTTTTGCACTAACGAAGATTTGTTTGTAGAATCTCTATTTTTGACAACGAATAGAAAATTGACCCTGAGACAATGAATAACAATACCACGAACCTGGAGACTTATCTTGCACGCTTTACCGAATCCGACTGGACCGCAGCGATCGAAACGCTTTTGCCCGAGGTCCACGAGGTTGACCGCAATGCCGTTCAGATCTGGTTCCGATTTTATCCGCTGAGCCTTAAACTGGCGATCGACGCCGCCGAAGACCGTGAGGCAGCACTGCGCGGGATAGCGATGCAGGGCAATTTTGAGCTGAAAGGCCAGATCGACACCTCGCATCATTTCCTTTACGGACATCGCTACTGGAAGACCGTCAAAGCCGCGATCGAGGCCGAAGCCGCTGTATTTACCGACCAGACGCCTGCACTTGCCGACGAGATCAGCGATATTGCCAAGCTCGTTGCCGAAAAGCTCTCGGTCGAGCCGCAGATCGTGATCGCAATGGTCGCTATCGGGCTTGCGACCCTCAATCAAACGGGACTCGACGCATTTAAGGCGGCATCGGGCGAGGTCAAGCAACCGGCCGGCACTATGGCAAAATCGCCCAACGCCGTGATCGCCGAACGTGCGGCCGACGATTCGCAGGGCCTGTTTGGTTTCTTAAAGACCGTGAACAAGCGGTTTTCGGTCAACTTTGCATCGCTAACCACAACCGGCAAGTTCCCGATCATGCAGGACCAGGAGATCACCGGAGCGTCTGCCGCCGACCGCTCACAGGATTGGCAAAAGCAGGACGACCGCTGCTGGGAAGGTCCCGTTCCCGTCGAGTGCACCGCCGCTTCGTGCGGAACGTGCTGGGTCGGTGTTCTCGGCGGCCAGGAAAAGTTGACCGAGGTCAGCCCGCGTGAACGCCGTCAAATGAAGGTCTTCGGGTACGAGCAACCCGCCGATGCCAAGCCCTTCATCCGGCTCGCCTGCCAGGCGAAGGCCAGCGGCAATATAACGATCGTCGTTCCGCCGTGGAACGCCGTTTTCGGTAAAAAGGTCCGGGGCAATGTCGAGGAGATAGAACTGGAGCCCAACACCACCTCGGCGAAACGTCTTCGCGAAACGATCGCATCGGCAGTTTCCGGCGAATAGGCTCATCTAACGCCGAGACCGCAAAGGTCGCAGAGAAAAAGAATTAATCCTCTCTGCGTTCTTTGCGGTCTCTGCGTTCAAATAAGGTATGGCCGAGCTATACGAAATTCGTAACTACTGGCAGTCGTTGTCGTACCCCGAACCCAAAGTTGTGCCCGTCAGCCTGTAACATTTATTCAGATCGGCTGGCTGGAGCACGCGGTTAAATATCTCTCTCTGAGGCTGCCACACTAGGCCAGTATCGTTTTGCATTAGTAGTCTGATATTCGTAGCTTCGCCTGGTAAGTAAGCTACGTCCTGCCAGCCTGACGTCTTTCCGCGTTGTTCCCAGGTTAAGCCCGGTTTGCCTGGTTCGTCCCATGTGAGGCGAAAATGCGCAATGAACCCGCCAGCCTGTACAAATTTGAACCAGACCTGAGGCTTTCGTACCGGCTCGGGTTTCACCGGGATTTCCGGGTCCTCTTCGACACCGTTCCATTTGTGCCAGATCTTTAGTCTAAGTTTTGGGTCTTTCACGACGGACTCTACGTCATTAATGAGCAACTGGAGCACTTTAAATCCGGTCTTACCCGAAAGATCCTCGCGTGCACCCCATTTTTCGGCGATAGCTTCGATCTTTGCCTCGTCATTTATGAATTCAGGCAGACCCGCTTTTAGCTCTTCGAGCAAGGCTGCAACCCCGTCTTCATCCAAAATGGTCTTATCGTCCTGTTGAGCCATCGCTCCGACAGAAAGCGAAAAGCACACCAGTAACGACGCCAACAAAAAGCGTATGCCTTGTAGCTCTAAGTATTTAAACATAAACGATCTCCTAGGATGGCAGGGAATTTTATACCTATTTCCCTAAAAGTGACAATTTAATAATTGAACGTACGGCCGAATATTACCGCCTTGGTTGCACTATGATGCTGGAATCCCGCTCCGGATGCCAATAAATCAAGTCTCGATCGAGTCAATTCTTGCAGCCCCTCTGCGTTCTTTGCGGTCTCTGCGTTAAGATATCTCCGTGTCGCAAGAAAAACCCTCAATTTCGCCTGTCTGGCTTGTCGTCATCGCCGTGCTTTTATGGAGCACCGGCGGGATGTTCATCAAGCTCGCGACAAATCTCGACGCATATCAGGTCACATTTTTCCGCTCGCTGCTGGCCGGACTCACGGTATTGATCATCACCCGCCGTAACGGCCTGCGGATCAACGCGTTCGGTGTAATGTGCTCGATAATTTACGCGACGCTGCTATTCCTATTCGTCTGGGCGACCAAGCATACGACCGCCGCCAACGCCATCTTCCTGCAATACACGGCACCTGTTTACATCCTGATCCTCGCTCCGTTTGTCATCGGCGAAAAATTTCACCTTCGTGATCTGGCGACGGTTATATTCTGCATTGCGGGAATGTCTTTGTTTTTTGTCGGCGATCTGACCATCGGCGACTATCAGGGCAACATCGCCGCACTCGGATCAGGCATATTTCTTGGCCTTTATATAATGCTGCTCAAGCACCCAAGGGCCGTCGGTATGAATTCGGTCATAACCGTGATCTACGGTAATTTTCTGCTGGCACTGCTGACACTGCCGTCCGGAATTGCATCGTTCTCGAAGATCACGTGGCTCGATATCGGTGCCGTTGCGTTCCTCGGGATCTTCCAGATAGGAATTTCCTACATTCTTTTTATTAAGGGAGTTACCGCTGGCACGCGTCCGCTCGACGCTAGCATTATCGGCTTTATCGAACCGCTCCTCAACCCCGTTTGGGTCTTCATCTTCGTTGGCGAACGTCCCTCGAACTGGGCCATCCTCGGCGGCCTGATCATAGTCGCGACGGTTATCGCACATACATTTGTCCAGTACCGAAATCGGCCTGAAGCCGCGGCCGCTTAGATTAATTGCAAGTTTTGCTCTAAAATCCGTTGAAACCTAAGAGGCACTCGGCCCTATCATCCTATGCCCAAATATACTCTTCGCGAAAAGTTTCGGTACCATTTTGAAAACACGATGTCCCGCGGACCGGTCGCGGTCATTCAGTGGCTGGCGATCGTTTCGGTCGTGTCGGTCGTCTTTCTCGGCACGATCATACTCGCTTTCGGAATTACCGCCTCGACCGATGCGGGTGCCGAGCCGTTGGGCTTTGTCGAGGGCACCTGGAAGAGCCTCATGGCGACGCTCGACCCCGGCACGATGGGAGGCGATGAGGGCTGGGAATTTAGAATCGTCAGGTTTATCGCGACCTTGATCGGCATCTTTCTGATCTCGATACTGATCGGTTCGATCTCATCGGGGATCGATCAGAAGATCGAGGAGCTTAAACGCGGCCGCTCACGGGTACTCGACGGCAACCACACGCTAATTCTTGGCTGGTCAGAAAAGATATTTACCATTATCAAAGAGATCGTCGAGGCCAATTCAAATCAAAAACGCCCGTGCATCGTCATACTTTCAGACAAGGACAAGGTCGAGGCGGAAGAGGAGATCAAGAGCCGGGTTGGTGATTTTCGAAATACCAAAATAGTCGTTCGCAGCGGCAGCACGCTCGAATCATCGGCCGCCGAAATGGTCAACATCAACGAGGCCCGTTCGATCATCGTGCTTTCGCCTGAGGTCGATAATCCCGATACATTTGTCATCAAGACCGTACTCGGGATTACCAACGGCCGCCATCGACACGCCGAACCGTATCACATCGTTGCGGAGATCCGCGATGAGCGAAACCTCGAGGCTGCCGAACTTGTCGGCAACGGCGAGGCCGTCTACGTCCTTTCCGAAGATCTGATCTCGCGTGTCATAGCGCAGACATGCCGGCAGTCGGGCCTCAGCGTTGTTTACAGCGACCTGCTTGAGTTTGAGGGCGACGAGATCTATTTTGAGGCTCTTCCCGATCAGCTTGTCGGAAAGACTTACCGAGACTCGCTTTTTGCTTACGAAGACTCTGCGATCATCGGCATCTACACCGCCGATGGCGACGTTTTGATCAATCCGCCGGGTGACCGGATCCTCTCGGCCGGCGAGAGCGTCATCGCGATCTCAGAAGATGACGACACGGTCATCCCGAACGGCCGGGCCGACGTTCGGATCGACAGTGACATTTTTAATCACAGTCAGTACACCGCCCTAAACGCCGAAAATACGCTGGTTCTTGGTTGGAACGATAAAGGCTCGCGAATATTGGCCGAACTCGACAATTACGTGCGCGAAGGTTCGCGGGTGCTGGTTGTCGCGGACGATGAGGCCGCCGGATCCGAGGTCGCCGAGCTCCAGTCACGTCTCTCCTGCCAGCAGATAGCGTTTCGACGCGGTGACGTCAGCGAAAAGCAGACACTGCTCTCTATAGATACCGAGAATTACGACCACATAATCGTCCTCAGTAACCGGGATATCGATATTCAGGAGAGCGATGCAAAAACGCTGATCTCCCTGCTCCATCTGCGCTCGATCGGCGAGAGTGCCGGCCGCGAGTACAGTATTGTCACTGAAATGCTGGATATGCGAAACCGCGAGCTCGGAGTCGTCGCCAAGGCCGATGATTTTGTCGTCAGCGATAACCTTATCAGCCTGATGCTCAGCCAGTTGAGCGAAAATCGTGAACTGAAGAAGGTGTACGACGTACTGTTTCAGTCCGAAGGATCCGAGATATATCTCAAGCCGGTCCGCCGATACGTCAAGCCCGGTGTCGAAACGGATTTCTACAATATCGTCGCCAGTGCCGCCGAACTAGGCGAATCGGCGATAGGTTATCGCGTCACGGCCGAGAGCCACGACAGCGAACGCCAGTTTGGCGTCCACCTAAATCCGAATAAATCGCATCGGGTAACCTTTGCCGAAAGCGACTTCATCATCGTCCTGAGCGAAGACTGATCGACGCCCCGCCCGGCAATGCCGCCTTCTATGCCCGCTCACCCAGGTACTTTTGAGAGGCCCGAACTGCCCGTACTGTCATACGAGTTGACCATCGAGGGACGCTTGCTTACAAAACCTTGCAAGTCCAACAAAACTTATATGACCTCGGCGGCGTAATTACTTGCAATAAGATCGTTAACTCGGTTAGAGTTTTTTGACGCACAGGTATGAATAACTTGGATTTTGTTGGCCAGACCGTCGACGGCAAATACCATATCGAACGCGAGTTGGGTCGCGGCGGTATGGGGACCGTGTACCTGGCGACACATCTGGGAACCGAACGGCCTGTCGCGGTCAAGATCATCTCGCCGCAGTATATGCGGCGGTCGGAGTTTGTCGAGCGCTTTCGCCGCGAGGCCCGAGCCGCCGGGCGCCTGCGTCACCCGAATGTGGTCAATGTCACCGACTTTGGTTTTGCGGACTCGAACGAAGGGCAGGTCGCATACCTGGTCATGGAGTATCTTGACGGCTGCACCCTCGGCGAGATTCTCGACGAAGAGCGAAATCTGCCGGTCGCATGGACGCTCGACATTCTCGAACAGGTTTGTTCCGCCGTTCAGGAGGCTCACGAGCAGGGCATCATCCACCGCGACCTCAAGCCCGACAATATCTGGCTCGAACCAAATCAGCGCGGCGGGTACACCGTAAAGGTACTGGATTTCGGCATCGCAAAGCTCGAGGATCACGAAGAGCCCGATCATGGCAACGGGGTTCAGCGATATCAGCCGATGCCGACCGTGACTTCGTCGGCCAGAACGACGCACTCCGGCGAAGATCGGGACAAAACGAGGGTCGGCGAAGGCGGGGGAACGCTGGTTTCCGAGGCGTCAACGATCGCTCAAACCATCGAAGGCGACACAAAACTCGGCGACGGATCGACCGTCAGCCTTGGCCCGATCGGCGACGAAGGCAAAACTGCGATCCTTTCGGACAGCGGCGATATTGACGCCGACCAGGAAACGATCGGCACCCAAATGATCACTGAACTTGCCCCGACGCCGCTTCGGATCAGTCAGAAACAGACCACCGGCAAGTCGCTGCTCGATTCGCCGAGCACCTCAGACCTGACGCGGGTTGGTGCCGTTCTCGGCACACCGCTCTATATGTCGCCGGAACAGTGCCGGGGCGAACGCCTCGACCCGCGATCGGACGTTTACAGCCTCGGCGTCATCGCGTATCAGATGCTTTCCGGCGAAACGCCTTTCTCTGGCGACTTTAAGGACGTCATGGAGTCGCATAAGAATGTTGCCGCTCCGCCGATCAAGACAAAACGGGTCCGCCGAAAAATGAAATTGGCGATCCACGCCGCGTTGGAAAAGGATCCGGACAAGCGGCCGCAGACTGCCGAGGCGTTCGCGAGCGTGATGCGTTCGCGCGAAGAGGGCATTTTTGGGCTTCTGCGGCGCGCTCTCGTGATCTACAGCGAGCATTTGCCGAAGTTTCTACTGCTCACGACATTTTTCATGCTGCCGGTCGCGGTCTTGACCGTCGCACAGGTGTCCGCGTCATTCTTAAAGGTCAGCGGCGTCGTTTCTGAAGGAGCCGGCAACGCGCTTATGACGCTCATCGTGTTCGTTCTCACGATCGCAAGTGCCTTTTGCGCGACATTGACCGTCGCGACCATCGTCTGGATCGTGACCCAGTACCTGGCCGTGCCGCTGCGGCCGGTCCGGTTGAGGCCGGCATTGGCCGAGACGCGTCGAAAGTGGAAAAAGATCGCGGTCAACGGCATCGTCACAGTCTTTGCTCCCTTCATCATTTCGATAGCCGCGTCTATCGCCGGATTTCTCGGGTTCGGCGGGATGGCATGGGCTTTCACATCGGTTCTCGCTCCTTCCATCGACGCGATGCTGATCGGCGCGATCGGAGCGTCGCTCGGCCTATTTGGCGGGTTTCTCTACGGATATGTCGTTTGTATGCTCATAGCCCCGGTCGCGATAATGGAGAATTTCGGAGTTCGCGACGTATTTCGGCGATCGAGGCAGTTGACGGCAAGATCATTTACCACCTCGATGGGCGCTGCCGTTATTATGTTCCTGCTGCCGATGGTGCTCGCCGGATCATTGTCGTTCGTGGTCAATGTCACGGCCCGCGCGTTCGACCCGAAACTGAAAGCTCCGATCGAGGTAACGCAATCAAACTCGACCCCGAACGCGCCGAAAAACCCTGAGGGCCTGACAGTGGCCGCGGCACCCGACCGTGATGTAAATATTCGCATCGGGGGCAAACCGATCGTCGAGATCGACAAAGATGAGAAAGATATGCGTTCGCGCGTCAAACACGCCTTGCTCGAATCGCTCATCCAGATCATTCTGCTGCCGCTGCAGATCTTCGCCCTTTCATTTTCTGCTATCATAGTTGCGTTGCTCTATTTGAAAACGCGTCTCGCCGGCGGCGAATCGATGGCAGATCTGCTGGAGAGATTTGAGGACGATGACCGCCCGCGAAAGAAGTGGCAGGAGCGCGTACGGGCCCGGTTGATCCAGTCCGGCCGTATTCCCAGCCGATCGTAGATCTCTGGTTTTGTGTCCGGGCATTTCCCGAATGTATAGATGCGGGCTTTTCTATTCAGATCGATCGCAATTGCGGTATTGACGGCCGGTGCGGCCGTAGTCGCGGCATCGCAAAATGTTGTCCGTGAACTTGATCTCGCGGTCGGGTCGTCGGTCGATATCGTCAACCGGTCGGGTCGGGTCGCCGTCATCGCGGTGCCCGGCGACGAGGCCGCCGCAAAGCTGACCGCATCTTCGCCGAGAGGCGTGGTCGACGCCGAGCTCAAGGTCATCAGCACAAAAGGCCGGGCTTCGATCACGGTCACTCCGTCCGATCCCCGAAAGCGCATAGACATTGTCCTCACCATGCCGGTGAGGGCCGCGATCAAGATCGAAACGCGTGACGGAGCGGTCGATGTTGCCGGCAATATCGCATCGCTCGCGGCAACGACCGAAACCGGCACGATCACGCTCGACATTCCTCCCGACGAGATCAAATATGCGCTCCATTGGACTGAATCGCGGCCGCGTTTCGTCGCGGATTTTGACCTCGAGGAGGTCAAGGAGCGCTCCGGCGGAAAGTTCGAGATCCGCGGCACCTATCGCAGCGAGGACCGAAAGCCATCCAAAAAGCCCGCGTCCGACAGGGCCGACGGGGATCCGCCAACCGAGGCCAAAGCCGAACAGCCGACAAACGTTTCGCTTGACCTGACGACCGCCCGCGGCATCATTCTGATCAACGTTCCGCCGAACGAGGTCGGCAGCGATCTGCGGGAGCGGCCGTTGACAAATGCCGCCAAGGCCATCGTCCGCAGCGGTGACTCGCTGCTGATGGAGGCGATCCGCCGTGCGGCACCGAAGTATTACGGCGATTACGCCCGCAGCCTGCCGCCGCTGAAAAAGGAACCCGAATTTACGGCCAAACGCCTCGTGCCGGAGGTTGCCTCGGCCGAAACACATTCGGCGCTTGTCCGCGTCACGGGGCTCGATAACCGGGCGATCGACGGGTTGACGGCAAGCGACTTTGAGGTGACCGAGGGCGGTGTCCGGCGCGACGTGCTCGAGGTCACGCGGTCGACCGCTCCGTTCAATCTCGTCCTGCTGCTCGACGTTTCGGGCAGCGTCGAGAATTACGTCAACTTTATCCGAAAGGCCGCACGGGCGTTTGTCGAAACAGTCGATAAGAACGACCGCGTGTCGATCATCACCTTTAACGACGACGTCAAGGTGCTGTCAAAGTTTACGACCGACCGCGGCAAGCTTTCCGAGAGCCTCGATACGTTTGACGCCGGCGGCGGCACGGCCTACTACGACGCACTTGCGTTTACGGTCGCCGACACGCTTCGGCCGCTCAAAGGCGATCGGACCGCGATCGTGATCCTGACCGACGGCGACGACAATCGCTCGTTTCTCGCGTTCGATTCGCTGATGGGCTCGATCCAGGAGAGCGGTTCGCTGATCTATCCGCTTTACGTGCCTTCGGGCCTGATCGCCGCCGCCGCTAACGGCCAAACCTCCGACATCGACCCGATGCGCAAGAAGTATATGTCGCTGTCGGCCAAATCACAGGGCGAAGGCGAGCGTCTCGCCAAGGTTTCGGGCGGCGTCTACTATCCGATCTCGCAGATCTCACAGATCCAAAAGGCATATGAGGATATCGTCGTCCAGCTCCGCACCGCCTACATCGTCAAATATCGCTCCGACTCGGCGGCAGGCGTCTCGCCGCGGCTCAAGATCAAGGCCAAACGCGAGAACACGTACGTAACCATTAACTCGGTCTCGAACCCATAGGAATTGCTCGATGTGATCGCTCACGATCTGTTGTGTGCGACGCGGATATTTCCGGTTTCCCGTCAGAATGTTCAAATTCCGCCCAAAAACCAGCAGATCACGGTCAGTTGGATTTAGATTTACGTAAGAAACGAGTCCGCGATTGGTAGGAACGAGTCCGCGATTGGTAGGAACGTGTCCGCGACCGGTAGGAACGTGTCCGCGACCGGTAGGAACGCGTCCGCAGACGATTTTGAACTGACCGCAGACGATTTTGAACTGACCGCAGACGATTTTGAACTGACCGCAGGCGATTTTGAACTGACCGCGGACGCCGTTGAACCGACCGCAGACGATTTTGAACTGACCGCGGACGCCGTTGAACCGACCGCGGACGATTTTGAACTGACCGCAGACGCCGGAAAAGTAACCGCAGGCAGTAAAAAGCTCTTGTTTTATGACGAAAATGCCCTGACTTGGCCAAGTTTCGCCATGGGATCTGCAGTTTCGCGGTGAGATCCGACAGGATAGAGGCAAACACTGACAATCGGGGCAATTTGTGTTCAAATTAAGAGAATAAACTCGGCCGGCGGCACATCATTTTGGATAACACACTTTTACAATCACTATTTGACGAACAGGAGCGGCGTCCGCTATCGGTCACCGAGCTCAATGCCGAGCTGCGCGGAGCCCTCGAACGGCAGTTCTCAAATATCTGGGTCGAGGGTGAGGTCGTCAATTTCACCGCCGCGGCGTCCGGCCACTGGTATTTCAACCTCAACGACGGCACGTCGCAGATCAGATGTGTCTGCTGGAAGGGCACGAATTACCGCATACGCTTTAAGCCGCAGAACGGCATCGCCATCCGCGTCCGCGGCAAGGTCACGCTCTACCCGCAACGCGGCGAACTGCAGCTCCAGGTCGAGTCACTTGAGCCGTCCGGCGAGGGAGCACTGCGGGCCGCATTCGAACAGATCAAGGCGAACCTCGAACGCGACGGCCTGTTCGATCCGGAGCTCAAACGCCCGCTTCCCTTCTTTCCGCGCAAGGTCGCTGTCGTCACGAGTCCGACCGGGGCCGCCTATCATGACATTCACAACGTGCTGACGCGGCGTGCCGGCACCGTCAGCATCGTGCTCGTCCCGACACTCGTTCAGGGCGAGGGTTCGGCCGACAGCATCCGGCGGGCCGTGCTCGACGCCAACGAATACAACCGCACGCTCGACGACGCCGACAAGATCGATGTCATGATCGTCGGCCGCGGCGGCGGATCGGCCGAGGATCTTTGGGCGTTTAACGACGAACAGCTTGCGCGGACGATCAGGGCCAGCGAGATACCGGTGATATCGGCGGTCGGCCACGAGATCGACTGGACCATTTCAGATCTGGTCGCGGACGTTCGGGCGGCGACGCCGTCCGCGGCGGCCGAGATCGTTGCCGGCCGCGAGATCGATCTGATAAACGACCTCATTTCCGCCGAACAAACCCTCGCCCAGCTTATGAGCTACCGGCTCCTGGAAACGCGGGGAAATGCGGACGCCGTTATCGGCCGCCTCAACGAGGGTTTTGCCGCCCGCTATCGATCCGCGGCGGAGCGATTCCGGATCGCGTCGACGCGTCTGACGCCGCAGACGATCAGATCACGCATTGCGGCCGCGTCCAACGGCCTGACGCTTATCGATCATCGAAGAGAGTCCGCCATCGGACGAACCCTTGATCGCCTTAATGAAGCCCTGACGCTCCAGGCGGCCAAACTCGACGCCCTTTCGCCGCTCGCCGTGCTCGTCCGCGGCTACTCGATCACACGGACGCCCGACGGGCATGTCCTGCGCGACGCAGCGGCCGTGAAACCCGGCGACCGCGTGACGATCCGTCTGGAAAAAGGACAACTCGATGCCGAGGTCATCTCGTCAGAGTAGCCGGCGGAACGCGAAACTATGCTCGAACTCCAGACAGATCGATCCGGCGGCCGGCGACGACGAATATTCAAGATCGTCGCGGCGGTTGTCGCTGCCATTTTGGTGATCGGAGCGTCGGGCGCGTATCTGTACTGGCAGAGTTTGAAGAGTTCGCCGCAGTATTCGCTTGCGTTGCTGGTCGATGCCGCCAAACGCGGCGATCAGCCGATGATCGATTCGCTGGTTAGCGTCGATCAGGTCGTCGATGATTTTTTGCCGCAGATAACCACAAAGGCCGTCGAACTCTACGGCCGCGGCCTGCCGCCGGCGATAGTCGGACAGTTGACCAGGGTCGCGGCACCGGTGCTGCCGGCCGTCAAGGACCGCGCCCGGGCCGTTTTGCCTGGACTCATCCGCGAACGCGTCGGCAAACTCGGAAATGTGCCGTTTGCGGCGATGGTGCTCGGAGCCGGGCAATATCTGGATATAAAGGTCACCGGCGACACCGCGACCGTCAAGAGCAAACTGCCCGAACACCAACTGGAATTAAAAATGCGTCGAAACGGTGACCGCTGGCAGATCGTCGGCGTCAAGGACGACCAACTGGCTACCGATATTGCCAAAAAGATCGGGCAGGAGATCATCGCCATCGCCATGAGCGGCGTGACCAAGACCGCAAACAGCCTCGGTGTCGGAAACCTGGCCGACCTGTTGAAACAGGCCGAGGAAATCATCAAATAACTATGGAAAATACATTTGAAAGATCGCTCGAAGAACTGGAAACGATCGTAAACAAGCTCGAGTCCGGCGACCTTCCGCTTGAGGACAGCCTCGAACTATTCGAACGCGGCGTAAAGCTCTCGCGCAAGTGCCGCGAGCGTCTCGCTAACGCCGAGCGGCGGATCGAGGTGCTGATGAAGGACGCGGACGGCGGCCTCGCCACCGAGGAATTCGAGCCCGACGGCCTTCGGGGTTAGTGACCCGTCGGCGGCCGTCAGGCTCGGTCTATCTGATCATTGCGGCTTCTTTTGAGCGTCGGCCTTACGCTTTTGCAAAAGGTCGCAGGCCTGATAAGCACCGGTCGGATCGATCGCGGTCCGGCCGACCTCGAGATGCTCGATCTTGCCCTCTTTATCAACGACGAACGTGGCGCGGACGCCGTAGCCGCTCGTCTCATTGAATAGGCCGTACTGCTTGGTCGTGGTTCGTTTCCAGTCGCTAAGCAGCGGAAATGTCACTTTGATATCCTCGGCAAACCGCTTGTTGGCGGCAAAACTGTCCATACTTATCCCGAGGACCTGTGTTTCGGCAGCGTCAAATTTGGCGATATCAGCCTGATACGCCTGGAGTTCCTTCGTTCAGCCGCCCGTGAATGCGAGCACGTAGAACGCAAGTACGACGTTCTTTTTCCCGCGATAGTCGCTCAGCTTGACCGGATTGCCGCCCGTGTCGGTCAGCGTAAAGTCCGGTGCGACGTCGCCGACCTTGAGCGTGGTCGTCGGTGCCTGCGGCGTCTGGGCTAACGCCGAAAAGGCAAACACCAGCATCGCCGCGATCAAAATAGTTAATTTTTTCATAGTTTGATCCATTTATTCCGCGACCCTTCCGCCGCGAAAGATCGAGTCTACACTCCAGACCCCGGAGCCGCGTGCCGCGATATACAGCAATACAAAACAGTACAATACGGCGAGTTCGCCCTTATTCTGGATCGGCAAAAAAGCCTGCATGCTAAAGTGCCAGCCAAAATATGCTACCGCCATCATGCCGCTCGAGATAAACGCCGCGAGGCCGGCAAAAAGGCCGATCATTATCATCACGCCGCCGATAAGCTCGATGCCGCCGCCGATCGCCATCACGGCCGAAAGCTCGCCGCCGCCTGACGCTGACGGAGGAAACCCGAGCAGTTTCTGCGTGCCGTGCCACATGAACAAAAATCCGGTGACGATCCTCATGACCGCGTACACATAGCTGGCATATCGCCCGAGAAACCCTTCCATTCAGTTCACTCCCCTGCTTATTTTTGATCTTGAACAGTATAGCGCATCCGTTACGCCGCAAACCGCTCGATCGTTTGCCAAATTCAAAAAACGGACCCGATGCCCGGCCCAAACGGTCATTGGCTGTGGTGCAAGTCATCCCTGAGGGACTTTGCACCGGCCGGATGGACCGAACTCCGGGCCCGCTATCAACACCGTGTCCCGGACCATCCGAAAAAGACATATCCGACAAATATAAGCCGAAAAACGATTTGGGCCTCGTCCGAAGACGAAGCCCAAACACGTTTACTATTGATCCGCCGTTACTCCGATTTAGCGGCGGCCCTGACCGAATTAAGCGATTCCGGTTCGGGCACAGCCAGGCCGAGCTCCGGTGAACGCCAGAGATTCGAAACGAGCAGTTCGCGGATAAAGGTCATTTCCTTCGGCAGGCGGTCGTACAGCTTGAAGAAAAGATCGTCGTGCATGGCGATCTCCTTCAGCCACAGATCGCGGTCGATGTTCATCACCTTTTCAAACTGTTCCTTCGAAAAATCGAGTCCGCGCCAGTCCATGTCCTCGTAACGCGGCATCCAGCCGAGCGGTGTTTCGATACCGATCGATTTGCCGCGGGCGCGCTCGACGATCCACTGCAGTACGCGCATATTCTCGCCGTAGCCGGGCCAGGCGAATTTGCCGTTCTCGTCCTTGAGGAACCAGTTGACCGAAAAGATACGCGGCGGCTCGGGTATATTACGGCCAAAATCGAGCCAGTGCGAAAAATAATCGCCCATGTGATAACCGGCAAAGGGCAGCATCGCGAACGGGTCGCGGCGGACCTCGCCGATATTGCCAAACGCGGCGGCGGTCATCTCTGAGCCCATCGTGGCGGCCATATAGACGCCAAACGCCCAGTTAAATGACTGTTGAACGAGCGGCACGACCGAGTTGCGGCGGCCGCCGAAGATGAAGGCCGAAATCGGCACGCCCTTCGGGTCGTCAAAATTGGGGTCCGCGACCGGGCACTGCTCGATCGGCGCCGTAAAGCGTGAGTTGGCGTGGGCCGCCTTGCCCTCGCTGGCCGGTGTCCAGTCGTTGCCCTGCCAGTCGATGGCGTGGGCCGGAGCGTCGCCGTCCATGCCTTCCCACCAGACGTCGCCGTCGTCGGTCAACGCGACATTGGTAAAGATCGTATTCGCCTTGATCGACTCCATCGCGTTCGGATTGGTCGAATAGTTGGTGCCCGGGGCGACGCCGAAAAATCCGAATTCCGGATTGATGGCACGCAGTTTTCCGGTCTCGTCGGGCTTGATCCAGGCGATGTCGTCGCCGACGGTCGTGATCTCCCACCCTTCGGCGGTAAATTCCTTGGGCGGAATGAGCATCGCAAAGTTGGTCTTGCCGCAGGCCGACGGGAACGCCGCGCAAACATAGTCCTTGCGGCCGTCAGGCGACTTAACACCGACGATCAGCATATGTTCGGCGAGCCAACCCTGAGCACGGCCGAGCGTCGAGGCGATACGCAGTGCGAGGCACTTCTTGCCGAGCAGGGCGTTGCCGCCGTAGCCCGAGCCAAACGAAACGATCGAGTTCTCTTCCGGAAAATGAACGATGTACTTGTCCTTCGGGTCCGGCGAGCACGGCCACGCGACATCAGCCTGGCCGGGAGCGAGCGGCATACCGACCGAGTGGAGACAGCGTGTAAATTCGCCGTTTCCGAGAGCCTCGAGCGCCCGGTTGCCCATGCGCGTCATGATCTTCATATTGACGGCGACATAAGCCGAATCGGTGATCTCGACGCCAAACTGCGAGATCGGCGAACCGATCGGGCCCATGCAAAACGGGACGACGTACATCGTCCGGCCGGTCATACAACCGTCGAATTTGCGCTTGAGGATCGCCTTCATCTCGTGCGGGGCCATCCAGTTATTGGTCGGGCCGGCATCGCCCTTGGCGAGCGAGCAGATGTATGTGCGGTCCTCGACACGGGCGACGTCCGACGGATGCGAACGTGCAAGGAACGAATTGGGCCGCTTTTCTTCGTTGAGTTTAATAAAGGTGCCGGCGTCGACCATCTCCTGACAGAGGCGGTCGTACTCTTCCTGTGTGCCGTCGCACCAGTAAACGCTGTCGGGTTTGCATAGCTGGACGGCCTCGGTTACGAACTTGATCAGCTCCTCGTTCGTGATCGACGATGGTATGTTCAGATCGGTCATAAAATTAGGTTCTCCAAAATGGAATTTTGTTAAATTATATTAGATAAACGAGCAATAAGGCTCATTTTTTGACGCTATTTGTTTAGGTTATCACGGCATAACGAAATTGTTAACAGACGCCTGTCGGATAAACCACAAAATCACCGCATCGAATGATATTCGCGATTTATCGCTGGGAATCAGACTGGCTAAACCGAATTCGCCGATTATTTCTCTGAATAAGCGAGTTTTATCGAGTTCATTCCGCGGAGGATGACGCGTTGGCGGCGGACGACGCGCTTGCGGTTTTTGGCGGGGTTAAAGACGTTGAGCGGGCTCGGGATCATGGCGGCGAGGAACGCGGCGTCCTCGCGTGAGAGGTCCGAGGCGCTCTTTTTGAAATAGTACCGCGAGGCGGCCTCGGCACCGTAAATGCCGTCGCCCCACTCGATGATGTTGAGATAGAGCTCGAGTATGCGTTTTTTGGTCAGTTCGCGTTCGAGAAAGTAGGTATAAACAGCCTCGCGGCCCTTTCGGAGAAAGTTGCGGTCCTCAGACAGAAAGAGGTTCTTGGACAATTGCTGGGTCACGGTCGAGGCACCCCGCTTAAAGCTCGGCATCGGCGGGATCCAGTCGTTCGGGTCGTAATCGCCCTCTTCCTTGGCTTCTTTTTCGCCCTCTTTGACAGCCTCGTCCCAGGCGGCCTGGATGGCGTCCCAGTCAAAGCCGTTGTGCTGGAAAAAGCGCGAATCCTCGCCGGCGAGCACCGCCCGCTGCAGGTTTGGCGAGATCTGTTCGATCGGCATCCAGATCATCGCTTTTTTTGGCTCGCGGCCCTCGGCACGCGCCTCCGAGATGCGGTATTCGATCATCGACGACGTGGTCGGATTTTCGGTCCGCAGGCGCGAGATCGACGGGAACGTGATCAGTTCATAGCCGATCCAGACGGCGACGGCCCCGGCGAAGATGATGAAAAGCAGTTTGGTCCAGTACCACATCGTTAGTCGTAAATATTAAATCGTGGATCGTGAATAGTAAATCGTGAATGGTGAATAGTAAATCGTGAATGGTGAATAGTGAATGGCGGAACGTGAGTTGTGGGCCGACGGCGAGCGACCCGCAATTAACGATTTACTAATTCCAAATTCCGATTTACTATTTCTCATTATGGGTCAATACGATAATGTCGTTGCGGTTGTTCTCGGGGGCGGTGCGGGTTCGCGGCTTTTTCCGCTGACGCACGAACGGTCAAAACCGGCGGTCCCGCTCGGCGGAACTTATCGTTTGATCGACGTTCCGGTCTCAAACTGCATCAACTCTAACATTACTCAGATCTTTGTACTGACCCAGTACAACTCGGCGTCGCTTAACCGCCACATTTCGCGGACGTACCGTTTTTCGAGCTTTTCGACCGGCTTTGTCGAGGTGCTGGCGGCCGAACAGACCAAGGACAATCCGGAGTGGTTTCAGGGCACGGCCGACGCCGTCCGCCAGATGCTGCCGCACCTGCGCGACTGGCATGTCGACACGCTGCTGATCCTGTCGGGCGATCACCTGTACAGGATGGATTACCGCAAGTTTCTCGACCGCCATTTCAGCACGGGAGCGGATCTGACCGTCTCGGTGGTGCCGTGCCGGCCCGACGAGGCCGGTGAGTTTGGCCTGCTCAAGACCGACCCGAAAGGGGCGATCGTCGAATTTAAGGAAAAGCCGAAAGGCGCGGACCTCGAGCAAATGCGGGTCGATACGACCAATTTCGGCCTCGACGCGGACGCGGCGGCAAAACGGCCTTTCCTGGCGTCGATGGGCATCTACGTCTTTAGCTACAACAAGCTCGTCGATCTGCTCAAGACGGACAGTTCGTGGGTCGATTTCGGCCGCGAGATCATCCCGGCGGCGATCGACAAGTACAACGTCCAGGCCCACCTTTTCAAGGACTATTGGGAAGATATCGGGACCATCAAGGCGTTTTACGAGGCAAATCTCGACCTCGCGTCGCCGCTGCCTAAATTCAATTTCTTTAACGCCGAATCGCCGATCTACACCCGCAGCCGTTATCTGCCGCCGTCAAAAATGCAGGGCTGCGACATCGACAATTCGATGGTCAGCGAGGGCTGCATCCTTAACGGCGTTAAAGCACGGCGTTCGATCATCGGCCTCAGGTGCCGCATCGACCACGGTACGACGATCGAGGATTCGATCATAATGGGTGCCGATTTCCTCGAGTCGATCGAAGAGATGCGCGAAAAGATGTCCGCCGGCAAACCGCCGATCGGCATCGGCCGCAACACCGTCATCAAACGGGCGATCATCGATAAGAACGTGAGGATCGGGAATAACGTTCGGCTGGTCAACAAGGACGGCATCGAACATCTCGATCATGAGAGCAAGATGTACTACATTCGCGAGGGGATAATCATCGTCCCCAAAAACGCCACTATCCCGGACGGCACCGAGATCTAGGCCTAACGCCGCCCGCGGTCGCGGCGGTTCATATATCCCTCGCGGGCCCGCACGACCAGGCCCGGACGATCGACCCTGACCTTGATATTGGTCCGCTTTCCCGCCACCCGCTCGGTCGCCGGGTAATAACCGATACTGTAAAACTCACGTAACTCGCTTGCGATCCTGGAATACGCGGCCGCGAGGTTGCCCAGGGTCGAGGCGTCGTAGCGCCTTCCGCCGGTGCGCACTGCCAGAGCGTCGAGATATTCCTCGGCCCGGCGATATTCTTCGGCGGTCGTGCCCTGACTGCCGGGCGTGCCGGCCCGCGGCGGCGATGTGCCGCCCGGGATACCGCCGATCGGCGGCATGGTGTCCCTGATCGTCGGCGGCCCGCCGAGCACGGTGCCGTTCT
Source organism: Pyrinomonadaceae bacterium (assembly GCA_044221625.1). GTDB lineage: Bacteria > Acidobacteriota > Blastocatellia > Pyrinomonadales > Pyrinomonadaceae > OLB17. Next base: position 71,748 of record JBGAOU010000011.1, on the reverse strand, counting down.
TCATCGCCTGGACGTCGGCGAACGTGTCGTAACGGATCGTGTAAATAAGGGCGTCGAGCTCCATCGCGTCATCGAGGTTGTTCAGGTCGTTGACGCGGCGGCTGGTGGTGTCGACGCCGTCAGTGAACAGGATGATGGCCTTGCGCCCGGTGATCTGCCGCATGCGGTCATTGATGGTCAGGTCGACCGCTTCATAAAGACTGGTGCCGGTCGAGATGCGCGTCCGTTTGATCGCCTGATAGATGGCCTTTCGGTCATTAGTCGCCTCGCAGAGCATATGCACATCCTGATCGAATGAGATTACCATCACCTTGTCCTGCGGCCTGAGCTGATCGATAAAGGCGATAGCCGCCGACTGTATCTCGGCGATCTTGAAGGTCGTCGAGTAGCTCATATCCAACACCAGTGCGACGGTAAACGGCTCATGCTCATTGGAAAAGAGCGAGATCTGCTGACTGACACCGTCCTCGGTCACCGTAAAATTGTCGCGGGTCAGCCCGGCGACGAAACGGCCCTTTTTGTCCATCACGCGGATCGGCACCGAGACGAGCTGCGTTTCGACCTTGATGACGTCGTCATCGACGGTACCAGAGGCCGGCGGGTCGGAAACGGGAATGGCCGGGACATCAGCGGCCGCCGGTGTCGAGGTCGGGGCCGCTACGGGCGGCCTTTCGTTCGACCGTCCGTTGCCGCCGGGCGTGACGCGGCCCGACTGGGCAAACGCCGCCGGCGCGGCGAGAGCCGCCAGAAGGAGAATAATTTTGATGCTGCGTTCCAACATTCAGAAATATCGCGGTCAGATCACACCTTACGATGCGCCATGTACGGCTAAAAGATGCAACGGGCAAAAAATGAAGCCGGGCACCAACCCGGCTTCATTGTTTCATATTCCGCGGCCCAGCGTATCATTTACCGGCCAGTGTACGGTCCGTCTGGCCGACGATATAGCTGTTCTTGGCCCTGACGACCACGTCCGGCCGCATCACGCGGATCTTGATCTGTTTGCGATCGCCGACCTTTCCGACAACCTCGGGATAGTATCCGAGCGAGTATTGGCGGCGTAATTCTTCGGCAATGCCGGAGAACGCGGCGTCGATATTCATCAGCGACGACGCCTCGAAGGCCCGCCCGCCGCTGTTTGCGGCCAGCGTCTCGAGATACTTGCGGCCCGTGTCGTATTCGCCCGAACCGCCGCCGCGACGGCCGCCGCCACCGCCAGTGCCGACATTGACGTTGCCGCCGGTCAGGATCGCCCCGAGAATGTCACCCCAGGTGACCCGTCCGCCCGTGCCCCGCGGCCTCGAGGGCGGAAACGTCTGTCCGGCGCCCATATCACGCGAAGTGTCGTAACGGATCGTGTAGAAAAGGGCGTCGACCTCCTCGGTGTCCTTGATCGTGCTCTGAAATGTCGCCCGCTTAGACGTCGTGTCGACGCCGTCGGTGAAAAGCACGACCGCCTTTCGCCCGCGGATCTGGCGGAGTTCCTGATTGATGGCGTAATCGACCGCTTCGTACAGGCCCGTGCCGTCGCCGAACTGTGCCTGGCGGATGGCGTCGCGGAGCTGATAGCGGTTGTTGGTCGGCGGACACAGGACGTTTACGTTCTGGTCAAACGATATCACCATCACGCGGTCAGCCGGCCGCAGTTTGTCCACAAATGTGATCGCGGCCTGCTGGATCTCGTCGATCCGAAACTGGGTCGAAGGGCTGACATCGATCATCAGGATCACCGTAAACGGCTGTTCGACCGACTGAAAGTAGTCGACCTTTTGCTCGACGCCATTCTCAAATATCTTGAAATCCTGTTGACGAAGCCCCGAGATGAACCGGCCGTCGCGATCAAGCACCGAGACCGGCATCGTGACCAGGTTGGTCTCGACCTTGATCACCTCGTTCTCGTCAAAGATGTCGGGCGTCGCCGTCGCCTCGGGCCGCGGCGACGGAGCGTTGCGACCGCCCTGCAATACCGGCGGGCCGCCCGGCCTATTAGAAGCTGTGTCGTTGCCGAGTGTCGGCGGCACCGGCGTCGGGGCCACACGCGGGCGAGTCGAGTTGCTCGACTGCGCCATCGCAAAACTCACCATCAGGCCGAGAAATATGAATCCAACGAGTGCTTTCTTCATCACGATCAGTTCCCTGCCTCAAAGTCCGAACCTCGGTAAGGCGATCGCTTTGATTGTGCATTACACACTTTCGTTGCTAGGAATTTGCGTCGAGCCACGCGATCGCCAGATCGTGAAAACGCCGCCGGACCGAATTTAGGAGAACGAACGGAAGATCGTGACAATGCGTCCGGTTGGTGAGGAGTATAAATACCCTTTCCGCGACCGGATCGATCCACAGACTGGTGCCGGTAAACCCGAGATGGCCGAAAGCTGAAGGCGACATATTCACGCCGGCCGTCGACTCGGGCGTGGACGCGAGCTGAAATCCGACCGAACGGTGTTCGTTGCCGCAGGGCGAGAAATTGCGCGTGAAAAGCTCGCACGTTTCGGCCGAGACCAGCGTCGAATATTGGGGCAGGAACTGGTGAGCGAGCCGATAGACGTTGTCCGCCGTCGAAAACAGGCCGGCGTGGCCCGCGACGCCGCCCATGAAATGAGCGTTGCCGTCGTGGACCTCGCCCCAGATCACGCCGCTGCGAAACGCTCCGGGCCGGATCGCATACTGCGGAAAATCCTTTTCGCAGGTCTGCTGTTCAAATCGGTTGCCGATCTCGCTGGCGGCGGTCGCCCGGCGGTAAATACTCGGCGGGCAAAAGAACGTGCGGTTAAGCCCGAGCGGCTCAAAGATCATATCGATCGCGGCGTCATCGAGGCCGACGCCGGTTATCCGCTCGATCAAACGGCCGAGAGCGATGTAATTGAGATCGCTGTAGGTGACCGCGTCGGGCGTGTCACGCAGCGGTGTCCGCGCGATCTCGGCGATGATCTCGTCCGGATCATCAACGCACAGATAAAGCGGCAGCCAGGCGGCGAATTTTGAGGTGTGGGTCAGCAGTTGGCCGACCGTTATCTCATTTTTGTCCGGAGCCGAGAAATCAAGCAGCAGGTCGGAAACATGGTCGTCGAGCGAGAGTTCGCCGCGATCGATGAGTATCGCACTGAGCAGGCCGGTGATCAGCGGCTTTGTGATGCTTGCGAGGTCGTAGATCGTGTCAGGCCGGGCTCCGATGACCTCGGGCTCCATCACCGCCCTGCCGAACGCGTCGGCGGCCTTGACCTCGCCCTTTTCGGCGACGAGATACACGGCCGACGGAAAATCACCGGCGGCGATGCGTTCGAGCAAAAGGTCTGAAACACTGTCGATCATCATTTGAGCGAGAGCCGTGAGGCGTGACTTTCGATCTTCTCCAAAACGCCGACGGCCAGAGCCAGTGCCCGCCTGCCGTCCTCGCCGGTCACGGGCGGCTCGGTGCCGTTTTCGATCGAATCGAGAAAAGCGGTGATCTCGGCCCGCAGCGGCTCGACGTCGTTGATCGCAAGCCGGTCGATCGAGATACCGAGCAGCGGATGAGCGGCGTCGGGGTTGAGCGACGTGAGCGAGGCGAATTTCGTCCCATAGTCGAGTACGGCGTACGAATTTGTCTGGTAGAACCGCGTTTTGCGGATCTTTTCGGTCCCGATCCGCGACGCCGTGATGTTTGCCACCGCACCGTTCTCAAACTCGATGCGGGCATTTGCCGCGTCCACCTTGTCAGACACGACCGGTATCCCGACCGCACGAATGTCCGCCACGGCGACATCGGCCCCGACCAGCCACTGGACCGCGTCCAGATCGTGGATCATCACGTCGAGCACCACATCGACGTCGAGCGAGCGGTTCGGAAAGGGCGAAACACGATGTATCTCAAAATAAAGCGGATTGGTAACCCTCGGCCGCAAGGCGACCATCGCCGGATTAAAGCGCTCGAGCTGCCCGGTCATCAATTTGGCTCCCGAGGCTTTTGCGGCCGCGATCATGCGGTCGGCCTCGTCGAGCGTGAGTGCGATCGGCTTTTCGACCAGGGTGTGGACGCCGGCGGCGAGGAACGCACAGGCGATCTCGCAATGTGTCTCGGTCGGCGTCGCGATCGAGACCATATCGACCCGGCCGAGCAGTTCGCGCCAATCGGTAAACGCGGCGCATCCGTTGTCAGCGGCGACCTTGGCCGCCGTTTCGGCATCGGCGTCACACGCCCCGATCATTTCGACACGCCCTTCGGCGGCGAGTTCGGCCAGGTTTCGGGCGTGATGCCGGCCGAGGCTGCCGGTACCGATCGCGGCGACGCGCAACTTTTGATCTATGCTCATAATTTGATAACAAGCTGTTTTTCAGCAATACTTTACATTCTTATTGATGATGCAGGAAATTACAAAGGACGTAAGCCGCGAACCGAAGCGAATGCCGCTGATCTTTTGGATCGGCTCGGCCGTTTCGGTCGTTTTTCTGTATTTCTTCGGGCTTACGATCCCGCTGCTCGGGCCCGATGAACCGAGATATTCGCAGGTCGCCCGCGAGATGTGGTCACGCGGCGACTGGGTCACGCCGACGCTCGGCGGGGCACACTGGTTCGAAAAACCCGCTCTGCTGTACTGGCTTGAGATCGTGTCTTTCTCGATCTTCGGCGTTAGCGAGTTTTCGGCACGATTCGGCTCGGCCGTTTTCGGGCTCGGCTTAGTGGCGTGTCTGGTCCTGCTCGGCAACCGTTACGAAACGGCCCAAAACCGTCCGCAAACAGGCCGCTCGGCCGAGGCCGGCCGTTTTGGCTCGTGGCTGGGGTTGATCGCCGCCACATCTCTCGGTGTGATCGTTTTTTCACGCGGAGCGAGCTTTGACATCATCGTCACGTTCCCATTGACGGCCGCTCTCGTCGGCTTTTTCATCTACGACCAATGCAGTGCGGGATCGGCACGCGTCAGGTACGCGGGGCTGACGGCATTCTATTTATTCATCGGCGTCGCGCTGATCGCGAAGGGTTTGATCGGGATCGTCTTTCCCTTTGCCATCGTCGGCGGCTATTTCGTTCTGCGACGACGGATGCCGAGCGTCGGATTTATCGCTAGTCTCGTGTGGGGCACCGTCCTGGCGGCAGCGATCGCGGCGATCTGGTACTGGCCGATGTATCAGACAAATGGGTGGAAGTTCATCGACGAATTCTTCATTCAGCACCATTTTCAGCGGTTCACGTCCAACAAGTACATGCATCCGCAGCCGTTCATTTTCTTCTTTTGGGTGTTGCCGCTGATGGTCTTGCCGTGGATGCCGGCATTTCTGGCGGCACTCTGGACATTTGGCCGAAACGCTCTGAGGGCAGCCGCACCGGCGGACGGCCCGCGGCGGTCGACATCGTTCTTTTCGGATCCGCTGCTGACGTTTTCGGCGGTTTGGGTGCTGGTGCCACTCGCTTTTTTTTCGTTTTCGGGGTCAAAACTGCCCGGTTACATCCTGCCTTCGGTCCCGCCGGCGATCATCATCACGGCGATATTCTTATATCAGCGGCTGGACCTGTCCAAATGGAAACGCGGCGTGATCGCGGCCGCGGCCGGCACGGTCGTCATCAGTTTTGTCCTGCTGTTGTTCGTGGTGCCGCGATTTGCCGAGCTTGACTCGACCCGCTCGCTGTTCCGGGCGGCCAATGAACGCGGATTCACCGAAACACAGGTCTTCAACCTCCATACGATATCGCATAACGCCGAGTTTTACGCGAGCGGCCGACTGCTGCGTGACGACGCCGGCAAACTCAAGCGGCTGTACGGCGTGACCGAGGTCAAAGAGGCGATCGAGCGTTCGGGGCAAAAGACAGCGTTGGTGCTCGTTCCGCTCGAATATCTGCCCGAGATAATGCGGTATACGGACCTCAACTCAGAAAAGCTGGGTGATAACGGCGAGATCGCGATCGTCGTGTCCTCGCTTAAATAACGGCCGCGTCAGCCGGGTCAGCCGCGACTCGCCCGCCGCAGCCGATCCATCAACGCGGTCCCGATCCCCTCATCAGCCACCGACTGACAGTACACTCGCCTGACGCCCTTTCGGTCGCATTCGCGAAAAAACTCAAACACCTCGCGGGCGTAATCATCGACGCTTTGGCAAATGAGGACGCTCTCAAACGTGCCGTCCGGACTTTCAAGCCCGATGAACGCGGCCCGCTCCCCGGGATGCGCGTCCGCCGCACGCGGCACGATCTCGACGCTCGCGGCCGGCGAATAATGCCGATGTTTCATTCCGGGACTTCGCGGGGCGTCCGGCGTGTCGATATCCGGCATAATGGTCGCCGGTATGACGCGGCGAAGTTCCGCCAGCGTGACTGAGCCGCTGCGAAGTACGGCCGGCACATCGCCCGTACAATCCACGACGGTGGATTCGAGTCCGATATCCGTCGGGTTCCCCCGCAGGATACAGTCGATGCGGCCGTCCAGGTCCTCATAGACAGCCTGCCACGTCGTCGGGCTCGGGCGGCCCGAGAGATTGGCCGACGGAGCAACGACCGGCGTCCTGCATTCCTTTAAGAATATTTGCGACAGCTCAAATCCCGGCATCCTGATCCCGATCGTATCGAGCCCGGCGGTCGCGATCAGCGGCACCCGATCGCTCTTGTGCAGCACGATCGTCAGCGGGCCCGGGAAGAACGCGTCGATAAATCGCCTCGCGTGTTCGGTCATTTCGCTCGCAAGTTCGCCGATCTGCCCGATCTCGGCGATATGCGCGATCAGCGGATTGTCAGCCGGCCGCATCTTCGCCTCAAAGATCGCGGCGACCGCCCGCTCGTCAAAAACGGCGGCGCCGAGCCCGTAAACCGTCTCCGTCGGGAAAGCGACGATGCCGCCCCGCCGAATGAAGCCGGCCGCCTCCGCGGGCGAATCTGTCAAAAAAGTACGCATCATTAAAAAATAGCAAAATTTTTTGATTTTTCCGCAAAAGGAAACACACCTTCCGTCTTAGTTACGTGGGCGGTTCGAAACGGATAAGAGACAGCCGATCCATAAATTTATACTTCAGGAGAAATAATATGTTCGTTACTACCATCGGGATCATCGCAATACTTATCGGCCTTCTTCTTCCGGCAGTTCAGAGATAGGGTCAGGAAAGCCGGAACAAGCCGCCAGTCAAACCGTAGATCGGTTTGGCTGGCGCTTTTTTTGCGCCCGCGGGCCGGGCGGCACGGATGACCGCCGGCCGGTTGTAGCGAAAGTCGCTTTCAAAACGCTAAGATATACGAGTGACGATCGCCGAGAAATTAAAAGACCTTCCGACTGCCGCCGGTATATATATTCACAAGAACGCGGCGGGCAAGATCATCTATGTCGGCAAGGCCAAAAACCTTCGGAGCCGTGTCCGCCAGTACTTTCAATCGAGCCGCAATCTCGACCCAAAAACGCGCAATCTGGTCAAACTGATCGCCGATTTTGAGTTCATCGTCGTCGATAACGAGGTCGAGGCGCTCGTGCTCGAATCGAACCTGATCAAAAAGCACAAGCCGCGGTTCAACGTCCTTTTGAAGGACGACAAGTCGTACCCGCACCTGAAATTGACCAATGAGACGTTTCCGAAGGTCGTCATCACCAGGCGGATCGTTCGCGACGGCTCGCACTATTACGGCCCTTTTCTGCCCGCTGTCCTCGCCCGCAAAACGCTCAATCTGGTCAATCGCGCGTTTCAATTGCGGACGTGCGAGATCGACATTGACGGCAAACTGGCTCGTCCGTGCCTCGAATATCACCTAAAGCGATGTCTCGGGCCGTGTGTCAAAGGGCTCTGCTCACAGACCGAGTATCAGGAGGCCGCGGCCGACGTAAAGACGCTGCTTGAGGGCAAGAACAAGGAGCTCGCCAAAACGCTCGAAGAGCGAATGTGGCATTACTCGGAAGAGAGCAAATACGAGCTCGCCGCCAAATACCGCGACCTGCACCGGACCGTCCTTGCCCTGAGCGAGCAGCAAAAGATGGCGACCACCGCCGAGAGCGACGTCGATATCATCGGTTATTACCGCGAACAGCAGCGGCTCGCGCTACAGTTATTCACGATGCGTGAGGGGCGGATCGTCGGGCGGCGAGAGTTCTTTTGGGAGGACCTGCCGGATGACGAGTCGTTTGACGCGTCGGAATTTATGGGCGAGGTGCTCGCACAATATTATTCGACCGACTATGTCCCGCTCGAGATCCACGTGCCGCACGATTTTGATGACCGGGCGGTCCTCGAACAGGCCCTGACCGAACGCCGCGGCCGCCGTGTGAAGATCCTCGATCCTAAACGCGGCACCAAGCGCAGCATGGTAACGCTGGTCGAGACCAACGCCAAGATCGCGTTCGAACAGCGCTTTCGGGTACTCAAACCCGACACCAAACGCGTGCTCGAGGAACTGCAGGAGCTGCTCGAAATGGCCAACTTTCCCGAGCGGATCGAGTCGTTTGATATCTCGAACATCTCAGGCGCCGAAAACGTCGCGGGCATCGTCGTTTTTGAGAACGGCAAACCGGCAAAGGGCGGTTACCGGCGGTTTATCATCAAGTCGGTCGAAGGTGCGAACGATTTTGCGTCAATGAACGAGGCCGTTTTTCGCCGCTATCGACGAGCCCTCGATGAGCAGCAGCCTCTGCCGCAGCTTGTTTTCATCGACGGCGGCAAGGGCCAGCTTTCGGCCGCCGCGGCGGCGATGGGCTCGCTCGACCTCGAACACATAATGCTCGTCGGACTGGTCAAGCCGCCCAAACGGCACAACGAGATCTCGCATCTGCTCGTGTTTGGACGCGAAAACACGCCGATACCGTTTGACCGCAATTCTCTGGCGTTTCGCCTGATACTCCAGATCCGCGAAGAGACGCACAAGACGGCCATCGAGTTTCACCGCAAACGCCGCGAGAAACGCGACTTCACCTCGGAACTGTCCGAGATACCGGGCATCGGCGACAAACGTAAGATGAAACTCCTGCGTAATTTCGGCTCGATCGAGCGCATCGCCAAGGCAAGCGCCGAGGAACTCAAACCGATCGTCGGTGAAAAGGCCGCCGCCGAGATCGTTAACCACTTTGACGAACAGCGAAAGCTCGCCCAAAAGTGACGGCCGTCAGTGAAAAAAGGCCCGCGGAGACGTTCCGCGAGCCTACAAACCGATAATTTAACCTAGATCACTGGATCTTGACATAGCTGCGGTGAATGACCAGGTCTGACTTAGTGTCGCGCGATTCATAAAGGACATTTTCCTTGTTTTCGCGGGTCACCATCTTGGTACCGGCTCCGACCGAGCGTTCGTTCGATCTCGCCTTTTCGACATCGGCGATCATTCCCAGCACCGCCTCGCTCTTGACCGGATCGGCAAGCCGAACGCCGTTCGACTCGGCAACGGCCTCGGTCGCTGACGCCTTGAGCATCTTGCCCCAGACCTTCTTGAAAAGCGCGTTCGACACATAGACATCGGCGCTGTTGACCTTGCCGTTGACCGCGTACGCAAAGCCGATAACGTCGGACTGGCCGTCGATCACGCCCGACAATTTAGCGATGTATTCGTCGATCAGAGCTACGACCTTTTTGTTCTCAAGGCTGAGCTGCAGGCTCGACGCCGACTTGGTCGAGTTGACCGTGCCGCCGACGCTCTTGCTGAGGCGCGTCTGGGCCTCGGCGACCTTGTCCCAGACTTCCTGCTGCGAACGGGCACCGTTTGCCGCGATCTTCAGGTCTTTGGTGACGATGCGGTCATTCGAGCTGTTAAATTTTGTCGAATCTTCGTCACCGCGCTTCGTCCAGCGGCCCGATTCGACACAAAACGATTCGATGCTGATGCGGCCCGACCGCGCCGGGATGATGATGCTCACGGCCAGCACGCGATCCTGCTTGCCGCCCTTGACGATATCGCCCGACTGGATAAAGACCTCAAATTCCTTTGAGAGATTTTCGACCTCGAGTTCGTTGACGTTTGACGTCTCATAGACGACAAATAACTTTCGCTCCATCGCCTCCTGCAGCGTCAGTATGTTGCCCTTTTTGTTTTGATCCTTGCCGTGGATCAGAAAGATCGTAAGATTTTTGTGCGTATAGCCGTTCGAGATCCGATATTCGGGCTTTTGTGCGAGAGCACCCACGGCCAGTGCCGTCATCATCAAGAGCGCAGCGGCGCTCGTTCCAATTCGTAACTTCATAATTTCACTCCTTGCGTTTAAGTCGTTCCAATTGCCGGGGAAAGCGTCTCCTTTACTGTTGGAACGTCTCTGGCAAACGACTCTTGCAAGGTGGTCGCGAAGTTAGCGAATTTCGGGCGTCAGAAGGTGAATCCGTAATAGAGGTTTAGGAAATTGTTGGCACGGCCGGAATTTCCGAACGAATAGCCGACCATTAAGTATTGTTTCGAGGTCACCGCGTAGCCAAAACCGGCGTTTGAGTAGCCAAAACGGTTCTTGCCGCTGGTCCAATCCGCCATCAGCGTCAGCCGTTTGGTCACCGGCTACTGTGCACCGACGAGGACGCCGGTCCGCGTCCCCATATCGGCGGTTCCTCCGACAACCCTGTAAACGCCGCCGGTCAGGGCGAGATTTTTGGCCGAAGCGAATTTACGCGTCGCGACCGTGTAGAGCATCGCCGACGCCTTTGAATCGGCCGAGCGGACGATCGGCACATACGCGACGGCTCCGACGGCGACATCCACGCCGAATTTGTCCTGATCGAGCGCCCTATATTTAACGTTCGGCTCGATCTCGACCGTCGTCTCGGTGCCGTCCTGCGTCGCATAGAGATTGATACCGGCCTCGACGCGCTTGTTGACGCCGTAGATCACCGACGGGCCGAACGAGCGAAATCCGCCGCGGTCGAACTTGTCAAAATGGGCAAACAGGTCGGCCTCGATGTAAAGCGAGCCTTTTTGTTGGATCTCAGCGGTCGGCACGCCGAAAACAGCGGTTTGGGCAAACGCCGCCGAGCAAAAGGCAATGATGATGAAAGCTGCCGCCGAATACAGTTCGAGCCGTGTTGGGAGAAATGATCGTGATCTCATAATTTGTCGGGTTTGGTAGATTTTACTAGCTGATTCCCCGCTTCGGCAAATCATCGGCCGTGCGCCGTTGATGGCGATTGCAATTTTGGCCCTTTGCGGTGACAATGTTGCAGATCAACATCATACAACGGAGGCTTTTGAATGAAATCACTACTCACATTGGGACTTATCTTCTTCGCTTTCTCATTTTGCGGGCTCGGCGACAAGTTAAAGGGGCTGAGCGGCGGCACGTCGGGCGGCAATTCGAACACCGCCAGCTCCGGCAACTCGTCCGGCTCGTCCACATCGTCATCATCCGCGGCCGAAAAGCCGAAACTGACCGCCAGCCAACAGGCCATAGTCGACGGCGGCACCGAAACTAAGTGGGACGACCAGGGACTGTCGTGGAAGCTGCCGGCCAACTGGAAAAAGATGGATGTCAAGAAAGAGTCGTTCAACTATCAGTCGCCAGATAACGCCTTTTTGCTCGTAAACATCTCGGTCATGCCGGACAGCTTTCCGATGGACACGAGCCTCAAGGCATATCACGAACAGGCTCTCCAGCAGTTGAAGAACGGCAAGTACGAGTCGGTCAAGCTCGTCGAGATCGACGGCATCACCGGCGTCGAATTTGTCGAAGCCATGCCCGAGGACAAATCCGGCCCGAGACGCCATCAGTGGATCGGCTATCGGACCTATCTTGGCCAAAAGCAGCAGCTCAACGTCATGACCTCGACCAAGGGCACCAATTTTGACAAGCACTCCGACGATTTTCCGGCGATCCTCTATTCGATGAAGGCCGTAAAGTAACCCCTATAACGAACGCAGCCCGCTCTCGGGCGGGCTGCGGCTCATCTTAGTTTTCCAATAAAGTTAGTCGTGCCGGGTCGGCGCGTCGGCGTGCGGGATAAAGCACATACGGCAGCGGGCCTCGTACTTATCGGCCGCACCGACCTCGACGCGGGCGTCAGACTCGACGGTCCGCTGCGAATAGTTGGCCGTCGCTCCGCACTTGACGCATATCGCGTGCGTTTTGGTGATGAATTCGGCGATCGACAGCAGCTGCGGCATCGGGTCGAACGGCTTGCCCGTATAGTCCTGATCGAGCCCCGCGACGATCACTCGCCGCCCTTCGGCGGCAAGTTGGTTGACGGCGTCGATGATCGGGGCGTCGAAAAACTGGCCCTCGTCGATGCCGATCACCTGCGTGTCGGCCATTATCTGGGCCATCATCTCGGCGGTCGTCGAGACCGGTGTCGAACCGTGTGTCTGGCCCGAGTGCGAGGCGATCTCCTCGTGCGAATAGCGGGCGTCGATCTTCGGCTTAAAGACCTGTACCTTTTGCCGGGCGATACGCGCTCGGTTAAGACGGCGGATAAGTTCCTCGGATTTGCCCGAAAACATCGACCCGGCGATCACCTCGACCCAACCGGTCCCATTTTGACGTACTTTACGGCGTTCTTCCGTGTTGTCGAACGCAAATTCTTCTACCATAATCTGTTCGGCTGCAACTGAGCGAAACCACAATTATAGAGAAAAATCGGTCAGGTGAGAATTCGCGATATCGAATAATTGCGGGCCCGCGTCCGGGCGGCCGCGATCAGCTTGCAAGCAGGTCCGATCCGGTCATTTCCGCCGGTTTTTCGATGCCGAATAACGCGAGTATCGTCGGGGCGACGTCGGCGAGCGAACCGCCGCTTCGCAATTGGGTACCGTTGAGCCCGTCCGCGATCAGATGGAACGGAACCGGGTTTGCCGTCGCGGTTCCCTGCGGCTCGCCGGTCAGGACATTGGACATTTCCTCGCACGCGCCGTGTGACGAGGTCAGGATCGAGACGCCGCCGGCGGCACGCACGTGCTCGACGATGCCGCCGACACATGTGTCGATGAACTGTATCGCCTCGACCGTCTTTTCGATCTTACCGGTGCGGGCAGCCAGGTCCGCCGCCGGGATATTTACCACGTACATACCGCCCGGCGCCGAGCCGAGATTTTGGATAAAGCTGTCAACGATCTTGAAACTCTGCGACTCGGGCTGCTGATCGGGCGTTTCTGACCGCGGCGTCGGCAGCAGGATGTGCTTTTCGCGGTCGAGCTCGGTATTACGGCCGCCGTTGAAGAAATATGTGATGTGCGGAAACCGCTCGGACTGGCTGATCTTGATATTGTGGATGCCGGCCGAAGCGAGGACCTCGGTCAGCCCGTTGCTTGAGCGTTCCGAACGAAACGCCACCGGCAGAGCGAAATCACGGTCATACTCCGTCATACAGACCGACTTGAAAGCCGGCTTGGCCGAGCCGAGCGCGTCCGGCACCGACAGCGACCTGACGAGCTGGCGCATCGATTCGGCACGGTGGTTGAAATAGATGATCGTGTCGCCCTCGCGTATCCGGGCGACGGGTGTGCCGGGCTCGGACTCGAGCACGATCGGCGCGGTAAATTCATCGGTGATGCCCCGCAGGAATGAGTTTCGGATCGCCGAAACAGCGTCATCGGCGCGGTCGCCCTCGCCGTGTACCAGCATCGTGTACGCCCGTGCGGTCCGCTCCCAATTGCCCTGGCTGTCCATCGCGAAATATCGCCCGCAGAGCGTCGCGATCCGCCCGACGCCGATATCGGCGAGCTTGATCTCGAGCGCCTCGACGTAGATATCCGCGGTCCGGTTCGGCACATCGACGCCGTCCAATATCCCGTGGATGAACACATCGCTGACGCCAAAACGCTTGGCCATCCGCAGCAGTGCGAAAATGGTCTCGATCGACGAATGTATGCCGGCGTCGCTGAGCATCCCGACCAGATGTACCGAACGGCCGTTGGCAAATGCCTGGGCGAACGCGTGGTTAAGCGTCTCGTTCTCAAAAAAGCTGCCGTTGCGGATCGAATCTTCGATCCGGTAACTCTCGGACGTCGCGGGCCGTCCGGTCCCGAGGCTCAGATGCCCGACCTCGGGGTTGCCGACCGACTCGGCCGACTGCCCGACACGTGTGCCCGCCGCCGTCAGCGTGGTCATCGGGAACCGCGCGCAGATATCGTCGTAATAGGGCGTGTGCGCCATCGCGATGGCGTTGCCCTCGCTTCGGGCTGAGTGCCCCCAGCCGTCGAGGATTATCAGTGCAATGGGTTTATCGGTCGGAGATGCCATTTTGGTCGGTGATCGGAAACGAAATGACGGTCAAAAATACTGCGTTCTGTCGAGAACCGAAACTCCATTATAAACGATGCGGGCCGTCCGCCGCCAAACTTTTTTGTCAGTAGGCGTTTGGCGCCGGCAGTTCCATCCAGCGTTCGGGATGCTTGAGCCCGGCAAAGCCGAACTGGCTGTAGAGGCCGTGTGCATCACGCGTCGCCAGCACCCAACGCCGCAGGCCCTGCAGCTCGGGATGAGCGAGAATTGTCTCCATCAGCCATTTGCTGAGGCCGCGGCCGCGATAGCCGTCGAGCACAAAAACGTCGCCGATATAGGCGAATGTGGCACGGTCGCTGACGACGCGGGCAAAACCGATCAACGCGGCACCGTCATAAACGCCGAAGCAGATCGAGTGACGGATCGCCGCCTCGGTCTGCTCGCGGGTCCGCTCGCGTGCCCAGTACGATTCGCCCGTCAGATAGCCGTGAATGACGTCGATATCGAGCCGGTCATTGTCGGTGCTGATGGTAAAGCCGTCCTTTTCCCATTCCATATCAGGTCAATATCGCTCGTGCCCGTACGCAAAAGGCCATCGACGAGCTTTCGAGATGTTTGCTGACGATCAGCCGCAGTTCGCTGATCAGCTCAGGATGGCCCTTGGCGATCTTCGCGGCGACCGTCATCGCAAATGCCCGCACGGCCACGGGTTCACGCGGGTCATCGACCAGTTCGACGCAAGCGTCAAAGGTCGCGGCCGCATAACGCGGCGGTATATCGACGAACTGCAGCAGGCGGACGGCGTTTCGCCTGACGGCCTGATGTACGTCCCGCCGCTGCAGCTGCTCGATAAACCTGGCCATGTACGGCCGGGCAAGCCCCGTATGAATCTCGACGCAATTGCTCACGGCCCATGCCGCCCGCTGGGCCACGAGGCGGTCTTCGCCCAGATATAGCCGCATTAGCTCAGCGAACCGCTCCGGGTCGCCGCCGATATAGCCGACGATCTTTGCCGTCTGCTCTTTCGAATGCTCGGCCAAAAGGGCCTTGCGGATATCCATTAACGGAGCTGATAAAACGCCTTTCGGCCCGGATAGCGTGCCGATTCGCCGAGGTCCTCTTCGATCCGCAGCAGCTGATTGTACTTGGCGATACGGTCGCTGCGGCACAGACTGCCGGTCTTGATCTGGCCGGCGTTGGTCGCCACCGCCAGATCGGCGATGAACGAATCTTCGGTCTCGCCCGAGCGGTGCGAGATGACCGCCGTCATATTATTGGTCCGGGCAAGCTCGATCGCGTCAAGCGTTTCCGTCAGGGTCCCGATCTGGTTGACCTTGATCAAAATCGAGTTTGCCGTGCCCTCGTCGATGCCGCGTTGGAGAAACTTGGTATTGGTCACGAAGAGGTCGTCGCCGACGAGCTGTACCTTGTCGCCGACCGCGTCGGTGAGGTTCTTCCAGCCGGCCCAGTCATTTTCGGCCATGCCGTCCTCGATCGAGATGATCGGGTATTTTCCGCACCAATCGGCCCAGTACGCCGCCATTTCGTCGGAGGAAAGCTGCCGGTTGTCAGATTTTTTAAAGACGTACTTGCCGTCGATGTAAAACTCGCTCGCCGCCGGGTCGAGGGCGATCATGACGTTATCGCCTGCACGGTAACCCGCCTTTTCGATCGCCTCGAGGATGGTCTCGACCGCCTCGTCATTCGATTTGAGATTGGGTGCAAAACCGCCCTCGTCGCCGACCAGGGTCGAGACCAACGCGCAGGCGCGCCACGCAGGCGTATGAAGATCTCGCTTCAGTCCGCAGTGCCTCAGCTGAGTGAAACTGCCGACCGGCATGATCATAAACTCCTGAAAATCGACGTTATTGTCGGCGTCACCGCCGTTCAGGATGTTCATCATCGGCGGGCAGAGTCTTGGCGTTTGCCCGCCGATGTATCGATACAGCGGTAATCTCGGCAGCCGCGGCAGCATCGTGCGTTTGCCATCGAAACGGCAAGGATCGCGTTGGCACCGAGCTTGGATTTATTGTGCGTGCCGTCGAGGCCGATCATCGTCTCATCGACGAGCGTCTGATCGAGCGAGTCCAAGCCCTCAAGCTCGCGTGAAATGGTCTCGTTGACATGCTCGATCGCCTTTTCGACGCCCTTGCCGAGATAACGGAGCTTGTCGCCGTCGCGGAGTTCGACCGCCTCGTTCTCGCCGGTCGAGGCACCGCTCGGGACCGCCGCCCGGCCCATCGTACCGTCCTCTAACACCACCTCGGCCTCGATCGTCGGATTGCCCCGCGAATCGAGTATCTCTCTCGCCCAAACCTGCTCAATATAACTCATTTTTGATCAATTGCTCCATTAAATGTATAGAAATGACTTGCAGGCTAAATGTAGCGTTGAAAACTACAGAAAAGACAAAAATCGCCCCGACGGCGAAGCATGTCTGTGCTCGAATTGATGATGGCATCGCCTAAAGAATCGCGAGCGATATTTGAAAGCAGATCTGACCAAATAAAAGAGGCGGCAGGTCTGTTCTATTGTCAGAAACCCAGTCAGCAACCCAATCTCACACCATCAAACGTGTGCCGATCGATGTGCATTGACATCATTGGGTAACTTCATAGATGACCCCGACCCGCCTTGTGATCCTTATGGCTCGATTCTTACGATCGTCCCCGACCTATCTAACACAAGCAAGGATTATCAACTGTCGCCGATACAACGAACTCCTGAGACGAGTTGCCCGTAAAAATTGTATTCCAACGTGAGCCAAAGTCATCGCTCTTAATAACAAAAGCGGAATTGGGGTGGGCCTGCTGTTTTGTCGATTCTCATTTCTTTCAGACGACGTTCACCAAGTAATTATCACACACGTTGTCAATGACCTTTTGAAATTCCTCGTCCGTAGCGGAGCGTTTTGCGGCCGCATCGGTGCGGCGGCTGACGTTGGAAATGGTCATTCCGGTCAGTTTGGCGATCCTCCACCAAAGCCAGTTTGTGCCTGATGCGGTTATGTGTCAACACTCATTTGGGTCACACGTGATGGGTGACGGGTGAAGCGTGACAGGTGACAAGTGACGGGAAAGAGCGTTCCGGAATTGTATATGCGAAAGCTCGCAAGTAACGAAAATGAGTTTCGAGCACTACGAACCATTCACGATTCACGATTCACTATTTACGATTCACGATTTGCTGTTGCAGAAATGAAATCTTGCTGTATCGTTGCAATTTATGTTACACTAAAGGTTTGACCAGATCTTTGAAAATTCATAAAACACGCCTGAGAGTCTGGCGAGTCTTTCGAGTCTTTCGAGTCTTTCGAGTCTTTCGAGTCTATCGAGTCTGTCGAGTCGGGTGAGTCGGGTGAGTCCAGAGCGTCAGGACACGCCGGACAGCGAGGACAGCCCGGACACGCAGGACACGCTGGACAGTCGGTATTTACTGCGTAATAAAAAATTGATAGTTAATTTGAGACGGTTTATTCGGCGTCGGCGGAGCGGGGCTCGGTCGGGGTCATCCTGACTTCGGTGATCCGCCGTTTGTCCACCTTTTCGATCGTAAAGACGTGTCCGTTGTACGGCACGGTCTCGCCCTCTTCGAGCAGTTGGCCCGACTCCGACATCAAAAAGCCGGCGATCGTCGTGTAGCCGTCGGACACGGGAATATTCATCTCCAGCCGGCGGTTGAGGTCGCGGACCGCGAGGCCGCCGTCGAGCAGGTAGCTGCCGTCATCCTGACGGTCGATCTGCTCATTGACCTCTTCGTCGTGTTCGTCGGAAATGTCGCCGACGATCTCCTCGAGCAGGTCTTCGAGCGTGATGATGCCCTCGACGCCGCCGTGTTCGTCGACGACAAAGCCAAAGTGGAATTTCTCTTTCTGCATCTGCCGCAAAACGTCTTCGAGCTTGGCGGTGTCGACGACGTAATTGGGCTTATGCATCACGCTCTCGATCTTGAACGACTTTGGCTTGTGGGTAAATGCCAGCAGGTCTTTGCTGTGGATCACGCCGGCGATGTCGTCAAGCGAATTGCGATAGACCGGCAGCCGCGAATAGCCATGCTCGCTGAACGATCTGGCGATGTCCTCAAATGAACTGCCCTCGGCGATCGCGACTATGCCCGTTCGCGGTATCATCGCCTCTTTGACGGTCGTTTCGGAAAACTCGAAGACCTTGTTGATCAGCTTTTGCTCTTCGGCATTGATCTGGCCGCCCTCCTGCGAGAGTTTGATCAGCTGGCGGATCTCGTCTTCGGTAAACACAGAGGCGTTTTCGAGTGTCGAGGAAAGGCCGATCGTTTTACCGACAAATTTGCCGACCGAGTTGAAGATCCACAAGATCGGCGAGAACGCCTTTGCAAAGATCTCGAGCGGCCGTGAGGCAAAGACCGCAAACGCCTCAGCTCGTTCGAGAGCGAACATCTTCGGCACGAGTTCGCCGAGTACGACGTGCAAAAAGGTGATTATCGTAAATGCGATGACGATGGCCGTGATATGTGCGATATACGCGGCCGCCGTTCCGCCGGCGATGCTCTCGGCGACCGGCGACAACAGTGTCGCGATGGTCGGTTCGCCGACCCAACCAAGTGCGAGCGATGCCAGTGTAACGCCGAGTTGGACGGCCGAAATGAATCTGGTCGGATTTTCAAGCAATCGGAGAGCGGCCTTTGCCCCTTTGCTGCCGGCCTCGGCGAGGGTTTCGACGCGGGTCTTTCGCACCGAGACGAGTGCGAACTCGGACGCGACAAAGAAACCGTTCAGCCCGACGATAAAGAATACCAGGAGAAAGTCGAGCAATATCTGACCGGCCGAGACCGGATCGGTTGAATGCAATTGTTGAAATAGAAAAAAGTAACTACTGGCAGGGTCGTCCATGGTCTGTAACGAGAATGGTCTCGCGGGGCATATTACGGCAAATCAATATGGTGTTTGCTATTAAATTCTCCATGCCGTGCGATCGGCTTATCGCAAGAGTATAGCATATCTCAATAGTGCTCGATAACGGTGTCGATGAGTTCCTGAATGAGCATTTGGCACGAGCCGCAGCCGCCGCCGGCATTGCACGCGGCGGTCACGTCCGCGACCGAATCGGCACCGATGCTCTCGATAACGCCGCGGATCTCGGCCTCGCCGACGCCGAAACAGCTGCAGATGAGCGTGCTGCCGGTGAGCGAACCTGCCGCACGACGCTCGCGGCGGTCGGCAAACGCCTTTTTGACCGCGGTGACGCAGGTCGCGGCACAATGGCCTCGGTCATCGGGTATGCCGCCTAGTTCCGCCGTGAGCAGTTCGGCCAGTTGATCGCCGCCTAGACCGCCGAGGCTCTCGACGCTTTGCCCGGACAGCCGCGAGCAAAGGGCCTCGGCCGCCGCGACCATATAGGAACAGCCGTTCGAATTGAAGCGGACCGCTGAGACATTGCCGGTGCTGTCGTCGAACTTGACCGAAAATCTGACGACCGAGCCGCAGCCGAGATCGGCGTCGGCACCGAACCCGTCGGCGTCAGCGTCGATGCCGGCATGTATGGCCGAGGCGGCAAGCCCGGCGACCTTTGGCGAATAGCGGCTCACATTTAGATGTTAGCCATAATTGAGGCTCCGGCAAATCGCCGCCCGATTTCTTTTACAAATCGCGGCGTGTCAATTACCATAAAGTTGTTTATGAAAACGGCCATTTTCCTTGCACTCGTCACTATCTCGGTGTTTTTTGCCGGCTGCAGGCCCGCCGCGGCCCCGGTTGCGGTGTCGAACCGGCCGGTCTCGGTCAATGACGTCCCGCAGACGGGTATGCCGATGCCGCCGTCGAAACCGCTGACCGAGATGGAATGGACGACGACCGACGGTTATGTCAAAAAGCTGAGCGAGTACCAGGGCAAGGCCGTGATCCTCGACTTTTGGGCAACGTATTGCGGACCCTGCCGTGACGAGATACCGCATCTCAACGCGATGCTCGAAAAGTACGGCCCGGACAAACTGGCGATCGTCGGCCTGAACGTCGGCGGCCAGGAAGACCTCGAAAAGGTGCCGGAGTTTACCAAGCAGACCAAGATCAATTATCCGATCGCGACGCCCGAGGACGCTCTGAACAACTTCATATTTGCCGAAACGAGCGCCATTCCCCAGACGGCGGTCTTTGACCGCTCGGGCAAACTGGTTCGGAAATTTGTCGGCTACAACGCGGCGATCAAGAGCGACCTCGAAAAAGCGGTCGAGGCCGCCGTCAACAGCAACTAAGCCGGAGACCAGATGAGAGACATTCCGGTCGGCAACGGCAGCCTGCTCGTCAATTTTGACGAGAAATATCAGATCCGCGACATCTATTTTCCGCACGTCGGCCAGGAAAACCACACCGAGGGTTTTCCGTGCCGATTCGGCGTCTGGGCCGGCGGCGTTTTTTCGTGGATATTTGCCGACGGCTGGGAGCGAAAGCTCGGTTATCTCGACGACGCACTGGTGACGGACGTGACGCTTATCAACGCCGAACTCGGCGTTGAGATCAGGTGCAGCGACGCCGTGGCCGAGACCGAGAACGTTCTGGTCCGTCGGGTAACGGTCCGCGACCTTTTGCAAAAGCCCCGCGAGGTGCGCGTTTACCTGCACCACGATTTTCGGATATATGAGAACAAGGTCGGCGACACCGCGTTTTATGACCCCGAGACGCTGTCGCTGATCCATTACAAGAAGCACCGTTATTTTCTGGTCAACACCGAACCGCATTTCGATCAGTTCGCGACGGGCCGCAAGGCGTTTCGCAACAGCGAGGGCACATGGCGTGACGCCGAGGACGGCGACCTTCACGGCGGTGCGATCACCGAGGGCTCGGTCGATTCGACCATCGGCATTCACATTGACCTCGAAGCCGGCGGAACGGCGCAGTTCCATTACTGGATCGCCGCCGGTACGACGCATAAAGAGGTCGAGGCGATAAACCGAAACGTGCTGACGGCCGGCCCGGCAAGCTATATCAGCGATGCCGCCGCCGATTCGAAGAGATTTCTCGCCGGCGGTCACACACCGGCATTTGAACTCTCGGACACGGCCGCCGAACTGTATCGGCGAAGCGTTTTGATCGTCCGCTCGCAGATCGATAAGCACGGCGCCATCATCGCGGCCAATGATCACGACGTCACCGAACGGGCGACCGATCATTACAGCTACCTCTGGCCGCGTGACGGTGCATTTGTCGCAAACGCCCTCGACCGAGCCGGTCATCCGGAATTTTCGCGGAGGTTTTTTAGCCTGTGCGCCCGGATTGTGCATGAACGCGGTTACTTTTTGCAAAAGTACAATCCTGACGGCTCGGTCGGGTCGGGTTGGCATTCGTACTGGGACAAATACGCGAAGCGGCCGATGTATCCGATCCAGGAAGACGAGACGTCGCTCGTCCTCTGGGCACTCTGGGAGCATTATTCTATGCATCCTGATGAGCGATATATCGCCGAGATCTATAAGGGGCTGATCGTCAAATGTGCCGACTTTTTGGCGGCGTTTCGCGACCCGGTCACGAAACTCCCGAACCCGAGTTGGAACCTCTGGGAAGACCGCCGCGGCGTTCACACCTTTACCTGTGCGACGGTTATCGCCGGACTTCGGGCGGCGGCGAATTTCGCCGGTTTGTTTGGCGACAGCGGCCTTGCCGACAAATACTCGGCCGCCGCGGATGAGGTCGCCGCCGCGATGTGCGAGCATCTGTACAGCCGTGAGCACGGCCGCTTTTTACGCGGGCTGCTTTCGAACGGCGACGATACGCTCGTCCAGGACCCGATCGTTGACGCTTCGCTGTTCGGGGTATTTTATTTCGGCTGCCTCGAACCCGATCACGAGATGACGTTTTCGACTATGGCCGCGATCGAGCAAAAGCTCAGGAACCCGACTTCGGTCGGCGGCATCGCACGGTTCGAGAATGACGGGTATATGCGAGAGAGCGATTCGGTCGTCGGTAACAGTTGGTTCATCTGTACACTCTGGCTCGCTGAGTACTACATTGCCGCCGCCCGAACGCCCGATGACCTCGCAAAAGCCCGGGATATCATCGAGTGGACGGCCGCGGCGGCACTGCCATCCGGCGTTCTGGGCGAACAGATCGAACCGATCTCGGGCCGGCACGCGTCGGTTTCGCCGTTGACATGGTCGCACTCGACCTACGTCGCCGCCGTTTTGAGCTATTCGGCAAAGCTGGACTCGTTTACGGCCGGATAGCGTTTGTCAGTTAGCCCGGGGCGGTCGAATTACTTCGATCAGCCTCTTAGAGTCTCTGTGAGTTTGCGATAAAATTTTACCAATGCGAAGAGCAAAGATCCTGGCCACCCTCGGCCCCGCGACGAAAGACAGCGCGACAATTGAGAATATGATCACCGCCGGCGTCAATGCCGTGCGGATAAACATGTCCCACGGCACCGTGGAAGAACATACCGCGGCGGTCGCGACGGCACGTGCGGCGGCGGCCAATGTCGGTAAGCCGCTGGCCATCCTCGTCGACCTTTCCGGCCCGAAGATCCGCACGCGAACGCTGAAAGAAGGCCGAACGGTAATGCTCCGCGAGGGCGCCGAGTTTACGATCACCACGCGTGATATCGTCGGCGATGAATCGATAGTATCGACGACATTTGCCGAACTTCCCGGTTCAGTGGCCCCCGGAGCCCGAATTCTGCTCGACGACGGGGCACTCGAACTCCAGGTCGAGTCCAAGACCGAGACCGACGTCATCTGCCGCGTCGTCACGGGCGGTCCGCTCAGCGAACGAAAGGGCATCAATCTGCCCAACACGCCGCTGCCGATACCGTCGCTGACCGAAAAGGACCGCGTCGACCTCGAATGGGCAATGGAGCAGAACGTAGATTACGTCGCGCTTTCATTTGTCAGGTCAGCGGCCGATTGCCGCGAGGTCAAGGACATCATCAAGCGTCTGAGCACCCGCAAACTCGGTCGTGCACTGCTCGTGGCCAAGATCGAAAAGGCCGAGGCGATCGAAAATCTGATGGAGATCATCGAGGAGACCGACGGGCTGATGGTGGCACGCGGCGACCTCGGGGTCGAGACGAGCGTCGAACTCGTACCGGTCTATCAAAAACGCATCATCGAGCTCGCGGTGGCACACGACAAGTTCGTTATCACGGCAACGCAAATGCTGCAGTCGATGATCGAAAACCCGTTTCCGACGCGGGCTGAGGCTTCGGACGTCGCCAACGCCGTGTGGGACGGCACCGACGCGGTGATGCTGTCGGCTGAGACCGCCAGCGGAAAGTTTCCGGTCGAGTCGGTCAAAACGATGGTCAAGATCATCGATTCGGCCGAAACCATCAAGCCCGAAATGCTCAAAAAGCCGGTCAAACTCGCTCAGCCGCCGTCAGGCAGGACGAGTCAGGCCCTTTGCAAGGCCGCGGCATACGCCGCCAAGGAGATCAGGACCGAAAAGATCGCCGTTTTTACTGAATCGGGACTAATGGCACGTCGTTTGTCGAACGTCCGGTCGGGTTTGCAGTCGTTTGCCCTCACGACCTCGCAGGACGCGTGCAATCAGCTTTCATTGATCTGGGGAGTGACGCCATTTCTACATGAAGATCGCGGTTCGACGAGCGAAATGCTCAAGATCGGCGAAGAGACCCTGCTCGCCACGGGCGTCGTAAACCCCGGCGAGACGATCGTCATGATGGCGGGCCGGCTCTCCGGTCTCGGGCTTTCGAGCTCGGTGATCGTTTGGACCGTCGGCGAACATCTGGCCCGCCGCTAACCGATCTTGGCGTTAACTATCTGCATTATTTCGGCCTCGGCGGCAATCGCCCGGCGTTCGATCTCGCTGCCCTGCTGCAGTATCTCGTCGACAAACGCCTGGTCTTTAAGCCCGGCGGCGTTGATCTTCACGTTTAGAAAGGCTCCCATGACCGCCGACCTTGCACACAGCGCACCAACGCCGGCGTCGGTCACGGAATTTGGATTTCCGTGTTCCGCCACGTATCGGATCACCTCAAATGCGTCGAATGTCCGCCGCATTGTGCGAAACGGCACCTCGGTTGCGTATTTGGTGGCTTCTTGGATCGCGGCCGACCGCGCGGCCTTTTCCTCGGGTGTATTCTTAGGCAGGCCAAATGCGGCCATCACGCGGTTGAATGAATCGGTATCTTCGTCAACGAGAGCTAGAAGTTCGTCCTTGATCCGCTGTGCCTTGACCGCCTGATCGGAAAACTCCTGCCAGCGGTCATCCCAACCGGCTTTATGCGACGAGAGATTGGCGACCATTGCCGCCAGTGCCGCGCCAAGGGCTCCGAGATAGGCCGAGATCGACCCGCCGCCGGGTGCCGGCGACTCAGACGCCGTCTCGTCCGCAAAATCGGCACAGGTCATGTCCACAAGCCGTTTCGGAGCGTCGCCCGCGGCCAGGACGTATTCGATGATCTTTTCGTCGGGGTTGAACGGCTTGAGATCATCGAGGCCCATCGATCTTATGGCGATCTTGATGATCTCGGCTTCGGTTATGCCGAGCGACCGCTGCTGTTTGGTCAGGTAGTACTTACCGGCGTCTATGATAGCCGCCTTTGGCACAAGCCCGACGATCTCGAGCCCGGTGACCCTGATCCCGCGAATCCGAGCCTTTTCGCTGACCTCGTCAAACGCGACGTGCAGCGGCGTGTCGCTGAGATTTGTGATATTCATCGACACCTGCGCGATGCCGTATTCGTCGATGAACCATCCGATCGCCTTGGTTCCCTTGAGTGTGCCGGGCACCATTACCGGCTCGCCGTTTTCGTCGATGACGGGTTTGCCGGTGATCGGGTTGCCGGTGCGCAGCGGGCGTCCCTTTTCGCGCACGTCAAAGGCGATCGCGTTGGCCCGGCGGGTTGAGGTGGTGTTCAGATTGAAATTGACTGCGATGAGAAAGTCGCGTGCCCCGACCGCGACAGCACCCGAGCGGGCGACACTTTCGGTAAATTCCGCCGGGCCAAAATCCGGTCTCCAGTCCGGGCTGACTAGACGCTCAGGCAGTGCCTCATATTCGCCCTCGCGGCAGTTGGCGAGGTTGCGGCGTTTTTCCTCAGTGGCGGCGTTTTCATAACAATAGACCGGGATCGAAAGTTCTCGGCCGATGCGTTCGGCGAGTTTCCGCGCGTATTCGGCAGTTTCGTCCATCGTAACGCCCGAGATCGGCACCAACGGACACACATCGGTCGCCCCGAACCGGGGATGGTCGCCCTTGTGCTGACGCATGTCGATCAGTTCCTGAGCCTTTCTGACGGCGGCAAACGCCGCCTCGCAAACCGCGTCCGGTTCACCGACAAACGTCACGACCGTGCGGTTGGTCGTCGCTCCGGGATCAACGTCGAGCAGTTTGACGCCGTCGATACGCTCGATCTCGTCCGTGATCTGCCTGATAACGGCCATATCGCGGCCTTCGCTAAAATTGGGGACACATTCGATCAGCTTTTTCATAAATACTCGTCAATTCAACGATGATAAGCCATTCGCCTGCTTTCTCCAATTTCGGCCGCCCGGCTCGATCGGGTCACATCTTAAAGGCGGTGATGATCTCGGTCTCGTTGAGCATACCGGCCATGTTCCGATCGTCAGAAAGCGGTTCGACAAAGAAGTTCTCGACCGTGCCCGTTACGTCCCATCGGGTTGTGACGGAAGGATAATTGACCGAGAAAGTCCCTCGGCCGCTCTCACCGATCGGGGTGATCCACGTCGGCGGGCGGATCTGTGTCCACTTCACGACATAGTCGCGGTCAAAGTAGTAAAAGTAGTCTTGCCCGCGCCAATAGATCTGCCACCATCCGACCAGCCATTCCGGAACGGGGACGATCTGTGCCGATGAGAAATAGAGCTCGATATCGAGCCAGCCCTCAAGCCGTGCCGGATCATAGGGATTATCGCCGCGGACGCGGCGCAGAACGTCATATTCCGAAAGAAGCGCCTCCTGCGTGAACGGCGGCCGGCGGTGCATGCTGTGCTCGGTTCCGTCACCCTGTCCGGCGGCGGCGCGGACCAAAAACGGTCCGTCGAAATCAAGTGCGACGTCGACGTGGTACTTTTTATGTCTGAGGATATCGCCGTATTTGGGCTTCAGACCCGCTCGCGGTTCGACCCAGGCGTCGGTCTTGTACAGATAGCCTAGCGACTTTTTGAGTTCGAACCAATTAGTAATGTCCTTGATCCCGATCTGCTGGGCGTACCAGTTAACGAAACCGTTACAGGCGGTCATACGGCCGCCGGCCTCCCAATCGGCCATCAGGACGAGGTGATTGGTGTTCGTGAGCCGTGAAAATTCGTTTTGATAAAATGGGGGATTTTGATTTGACGTGTAAATGGCGTTTACCGGCAGATTAGCGTCGATGACCTTACGGGCGAGATCGCGTATATTCTCCATGAGAACCTCCAGAGAACGAAGATTCGGAGAACCTGCCGGGAATGACAAATTCTCCGGCGCCTATCAATAGATTATTCCTAATTGGAACAAGCCTCAAGCGTCGAGCGATCGGCGGCGGCAGACGCAGAGTCGTAGGTCAGATTGCAGTTGATGCGGGGTCAAACCACCGCGCCGAAAAGTTTGCCGACCAAAGCCGTCGCCCCCATCGCGATCGCTCCCCAAAAGAGTACGCGGACCGCTCCGGTCACGACGCCGGCCCCGCCCGCACGTGCGGCAATGCCGCCAAGCAATGTCAGAAAGACGAGCGAACTTGAGGCGATCAGCCAGATCATAAGCGGCCCCGGCGAAAAGAAAGCGACCACGATGGGCAGCATCGCACCGATCGCGAAGCTCACCGCCGAAAATCCGGCGGCCTGCAGCGGATTGGCACTTAGCGTTTCCGTTATTCCCAGTTCGTCACGGGTATGGGCACCGAGCGCGTCATGGGCCATAAGCTGTTCGGCAACCTGCAGGGCGAGATCAGGCTCGAGGCCGCGGCCCTCGTATATGCCGGCAAGTTCACGCAATTCGAATTCCGGTTCGTCGGCGAGATGTTTGCGTTCGAGCTCGATGTCGGCCTTTTCGGTGTCCGCCTGTGAGTGTACCGAGACATATTCACCTGCCGCCATCGACAATGCTCCGGCAAAAAGTCCGGCCACGCCGGCCAGCATTACGGCCCCGTGATCTGAGTCGGCCGCCGCCACACCGATGAGCAGCGACGCCGTCGAAACGATGCCGTCGTTAGCCCCCAAAACCGCCGCCCGCAGCCACCCGATGCGATGCGTCCGATGCATCTCGTTATGGACCATATTGGTTCACCTTCGCTAAGGACAGAATATCGCAATTGTCACGATTTTCAAGAACGCCCGGCTAGCATTGCCGCCATTTTTTCGTGGATAAGGTTTACGGCCTTAAGCGGCCGGATCATCACTTTGAATTCGGTGATCATGCCCTCGCCGTTCCATTTGAGCATATCCACGCCGTTGACCGTAATGCCGTCGATCTCCACCATAAACTCGAGGACCGCGTCGTGCTCGCCGACGACCTCGCGGACATAGCGAAACGTCTTATTCAGGAACACGCTGTACGCCGCCGTAAGATATAGTTTTGTGATGGGCTTGCCCGCCTGCGGCGAATGAACTACCGGCGAGTAAAACACGACACCGTCGGCAAGCAAAAGATCGAGCCCGGCGATATCGCGAGACTCGATCATTTTGTGCCAAACATTGACGGTATCGATCATTTTGTGTGCCCTAGTCCGCGTTTATCACACGGGCGACGGTCTCCTTTTTCAGGCCGCCGTTTCGCTTGGTGTACTCGGCCAGCGAGATCTGCGGATCACGCCACGCGTCAAGGTGGCCGACCTGATGGACGCACTGGATGGTGCAGGCTGGGGCACACCACTTTTCAGTGTGATACTCGCGACGAAGGTCTTCGTGAGTGTACTCGAGCAAAGGGATCCCCGGAGTGCCTCGCTGCTGCGAGCACCAACTGACAATTCCGGCCTCGTCGACGTACAGATAGCGTGATCCGGCACGGCACCGCCATTTGTACTCACCGCCTTCGACGAGTTCGTCCTGAAACCAGTTCCAACGGGCGTATGAGCGTGCTCCCTTGGCCTTGATCTCCTTGTAAACTTCTTTCTCGCGGTCGGTCAGGCCTTTGTTGAGGCCGTCGCTGTCGTGAATGATACCGACGGTGGACGAAAACCCGAGTTCGAGTGCTCGATTGGCGATCTGCAGGGCTTCGTCCGGATTGGCGACACCACCGCCAACCACGGAGTTGATATTGACCTTAAATTTTGCGTGATCGTGCAGGTTGACGAGTTTAGAATCGAGGACCTTGAGGCTCTTTTTGGACACGTCGTCCGGCGTCACATTGTCGATCGAGATCTGCAGATAATCGAGGCCCGCCTCGTTCAGCTTTTTGATCTTATCGACCTGAAAGTAGTATCCGTTGGAGATCAGTCCGGCGATCATCCCGTGATGGCGAATGCGGGCGATGATCTCGTATATCTCCGGGTGCATCATCGGCTCGCCGCCTGAGATGGTTATTACGGACGAACCAAATTCCGCCAGCTTGTCGATACGCTTGAGCATCACATCGATCGGCACCGGATCGCTGGTCTTATCGAATTCGTTGCAGTAGGTACACGCAAGATTACATCGGCGCATCGGTACGATATGCACCAAGACGGGATGTTTGGTCGAGGCAAATGCCCGGACCGTGTGCCGGACTCCGCGTGTGAATCTGCTAAAACTGCTTGCCTTTGGCATAAGATCGTCTACCCACAATAACTAAACCCTTGATTATAGGTTCTGGCCCGTTCGATTTCAAATAAGAACAGAATGCCCCGGCCGGAAGTTCTCTGGCCGGGGCACTGAACTAGGGGAACTCGGCTTTTCGTTACCCTTTGATCTCCTTGGTGCCGCTCGGGTACGACAGCTTGAAGACCGAGGTATCGAGCTTTACATTCTTTTTGATCGCCGACAACAATATGGTCGTAGTGTCGCCATTATTCTCGTTGACCTTGGCCTGCCGCGGCATACCGTCGGCGTCAACCCAGAGTTCGGCGGACTTGTAACTCGTAGCGGTTTTGGGCGTCAGAAGCACGTGCCAGGTTTTGATGCCGCCCTTGATCTCTTCTTCGGCGATATATTTCACATCGTAATTCGCCTGAAGCTGGGCCTTTGACATACTGACGAAGGAAAGTGCATTGCCCGGAACCTTTGAGTTCTTTGAACTGTTGGCCTTGCCCTTGATGACCTGGTTGAGCGTCGGACGGTACATCACGTAATCTTCGCCGATAACGACAATGCTCTCCGCGACCGGTTTGGTCCAGTCGATCCGCACGTACATCGCCCGCTTGGCCGTTTTGGGCAAATAGCTGGTGTTGCCGATCGAGGTGTCGCTCTTGCCGATCTGTTCGTTGTATTTAACGAGCGTCACGTCCGACTGCAGCGAACTCAGCCCCTTATAATTGAGGTCCATTCGATTGAGGATCTCACGGAGCACCTGTGCGTTTGTCTCGCTTACCGAAAATACACCGAAAAGAACGGCGAGGCCGAATGCGGCCAATACGGATCTAAAAACTCTTGTTTTTGTCTTCATAGTCAATACTTTTACGCCGCAGCTATTTAGCTGACGGCGACGAGGGTTTGACGGCAGCAGGCGGTGATTGGGTTGCACCGGTATCGGCCTTTTCGAACCAGGATTTCGGCGTCAGGAAAATAAACGCCATGATCAAGAGGCATAAAACGTCCCATTGCCAGGACGCTCGCTCAAAATCCCACCAGATTATTCTGCGTACAATTCCCATCCCTAATTAACGATATGGCCGTCCCGCATTTGGATCGTCCGTGTACAGACCGCGGCCGCCTCGGGGTTATGCGTGATCATAATGATCGTCTGGTTGAGTTCCTCGTTGAGTTCACGGAACATCTCAAGGACGATCGCCGAATTTTCGGTGTCGAGATTGCCCGTCGGCTCATCCGCGAGAATGATCGCCGGACTGTTGATCACGGCACGAGCAAGCGCGACCCGCTGCTGCTCACCGCCCGATAGTTCGAGCGGTTTGTGATGCATTTTATCTTCGAGTTGGAGCAGTTTCAACACCTTTCGCCGATTTTCGGCACTGCCGCCGCTGTTTCCGGTGTGGATCTTTTCGGCTAGTTTAAGATTCCCGTCAGCCGTAAGCGTCGGAAAAAGGTTAAATCGCTGAAACACAAAACCGATCTTTCGCCTGCGTATATCCGTCCGCTGAGCGTCCGAGACCTTGGCAAGGTCTTCGCCGTCGATCAATATGCTGCCGCTGGTCGGGCTCAACAACCCGCCGAGCAAGTGCAGGAGCGTCGATTTGCCGCAACCGGACGGTCCCATTATCGCGACGAATTCGCCCTTTTCGACCTCAAAGGAAACGCCGCGCAGGGCCGGCACGTCGACCTTGCCGACCTTGTATGATTTAGTTAGATTTTCTGCTCGAAGGATCGGTGCCATTATTTGATCTATGGGTTTCGTGCCGAGTCTGCCGTGTTAGCCGAAGGCGACTTGACCGTTACCATCTCTTTTAACTTTTGATCGAGATCGACCTCTTCAAGATTCCAGGTGTTCTTGAGCATAAAGGCCGAGTCCTTATAGGTTTCGCCGATCTCTACCAATTCAGGTGTCTGATAGGTCAGCTTCATCGAATACTTTTCCTTGGGCCGCGTAACCTGGATCTCGAGCGGCATATTGGGATAATCGGCAGCGGCCGTCAACTTGCCTTCCATTCCATAAATAATGTCCGACTCTACCTCACCGGCGGCGTCAAATATCTGCTGGCGTGCAAGCCGTATTCCGCCGACACGGTCAAACCAGAATCGACGTTCGATCCGCAGTGAGCCATCCGTCTGTTTGACCAGTTCGTCAAGCAGGTAATAACCGCGCATGACCGTCCGCAGCGGTGATTTTTTGGGCTGTGCAGCGTCTTCCTCGATCTGAAAGATCGTGCTCGTCGTGTAGGCATTTGCCGTATCGACCGGGCGAACAAGCATCGCATCTGTAAAATGCTGCGGCCTGAGGTTGGCAAAGGCGTTGACACTCTCCTTGATCGCAGTGCCGTTATCGAGATTGGACGAGGTCAGATTTTTGCTCAGCTTTGAATAATCGGCATTATTCGTTCCCTTGACGAACTTCTTGTATTTGCCCGAGCCTCCGTCCTGGAGGATCGCGACACGAAAATTCTTACCGTCCGAGGTCATTTGAGCGACATCAGATTTCAGAACCGGAACGCTGACCTTCATGTAGATGCTTGCCGGCCGCTGAACGACCACTTCACCGTCGGCCGAGCGGTACACTTCCTTGCTGCCGAATTCGGCAAAGGAATTGTCCTCAAACTTGAGCCGCATTTTGGCGTAGATCGAATTTACTCGCGCGAATCTGTTGATCTCCTTGATCAGGTCGGCCTGAGTGGCGTCTTCGGTCTTGAGAAGGCGTGCGGTCTTTTGATCGGTCTTTACGATGTTGCACGCGCTCGCGAAAAGTAGTGCGGCAACGGCTGTCAAAAGTCCGATTCGCATTGATGTCTGCCCGAAAAACTTCATCCTTTTGTGATGGCCGACCTCGTGTTAACCGTTGTCCGGCAATGTACTTAATGCCCCGGCTTGCGAGGCCGTCAAATCGAAGATGATAACACGCGCATTTATCTATGTCCTAATAGCGCAAAGACGCGGTGTCGAGAGTAATACGTGTCTCCCGCACCGCGTGTTCCTGGATAAAGCAGTTAATTCTATTGCCCGAAAACGCCCGATCCGCGTGTGAAATAATCCTGCATCGTGAAGGCAAACATGATCGCGAGCCAGAAAAAGCTGCCGATCGCCGAGAGCCAGATCAGTTTCGGGCTCCAGCGCACGTGCATGAAATAGAGCATGACGCACGACATCTTGAAAAATGCGATCCCCAACGCGACCAGCGTATTGGCACCGACAAAAATGCTGTCAAGATCGGTCAGCGCAACGTAATACGTGATGATCGTGCCGACAAACAATATCCCGAAAATAACCAGATAGCCCGGGATCCCAATATGTTGTTCTTCTGAATGATTATCCGACATCATTTCTCCCTAGTGT
This sequence comes from Pyrinomonadaceae bacterium, assembly GCA_044221625.1. Taxonomy (GTDB): domain Bacteria; phylum Acidobacteriota; class Blastocatellia; order Pyrinomonadales; family Pyrinomonadaceae; genus OLB17. The sequence goes on along the minus strand of JBGAOU010000011.1, from coordinate 39,688 downwards.
ATAAAGTGTCTGCCGAGCAAATAGAGCAGCGGAAACAGGAAAATCCAAACAATATCAACGAAGTGCCAGTAGAGTCCGGACATTTCGACCGGCATATAGTACTCGGCACTATACGTATTCTTCCACGCCTTCCAGAGCAGCCATGTCATCAGCCCGAGTCCGACGATCATGTGAAGTGCGTGCAGACCCGTCATGACGAAATAAATCCAGAAAAAGATCCGCACCTTGTCGCGAAACTTGTTCTCGTCGAGTTTGCCGTTTGAAAAATATCCGATCTTTTCAGCGGCGGTCAGGTGCTGGACGTTCGGCTCCTTTTCCTGAGCCTCGATCGTGTGCTGGATCAGTTCGTATTCGTGCCACTGAAATTCGCCGTGCGGGTTAACATCGTCATGTTCTTGTGATCAGTGCTTTTTCTCGGCGGCCGAAGCGACCGTTTCGAAAGGCAGCACAAAGGCCTTGTGCTCAGCCGCCGGTTCGCCGGCCTTGGTCTTTTTGTTCAATCCGGCGACCGGGATCAGACCGCTGTTGTACTTATCGGTATATTCGACAGCCTTGACGCCCAGAAATACGGTACCGAAGAACATCGTCAACACGATCAGAATGACCTGCATATTTCGATTGCCTTTCTGAGCGTAATAGACCGTCAGTGCCATCGTCAGCGAACTGACGATCAGCACCAGCGTGTTAAGCCCGCCGAGAAAAGCGTCCAGGTGGTTACTGCCGGCGGCAAACGCCATCGGGTACCGCGACCGGAATACCAAATAGGCCGTAAACAGCCCGCCGAAGAACATGATCTCCTGCACGAGGAACATCCACATCCCGATCGAGACGGACTCTTCCTGCTGCTTCATGTCTTCAAACTGATGCTGAAGACCCGGAGCGTGATGATGTTCGTGTGTATCTGCGTGTGTCGACATTATTTATCTATTGAGAATCCAAACTAGATACCCGTATCTGAGCCGGCCCGATGTGATCGCTCACGCTGACCGGCCCGTCGTGTTTCATTCTATGCCAATGCGGCGGCAGCTTCGCGCCGTCTCGCTTCTTCAAGATCGAGGCCGCTCTCCTCGCCAAATTCGTATGCTTCCCATGTTACGACCGGCATGGTCTCGAAATTCTCGGTCGGAGGCGGCGAACTCGTACGCCACTCAAGTCCGGGCAGCATCCACGGATTGTCGCCGGCCTTCTTGCCGAACAACAGTGAATGGCCGAGATAGATCACCGGCATAATAAGCCCCACGCCGAGCACCGATGCTCCGGCAGTCGAAAAGATGTTGAGCACCTGCAACTCTTCCGGATACGATGCGTATCTACGCGGCATTCCCTGATAACCAAGGATGAATTGCGGGAAGAACGTCAGGTTAAACCCTACAAAGACGAGCATTGCCGAGATCTTGCCCCAAAACTCTGAGTACATCCGTCCGGTCATCTTCGGCCACCAATAGTGGATACCGCCAAGATAAGCGATGACCTGTCCGCCGACCATCACGTAGTGAAAGTGAGCCACGACAAAATATGTATCCGTGAGGTGGACCGTGAGGCCGACCGAACCGAGAAACAGCCCCGTCAATCCGCCGATCAGGAACAACCCCATAAAGCCCATTGCGTAGAGCATCGGGGTATCAAAGGTGATCGATCCCTTGAACAGCGTCGCCGTCCAGTTGAACATCTTGATCGCCGACGGCACTGCCACGACCATCGTCAGGAACGAGAATACCAATCCGGCATATACCGACTGTCCGCTAACGAACATATGGTGGCCCCAGACCAGGAATCCAAAGACCGCGATAGCGATCGATGAGAATGCGATGAACTCGTAACCGAAGATCTTTTTACGTGAAAAGTTTGAAATGAGCTCGCTTATGACGCCCATTCCCGGCAGGATCATGATGTAAACCGCCGGATGCGAATAGAACCAGAATAAGTGCTGGAACAAGATCGGATCGCCGCCGATCGACGGGTCAAATATACCGACGCGGCCGACACGCTCAAGGGCAAGCATCAGGATCGTAATTGCGACCACCGGCGTGCCGAGGATCATTACAAGACTGGTCGCGTAGTGTGCCCAGACGAACAGCGGCAGGCGGAACCACGTCATACCCGGAGCACGCATCGTGTGAATGGTTACGATGAAGTTAAGTCCGGTCAGGATCGACGAAAATCCGTTAATGAAGATACCAAGGCCGACGGCCATCACATATGAGTTGGAAAAGGTCGTACTGTAAGGCGTATAGAACGTCCAACCGGTATCGACACCGCCCTGCATCAGGCCGAACAGAGTAAAGGCTCCTCCGACCCAGTAAATATAAAGGCTCAGCAGGTTGATACGCGGAAGTGCGAGATCCTTTGCACCGATCATCAGAGGCAGCAAAAAGTTGCCCAGAATAGCCGGGATCGACGGTATCAGGAAGAAAAAGATCATCAGGATACCGTGCTGAGTGAACACCTTGTTGTAGGTGCCCGATTCGAGCAGGTCGCTGGACGGGGTCAGAAGTTCAAGCCGGATCGCGGCGGCATAAAGGCCGCCCATGAAAAAGAACACCGACACCGAGATCAAATACATCAGTGCGATGCGCTTATGATCTTTAGTCAAAAGCCACGACTTGAGGGTCGAACCGTTGTTCAGATAGTTCATCTCCGGCTTGGCCGCCATCTCCGCATTCATTGCATCTTGCGTTTGCATATTCTTTTACTACCCTACTTGTTGCTGTTCGCAGCCGGCTTAACTGGCGCCGTTTTGTTAGCCGCTGCTGTATTGGTGTTCGCCGACATCGCCGGGGCCGCCGCCGGTGCGGAGGCCGTAGGAGCCGCGGCTCCGGGGCTGAGCGACTTGATGTAGGCAACGAGCGAATTTAACTGTTCTTCGGTAACCTGGCCCTTGAAGGTCGGCATGATCGGCTGATAGCCCTCGACCACCTGCGACGCCGGGTTCAGGATCGAATTTCTAAGGTACTGGTCGTCCGCCTTGACCGTTTGGCCGCCGACGAGCTTAACGTCAGTGTTAAAGATGCCCTCGAGTTTGGCTCCGCGTTGTCCGGCACCGCCGGCATGGCACGAGGCACAGCCAAGTTTGTTTTGGAACAAGTCCTTTCCGGCTTCGACAGGTGTCTGGCCCGAGACGTTGCCGCTCAACCAGTTATCGAAATCACGCTGTTCCATCACATAGACCCATCCGCCCATACCTGAGTGATTGAGGCCGCAATACTCGGCGCAGTACAGGTGATACTTGCCCGGCTTGGTCGCCTCGAACCACATATAGGTGTATCTGCCGGGAACCACGTCGGCCTTGGTACGAAACGCCGGGATCGAAAAATCGTGCAGAACGTCCTCGGTGGTCATCGTTAGTTTGATCTTGCGCCCGACCGGCACGTGGAGTTCATTGATCTCACGCTGGCCGGTCTCATGCTGGACCTTCCACATCCACTGCTTGCCGACAATGTAGATCTCCATAGCGTCATCGGGCGGCGTGTACTGCTGAAAATAAATGATCGCCCCACCCAAAAAGATCGTCATCGAAATAACGAAGGGAATGATAGACCATACCGTCTCCAGAACCATCGACCCGTGGATCTCATCCGGCGTTGCGTACTTTTCCTTCGCACGATATTTCATCGAAAAGAAAAAGATCGCCGCGATAATAGGGATCGAGAACGCTACGCTCACAAAAATGAGGTAGAAATACAGAGCATCAACCTGCCAGGCGAATGTTGACGCTTGTTCCGGAAATAATGGTACCCAACTAGTGTTCTGCATATTCTATTTCGGACCTGATACTACTTAAATCTACGGTATCGGCATGATCAGCGAACCGCCGTATTCATCGATCAGCCCCGCGCACTACGCGGCCTTACGCTTATTCCTCCGCCAAAATACGAGTGCCATGGCCCCCATACCTATCAATGTCGCTATCGCTCCCAGCCTGATCACGTTCAAGATCGCCAGACCGTACTTACCCGTTGACGGGTCGTAATGGTAACAATAGAGCAAAAGCTGCTCCGCCGGATTGCCCACCCGGCTTTCGGCCGACTCCATCAGGCCGAACTTGAGGTCTTTCGGGGCGTAATCGATCCCGTAAAGGTACCTCGCCAATTTGCCGTCCGGCGTCGTGATCATTATTCCGCCGGCGTGAGCGAACTGATTGGACTTTTCGTCCCACTTATAACTGAACCCGGCCGCCTTTGTGACCTGATCGATCGACGCTTGTGAACCGGTCAGAAAATGCCAGCCGTTCTCGCTGCCCTGTCGGCCATATCGTTCGACGTAACCGGCCTTTTTGTTCTTGGCCAGATCCGGCTTGTCATTCTCACGGGCGTCAAAGCTGATCGCGAGGACGTCAAAATCCTTTCCCGCGTCAAAATTGATCCCCTTCAAAGATCCCGTCAGGCCGTTCAACACCTGATTGCACAACATCGGGCACTCATAATAGACAAATGCAACGATGACCGGCTTGCCCTTCGAAAAATAATCGCCCAGTTTGACGGTCTGCCCGTCCTCATTCTTAAACTCGGCGTCTATCGGCAGCTTATCGCCGAGTTTCTGTTCGATCCCGATCGACTGAAGCGCGTCGGGAAGGCCGTTCGACGTCATTTGCGACGGATCGTATGTCTTCGGAGCGTACAACGGTGAGTTGTAATGCTCGGACTTCTGTGCCGGCACCGCTACGAAAGCCGTCAATATTATTGTCAAAGCACAAAGCTTCACCATCAAAACCGCTGATATTGGCGAATCTTTTTTCATTTCGTACTACCTTTGTGTCTCCGATGCTGTTCGACCGGCCCCGGCGTCGGAAACGAACATTCGCGAATCTTTCAAGAACTTTTCAGCCTCGGCCCCGGACTTTGCCTTGATCGGGCCGGAAAGAAACTTCTTCTTGGCCTCATCGATGGGCAGCGAAATGACCGTTCCCGTCTTGGGGTCTTTTTGCCCCTTGGCCCAGAGTTCATCCCACTGCTTCTGCAATTCCCAATACTCTGACTGCGGGGCACGCAGTTCGAGGTTCACACGCCCGTTTTCGGAATCGACACCAAAACCCGGAGCAGCCTGCAGCCTCGGCTCGGCCGGAAGCCGGTCTTTATCCGGCAATCTCATCGGATTGGCCGGGCCTGCGGTCTCGGTCGCATAGTCACGCATCGTGCCCAGAAAGGCCCACATCAGGCCAAACGTGATCACGATCAGAAGAAACAGCCCGATACCGAAATAAACGATACCCTTCAGGCCGATCTCATTTTCCTCGTAGCCTTTATCAAAATCGGCCGGAGTATTTACATGTTTCTTTGACATAGCTATTACGAAAACAAATAAACAAAAACTCTATTAGTGCCCCTTTCCATGCTCTACCGCACTGGCAAAGAACGGATCCTGAACCGGCACCATCGGACGCTTCATAAGCTCTCCGAAGAACCACCAAAGCCAGATGCCGCCGATCGCGATCGGAGCGACGATGTCGAGCCAGTCAATGTGGAACGCACCGGACGCTATACCCTCGGTGATCCGCGGTGTCGGCCCGATCTGGTAGAACATATCGATGACACGCATCACCAGAATGAACATCGCGAGCGACGCCAGCCAGCGAGCTTTTCGCTTGAAATCCTGCTGCAGCAGCACGAGGAACGGGAAGGCGAAGTGGAAAACGATGAGCATCACACCCATATATCCCCAGCCGCCCTTCATACGCGTCAGATACCAAGTGGTCTCCTCCGGCAGGTTGCCTGACCAGATGATCAGGAACTGCGAGAAGTTGAAGTATGCCCAGACCATCGTCAGCGCGAGCATCAGCTTGCCGAGGTCGTGAAAATGCCGCTTTCCGAGCAAGCCGTCCATCGGCGATTTATTGGAAAGTGCCGCCATCACGGCTACCACGAAACAGAAACAGCTCAATCCCCACCCGGCGACGAAAAGCAGTCCCCACATGGTCGAAAACCAATGCGGATCCAGCATCATCACCCAATCGACCACCGCAAAGGTAACGACCAGGGCGTAGATGACCATCGTCGGCCCCGAGAATCGCGATGCACGGTCCAGAAAGCGTTCGGAATCGGCGAGATTGTCGGTCTTATCCTGGGCCGCGGACCATTTATTGAGCAAATGGACCATTATGTACCATAGTGCGAAATAAATGACCGAGCGGACGATCCAGAACCACGGAGCCATAAATACACCGCGATGCTGCATGACCGGGTCATCAGCCGGAAGATGTGTAAACTCGTACACCTTGTGCGTGTAAACGCCGATCGCCAGCGGGATGAAAAGTAGAGCTATCAGCGGCAGCGTCCGCGAACCGGCCTCGACCGTTCGGCGAATCACCACGCCCCATGCACCGCCCGTCAGGTATTGAAGCATCAATACACCGAGGCTGCCGAGGCCGATGCCGCCCCAGAAAATAAAGCCTACCAACCACGAACGCAGTGCCTGCTCGGTATTGAAATAACAGCCGACCGCCCAGATGATGAGTGCAATTCCGCCGACACCTAATGCCAGGGTTCGCCATTTACTGACGATCGCCGGAGCGTAATATTTTTCGAGTTCGGCCATTTACTTGCCACCTCCGTGAGTGTTGGCAGGTTCGGCCGCTTTCGGAGCCGTCGTGTTTGCCTCAGTACTGTTGTTCATTTTTAGGTTAGCGTCAGGGTTTTGGCTCACCTGCAGGGCCCGGATGTAGGCGACTATCGCCCACCGGTCCGCCGGCTGGATCTGAGCTCCGTAACTGTTCATCTTGCCCCAACCATTTGAGATCACGTCAAAAAAGTGTCCGACCGGTGCGTTTCTGAGCCGATCGTCGTGGTATGTCGGCGGCGGCGAAAATCCGCGGCGCACGATCATGCCGTCGCCCTTACCGACCGGGCCGTGGCAGACGATACAGTAGATGTTGTAACGCTCCTGCCCGCGGTCGACGAGTTCCTTGGTGACCGGGATCGGAAATTCGTCGATCGCGTTCGGGAATGAAGTGACGATCGTATTTCCGGCGGCGTTTGTCGTCGCGGCGACCTCGGCGTTCGGGTTCGGATTGTCTATCTTTCCGGTGTAGAACGCCTTGTTATCGCGAAGCTGTCCTCGTGCGATCGTTCCGTCAGGGGCGTCACGCGAAGCACGCTTGTCCGCAAAGAACTCGCTCTTTTTATAAGCCTTGTAACGCGGCTGATCCTGCATATCAAAACGCACGCCGCAACCGGTCAGCACTGCAAACGCAGTGAAGCACATCGTCAAACCGAGCCGCCGAATCATAGATCTGTTAGTCAATAGAAGGTTATTCAGGTACATCGAACACCTCCTGTGCGTTGAGGCTTTCCATAAAGCTCCGGGTCTTTTCGTAATCGTACTGCGGATCTTCGGCCTCGATTATCAGGAAGAACTTCTCACGGGTCGCCAGAGCGAAACGCGGAACGTTAAAACACGGATGATACGGTGCCGGCAGTCCGTTGAGAAACAACATTCCAAAAACAGCGACCGCCGCCGAAAACAGGATCGTCAGCTCATACATCGGCGGGATAAAGGCCGGCAGGCTGAAGTGCGGACGTCCGCCGACGATGATCGGATAATCGATCACGTGGACGAAATAGACCAGGCCGAGCCCTGACATCAGGCCGGTCAAGCCACCCGCAAATATCAGGTACGGCAAAATACTACGCTTGATGCCTAACGCTTCGTCGATCTCGTGGAGCGGGAAAGGCGAAAAAGCATCGGTCTTGGTATAGCCGGCCTCGCGCACCTTGTTTGCCGCGTCGACCATTTCGGTCGCCGTGTCAAACTCGGCCAGAATTCCGTATATGTTGTTGCCCATATCTAAATTCGATTACTAAAACTAATATCCTTGATCCGCAGCCTATTCGTTTGGCGGATCGGTCCTGTCGTATGTGTATTCGACCTCGTTAACGTTCGCCTCAAAATCCTGATGATGGCCATGAACATTGGCCTCGGGCAGCAGCGTCCGGACCTCGAATATCGAGATGATCGGGACAAACCGCACGAACAGGAACAACAAGGTGAAGAAGAAACCGATCGTGCCGATAAACATTGACCAGTCGATCATCGTCGGGCTGTACATTGCCCACGATGACGGCAAAAAGTCGCGGTGCAAACTCGTGACAATAATAACGAATCGCTCGAGCCACATACCGACGCTCACAATGATCGAAATGGTGAATAGCCAGAACTCGCTCTCGCGAAAACGCTTGAACCAGAGTAGTTGGATCGACAATCCGTTACAGAAGATCAAGAGCCAGTATGACCACCAATACGGGCCTTCCCAGACACGGTTCTTGACCATGAAAACTTCATACTCGGCAGCACTGTACCATCCGAAAAATGCTTCCATTGCGTAACCGTAAACAACGATCAGGCCGGTGGCGAGCATCACCTTTGACATAAAGACAAGGTGGGTCTTGGTAATAAAGTCTTCCATCCTGTACCAACGGCGAAGCGGGATACAGAGGATCAGCACCATCGCAAATCCGGCAAACACGGCTCCCGCAACGAAATACGGCGGGAAGATAGTCGCGTGCCAGCCGGGCAGCTGCGAAACCGAGAAGTCGAACGAAACGATCGAGTGAACTGAAAGTACGAGCGGCGTCGAAAGGCCGGCAAGGATAAGATAAGTGATCTCATACCGATGCCAGTGGCGAGCCGAACCGCGCCAGCCCCACGATAGAGCTGCGTAAACAAACCTAAAATATTTGTTCTTGGCCCGGTCGCGAAGCGTCGCGAAATCCGGGATCAGGCCGACGTACCAGAACAGTGCGGACACGGTCGCATAGGTCGAGACCGCGAAAACGTCCCAGATCAGCGGGCTGCGAAATTGCGGCCAGAGGCCCATCGTATTCGGATACGGGAAAAGCCAGTAAGCCGCCAGCCACGGACGGCCAGTATGCAGCAGCGGGAACATCGCGGCGCAGGCCACGGCGAAAAGCGTCATCGCCTCGGCGAAACGATTGATCGAGGTGCGCCATTTCTGATTGAGCAGCAAGAGAATGGCCGAGATCAAGGTTCCGGCGTGACCGATACCGATCCACCAAACGAAGTTGATAATGTCGAACGCCCAACCGACCGGCTGATTGTTTCCCCACACCCCGATACCGTTGGCGAGGAGCCAAATGACCGAGAACATCAGCAGCTGCGCGACCATGAACGCGATACCAAACCCGATGAACCATCCAAACGGCGTCCGCTTTTTAAGCGTAATGTCGCTGATGCTGTCGGTAACACTTGCAAACGAGTGCTCACCCTCGACCATTGCCGGGCGCAACTTCTGTTGTAAGTCCTTTTCCTGCATATTTTTCTAACTCAAACGGCCCAATTACCAGCCGTCACGTTTGTTCGCTGCGAACAATTTGCCGTGAGGCTGCTAGTGAGCCTCGCCTCCCGGTTTCGTGGTTTCGGCTGCCTTCGCCGGCTTGGCCTTCCGTTTTTCAGGTGCCCTGTAATCCGGCATTTCCTTGTTCTGGTTCTTGAGTCCGGCCATGTAGGTCGTTCGCGGCTGCGTGTTGAGTTCATTCAACAGCGTATAGTCGCGGTGGTCCTTCTTGGCCTTGGCCACCTTGCTTTCCGGATCACCCATGTCCCCGAAGATAATGGCGTCGGTCGGACACGCCGACTGACACGCGGTGATCACTTCGCCGTCGCGGATCTTGCGGGCCCCGTCCTTCTGAGCCTCGATACGGGCGGCAGCGATACGCTGGGTGCAATACGTGCACTTTTCCATGACGCCGCGGCTGCGGATCGAAACCTCGGGGTTTCGCATCAGCTTGTACTGCGGGGTGTTCCAATCCTGATACAAAAGGAAGTTGAATCGGCGTACCTTGTACGGGCAGTTATTTGAGCAATAACGAGTTCCGACGCAGCGGTTGTACACCATGTCATTGAGGCCCTCGGCACTGTGAACGGTCGCGTGGACCGGACAAACTACCTCGCACGGAGCCTGCTCACACTGCTGGCATAGAACCGGCTGGAAGTACGGTCCGTCCGGATCATTGATGTCGCCGCCGCCGAAGTAGGCGTCGATGCGAAGCCAGTGCATTTCACGGCTGCGGTTGACCTGTTCTTTGCCGACGACCGGGATATTGTTCTCAGCCTGACAAGCCACGACACACGCGTTACAGCCGACACACGAATTGAGGTCGATCGACATCGCCCATTTCGTATTCTGATCGTAGACCTTTGTGTGCTGCTCGTACGGGTACATCGATTTGTCGTACTCGTCGTGCTGGTGGCCCATTTCCGGCTCCGCCACAAACTCATCTACGTCCCAAACGCGGAGCAGATCGCGGCCTTCCATGTTGAAATGGATCTGCGTCGAAGCGATCGTCGTCGTTTCGCCTTTCTTGGTGATCTCACCAAAGCCGAAGTTCATCGCGTCCGAACGGCGAACGTCAAAAGCACTGTAGCCGAGTCCCGTACCGACCTTTCCGGCCCGGGTGCGGCCATATCCCATGTAGATGGTGATCACGTCGTCGGGCTGGCCCGGGGCGATCCACATCGGAACGGGCTTTGAGATCTCGCCGCCCTGATATTTCAAGGTGACGAGGTCAGAGAACTGGTTTCCGCCCTTCGTATTGATGAAGCTTGTCCCCTGTGAACCGCCGACGTATTCGCGGGCGTCATTTCCCGTATTAACGCCCAGTTTCGCGGCCGTTTTCGGGCTGATCAACGCGACGTTGTCCCAAGTGATCTTGTTGAGCGGATTCGGCAGTTCCTGCAGCCATCCGTTATTTGCGAAACGGCCGTCATAAACACATGGATCGGGCAAAATGCTGATCTCAAGGCTTCCGGAACCGGCGGTCTTTGCCTCGGGCTGGCTAAGGAAAGCCGTTGTGGCAGTCACCGCCTTAGGAGCCGATGCAGTGTTCGGCACGACGCCGTCGTGGACCGCCTTGTTCCAGTTGTCTTCAAACGTCTTCGGCGCAACGGCTGCCGGAACCACTGCCGGGGCCGCCGCCTTAGGAGCTTCTTTCTTCGCAGCGTCTGCAGGGGCCGTTTCCTTTGCCACTTCCTTGGCATCGGTCTTTTCTCCGGCCTTCGTCTCGGTCTTGGCCTCAGCTTTCACCGGCTCGGCGGCTTTCGCCGCTGCCGGAGTTATATTCGCCGCCTGCCAGTATGCCTTTACGATGTCGGAGTCCTTTTTATCGAAGCCTTCTTTGAAACAGAGCTGCAAGACCTCGTGAGCATTCTTGCCGTCATAAAGCGGGGCGATGATCGGCTGAACTATAGTGGCGGTGCCGTCAAACGCACGGCCGTCGCTCCAACCTTCAAAATAGTGCTTGCCATTGACGTGCCAATGGCACAATTCCGCCGTTTCGTCCTGGTGAAGCCCCAAATGGACACGGAGAGCGATTTTGTTCATCCGCTCCGCCGACAACTTCAGGTCAGCCGGCGAATTATAGACCGGGTTGCCGCCGAGCACGACCAGCATTTTAACGCGGTTGCCGTCAATATCGCCGATAAGTTCTTTGAACTGTTCGACTTGCATCTTTTCGGCTCCCGGCGAAAGCGGGTCGATATAGACCACTGTTTGGCCGGCGTTGCCCAGTGCTGCGTTGATCGCGTGAGCGAGAGCATGGACGACAGGAGCCTGGTTGTCGCCGGCAACGACCAGCGATTTGCCCTTAAACGCCAAAAGGTCTTTGGCCATCGCCGCGATCCAGGCGGCATTTTCGGTGTAGGTAGATGTCGCTCCCGCAACTCCGACCGCCTTTGCCACAGCCTTAGCGATCTCGGCCATCTGGCTCGGCTTAACAGCCAGACGGTGGTCGGCCTTGGCACCGGTCAGGCTGACGGTCGTCTCGATCGAATAGAGACGGTTGATCTCTTTCTTTTCCTCGTCAAACGCACGGCCCTTAGCAAAATCCTTGAGGTACGCGACGTTGAAACCGGAGAAGATGTCCGCGTCGAGAGAAAGTATCCTCTCAGCCTTATCGAATTTGTAGATCGGCTGGACCGGAGCTCCGAACGCAAGCTTGGCTCCCGCCAAAACATTGTCGTTGTTGACCGGCTCGTACTGGACCCACTTCGCGTTGGGAAGTTCGGCCTTTAACTTGGTGAACTGATCGATCAGCGTCGGCGAGGTGACCGTCTCGGTCAAAAACCTGATCCCGGCACCGCCATCCTTACGGTTCTCTTCGATCGCAACACGAAACTCCGCCATGAAGCTTTCCCAGTTCTTGGGGCTGCCCCGGAAAGTGACTTCCTGAGAGCGATCCGGATCGTACATATCCAGAACCGATGCCTGAGCCAAAACGTCGGTAGCACCGCGGCTGCCAGGGTGGTCGGGGTTTCCCTCGACTTTGACCGGCCGATGCTCAAATGCCTTTGCCAAAAGCCCCGTCGCGACACCGCTCAGCGACATCGCGGTCGCGTAGAACATCGGCTTGCCGGGCAGGCTGCCTTCGGGCTGACGGACATAGGGAACGATCTTCTCGGGCGGTTGGATGACACATCCGCTCAAGCCGGCGAGAGCGAGCGACGCACCCATTACTTTCACGAAGTTTCGACGGCTGAGACTGTTGTCCCACTCCTCGATCTCATGGGGATACTCCTGCGAGATAAACTCCTTGAACTCAGGAGTGTCGGCATGCTCCTCGATGCTGCGCCAATAATTTTTACCGTTTTGAGACAATATCTTGTCTCTCAGCGATGCAAAGGTGGTTTTGGTTTCCGAACTGGACATCTTTCTTCTAGTTCCTCTGTTTGATCGCTTACCTGTGACAGGTAGAGCAACTCGTCATCATCTCTCGGCTGCGGATCTTGTAATCGGCCTTCAACTTGGCACGCTCGGCGGTGTCAAGATCGCCGTCCTGCCACTTCATGTTGTAGATCTCGGATTTGGGCCGGATAAAGTTCTCAGGGTTGCGGTGGCAGGCCAGGCACCATTCCATCTGGAGCGTATTTTCCTGGTAGACCGCCGGCATATTGTCGATCTGGCCGTGGCACGTCGAACATCCGACGCCCTTCGCAACGTGAATACTGTGGTTGAAATAAGTGTACTCAGGCAGGTCGTGCACCCTCTCCCACTCGATCGGCTTATTATCGCGGAAGCTAGCCCGAACCGGCTCCAAATACGGGCTGTCGGCCCAGATCTGGGTGTGACAGTTCATACACGTCTGCGTCGAAGGCATGCCTGCCGAGGCCGTCGTTTCGACCGACGTATGGCAATAGCGGCAATCGATGCCGTCGTCACCGACGTGGTGTTTGTGGCTGAACTGGACCGGCTGCTGCTTTTCCAGATAGCGGCCCGTCAAATAGGACGAACGAGATATCTGCGTGAACGCAAAACCCGCCACTCCTGCCAATACGACCACCATGACCATGCTGATCTTGGCGATATTATTTGCACTTTTATTGAAGATCTGTGCCATTTGTAAGTCTCTCGCGCTCGCTCTACTGCGAAAATAAAACTTCACCGACTCCCAGTTTTCCCTTGGCGAAAACTAAGCGGAAATCGCTAAATCGGTTTGTTCTGAAAGAATGCGAACTGTAAAACTGCTCTGATTTTACTAAAAGTTCAGTAATCCGCAACTCTCGTTTAGTAGAAATTTACCCGCCGCCGTTAGCTTGTGCAATTTTTCACGAAATAAGTTTCGCTGATAAACAAAAACAGTTCGCTGATATTCTGCACAATAGATCGATCAGGAGGCCCTCGCCGCCAACAGTGCCGCTCCTGCGGCAGACGCGTTCGAGCCTAGTTCACCCGCGGCGATCACGGTCGACGCAAATGACGGGCTGAATGAGAGTTCGCGTGCGCGGGCAGTTATCGAATCGAGTACGATAGTGCCCGCCCGCATTATCTCTCCGCCGACGATGATCCGCTCAATATTCAAAAGGTTGATCACGCTCGCGACCGCGGTCCCGACATAATTACCGGTCCGCTCGAGCATCAGCTTCGCAAAATCATCTTCGGCGATCGCAGCGGTGACGATGTCTGAAATGGTCATCAGGTTCTCGTCAATATCGATCAATGACGACGTATTGTCCTGATGAAACCGGCTGCGGGTCCGCCTTATGATATTTGCCGACGAAGCGACCTCTTCGAGTCGCATGCCCTCCGAATTGATCGGGACATAACCAAATTCACCCGCGAAACCCGCCGCTCCGCGCCAGATCTCGCCCTCGAAGATAAACGCTCCGCCCACGCCCGTCCCAAGCGTCGCATAAAAAATGTTGTGGCTACCGCGTCCGGCCCCGAGTGTGTACTCGCCGTATGCCGCGGCGTTCGCGTCGTTCTCGACATAGGCTCGCACGCCGGTGGCCGCCGCGATCTCGGCCGCGAGGTCCAGGCCCGAATGCTCCGGAATGTGCGCCGAAAATGCAACCGATTTGGCGTCCCTGGAAACGAGCCCCGGAACTGCTACGCCGACCAGATCAAACTGGCCAAAGATCCCTTTTAATGTTTCGATGAAAGCGGCTACCTGAGTGGAAGAACGTTCGCGAAAATCAACCTCGACCGAGTGGGTCGCCGAGATAGAGCCGGAATCGTCAAGGCAGACAGCGTTCAGTGCACTGTTTGTAACCTCAACTCCGACACACCGCGTAACTCTATTCTGGATCTCGTCCATAATCTTTTAGCCGAAAGTAATGCGCGCCGACCAAAAACCAAACCGTGATTTTAGTCACTGTGAAACGCATTGTCAAAAGCCGATACATCAACTTTTTGGCTCTAAACCACCAGCGAACTCGGCCCCGCATGAACAAATACCGGCGCCGTCCCTGTTCACCTTGAATTTCGGGGCCGCCTGGAATACACTTTGCGATATTCGCTCAGTCCTACCGGTCAGCCCGCTTTCGGGCCTGAAGGTTCGCCCGGATGTGTTGCATTGGTGCAACGCTATTGCATCATGGCGAACAACGTGTTAGGCTGTTTCCCAGGGTCGAATTCGTTCGGCCAAGAATCTTTAAGGGTCAATTCAGGAGAACCAAATAATGAGCTTGGATAAAGGTAAAGCGATCGAGTCGGCATTGGCTCAGATCGAAAAGAAATTTGGCAAAGGGTCGATCATGCGGCTCGGCGAACGTCCCCACGACGATGTCGGTGCGATCTCGACCAATTGTCTCAGCCTCGATGCGGCGATCGGCGTTGGCGGATTTCCCCGCGGACGTATAGTTGAGGTTTACGGGCCGGAAAGTTCCGGTAAGACGACACTTGCTTTGCAGGTCGTCGCCTCGGCCCAGCGTGAGGGCGGTGTCTGTGCATACATCGATGCCGAACATGCCATGGACCCGGAATATGCAACCAAGCTCGGCGTTAATATCGACGATATGCTGATCTCGCAGCCGGACTCGGGCGAGCAGGCACTCGAGATCGCTGAAACTTTGGTCCGGTCGAACAGCGTCGATGTCATCGTCGTCGATTCGGTCGCGGCACTTGTTCCGCGGGCGGAGCTCGACGGTGAAATGGGCGATTCGCTTCCCGGCCTGCAAGCGAGATTGATGTCACAGGCGCTGAGAAAGATCACAGCTATCGTCGCGTCGTCTCATACCTGCTTTATCTTTATCAACCAGCTGCGCGAGAAGATCGGCGTCTTTTTTGGTTCGCCCGAAACGACGACCGGCGGCAAGGCCCTCAAATTCTACGCCAGTCTGCGGCTGGATATTCGCCGGATCGGTGCCATAAAGGACGGCGACAAGGTCGTCGGCAACCGCACCCGCGTCAAGGTCGTCAAGAACAAATGCGCTCCGCCCTTCCGCGAATCGGAGTTTGACATCATGTACGGCGAGGGCATCTCGCGTGAGGGCGACCTGCTCGACCTGGCGGTCAACAACAATATCGTCGAAAAGAGCGGTGCATGGTTCTCATACAAAGGCGAACGGCTCGGCCAGGGCCGCGACAACGTCAAGAATATGCTGAAGGAAAACCGCGAACTCCTCGAACGCATCGAGAATGACGTCAAGGTCGAGCTCGGCTTTGCAAAGTCCGACGCCGCAGCGGCATAGCTGACCGACATACAATTGACAGCAAAAAAGGCGGGGCCATCGCGGTCCCGCCTTTCCTTTTTGAAGGATCACCCAGTTCGTTACTGGGGTTTCTTTTTGGTGCTCTTCATCATCGGAGCGTCGCCCGGCGGCGGAGGCGGCGGTGCGTTGGCCGGCAATTTTCCGCTCATCGCCTTTTTCAGTTCCTCAGCGTTCGGGATGCCGGGCGTCGGGGTCGCCCCGGGCTTGATACCCTTTTTCAATTCTTCCGGACTCGGGATTCCCGGGGTAGGTGTAGCACCTTTCGGAACGGCCGTATTCGCCGCCGAGATGCCGGGCGTCGTATTGGCCGACGGCTGGACCGGAACCGTCGAAATACCGGCGGGCATATTTGCCGGATCGACATTGACCGGGCCGGTGCCGACGTTTGCGGCAGGTTTGTTTGAATTACTGTTTGCCGGTGCGGCACCGCCGCAGCCGATCGCCAACACGGCCGATGCGGCGACAATACCGCTGATGATCTTTAACATAATTTCTTTACCTCAATTTTATCGAACAAAAGCTATAAATTCTGACGCCGACAATGTTGCCGGCGTTCAAACCGTGATTATAGGATTCGTACAGCGAAAGTCAAACATTTCGCCGCACTCGCGGCCACGCAACAACCGAATGTGATTTGACATCAACAAACCGCTTATTTACACTTACAAATTCGCACACGGTTCAGTTCCGGATGCGAGTTGGCCAGATAGCTCAGTTGGTAGAGCAGCGGACTGAAAATCCGCGTGTCGGCGGTTCGACCCCGTCTCTGGCCACCACAATTTTGCGGGCTCCGGTTTTTTTGCCGGAGCCCGTTTTCTTTGTTGCGTTCGATTGTGTTGTACAATGACGGAACACCTATTCCGACATTAGATATGCACGACAGCAACTCGCCAGAGATCACCCGAATCCTTCAAGATCTGACGGGCGGTGATGCACACGCTAAGGAGCGCCTGTTAGAGGCCGTTCATGTCGAACTCAAACGCCAGGCGAGAGCTCTTATGTCTCGCGAACGAAGTAACCACACATTGCAGCCGACAGCATTGGTCAACGAGGCGTTTATCAAGCTCGGTGACGCGTCCGGCATCGAATGGAAGAACAGGTCGCATTTCTACGGCATTTTCTCTAAATTGATGCGCCAGGTGCTGGTCGATCACGCTCGTCAGCACACGGCCAACAAGCGAGGAAACGGCAAGATCAAGTTATCGATCGATGATGTCGATGTCCCGACCGAGGACAGTATCGAGCTCGTTCTAATGATCGACGACTTGCTTGAGCGGCTTGCCGCTCTTGACGAAAATCACGCCCGCATTGTCGAAATGCGGTTCTTTGCCGGTATGCAGAATAACGAGATCGCCGAGGCTCTCGGGATCAGCGAGCGAACGGTCGGCCGCGAATGGGTCGCGGCAAAGCTCTGGCTTCTGCGGGAATTAAACTCGAATTAATTGACCTACTGTCGGCCCGTATTCCGCATACTTGATCAGGAGGAAATCCGACGATCTCAAACCCCAACAGCAAAGATTGGTCTTCTGTTAAAGACGTCCTGCTTGATGTCATCGAGCTTGATGATGCCGGCAGGCGCGAGTTCCTGGCATCTCCGAACGTCTCAGAGCATGTCCGCCGTGAGGTGCTGTCGCTGATCGGATTTGCCGACAAGTCCACGGACTTTCTCGAGCGGCCGGCGGTTTCGTACGCGCGGTCATTGGTCGAAGCCCTGCCCGACGCCGCTGCGGTTTCGGACGGCAGCACTATCGGGCCGTACACGATCGAAAACGAGATCGCACTCGGCGGTATGGGCGCTGTTTATCTGGCCCGGCGGACTGACGGCAAATTTAATCAACTGGTAGCTCTAAAGCTGTTGCGCCGTGAATACAGCGTCGGGAAAACGCGCGAGGCTTTTCAGCGCGAGATCGAGATCCAGTCCAGCCTCGAACATCCCAATATCGCCCGAATTTTGGATACCGGCACGACCGATGACGGCATTCCGTACATTGCGATCGAATTTGTTGCCGGTGAACCGATCGACGAGTACTGTTTTTCGCGAAACTTGAGCTTGCGCGAACGCCTAAAGCTCTTTAATCGAGCCTGTGACGGCGTCGCGTTCGCCCATCGCAATCTGGTGATCCACCGCGACATCAAACCGGGCAATATCATCGTCACCGATGACGGCACGCCTAAACTGATCGATTTCGGCATTTCCAAACTCGCCGACGCAGACCCGCAGGAACCGACGCTGTTCGGTGCGATGACGCCCGAATACGCGAGCCCCGAGCAGATCGACGGCCGCCCGGTGACGACGGCGACCGATATTTACAGCCTTGCGGTCGTGCTCTACAAGCTCATCGCGGGCCGTTTGCCGTTCGACCTGTCGGCCAAGTCGGCAATTGAGGCAAGGACCATTGTCTGCGAGTCGGAGCCGCCGCTTCCCAGCTCGCGAACCAATAGCCGGGGCATTGCCGCGTCGCAGATCAAAGGCGACCTCGACAACATTTTGCTGATGGCGATGCGTAAGGAGCCGTCCAAGCGTTACCAGACGGTCGAGCAGTTTGCCGACGATATCTGGCGTTCGATGGACGGGCTGCCCGTCAATGCGCGTCCGAGCACCTGGAGCTATCGTGCGGCGAGATTCATTCGCCGCCATCGGATCGCGGCCGCGGCTGCCGTCGCGGTCGCCGTGGCGCTGATCGGCGGCACGACGTTGGCGTTGTGGCAGAGCCGTGTCGCGATGGCCGAGGCCGCAAATGCGAAGACCGAACAGGCAAAGTCCGAAAAGATGGCCAAGTACATGGCCAAGATCATCGGCTACGCAAATCCCGGATGGTACGCCGAGGGCGCAAGACAAAAGGGCGAGGCACGCGTGATCGACGCCCTAAACGAGCTGGCCGACAAGATCGACTCCGATTTTCCAAACGACATCGACATCGCGGCTGAACTACATTACCGGTTCGGCGAGGTCTTCGCCTGGGTCGCACGGGAAAAGCCGGCCGGTGATGAGCGCAGCCTGTATTCCGCCAAGGCGCGCGAGCACGCTCTCAGGGCCCTGGAGCTGCGGGCAAAATACTACGGCGACTGGCACGTCCTCGTTGCCAAGGACCTCTACAGTACTTACGGGATGTTGTCCGACGACCCTTACGAACAGTGCCGTCTCTTTGACCGCGCTATTAACATGATGCGTTCGACCGACCCGACAAATCGCAATTTCCCCTTTATGCTGACGGATTACGCCGCATTCATCTCGTATTATGAAGACCATGCGCGGACCGTGCCGTGTCGGCAGACGATCACGCCCGTGACGTCTGAGTCGCCGCACGAGGTCGCCGTACGCTATTACCGCGAATCGCTACCGTACCTCAAGATGCATTTTCCTGACGATCCCGCTCCGATCGCCTATGCCGAATGCCGCATGGGTATATCGCTTGCGCGTCAGGGCAAGACCGAAGAGGCTCGGGCTCTTCGGTCCAGATGTCAGGCCTTTGTCGAGTCGGCGCTCTACGATCCCAACCGAAGACCGAGAATGAACGATCTCGAAATGATCGATTCCATCCTCAGCGGATCGGGCAGCTAGCCGCGACCCGCTTGATTCACGACGCTTTTGGTGCGATATTCTTCGATAAATATCGGCGTCAGCCGCAAAACGGAGAATGATCTTATGTCACAAACCCTCAGAGCCATATTTGCAGTCTCAATTTTGTTAGTCGTTTCAGCGATCACGTTCGCCCAGTCGGACGAACGCGAGGTCCACATCGGCGTCAAGGCCGGGCTCAGCCTGCCCAATCTGGTCGGCGGCAACGATCAGGAGATCACGCGGGATTACAAGTCGCGGCTGACCGCGAGTTTTGGCGGATTTGTCGATGTGCAGCTGCACAAGGGCACCTCGCTGCAGATCGAGGTCGATTACGCACCGCAGGGCGGCAAACGCAACGGCATCCAGCCGGTGACGCAGACGATCCCGGGGCTGCCTGTATTGCCGGCAGGCAATTACTACTTCGCAAATTTCAACAACACCGCCAAACTCGACTACATCGAGGTACCGGTAATGCTCAAGTACCGTGCCCGTAAGGAAAAGCAGGTCGGCTATTACGTCAACGGCGGCCCGTATATGGGCTTTTTGATGAAGGCGACGACCGTCACCAGCGGCACGAGCCCGCTCTACCTGAATAACGCCGGCACCGTTCCGGTGCTGATCGGCCCGGGCACGCCGTTCCCGGCGATCCCGTTTGACGCCAAGACCGACGTCACCGACGAGCTTAACCGCTTTAACTTCGGCATCACGGGCGGCGGCGGCATCACCTTCAAACACGGTAAGAACTACGCCTTTATCGACGGCCGCGTCGCCTACGGGCTGACCACGCTGCAAAAAGACACGCTCAACGACGGCAAAAGCCGCACCGGCAACGTCGTATTCTCGTTCGGCTACGCGTTCGGCGTGAAGTAGGCCCCTTGCGGAACGATAAATGGATGAGGCGGCGCATCTGCCGCCTCATATTTTTTGGGCTATAATCAAAGACACATCTAAATGGAACCTCTTGCCAGTAAAATTCGGCCGGTGACGCTTGATGAGTACGTCGGACAGGAGCATCTTGTCGGCGAGGGCAAGCCTTTGCGGTTGGCGATCGAGGAAGGGCATGTCTTTTCGTTCATACTGTGGGGCACGCCGGGCACGGGCAAGACTACGCTGGCCCGGATCTATGCGAACGCTCTGAACGCCGAGTTTTACGAGCTGTCGGCAGTGTCGGCGGGGAAAGAAGATATTCGGAAGATCGTTGCCGGTAGTCAGAAGTCAGTAGCCGGTAGCCGGCAAAAGGAAGGAGAGCTTTTCGAGACAGGAGAGACAGAGAGAACCACCCCGTCCGCCCGGAGCGGCGGCCACCCCTCCTTGGTAAGGCGGGGAGTTGAAGACCAAAGGCCAAAGGTCCTTTTCCTCGACGAGATCCATCGGTTCAATAAGGCTCAGCAGGATTTTCTGCTGCCGTTTGTCGAGAGCGGCGAGCTCGTACTGATCGGGGCGACGACCGAGAATCCGAGCTTTGAGGTGATACCGGCTCTTTTGTCGCGGATGCGTGTCTTTGTGCTGAAAGAGTTTTCGGACGCCGACATGGCCGCGATCATCGACCGCACCGGCTATACGCTCGACGACGAGGCCAAAGCGTGGCTGATCGGGATGGCCAACGGCGACGCCCGCCAGGCGATCACCATGATCGAAAACACCTCGAGCCTGTACGACGCGATCACGCTCGAAACGCTCAAGGAAACGCTGCAGAACAAGTTTCTGCGATATGACAAAAAGGGCGAGGAGCATTACAACGTCATTTCAGCCTTTATCAAATCGATGCGTGCCTCAAAGCCCGACGCCGCGATGTACTACCTCGCACGCATGCTCGAATCGGGCGAGGACCCAAAATTTATCGCCCGCCGCATGGTGATCTTTGCCAGCGAGGACGTCGGGCTTGCCCAGCCCACGGCGTTGGTCGTCGCCAACGCGGTATTTCAGGCCGTGACCACCATCGGTATGCCCGAGTGCATCCATAACCTGGCCCACGGCGTCGCCTTTCTGGCCAGGGCCGCCAAGGACCGCTCGGCGACAGACGCGATCGGCTCCGCAATGGAAGACGCCAAACGGCTCGGCAATCTGCCCGTCCCGATGAAGATCCGCAACGCTCCGACCAAGCTTATGAAGGAGGTCGGCTACGGCAAGGACGAGGGTAACGACCCCGAAGGCGACCTTATGCCGGAGAAATTACGCGGAAAGAAGTATTTTGACTAGGATGTCTCACCACAGAGGCACAGAGGACACAGAGAAGACAAAATGATGAGATATATTCTTGTGATTTTATTGATCGTTTCCGGGTGTATGCCCGCCTTTGCTCAAAACGACAAGGACATAGTCCCGACCCGCGAGATGGAGCGGATCAACTGGATGGACTTTAAGGCGGCCGTTCCGTCAAAGGTGCAGACCGTCCTGCTGCCGACCGGCACGCTCGAACCGCACGGCGTTATCAACAATGGAGCCGACAACACCGCTCCGTTCGCTTTGGCAAAGACGATCGCCCGCCGCACCAACGCCATGATCGCCCCGACCTTGCCGTACGGCATTACCGGTTCGATGGAGGCTTATCCCGGCGCGTTTCAGATCACCGAGGCCGCGTACCGGCCGTTCGTCAAACAGATCCTTGAGGGTCTGGCGAAGAACGGCTTTCGCAATATCATTATCCTGAACGGCCACGGCGGCGGCCAGACAGCAGTGCTCAATGCCGTCGCGGCCGAGGTCGCCTCCGAACGCAAGGTAAGGACGCTCGTGATCAACTGGTGGTCTTTCGCCTCGGATGAGACAAAGGAGGTGTTTGGCGAGGACGGCGGGCACGCCGGCTGGAACGAGACCGCGTTCATTCAGGCCATCGACCCGACACTTGTCCAGCCCGACAAATATACGGGCCCCGAAATGACGACCGCGTATCCGACCGCCGGCACCTGGTCGGCAGTGCCGTTCCCGTCGTCGATCGGCTTGTATCAAAAGGGCCAGGGCTTTCCAAAATTCGATCAGGCAAAGGCCGATCTCTATTACAAGAAGGTCACGGACAAGGTCGCGGCACTGATAATCGAAACCGTGAAAAAGTGGGATCTGGCCGGGCTGTAGGTCGAGTAGGGTACCGTTTTTTGAGTACTTTACAAAAACCGGCCGGTCGAATACCATTTCTCCAGTTCGCCGGGACGGCGACATTTTTCCTATGCCCGATCGTTCAAAACCCGTCAATACCCGCGACGCGATACTCGATGCTACTGATCGGCTGCTCGCTCGTTCAGGGTATAAGAAAATGACGATCGACGAACTCGCCCACGAGGTCGGGATCGGAAAGGGCAGCGTCTATCTGCATTTTGCGAGCAAAGAGGAGATCGCCCTTTCGCACATCGACCGCATCGTCGACCGGCTAAAGGCCCGGCTGAGACAGATCGCCGACGGGAAGGCACCGGCCGGTGAGCGATTGCACAAAATGCTCTTGGAACGCGTGCTGTACCGCTTTGACAGCGTGCAGCACTATACGCAGAGCCTGGACGAGTTGCTCTCACGGTTGCGGGTTCAACTGCTGATGCGAAGGCAGCGTTATTTCAGCGAGGAATCGAGGATATTTGCTGAGGTGATCGCAAACGGTATCGAGGCCGGCGAACTTGCTCCGACCGACCCGATCGCGGCGGCGGCCGTGTTGTTGGAGGCGACGAACTCGCTTCTGCCCTACAGCCTGAGCTCGGCCGAACTCGGTTCCCGAGACCAGATCTCATCGCGGGTCGACGGCATCGCAGCGGTCTTGATCAAGGGCCTTAAGAGCTGAATACGCCTACCTTTTCCAATAATTCTTTATCTTGAGGTCGAGCATCGGAAACGCACAGTATTCGACCGTGCGTCCGGTCTCGCGGAGCTTTTGGACCATCGAGATCGCGGCGTCCGCGTTTCGCGTGTGGACGATGATCGTGGCGGCCCGCTGCAGGTCCGGATTCTCATTCAGATAAAGGGCGACCGCGTAACCGGTTTGAGCAAAATCATCATGGTCATTCGACTCGTAGTGATGCGGCAGCAAGTCGTGGTCGAGAAATATTGCGTCGTAGGACGAACTCGCTAGAAACGATTTCGCCTCTTCGACATTTTCGGCGATATCAAGATAGTCTCCGTCAAACCTTTTGGCGAACCAACGGTGTCGGCGGCGGTCGTCGTCAAGCAGCATTACGGATATCGGCGTCCGTTCGGAGCTGAGGTCCGCCATCCCGAATTTGATCATTAAACTGCGAATAAATCCCATAAACACTCTATTTACCAGACTATATCATATGTCCAACTGCCGCCGCTTGAATTGGCGGTCGCCGATGCTATAATCCAAATGACCCCGAGGCAAGCAGACCCGTATGACCACCGACAATTCCAAAAAACACGGCCTGAAGGCCGTTCCGAAACTCCGTTCCGTCGAATCAAACGCCTCGGATATCGAGGTATGTGAGATATGTTTCGGCACAGGAATGGAGGTCGTCCCGGGCAAAGGCGCACGGCGGTGCGTGTGCCGCAAACGCGACCCGCACGTCGAACAGATAAACAAGACACAGATCCCGAAGCGGTACGAAAAATGCCACTTCAATACCTATAACGCCGGCGACAACATTTCACAAAAGATCGCGCTTCGCGTCGCTCAGGATTTCACCGTTCAGTTCCCGGCCGTCGATAACGGCCTGCTCTTTTCGGGGAATGTCGGCGTGGGCAAAACGCACCTCGCGGTGTCGATCCTTAAGGGATTGACCGAAAGGGGCTTTGCCTGTTTGTTTTACGAATTCGGGACGCTGCTAAAGGAGATCCAGAGTTCGTACAATCCCAACACTTTCACATCGGAACTCAGCGTGCTTGCTCCAGTCCTAAATGCCGACATCCTCGTGCTGGATGAACTAGGCGCCTCAAAACCGACCGATTGGGTCCGCGACACCCTCCATCACATCATCAACACGCGCTATAACGAACGCAAATTTACGATCTTTACCACCAATTACCTCGACGAAAGGGCAACCGACCGCGATGAAACGCTCGAAGACCGGATCGGCGTCCGCGCCCGCTCGCGGATCTACGAAATGTGTCAGACAGTCGTGATCGAGGGCGAAGACCATCGCAAAAAAATGCACCGTGCGACCGGCCTCGGCAAGTTTCGCTCGCCCAAGGGATGAAACTACACAGATTTTGCTGATTTTGAGGGCGATTGCGATTTTATTGTTTCGTGGCCGAAGCTTTGCAAAAATTAGACAACCGAATTCCCTCGCTCGACGGCTTACGAACGGTCTCGATCGCTCTGGTATTGGTCGGCCACGCGTTCCACGTCTATGGGCTGGGAACTACGGGTAATTTCGGCAATCTCGGCGTCCGCGTTTTCTTTGTCATTTCGGGCTTCCTGATCACCGGGCTGTTGGTCCGCGAGATCGAGCGGACATCGACGGTTAACCTGCTCAAGTTCTATTTCCGACGGACACTAAGGATATTTCCGCCGTATTATTTTTACCTTGGTGTGATAGGCCTCGCCGCGGCCCTCGGGCTGGCGTCTGTGCCGCTTGCTTCGCTTGTTTACTCGTCGGCGTACGTTACCGATTATGTCGCCCCGACAGGATGGCTGCTCGGCCACACATGGTCACTGGCGGTCGAGGAACAATTTTATTTGATCCTGCCCGGCTTTCTGATGATGCTCGGTATACGCAGGGCAAAGGCCTTGCTCATTGCCATCTTGCTGCTGGCGCCGGTCGTCAGAGTTCTTGATTTTTGGATGTCGGGACCGGACCAGATATGGGTTTTGAAAGGCTTTCACGCCAATGCCGATGCCCTGGCGATCGGGTGCCTGCTGTCACTTTTCAGGGGGCAACTGCACAGACTACCGCTTTACCGCCGCTTTCTCGGTTCCCGGGCCGTCGTCTTGCTGCTGCCCTTAATAATTTTAGCTAATCTTCAGGGCGACCACCCATTGGTGTTCCTGGGTGCCAGCCTGACCTTGATGAATATCGCCGTCGCACTTTGCCTTGATTGGTCTGTCACCAACCATTCGGGCCGGGCCGGCCGTTTTCTGAACTCGCCGGTGATGGTCAGGTTGGGTGTGATGAGTTATTCGATCTACCTTTGGCAACAGCCTTTCCTGGATCCGCAAAACCCCGGCCTGCTGACTTCTTTCCCCGTAAATCTTATCGGGATCGCCGTAATGAGTTCGATCTCTTATTATCTTGTCGAACGCTATTCGCTTGCCTGGCGGCAGAAGTTGGAAGCCAGATGGTTTAGCCCGCGAAACGAGAATATACACGAGACTGAACCTTCGCCTGCGGCGGCCTAGGCCTTTGCTGACGCGAGTTTTCGGCTTCGGAGCGAAAAATAAGCCCGAACCGCCAGCAATACGGCCAGGATCGCAGCGAAGATCGCGGGATAGAACACATCAGATTTAACGATCATCCAAAAGTGAATGACGCCGGCGATCGCCGTTAAATAGATCAGGCGATGCAGCATCTGCCAGCGCTTTCCGCCGAGCCGTTTGACCATGGCATTGGTCGAGGTAACGGCCAGCGGCACCATCATCAAGAGCGCGGCCATGCCCAAAGCGATGAAGGGCCGTTGGATCACATCAGCCACCGTTCCGGCAATGTCGAGGCTTCGATCGAAAACGATGTAAGTCGTGAAATGGATCAGTCCGTAAAAAAACGCGAAAAGGCCGACGATCCGCCGATATTTTATCAGTTGATTCCACCCGAACCATTTCCTGAGCGGCGTTATGAGCATCGTCGCAAGCACGAAAACAAGCGTCATAACGCCCGTCGCCCGAAGGAAATACTCGATCGGATTTGCTCCTAGCCGGTGGTTCCAGGCATCCCAGCCAAGAATAGTCACGGGTATCAGGCTGTTGAGCCAGAGCAGCGTTTTGTAAAATCTTACGTCGGTCATCAAAAGTACTTTTTCAGGTCCATGCCGCTGTAGAGCGAGGCAACTTCGTCACCGTAACCGTTGAACGGCATCGTCGGCCTCATCCCGATCTCGCCGATGCGACGCTCGGACGCCTGCGACCAACGCGGATGTCTGACGTCCGGGTTTACGTTTGAAAAGAATCCGTATTCTTCCGGCGACGCCTGATTCCACGTTGTCGGCGGTTCACGATCGGTCAGCATGATCTTGACGATCGACTTTATGCTCTTAAATCCATATTTCCACGGCACAACAAGTCTGATCGGGGCACCATTCTGATTGGGCATTTGTTTGCCGTAAAGGCCGGTCGCCAGGATGGTCAGCGGATGTACCGCTTCGTCCAGCCGCAGGCCTTCGACATAGGGAAAATCGATGCCGGCCGCAAACGAGGATTGCATCCGGATCGGGTCATATTTGGTCTGAAACGCGACGTAACGGGCGGAACCGAGCGGTTCGACCTCGTCGATCAGCTTTTTGAGCGGAAATCCGACCCATGGGATCACCATCGACCAAGCCTCAACACATCGAAACCGATATATCCTCTCTTCCTGTTCAAACTTAAGCAGATCCTCGATATCAAAGGTCCTCGGCTTGTGCACCATCCCGCCGACCTCAACCGTCCACGGCCGCGTCACAAGCGACTCGGCCTTGGCGGCGACCGCCGATTTGCTAGTCGAAAACTCGTAAAAGTTATTGTAATTGGTGATCTCCTCGTAGGTATTCGGCGTCAGGCCGGCATTGGTTGGCTCCGAACGTTTCACCTCCGCAAGCGCCGGCGGCTCAGGTGCATTGGACCTCGCTGGGCTGAAATATCTGAAAGCCGAGGTCGTCGCCGCGAGACTGCCGGCGGCGATCCCTGCCTTTATGAAATTGCGCCGGTTAAGGTATGTGGCTTCGTCGGTTATCTCACTGGGCTTGATCTTTTCGGACATATGTTGCTCATAACTATCTTCGCATAATTTTCCGGCAGGGTTTCAATAAACTGCCGCTCGGCGATGCACGCTCGGCCAAATTGAACCCGACAAAACTGCGACGGCCCGCCTGTGCCAAACGTTGTGTAACATTTTACTTCACTTTTTAACACATTTTGATATAATGATCGCTGGGCTTCTACGCCGACAGGTAACCGATCAATGCTCTCCTCAAACACACATCTTCAACAAGGCCGCTACAGGATCATCGAGCGACTCGGAACGATCCACGACGACATTTTATACAGCGCTCGTGATTGTCTGCTCGATAACAACGTTTACATACTCGAAACACCTCTATCGCTGACGAGAGTACTGACCGCGACAGAACGCGACGACCGAATGCGTTCGCTGGAACAGAGCTTTGCCCTGACAGCGATGATCACCAACGGCAGATTGGTCCGCAACACCGATCATTTCGTTGAGGTTGACCGCTTTTATGTAGTCGCCCGATCAGAGCATGAATTGTCGCCTCCGCTGACCGTGACGCGACGCCTGTTCCTCGACAGCGATGTCGCCGCTGAAATTCGCGGAGCTTTCTCGCTGATCACGGACATACGCGGCCGCTTTGCCGGCAGAGCAAATGTCGAGATCACCCCGACGACCGTTCGTATCTCGGACAAAGGCGCCTTTAACCTGCTTTTCTTCGGCCGGCGTGACGGGCGTTCGTCCAGAATGGCGGACAATGCCGATATTTCGGCCGCGATGTCCTGTGCACCTCTCGAATCGATCTGGCCCCAGCTTGATTCCGCATCGAAAAAGGCCATCGGAAATCTCTTTGACGACGCGGCCCTCGATATCCTGGAAAGCCCGTGCGACGTTCGGTCCGAGATATATTCGATCGCCGCGATGATCTATCGCGTGGCAACCGGACAAACGCCGCCGAGCGCTCTTGAGCGTTCGATCGAGATGCTCGACGGCCGTCCTGATCCGCTGGATCGGTCGGCCCTGATCGCCGCCGGGTATTCAGACCGTCTCGCGGACTTTTTCATCCGGGCATTGTCGATCCGGCGCGAAGACCGTTACAGAACCATCGAAACCGCCGCCGCCTCAATTGCAGGGATCGAACTCGGCCCGGCAATATCGGGCTCGGACGAACTCGACCTGCTCGAACTGCCGCCGGCCATCGCAACCGCGGCCCCGCGAATGCTGTCACGGCGTACCGACAAACCCGTGGCTGCTGCGGAACCGACGCCGTTGCCGACTGTCTCACCGGTATCCGTGCCCGAAAAGCGTCAAGAGCCTGTGCCGGCGGTTGTCGTCCCGGAAGAACTAACAGTCGTAAAGAAAGCTCCTGTGCCTGCTCGTCCGGAACGCGACATTCTGGATTCTCCGGTCCTGTTCGAATCTTCGAGCGGCACTGATTCGGATGAAGCTCCGAAAGGCCGGTCGATGTTGATGCCGATCGCCGCGGTCGGGGCATTTTTAGTGATCGCGGCCGCGGCGGTAGCGTTCGTTTTTATGGGAAATTCGCCCGCAACGACGGTTCAGCCCCAGGCGACTTTGGCCGTCGAAAACCGCCCGGCGCCCGAATCCGCCCCGGCGATGCCGGAGCCGTCAGCGACACCGGAAACGGCTGCCTCGACGTCCGCACCCGAAGCGTCACGTCCTGAAGATGTTGCTCCGCAAAACAAAACGGCAAAAACAGCCGCGTCGGATACAAAGGCGGATAAAAAGTCCGCTGCCAAAACTGATGTTAAGCCTGACCAAAAGCCGAAAAAGACGGTGACGGTCGACGACCTGATCAGCGATAACTGATAACACAAATTTTGCTCGGCCTCGGCCGATCCGGAAAGGAAGCTCCGTATGAACGACAATAAAGTAAATAAAAGATCTCGCGGACGGTTCGCATTAGGCCTTATCGCAGTTTTTGTCGGATTGCTATTCGGCGGGCTGTCATCCGCCGTCGGGCAGGCCAGACAGTTGAGCCTCGCCGATATTCTGATCGCCCTGAGATCGAAAAAAGCGGTCATCGAGGAAAAGAACAAGATCCTTGCTGACGCGGTCAAACAGCGCGGCATTACTTTCAGCCTGACGCCCGAGATCGAAAAGGAACTCGGCAGTACCGGAGCGTACAAGGAACTGATCGAAGCGATCAGAGAAAAGGCGGTCGCGGGTGAGCAAGTCGCTGTGCAGAAATCTGAGTCGGTAAAGGCACCGGATGTTCCCCCTGCGGCGGCGACGCCACCGCCGCCGGATTTTGCATTTTACCGCACACGCGCGGCATCTAATCTGCTTGCCGGTGAACTCGATCTGGCTATAGCTGACCTATCGGGAGCGATCGGCCTCAAGCCGGACGAAGCCCAGCCGTATATCGACCGCGGACTTGTGTACCTCAAACAGGGTAAGTTGGACAATGCCGCCGCCGATCTGGACAAGGGCCTCGGGATCGATCCGAAGAATGTCGCCGCGACGATTGCTCGGGCTCAGATCTTCGAACAGACGGGTGACACGGCAAATGCCCTCGCCTATTTTGACAAGGCCTCCGCCATCGACCCGTCGAACACTGCGGCAAAACTTGGCTCAACAAAGATCAGAGACGCTGCAGCCGCAGAGGAAAGGCGTATCGCGGCGGCAAAGGCCGCTGAACTCGCCAAGGCCGAACCTCGGATCGTACCGGTAGGTGCTATGAACGGCTTTGCGACCGACCTCGTAATGCCAATGTATTCGGCCATCGACCGGCGAATGAATATCCAGGGAAAAGTTACGGTTCAGATCACTCTGAGCGAGACAGGAAAACTCATCGACGCCCAGGCTACGGAAGGGCCTAAATCGCTGCGTATCGCGGCCGTTGAGGCAGTCAGGCGATCGACATTCAAACCGGTGATGCTTCAGGGAAAACCCGTATCGGCATCAGGTTATATAGTCTATAATTTCGTACCGAATCAATAGCCGCCGGTCGGTGCATCGACCTTCAATCCACTTGCCTCTTGAGCGATCTTGACGCCGACCGAGGCACCAATGCGGGTCGCACCGGCTTCGAACATAGCCCGCGCGTCATCGATGCCCTTTACACCGCCCGAGGCCTTGACGCCGAGTGCCTTGCCGACTGTGTGACGCATCAACGCCACATCGTTTGCCGTCGCTCCGCCTTTGGCGAATCCGGTCGAGGTTTTAACAAAATCGGCACCCGCGTTTTTCGAGGCGATGCAAGCTCGGACCTTTTCGTCGTCGGTCAACAGCGCGGTTTCGATGATCACCTTGCAGAGCACGTGGTTCTCATGTGCGGCCTCGACGACCGCGCGAATATCGTCCTCGACGGCGCAATCGTCGCCTGATTTAAGAGCCCCGATATTGATGACCATATCGACCTCGGTCGCCCCGTTGAATATCGCCCGCCGAGCCTCGAAAGCCTTAACGTCAGGCAATGTCGCCCCGAGCGGAAACCCGATGACGGTACAGACCGGTACGCCGCTGCCCTTAAGAAAACCGGAGGCTTTTTTGACCCACGCCGGATTTACACAAACCGAAGCGAAGCCGAACTGTGCCGCTTCTTCGCACAGTTTGCGGATGTCAGCTTCGGAGGCTTCCGGCTTCAGTAGCGTGTGATCGATCAGGCTCGCCCAGTCATGTGCCGTGGCGGTTTCGCCGAGGACGATCCCGATGCGTTCGGCTCCGGCATCGACGATGCGTTGGACGTCGGCGTGGCAAAACGTAGGGCAATATTCCTCGCCGTTGAGTTTCGCTAACACCATATCGGTGATCTGGTCGACTAATTGTTCGTAATTGCCGTTTTGCTGCATCGTTAGCTTACCGTTCCGTTCATTTTCTATACTGGCGGTCGATGTTCTCGATCTTACCGACGCGCCTGATGTGCCGTTCCTCGGCGATGTCCGTCGAAATAAACGCTTCGACGATCTCTTTCGCTTCGGCAAAGGTATTCTGCCCTGCCCCGAGTGTCAGGATATTGGCGCCGTTGAGCTCCCGCGAATTGCGAGCGAGCGCCGGCGAGTAGCATGCCGCGGCCCTGACGCCCGGCACCTTATTTGCCGTCATCGCACTGCCGATGCCCGCTCCGTCGATGATAATGCCGACATCGACCTGTTTGCCGGCGACACTCCGGGCGACGGCATGCGCGAGGTCCGGGTAATCGACCGCCTCTTCACTGTCGGTGCCGAAATCACGCACCTGCAGGCCGAGGTCCGTCAGAAGGTCCTTGACGTGTTCTTTCAGCCGAAAGCCGCCGTGGTCTGCTCCGATCGCGGCCGACCTCACCTTTGTGGTGCTCTTGCGCGGTTCCTTTCGGATCAATTCGATCCCGCGATCCTTGATGATGTCATCCGCAAGCGAGGTAAATTTGGCATTTGCCGCGACTCTCAATTTGGCACCCTGCCCAAGTCCCCGCAGGTCATCTTCCGTGATTAGCGACTTGGCGGATTCATCGCGGTCAAACGGTTTGCCGACCTTGTCCGCGATCGAATTGACGACCACATGTTCGACCTTAAATGGAGTTTCGGCAGTATCGGGCGATGGCGGCGGCACGGCCGCAAGCACCTGTCTCACGAGGGCCCTTACTCGTTCGCGGGCATCATTTTGCTGGTCAGACATACTTTACGATCTAAAACATCGGGCAACTTGAATATTGACCTATGTTTGAATAGTATTTGTAAAAACCTTTTCAATCAAATTTGCGAGGAAAATATGGCCGCCGAATCGACCCGAATGGATCATACTGAATTTACCAACCCGAACCTCGAAGTCCTGTTTTCCGCCGAGCAGATAACTGAGCGGGTCAAGGAAATGGGTGCCCAGATCAGCCGCGACTACCAGGGAAAAGACCTCGTTCTGGTCGGTGTCCTCAAGGGATCGTGCGTCTTTTTGGCGGACCTGATGCGTGCCATCGATCTTCCGCTCTCGATCGATTTTATGTCGGTCTCGAGCTACAAGGACGGCACTGTCTCGAGCGGCGACGTCGAGATCATCAAGGATCTCAGCAATCCGATCCGTGACAAGGACGTGCTGGTTGTCGAGGATATTATCGACACCGGCCTTACGCTTTCGCGGTTGCTGGATATCCTCGGGTCCCGCGGCGCGCGTTCGATCACACTCGCGAGTTTTCTTGACAAGCCCGAACCGCGTATCAAGAAAGAACTCAAGATCGAATACACGGGCTTCGTCGTTCCGAATCACTTCGTGGTTGGTTACGGCCTCGACGCTGCAGGCCGCTACCGCAATCTCCCGTTCATAGGCATTGTCAAAGACCCGTCGATGGCGTAGACGGCCTTTTGCGGGCATCATTTTTCGACCGATCGAAGGCGTTACGATAATTGTCGTGTTTGTGATTGACCTGCCAACCCTTTTTCCGTATAATTTGAGTTTTTCGACTTGTGCAGATTTTGCATAGGGTCAAGAGGAGCTAACACTAGAGATGAGTTACGCAATTATCAGAACAGGCGGAAAGCAGTTTGCGGTCGAGAGCGGCCAGACGCTTCGCGTGCCGAAGATCGACGAGAAAGAAGGGAAAAAGGTTTCGCTTGAAGCTCTTCTGGTCGGCGAAGGCAAAGACGCTAAGACGGAAGGCGGCGCCACGATCAACGCCACGGTCGTCGGCCACGGAAAGGCTGACAAGATCATCGTTTTCAAGAAAAAGCGACGCAAACAGTACAAACGCAAGCAAGGACACCGTCAAGGTTTCACTGAAATTAAGATCGAGAAGATTTAAGTCGTTCCTGTCGCATCAATTGACGGCGATTTGTTTTGCCGCCGGCGACAAGGCACTGACCACTCAAACATATGGCACATAAGAAAGGTGTAGGTTCATCCAGAAACGGCCGCGATTCGCACTCGCAGCGGCTAGGTCTTAAGAAGTTTGGCGGCGAGCACGTACTCGGCGGCAACATTTTGGCTCGTCAGCGCGGCACCAAGTGGAAGCCGGGCAACAACGTGGGTATCGGCAAGGACGATACGTTGTTCGCGTTGATCGAGGGCTTTGTTAAATTTGAGAACAAAGGGCAGAAAGGCAAGTTTGTCAGCGTTTACGCTGAAGGCGCTCCTGAATTGGCCCCGAAAGCGGCTGCATAGGCCCAGTTGTTCCAATATTAAGAAGAAGGCGGCCGTTCGGCCGCTTTTTTTTGTTTCCGCGGGCGATAAAACCAATTGGGCCGGCGGTTCATCGAACCAATATCATGAGATCGCAATTCGCCACCCGCTTTGTTGTAATCGTGCTTGCTTCGTGTGTCCTGTTTGTCTCATCTGGTGTCGCTCAGACCTCGAACAGGACATTTGCCGTCGAATTGGTCGTCACCAAAGACAAAAAGTCAATCGAGACTGACGCCGATATCATTTTTGGCGAAAAGACCGTTAAGATCGTTCCGGATAAGGCGAGCCTCAACCGGGAGACGCGGGAATTTGCCTACGGCGACATCAGGTTTGCGGACCGGTCATATTCGAAAAAGCCTCTGTTCTCGGTCGGCGGCGGAATAACGACCGTCGTTCTTACCAGCCTGATAGTTCCGTTCATCGCGGTTCCCTTTCTTTTCATCAAGAAGAAAAAGCACTGGATGACCGTACGAACCGAGGGCGATTACGCCGTACTGAAATTGGGTGACAGGAACTTTCGCCAGATCGCGGCCGAATTTGAAACGCACGGCGTCAAGGTAAGCGAACTTAAGGAAGCTGAAAAATGATCCCGATCTCAGACGTAATGGGTGAGATCGATCGCTCGCATTCCGCTTACCACCTGTAGCTGACTTTCCGGGACATTGTCACCTATTTGATTACCCGTTTGCCCGCGGTCTTCCTGGTTGCATGTCGCCGAACGGATCTTGTATGGGAACCCTTTCTCACAGTGCCCTTGCGGATGCGAGTGTTCGCTCCGGAATTGCCCGGCTCGTTCACGCCGCGATGAACCGTGATCGTTTCATTATTGTCTACGGTTTCGGTTCTCGTATTTCTTGGCGTCGATCTGCGATTGGCCGACCCGTTCGCCGGAGCAGCCGATTTCCTGCCGCTGCCAACGATATGCGTCTCGTCATTTTCGACTTCGATGTCCTGCTTTTCTTTTACTGAAGTAGGCTGCGACGTGCGCGTTTCTTTGCCACTGCGGCTCACCTTCTGCCCCCGCAGTTGATTCGCTGATCCTGAAGTCACAGGTTCGGGAATGATCATTGTCGTATCCTTGCCGATCGACTCAGTTCGGTTTGCAAATGCTGAATTCTGGCGCTCCGACTGTCCAGTCCGCATATGGGTCATATCATTTACGCCACCTTCTTTGAAAGTCCTAGTCCCGCTTACTGGCATTGACGGCGACGGCGATTGAATTGGCCTTAGCTTCGGCTTTCTTCGCGGACTCGGCGTCGATGACGGGGCGATACCAACAAATGCAGGTGCCGCAGATGGCTGGAACGCATATCCCGACCAGCAGACGCCTACAACCAGTACAACAGTGACAATATATGATTTCAAAGTCATCGAGTGTTTCTCCCGTTAATCCTTCCAATCCGAAATTTGCTGCGTCTTTGTTCTGACGTAAATATTAGATTAATTTTAAATTTATTTACAGACACCTCCCACTAAATCGACGAAATGGCTGTCTTTCGACCGATGCGGTCCCCTTTTTAGCACACTTAAGAACTTTTTTTTAACTTTTTTCATTGTTTTATTTGCTCATTTTTTGGGGGCGGTAGTCTCCTGTCCCAAATTGACATTAACTCGTAACTTCTGTCCCTGAAAAGCTTGCTGGATTTTCCACAATTTTATCCACAGATTTGCCGCATACTTATCCACAGAATTTCCACAGAGTGCCCGTAAAATAAGGGCGATAGTTAAAGTATTTTCTACTTGACTTCCGATTTTGCGGGTGTAAGATATGGTTACAGTCGAGGTTGCTCAAGGGCACTTTGACCGGCACCGGAAGGTGGAGCGGATGCGGTGACGCAGCCGCTTGAGGACAGAAGGAGCGGAAAGCCGCTGTCTGGTACGTCCGGAGCCGAAGCCGAAAGGCTTGCTAGGGTCAGCCGAAAGGCTAACCTGAGTTGCTCGGATAAAAACGGGTAACGCTCCATGGAAATGATCAGCCATCGAGTGCCACGCCGCTCGCGAAAACCGAAAGGAAGTACGCGAGCCTCGTTGCCGGGAACGTAACCGGCGGTGGAGGAAAAGCCACCACAACAAAAACCTAACGGCACCGGGCGTGAGAACGCCGCAAGGAGTGAAAGCAAATTGGGTGCTGACCGGAGCGGGCTCCCCGCAGAGCGGCTTCGGGATACAAAATCGGTGGTTCGAACGTGTACATGCGAGAACCACCACCCTTCCGGCAAGCTTCGGCGGACCGAAGGGCATAAAAAGAAAGCGTCGCAACGGGAAACCGGGGTGACGCTTTTTTTTTGCCATTGCGTTTGGCCGCCTTAAAACCTACAATCAAACGTTACTTATGTTTTTAGACCGCGTAAAAATAAGGGTTAAGGCAGGCGACGGCGGCAACGGCGTTACCGCATTTCGACGCGAAAAGTTCGTGCCCCGCGGCGGCCCGTCGGGCGGCGACGGCGGTATCGGCGGCAGCGTCTGGATCGAATCGACCGAAGGACTCAATACGCTGCTTCACCTCAGATTTAATCCGGAGCACAAGGCCGAACGCGGTCGGCACGGTGAAGGCTCGAATCGATTTGGAAAGGATGGTGCGGACCACGTGGTCCGCGTACCGGTCGGCACGCAGGTTTTCGATCCGGAGTCGAACGAGCTCTTATTCGATTTTACCGAACCCGGACAACGCTACCTCGCGGCCAAGGGCGGCAAAGGCGGTTGGGGTAATGCCCATTTCGCGACACCGACGCGAAGAGCTCCTAAATTTCACTATATGGGCCGCCCGGGCGGTGAGTGCGAACTCCAGCTTGAGTTGAAGCTGATCGCCGATGTCGGGCTGGTCGGATTTCCGAACGCAGGTAAATCGACGCTGATCTCGGTCATCTCGGCCGCCAAACCGAAGATCGCCGATTATCCATTTACCACGCTCGAACCCAATCTGGGTGTCGTGGACATGGGTGACTTCCGCACGTTCGTCGTCGCCGACATTCCCGGCCTGATCGAGGGTGCGTCAGACGGCGCCGGCCTCGGGCATCGTTTTCTCCGGCACGTCGAACGCACGAAACTCATACTCCATCTAGTCGACGTTTCGTCGATGTCCGGCCGCGACCCGATCAGCGATTACGAGATCATCAATCGCGAATTGGCAAAGTACGACGTCAATCTGGGCTCACGGCCTCAGATCGTGGTTGCGACCAAGATCGACTCGATCGACGAACCCGAGCGACTCGAGAAATTACGAAAACGCGCCAAGAAGGACAAAAAGCAGTTCTTTGCGATCTCATCTGTTGCGGGAACCGGCACCAAAGAACTGGTTAACGCCGTATCTGAGGCACTTCGGGCCATGGCTGACGAAGCAGACGAAATAGCCGCGACCGGGATAGGCAGCTGACCTCTCTTGACGATCTCTGACCAATGAAGCGAATTGCATTTTACGGAGGGTCGTTCGACCCGGTCCATAACGGACATCTGGCGGTCGCCGAGGCGTTGATCGAGCAGTTTTCGCTTGACGAGTTTGTCTACATTCCGGCATTTCATGCTCCGCATAAATTGCGAAAGCGTCCGACTTCCGCTTACGACCGGTACGCCATGCTTTGCCTGGCGACCGATCACGATGACCGAATCGCTGTCTCAAAAATGGAGATCGAGGCTCCCGAGCGGCCATTCACGGTCGAGACTCTGACGACCCTCAACGCCCGGATGATCGACACGCAGATCTTCTTCGTCATGGGAGCAGATTCGTGGATGGATATCACCACCTGGCGCGAATGGGAGAGCGTTTTGTCGCTTTCAAACCACATTGTCGTGACCCGGCCCGGCAGCGATCTGTCATTTGACCACGTGACCGACTCGATCCGCGGCCGCATCGTTGACCTGCGCGGAAAGCCGGTGCAGGTTGTTTCGACAGATCATGGCTCACGGCTGATTTACGTGACCGATTCGGTCTTTTTGGATATTTCGGCGACGGATATCCGCAACCGCATACGCACCGGCGATCCGTCTTGGGCTGACGACGTATTGCCGGAGGTTGCAAAACACATCGAAAAATATCAGATTTATAGCTAATGGAAGAAATACAAGAAAAGTCGCTTCAACACGACACCGTAAAGATCGAGATCGCGGCAACGCCGACCTCGTTTACCGAACTCGACCCCGAACTGCAACTCGCCATTCGATGCATCAGTGACAAAAAGGGCGTCGACATCGTCGCTCTGGACCTGCGTGATATCGCCAGTTTTACCGAGTTCTTCGTTATCACCAGCGGCACCAATCAACGGCAGGTCCAGGCCATCGCTGACGAGATCGGCGAACGCCTGAAGAAGGAAATGGATGCCCGGCCCGTTCGCGTCGAGGGCTATTCGTCGGCCGAGTGGGTCTTGCTTGATTTCGGCGACTTCATCATCCACGTTTTCAATTCTGAATCCCGTGAATTTTACGATCTTGCCCGGTTGTGGCGTGATGCCCGCCCGGTAACGCTGCCTTCGGAACTATGATCGTCGCCGTACGACGCCGCTCGTTTCAATGAAATTTCGCTTTGTTTGGATCGGAAAGACCAAGGACAAGAATTGGCGGTCGCTGCAGGATGAGTATCTGCGGCGGCTTTCTCATTTTGTGCGATGCGAAACGACCGAACTGCGGGATACTGCCTCGCACGAGGGAAAAGAAACTGAGGGCAAACTTATTCTGGACAAACTGAATCAAACCCCCTTTGTCTGTTTGCTCGATGTCGGTGGAAAAGCTTTGACCTCGCACGAACTTTCCCGGACCATCGACAATTGGCAGAATCGCGGCATCAAAGAGGTCGCCTTTGTCATAGGCGGTGCCGACGGCGTTTCGGCTGATGTTGCCGAGCGGGCCGATATCGTGCTATCGTTATCAATTCTGACATTTACTCACGAAATGGCTCGTGTGCTACTGTTGGAACAACTTTATAGAGCGTTCACAATCATCAAGGGGTTTCCATACCAGAAATGAGTAAATTGAGTTTAGACGAAATCAAAGAAAAACTGCTCGCCGAGCGTGAGTTGCTTGTCGCAAAATTGAAAGGCAGCGACCTTTCGATCGATGATTCTGAGACGCCCGATCCGGTCGATCTCGCGGTTCGTAATTATTCCAAAAACGTCCAGCTGGCGGTCTCTGAGAACGAGAGCAAGCAGCTTGCCCTGATAGACGAGGCTCTGCTCCGCATTGATAACGACGAGTATGGGCTTTGCCAAAACTGCGAAAAAGAGATCAACCCGAAACGCCTGGCGGCTATTCCCTGGGCCCGATATTGCCTGGAATGTCAGGAAATGGTTGAAAAAGGGCTACTGGATGAAGAATAATGCTTGAACTATGTTCAAGGCCGTTCGCGACTCCCTACTTTCCTTAGTATATCCAAAACAATGCCGTGCCTGTGACCGTGCCGTCGAGAGTGTCGACGACGGTCAGGCGTGTCCGGCGTGCTGGCGTGAAACCCGCCTTTTCGACGGAACACAGATGCTGTGCGCCAAGTGCGGGGCTTATTTCGGTGAATCGGCGGCCGCTATTGACGTTTTCTGCCGAAGGTGCGATGACCATAATTATGACAGGGCGGTCGCGGGCGGCGTGTACGAAAAAGCGATCGCAGCGTCGATCGCCAGCCTTAAATCAATTCCGATCGTTCCCACGCGCGTTGCCGACCTGCTGATCTCAGCCTGGGACCGCTCAGCGTTCGCAAATGTTGACCTGATCATTCCGGTACCGCTATCCGACCGGCGACGGGTCGAACGCGGTTTCAATCAAGCCGAGGTCATCGGCACTATCATCTCAAAACGGGCAGGTATCCCGATCGACTGTCATTCGCTGGTAAGAAAGACCCATACGCCGATCCACCGCAAAGCCATGGATCAAAAGGCTCGGGAACTTTCGGTCCACAATGCCTTTCGCGTCGTCCGGCCGAATCTCATTGCCGGCAAGAATATCGTACTTGTTGACGATGTGCTGACGTCCGGATCGACCGTTTCAAACTGTGCCAAGGCCCTAAAGCAAGACGGCGCGGCCATCGTGAACGTCATCACGCTGGCCCGCGCCGTAAAGCACTGATCTGACCGAACTAAGGTGCGTCGTAACGCGGGCCGGGTTCGTCGCCGGTGGCCCCGAATTGAGACGCCAGTAGGGCTCCGTTCGAACTCTGCAAAACGTACCACGTGCCGGTCGACGGACGGAAAACACCGATGTCCTCGATCCCGTCGCCGTCGTAATCACCGACGACAGGTACGTCGGTCGAGATTCCCCAGGCAGTGGCCGCAAATGCCCCGCCGGTGCTGTTAAGGCGATACCAGACGCC